>NZ_CP121274.1:3195185-3834223 GCF_029639405.1 Microbacterium proteolyticum
GCACCTCGCCCCGCGTGCAAGCGACGGAGGCCGAGCGTCGGGGCAGCGTCGCAGAGATACGAGAGGAGGGGGCCGCTCCCGCGACCCCCTCCCCCGGTACTGCTCAGGACGTCAGCTCTCGACGATCTCGATCTGACGGAAGAGATCCGCGTTCACCGCCTGGCGCATCGCGTCGAGGATCTCGTCGGACACCGGCGAGTCGACCGTGAGGACCGAGAGGGCGCGGCCCGTGGCATCCGGACGGGCGACCTGAAGACCCGCGATGTTGATGCCCGCGTCGCCCAGCTTCTGTCCGTAGATGGCGACGATGCCGGGACGGTCGGCGTAGCGCATGACGATGTGGTGCGCCTCGATCGGCACCTCGATCTCGTACCCGTTGATCCCGACGACCTTCGGCACCATGCGCGTTCCCGCGAGTGTGCCGGCGACCTCGAGGGTCGATCCGTCCGCGAGCGTGCCCCGCAGGATCGTGATGTTGCGGTAGAGCGGGCTCTCCGACTCGACGACGAGACGGGTCTCGACGCCGCGCTGCTCCGCGAACAGCGGCGCGTTGACGTACGAGACCGTCTCGCTGACGATGCGGCTGAAGATGCCCTTCAGCGCGGCGAGGCGGTACACGCTCACGTCGTACTCGGCGAGCTCGCCGCGCACCTCGATGTCGAGGCTCGACAGTGCGCTGTCGGCGAGTCCGCTGAAGAACTGACCCAACATCTCGACCAGCGCGATACCGGGGCGCACGAACGGGTCGATCGCGCCACCGGCGACGTTGACGGCATCCGGGACCAGATCGCCCTCGAGGGCGAGCTTGACCGAGCGCGCCACGGACACGCCGGCCTTCTCCTGCGCCTCTTCGGTGCTGGCACCGAGGTGGGGGGTGACCACGACGTTCGGCAGGTCGAGCAGCTTCCGGGCCGGACCGCCCTCGGCGGGGGGTTCGGTCGAGAAGACGTCGAGGCCGGCTCCGGCGATCTCCCCCGAGGTGAGCGCGTCGTACAGGGCGTCCTCATCGATGAGTCCACCGCGCGCGACGTTGATGACGTAGGCCGTCTTCTTCATGCGACGCAGCTGCTCGGTGCCGATCATGCCGGTGGTCTCGGGGGTCTTCGGCATGTGGATCGTCACGAAGTCGCTCTGCTCGAGGAGCTCGTCGAGCGTGACGAGCTGCACGCCGAGCTGCTGCGCGCGCGTCGCGGTGACATACGGGTCGTACGCGATCACGCGCATGTCGAACGCCTGCAGGCGTGCCGCGATGAGGGCACCGATGCGGCCGAGGCCGATGATGCCGATCGTCTTCTCGAACAGCTCGGTGCCGGTGAACGAGCTGCGCTTCCACAGCCCCTGGGCGAGCGACGAGTGGGCGGCCGGGATGTGGCGCGCGAGGCTGAGCACGTGCCCCACGGTGAGCTCGGCTGCCGAGATGATGTTCGACGTCGGCGCGTTGACGACCATGACGCCCGCGGCCGTCGCCGACTTGATGTCGACGTTGTCGAGTCCGACGCCGGCGCGCGCGACGACCTTCAGGACCGGCGCGGCCGCGAGAGCCTCGGCGTCGATCTTGGTGGCCGAGCGCACGAGCACGGCGTGCGCGTCGGCGAGAGCCGAGAGCAGCGCGGGGCGGTCGGTCCCGTCGACGTTGCGCACGTCGAAGTCGGGGCCGAGCGCGTCGATCGTGGCGGGAGAGAGTTCTTCGGCGATGAGCACGACGGGCTTCGTCACGGATGCGTCCTTCGAAACGGTGCTGGGGAGCAGCGCGCACCGCCGCGCATCGCCGGCGCGAACCGGGCGCGCGACCCGTGCGGGCCGTCTGCCAGCCTAGCGCTGCCGCGACAGCCGCCCGACCGCATGACGCCGTGGCCCGCCCGGAGAGGACGTCCTGCGCCCCGATGGAAGGCGAAGGGCGTCAGCCGCCGTACAGCCCGTACGACGTCGCGCCGTAGCCGACGATCGCCAGCCAGAACGCGGCGGAGAGGGTGAGTCCGGCGAGCAGCGCGAGCGAGAACTCCCCCGCCCGTCGGCGCGCGCCGATCGCGAACGCCACACCGAAGGCGACCAGGGGGAACACGATCGGCAGGATGTAGACGAACCAGCCGAGTCCGTTCAGCCCGAGGGTGCCCGTGGCCTGCTGCACCAGCAGCGAGACCGAGCTCCAGACGACGAAGGCGTAGAACAGACCGAACAGCCCGGCGATGGTCACGACGACCCACGTCGGCAGACGGCGAGGACGGGTGGTCGTGCTCATGCGGAGGCCCCCAACGACAGGAACGGCCACGGCACGAGCAGCAGGATGCCGAGGATCAGGAGCAGGAACCGCTGCCAGGTGCGCCAGGTGCGCGTCAGAGCGAGCACGGTGACGAACCACACCAGCGGGGCGAGGGCCGCGCCGATCGTCAGGGCGAGGACCGTGACGTCGGGAATGGGGAGACCCAGGTCGCGCAGACGGAATCCCGCGACCAGCCAGCCGATCGCGAACAGCAGGAACGTCGCTGCGATCATCCCGATGCCGACGAGCCCGACGTTGCCGAGCGGCGCCCGCGCGGCCTGTTCCTCGACCGCGGCCTCTCCAGTGGGGGCGGAGTCGACCGCCGGAGCCCGGGGACCCGGATCCGCGGAGGTCGGGCGCGGCTCGGGCCGAAGGGGCTCGGCCTCGGGCTGAAGCGGCTCGGGCTGCTCCGGCTCGGCAGCCCGCTTCTCGCCTACGTCGAGCGTCGGGTCGTCGTCACCGTCCCAGGAGAGGGCGTCGTCGTCGCGCGGTGTGCTCACGCGTCCACGCTAGCGCCGACCCTCGACACCGGGGCGCCGCCCCGCCGCAACGGCGAACGCCCCGGTACCGAGGACGGTTCCGGGGCGTTCGCGGAGGGGATCAGCGCGCGGCGGAACCCACCGCGATCGCCTGGGCGATCGCTATGGATGACGAAGCCTCCGGCGGAGGTCAGCGCGCAGCGCTGCCCTCCGTGTAGTCGCTGTCCTGCTGCTTCCACGCGAAGAGACCGCGGAGCTCCTTGCCGGTCGCCTCGATCGGGTGACCCTGCTCCTTCTCGCGAAGGGCGAGGAACTCGGGGGCGCCGTTGTCCTGGTCGGCGATGAAGCGCTGCGCGAACGCACCCGACTGGATGTCGGCGAGGACCGCCTTCATGTTCTCCTTGACCTCGGGCGAGATCACGCGGGGGCCGGAGACGTAGTCGCCGTACTCGGCGGTGTCGGAGATCGACCAGCGCTGCTTGGCGATGCCGCCCTCCCACATGAGGTCGACGATGAGCTTGAGCTCGTGCAGAACCTCGAAGTACGCGATCTCGGGCTGGTAGCCCGCCTCGGTGAGGGTCTCGAAGCCGTACTGCACGAGGTGGCTCATGCCACCGCAGAGGACGGCCTGCTCGCCGAACAGGTCGGTCTCGGTCTCTTCGGTGAAGGTCGTCTTGATGACGCCGGCACGGGTGCCGCCGATGGCCTTTGCGTACGACAGGGCGGTGTCCCAGGCCGAGCCCGAGGCGTCGCGCTCGACGGCGATGATGTCCGGGATGCCACGGCCCGCGACGTACTCGCGACGGACGGTGTGACCGGGGGCCTTGGGGGCGACGAGGATCACGTCGACACCCTCGGGGGCGTCGATGTAGCCGAAACGGATGTTGAAGCCGTGCGCGAAGGCCAGCATCTTGCCCTCGGTGAGCTTGTCCTTGATGGAGTCCGCGTAGATCGAGCGCTGGTGCTGGTCGGGCGCCAGGATCATGATCAGGTCGGCCCACTCGGTCGCGTCGGCGACGTTCTTGACGTCGAAGCCGTCCTCCTGCGCCTTCGCGGCCGACTTCGAGCCGTCCTTGAGCGCGATGACGACCTCGACGCCCGAGTCGCGCAGGTTCTGCGCGTGAGCGTGACCCTGCGAGCCGTAGCCGACGATCGCGACCTTCTTGCCCTGGATGATCGAGAGGTCGGCGTCGTCGTCGTAGAAGATCTCTGCCATGGGGATGCTTTCTCCTTGGATACAGGTCCCGCGACGCAGGACCGGGGGTGTGTGGAAAGGGTGGGAGGGTCAGCCGCGCAGGACGCGTTCGGTGATGCTCTTGCCGCCGCGGCCGACGGCGAGCAGGCCCGACTGTGCGAGCTCCTTCACCCCGAACGGCTCGATGGCCTTGAGGAACGCGCCGACCTTGCCCGAGTCGCCGGTGATCTCGATCACCAGGGCGTCCTGGGCGTAGTCGACCACCGACGCACGGAAGAGGTTCACGACCTCGAGCACGGTGGAGCGGCTGGCGTTGTCGGCGCGCACCTTCACGAGGACGTGCTCGCGCTGCACCGAGCTGGCGGGGTCGAGTTCGACGATCTTGATGACGTTGATCAGCTTGTTCAGCTGCTTCGTCACCTGCTCGAGGGGCAGACCCTCGACGTCGACGACAACTGTGATGCGGGACAGGCCCGGCACTTCGGTCACCCCCACGGCGAGGGACTCGATGTTGAAGCCGCGACGGGCGAAAAGACCGGCGACGCGGGTCAGCAGACCCGGCTTGTCCTCCACGAGGAGGCTGAGAACGTGCCTCGACATGTCAGTCCTCCTGCTCGGCGAAGGCCGGCGAGTGATCGCGGGCGTACTGGACGTAGCTGTTGCTGACGCCCTGGGGAACCATAGGCCACACCATCGCGTCGGCGCTCACGACGAAGTCGATCACGACCGGGCGGTCGTTCGTGGCGAGGGCCAGTTCGATCGCCGCGTCGATCTCGTCCTCCTTCTCGACCCGGATCGCGAGGCATCCGTAGGCCTCGGCGAGCTTGACGAAGTCCGGGATGCGACGCGTCCCGTGACCCGTGTTGAGGTCGGTGTTCGAGTGACGGCCGTCGAAGAACAGCGTCTGCCACTGGCGCACCATGCCGAGCGAGGAGTTGTTGATGATCGCGACCTTGATCGGGATGTCGTTGATGACGCAGGTCGCGAGTTCCTGGTTCGTCATCTGGAAACAGCCGTCACCGTCGATCGCCCACACCACACGCTCGGGTTCGGCGACCTTCGCGCCCATCGCCGCGGGGACGGAGTAGCCCATCGTGCCGGCACCGCCGGAGTTGAGCCACGCGTTGGGGCGCTCGTACTTGATGAACTGGGCCGCCCACATCTGATGCTGACCCACGCCCGCGGCGTAGATCGCCTCGGGGCCGGTGAGCTCGCCGATCCGCTGGATCACGTGCTGCGGCGAGAGCAGGCCGTCGGTCGTCGGCGTGTAGCCGAGGGGGAACTCCTCGCGCAGACCGTTGAGGAACGACCACCACTCCGAGTAGTCGACCTCGGTCTCGGATGCCGCCTGGCGGAAGGCGGCATCCAGGTCGACGAGCACCTCTTTGAGGTCGCCCACGATCGGCACGTCCGCCGTGCGGATCTTCGAGATCTCGGCGGGATCGATGTCGACGTGCACGACCTGAGCGTTCGGAGCGAACAGCGCGGCCTTGCCGGTGACGCGGTCGTCGAAGCGGGCGCCGAGCGACACGATCAGGTCGCTGTCCTGCAGGGCGAGCACCGCGGGCACCGTCCCGTGCATGCCCGGCATGCCGAGGTGCTGATCGTGCGAGTCGGGGAACGCCCCGCGCGCCATGAGCGTGGTCACGAGCGGAGCGCCGGTCGCCTCGGCGAACGTCTTGAGCTCGGCCGACGCCTTCGCTCGGATGACACCGCCCCCGACGTAGAGGACGGGCTTCTTCGCGTGGGCGATGAGCTGGGCCGCGGCCTGGATCTGCTTGCCGTGGGCCTTCGTCACGGGGCGGTAGCCGGGCAGGTCGATCTTGGGCGGCCACACGAACGGCGCCGAGTTCTGCTGCGCGTCCTTCGTGATGTCCACGAGCACCGGACCGGGACGCCCCGTGGAGGCGATCTCGAACGCCGCGGCGATCGCGCCGGGGATCTCCTCGGCGGTCTTCACCAGGAACGAGTGCTTCGTGATCGGCATCGTGATGCCGACGATGTCGGCCTCCTGGAAGGCATCCGTTCCCATGAGGGTCGAGAAGACCTGACCGGTGATGCACACGAGCGGCACGGAGTCCATGTACGCGTCGGCGATCGCCGTGACGAGGTTGGTCGCCCCGGGGCCGGAAGTCGCGATGGCGACTCCGGTGCGTCCGGAGGCGGCGGCGTAGCCTTCGGCGGCGTGGCCGGCGCCCTGCTCGTGGCGAACGAGGATGTGGCGGACGTTCTCGTCGTCCATGAGCGGGTCGTAGACGGGCATGATCGCGCCGCCCGGCAGACCGAACACGTCGGTGACGCCGAGCAGATCGAGCGAACGGACGACCGCCTGGGCGCCCGTGAGCACGGGCGCCGGGGCGGTGCGAGCGGGGGGCCGGGGAACGGCCGTGGCGGATTCGGCGGACATGGTGGTACCTCGGAACCAGGTGGGGGTGAAAGGGGGACGGCCGTCAGCCCGTGACCGCGCCCTCCGCAGCGGAGTGCACGAGCTTCGAGTACTTGGCCAGAACGCCACGGGTATAGCGCGGGGGAAGCGGTTCCCAGCCTTCGCGGCGGGAACTCAGCTCGGCGTCATCGACGATCAAGTCGAGAGTGCGAGCGGCGATATCGACCCGTATCAGATCACCATCGCGCACGAAGGCGATAGGACCTGCGTCCACCGCTTCGGGAGCTATGTGGCCGATGCAGAGGCCGGTTGTGCCGCCTGAGAATCGACCGTCCGTCAAGAGTAGTACATCTTTTCCGAGCCCCGCGCCCTTGATGGCCGCGGTGATCGCCAGCATCTCGCGCATGCCCGGGCCGCCCTTGGGGCCCTCGTAGCGGATGACGATGACGTCGCCGGCGTTGATGTCGCCGGCCTCGAGGGCGTCCATGGCCGCACGCTCACGCTCGAACACGCGGGCCGGGCCCTCGAACACCGAGGCGTCGAAGCCGGCGGTCTTCACAACGGCGCCCTCGGGGGCGAGGGATCCGTGCAGGATCGTGATGCCGCCGGTGGCGTGGATCGGGTCGTCGAAGCGGTGGATGACGTTGCCGTCCACCGGGTCGGGGTTCAGGTCGGCGAGGTTCTCGGCCAGGGTCTTCCCCGTGACGGTGAGCGCGTCGCCGTGCAGGAGGCCCTCATCGAGCATGGCCTTCATGATGACCGGGATGCCGCCGTGGCGGTCGACGTCGTTCATGACGTACTTGCCGAACGGCTTCATGTCGGCGACGTGGGGCACCTTGTCGCCGATGCGGTTGAAGTCGTGCAGAGACAGCTCGACCTCGGCCTCGTTGGCGATCGCGAGGAGGTGCAGGACGACGTTCGTCGAGCCGCCGAGGGCCATCGCCAGCGCGATGGCGTTCTCGAACGCCTCCTTGGTGAGGATGTCGCGCGTCGTGATGCCCTGGCGCAGCAGGTTGACCACGGCCTCGCCCGAGCGGTGGGCGAAGTAGTCGCGACGGCGGTCGGCCGACGGCGGGGCGGCGGAACCGGGAAGGCTGAGGCCCAGCGCCTCGGCGACCGAGGCCATGGTGTTGGCGGTGTACATGCCACCGCACGCGCCCTCGCCCGGCGCGATCGCGCACTCGATGCGCTTGAGGTCGGCCTCGCTCATCTTTCCCGCGAGGCACGCGCCGACGGCCTCGAACGAGTCGATGATCGTGACGTCCTTCTCGGTGCCGTCGCTGAGCTTGACCCAGCCCGGAGCGATCGAGCCCGCGTAGAGGAAGACGCTCGAGAGGTCGAGACGAGCGGATGCCATGAGCATGCCCGGGATCGACTTGTCGCAGCCGGCGAGGAGCACGGATCCGTCGAGGCGCTCGGCCATCATGACGGTCTCGACCGAGTCGGCGATGACCTCGCGCGAGACGAGCGAGAAGTGCATGCCCTCGTGGCCCATGGAGATGCCGTCGGAGACGGAGATGGTGCCGAACTGCAGCGGGTAGCCGCCACCGGAGTGGACGCCTTCCTTGGCGCCTTGCGCGAGCCGGTCGAGACTCAGGTTGCAGGGCGTGATCTCGTTCCAGCTCGACGCGATGCCGATCTGGGGCTTGTCCCAGTCCTCGTCACCCATGCCGACGGCGCGGAGCATGCCGCGGGAGGTGGTGGCTTCGATGCCGTCGGTGACGACGCGACTGCGGGGCTTGATGTCGAACTCACCGGTGTTCGGATTCTGCGGAGCGGGCATTCTCGCAGTCTATTGCGCGTGGGCGACACGCTGATGCGCGACAGCCTCGAGGACGTCGACCAGTCCGTCGATGTCGGCGACCTTCAGCGTGGCGGCCGTCTCACCGCTTCCCACGTGGATGCCGAGATCCCCCGACGCGAGCGCGCCCAGCGCGTCTTCATCGGTGACGTCGTCGCCCGCGAAGATCACCGCGGTGGCCCCGATCCGGTCGCGCAGGTGCTCCACCGCGGAGTCCTTGCCCTCGTGGCGGAACGCGAACTCGAGGATGTCGTGGCCCGTGCGTCGTCGCCAGTCGGGCGCCTCCTCCGCGACGAGGCGATCGGCGAGACCACGCGCCTCCTCGGTCGCCGCGGCATCCGCTCGCCGCGTGTGCACGCCGACGCCGAACTCCTTCGGCTCGATCCACACGCCGTCGAGATGGTGGACGCCGTCGGAGATCGTCGACTGCAGACGGTCGCGGAGCGCCAGGTCGTCCGCGTCGTCGGGGGCCGGCTCCTCCCCCGCGCCCGGCGTCCAGAACTGCGCCCCGTGCGAGGCGGCGAGCCAGATCGGCGAGGCGTCGTCGTGCTCGGCGATCTCGCGGAGATGTCCGAGAGAACGACCCGACACGAGGGCGACGACCGTGTCGGGCAGGCCCGCGAGGGCATCGACGGCCGCACGGGCGCGCGGCGTCATGCGCGCCGTCATCGGGTCGTCGACGAGCGGCGCGAGGGTCCCGTCGAAGTCGAGCGCGACGAGCAGGACCGCTGTCGTCGACACCGCCTCGATCGCCGCGTCCGCCGCGGTCACGACGACGCGTCCTCCGGCTCGTCCAGGTTCGCGTCGACCTCGGCGGCCGCGGTGGCGCTGGAGGCGCGGTCGTGGAACGCCGACAGAGCGTCGAGGAATTCGCGCGACCAGTCCTCGACGTCGTGGTCGCGGACGCGCGTGCGCAGCGCCCGCATGCGGCGCCCCTGCTCGGCGGCCGGCATCTCGAGGGCGCGGACGATCGTGTCCTTCAGTCCGTCGATGTCGTGAGGGTTGATGAGCAGCGCACTGCCCATCTCGTCGGCGGCACCGGCGAACTCGCTGAGCACCAGGACACCGCGATTGTCGATGCGGCTGGCGACGTACTCCTTCGCGACGAGGTTCATCCCGTCCCGGAGGGCCGTGACGAGCATGACGTCGGCGGCGAGGAAGAGCGCCACCATCTCCTCCCGCGGGTAGGACTGGTGCAGGTAGCGGATCGCCGTGTGGGTCGTGCTGTCGTAGTCGCCGTTGATGCGCCCCACCGTCATCTCGATCTCGTCGCGCAGCTGGACGTAGGCGTCGACGCGCTCACGGCTCGGGCTCGCGACCTGGACGAGGGTGGCATCCTCCACCGTCGCTCGGCCGTCCTCGAGGAGTTCGCCCCACGCCTTCAGCCGGTGGCGGATGCCCTTGGTGTAGTCGAGGCGGTCGACACCGAGCAGGATCTTGCGCGGGTTGCCGAGCCCTTCCCGGATCTCCTTCGCCCGCTGCTGGATGTCCGGACGCTGTGCGAGCTCGATGTACGAATCGGCGTCGATGGAGATCGGGAACGCCTTCGCGAGGGCGACCCGCGTACCGCCCTGTCCGTCCGGCACCGAGATGCCGCTCGCCTTGGTCTCGTACCGCAGCTGGCGCCGGACCGCTCGGGCGAAGTTGCCGGCGTCGGCGACGCGTTGGAAACCGATGACGTCGGCGCCGAGCAGTCCCTCGAGCACCTGCTTGCGCCACGGAAGCTGCGAGTAGAGACCGTAGGCGGGGAACGGGATGTGGTGGAAGTAGCCGATCGTGAGATCCGGGCGCAGTTCGCGCAGCAGCTTCGGCACGAGCTGCAGCTGGTAGTCCTGCACCCAGACGGTCGCCTTCTCGGACGCCGCCGCGGCGGCCGCCTCGGCGAAACGCCGGTTCACTCGGACGTACGCCTCCCACCACGCGCGCTTGTACGTCGGCTCGGCGATCACGTCGTGGTACAGCGGCCAGATCGTGTCGTTGGAGAAGCCCTCGTAGTAATGCTGCACGTCGGCGGCCGACAGCTCGACCGGAACCAGGTGCGTTCCGTCGAAGTCGAACGGTTCGAGGCTCACATCGGGTTGGCCCGCCCAGCCGACCCACGCGCCCTCCGCCCGACGCATGACGGGCTCCAGCGCGGTGACGAGACCGCCGGGTGAGCGACGCCACCCCTCCCCGTCGGGGGTGCGATCCACCGGTAGACGATTGGCGACGACGACGAAATCGGCCTGCGACACAGGTCCTCCTCGGTAGCTTCCTCTCAGGCTAACAGCGGGGTGCCGCCGTTCCGCGGGCGGTCCGGGATGCGATACGGGCGTCGGGATGTCAAGGCGCACGCGCAGAGAGTCGGCGGCTCGCTAGGTTGGGGGCATGCGTCAGTACATCTTCGGAACCGGTCTCCTCAGCGCCATCACCGGTGGCGTCACGTTGCTGCGCGGACTGCGCAACCACGAGGAGTTCACGTGGCGCACGGCCCTGGCGTGGCTGAGCTGGGGCATCACGCTCGCCCTTGCGGTGGGCGCCGTCGTCGACACCCGCCGCGCGCGTCGCGGGGGCACCGTCGCGGGTGATTCGCCCGTGTCGAAGAAGCAGCAGAAGCTCCTGAAGAAGCGCCTCGCCCGCTGATACAGCGACGGATGCCGCGGCCTCGGGGCCGCGGCATCCGTGTGTCCAGGCGAGGTCAGCGCGTGAGGATCAGCGCGTCTCCTTGACCGCCTCCGCCGCACAGCGCAACCGCGGCCGTGCCGCTCCCCCGCCGCACGAGTTCGTGCACCGCGTGCACGACGAGACGGTTGCCGGACGCGCCGATCGGATGCCCGATCGCGATGCCGCCGCCGTGCGGATTGACGACGTCGTCGGACAGGCCCAGCTCGGCCTGCGATCGGGCCACGACGGCGCCGAACGCCTCGTTGATCTCGACGTGATCGAGATCGGATGCCGCGATCCCCTGCTTCTCCAGCGCGCGGGCGATCGCATGGGCGGGCTGGGCGTGCAGCGAGTTGTCGGGCCCGGCGACCTGGCCGGACGCCCCCACCGTCGCCAGCACGTCCCATCCGCGTTCCTCCGCGACGGCACGCGTCGTGAGGACGACCGCCGAGGCTCCGTCCGAGATCGGTGACGCGTTGCCCGCCGTGATAGACCCGCCCTCCGCGAAGGCCGGGCGCAGCTTGCCGAGGACCTCGACCGTCGTCTCCGGGCGGATGCCCTCGTCGGCGGTCACGTGGACCGGCTCGCCCTTCCGCTGCGGGATGGACACCGGAACGATCTCCGCGTCGAACAGGCCGGACTCTCGCGCCGCGGCCGCGCGCTGATGCGACCGGGCGGCCACGGCATCCTGAGCCTCCCGGGTGATCTCGTACCGGGCGTTCGCGCGTTCGGTGGAGGCCCCCATGCTCTCGCGGTCGTACGCGTCGGTGAGGCCGTCGTACGCCATGTGGTCGAGGACCTCGATCGAGCCGTACGCGTAGCCCTCGCGCGAGTTCGTGAGCAGGTGCGGGGCGCGGGTCATGGACTCCATGCCCGCGGCCACGACGACGGTCGCGTCTCCGAGTCGGAGCATGCGGGAAGCGTCGATGATCGCGGTGAGGCCCGACAGGCACACCTTGTTGACGGTCGCGGCATGGACGTCCCAGCCGATCCCCGCGGCGATCGCGGCCTGCCGTGCCGCGTTCTGCCCGACTCCGGCCTGCAGCACCTGTCCGACGAGCACGGCGTCGACGGCATCGGCGGGGATGCCGCCGCGCTCCAGGGCGCCGGAGATGGCGGCCGCGCCGAGCTGCACCGCGGTCAGCGGCGCGAGCTGTCCCTTGAGGCGGCCCTGGGGCGTGCGGGCGGCGGCGACGATGACGACGTCGGTGGCGGAGGTCATGCGTTCTGCTCCTCGGGGATGCGGACGGTGAGCGGGGGTTCGGTCGCGGCGACGACGTCGTCGAGGGTGACGCCGGGAGCGAGCTCGACGAGCACGAGACCCTCGGGCGTCACGTCGATGACGGCGAGGTCCGTGATGATGCGGTCCACCACACCCCGACCGGTGAGGGGCAGCGAGCACGCGTCGACGATCTTCGGCGAGCCGTCGCGCGCGACGTGCTCCATCAGGACGATGACGCGGGCCGCGCCGTGGACGAGGTCCATCGCTCCTCCCGGGCCCTTCACCATCTTGCCGGGGATCATCCAGTTGGCGAGGTCACCGGATGCCGAGACCTGCATCGCCCCCAGGATCGCGGCGTCGATCTTGCCCCCGCGGATCATGCCGAAACTCGTGGCCGAGTCGAAGAACGCGGCCCCGGGCAGCGTCGTCACCGTCTCCTTCCCGGCGTTGATGAGGTCGGCATCCACCGCATCCTCCGTCGGGTACGGGCCGACGCCCAGGATGCCGTTCTCGGACTGCAGCACGACGGTGACGCCGTCGGGCACGTGGTTGGGCACGAGGGTCGGGAGACCGATGCCCAGGTTGACGTACGAGCCGTCGGCGAGTTCGCGGGCGGCGCGGGCCGCCATCTCGATGCGGGTGAGGGCCATGTCAGCGCGCTCCTTCGGTGACGGTGCGCTTCTCGATGCGCTTCTCGATGTCGGGACCGACCTCGACGAGACGGTGGACGAAGACGCCGGGCAGGTGCACGTCGTCGGGGTCGATCTCGCCGGGCTCGACGAGGTGCTCGACCTGGGCGATGCACACGCGCCCGGCCATCGCTGCCAGCGGATTGAAGCTGCGCGCCGCCTTCCGGAAGACGAGGTTGCCGTGGCGGTCGCCCTTCCAGGCGTGGACGAGGGAGAAGTCGGTGGTGATCGCCTCTTCCAACACGAACTCGCGCGGCTGGCCGTGCACGTCGAAGGTGCGGACGTCCTTCCGGGGCGACGCGACCGCGATGCCGCCCGCGCCGTCGTACCGTTGCGGCAGGCCGCCCTCGGCGACCTGGGTGCCGACGCCGGTCTGCGTGTAGAACGCGGCGATCCCGGACCCTCCGGCGCGCAGCTTCTCGGCGAGCGTGCCCTGCGGCGTCAGCTCGAGCTCCAGTTCACCCGAGAGGAATTGGCGCTCGAACTCCTTGTTCTCGCCGACGTACGACGACGTCATCTTCCGGATCCGGCCGGCTCCGAGCAGGATGCCGAGCCCCCAATCGTCGACGCCGCAGTTGTTGGACACGACGGAGAGGTCGCTCGTGCCCTGGGCGAGCAGCGCCTCGATGAGGGCGATGGGGTTGCCGGAGAGGCCGAACCCCCCGACCGCGAGCGAGGCTCCGTCGGGGATGTCGGCGACGACCTCGCTCGGCGAGGACCAGGTCTTGTCGATCACGCGGACTCCTTCGTGCAGGGATCGGTGGATCCATCCTGCGCCCGTCCCCCGCCCCGGTCGCGTCCGTTCTTGCGATGTGGATGCCGAACCGCGTACCGTCCACATCGTGGACACCACCCCGCTCCCCTCGGCCCGCGGGAACGTTCCGGGCGCTCAAGCCGTCGCTCGCGCGGCGCACCTGCTCCGCTTGGTGACGGCGGCGGGGACGGAGGGCGCCGCGGTGGGCGACCTCGCGCGCCTCGCCGACCTCACGCGGCCGACCGCGCATCGCCTGCTGTCCGCACTGCGGCAGGAGGGCCTCGTGGACCGCGACGACGCCACCGGCCGGTGGCTGCCCGGTCCCGAGCTGTATTTGATGGGGACGATCGCGGCATCCCGGTTCGACGTGACCTCCCTCGCGCGTGACATCGTGCGCTCCCTCGCCGTGCGGACCGAGGAGAGCGCGTTCCTCTCCGTCCGCCGCGGCTACGAGACCGTCTGCCTCGTCCGCGAGGACGGCAGCTTCCCGATCCGATCCTTCGTGCTCTCCGAGGGCGTGCGGTTCCCGCTCGGGGTCGCATCAGCGGGGTTGGCCATCCTGGCGTTCCTCCCGCCGGACGAGGTCGACGCCTACCTCGATCGACATGACGACCTGTCCGACCGCTGGGGAGCGGCCCATGCGCCGACGCGCATCCGCTCGCGCATCGCCGACACGAAGGCGCGCGGGTACGCGGTGAACCCGGGCCTCATCGTCGAGGGCAGTTGGGGCATCGGCGCGGCCGTGTTCACGAATGCGGGCGAACCGCAGTGGGCGCTGAGCCTGACGGGGGTCGAGTTCCGCTTCGGCGGGGAACGCCTCGCCGAGCTCGGTCGCATCCTGCTCGCGCACGCCCATCAGCTCTCAACCAGGATCGCCGGGCGATAATCAATACCCACGTTATATAACAGGGGTATACTTCGAGGAATGACCCGCGACGACGATCTCCAGAGACTGATCCTCGCGGTGCACGCCTTGACGCGCATCGCGGCCATCGACACCAAGAACGACGCCCCCGGTGCGCAGTGGCGCACCCTCACGCTGCTGCGTGACCACGGACCACAGCGCCTCGGCGACCTCGCCACGCTCAGCCGCGTCTCGCAGCCCGGCATGACCCGACTCGTGCACCAGATGGAGGAGGCGGGGCTCCTCGCCCGCGGCATCCACCCCGACGATTCGCGCGTGAGCGTCGTCTCCGCGACCGACGAAGGGCTGCGAGAGCTCGACCGCTGGTTCGACGCGCTCAGCGCCGCGCTGACCCCCCACGTCGCCGATCTGACGGATGCCGAGTGGGATGCCGTGCGCACCAGCGCCGACGCCCTCGCCGCCCGCGTCGGCCTGCAGCCGGAGGTCGTGCGATGAGCTCCACCCCCAGCATCTGGAAACAGCCCGCTCAGGTGTGGGCCGTGGCGTTCGCCTGCGTGGTGGCGTTCATGGGCATCGGCCTTGTGGACCCCATCCTCCCGGCCATCGCCGAGTCGCTGGAGGCGAGCCCCGTCGAGACGGAGTTGCTGTTCACCAGCTACCTCGTGGTCACCGGACTCGCGATGCTCGTGACGAGCTGGATCTCCAGCCGCATCGGCGCAAAGGCCACTCTGCTCGTCGGACTCGGCCTGATCGTCGTGTTCGCCCTCTTCTGCGCCCTGAGCGGCAGCGTCGACGCCGTGATCGGCTTCCGCGCGGGCTGGGGCCTGGGCAACGCCCTGTTCATCTCGACGGCCCTCGCGACCATCGTCGGTGCCGCCTCGGGCGGAAGCTCCGCCGCGATCATCCTGTACGAAGCCGCCCTGGGCCTCGGCATCGCCGTCGGCCCCCTCCTCGGCGGCATCCTCGGCGAGGCCAGCTGGCGGGGACCCTTCTTCGGCGTGGTCGTCCTCATGGCGATCGCGTTCGTGGCCGTCGCGGTGCTGCTGCGCGGGCCGTCGCCCGCCCGCACGCCGATCCCGTTCAGCGCCCCGTTCCGCGCCCTCGGGCGCCCGGCGCTCGCGATCCTGGCCGCGACCGCGCTGTTCTACAACATCGGCTTCTTCACGCTGCTGGCGTTCTCGCCGTTCCCGCTCGGCTTCGGCGCGATGGGTATCGGACTGACGTTCTTCGGCTGGGGGCTGGCGCTGGCGATCACCAGCGTGTGGGTGGCTCCCCTGCTCCTGCGCCGGATGCGGTTGACCTCCGTGCTGCTCGTGGCCCTGCCGCTGTTGGCGGCGGACCTGCTCGTCGCGGCCTTCGTCGTCGGCTCCGCCCCCGGACTGGTGGCCTGCATCATCGTCGGCGGCCTCGTGCTCGGCGTCGTCAACACCGCGCTCACCGAGGCGGTCATGGAGGCGACCGACCTCCCCCGCTCGGTCGCGTCGTCGGCGTACTCGGCGGTCCGGTTCCTCGGCGGCGCCGTGGCCCCGCCGCTCGCCGCGTTCCTGTGGCACGCCGTCAGCGCGGGAGCGCCGTACATCATGGCGACCGTCTCGGTGCTGATCGCCGCCGCGTGCGTGCTGTTCGGTCGCCGCGCGCTCGCGCACATCGATCAGGCGCACCCGACCGCTGCCGACGAAGGGGCTGCCGTCCTCGTGGGCGACGCGGCCTGACACCCGCACGCGACGAGCGCCCGGTCACCGACATCGTGTCGGCGGCCGGGCGCTCTCGCGTGGATCGGGTCAGTCGCGCACGCGTCGACGACGAAGGACGATCGTGACGACCCCACCCACGATCAGCATCACGATGCCGATCCCGATCGCCGTCGCGACCGAGGGCGCGCCGGTCGAGGCGAGGCCCGCCGGGGACGCCGCGACGGCGGATGCACTCGCGCTCGGCGTCGGTGTGGGGGTCGCCGTCGGCGATGCGGTGGGCTCGGGCGTCGCTGTGGGCTCCGGCGTCGCCGTGGGGTCGGTGGTCGGAGTTGAAGTCGGAGTCGGGGTCGGGGTGGGAGTGGGCGTGGGGTCCGGCTCGGCGAAGAGTTCACGGACGACGTCGGCCGCGTGACCGGCCGCGAAAGCCGCACCGGACGCGTTCGGGTGGAGGGCACCGATCTTGACTCCGCCGAACGGCAGTCCGCTCACGGGGATGCTGTCGGGCGACAGCGTGAGGCTGATGCCGTTGACGTAGGAGTCCGCGGGGGTGCACGGGCTGTGCGCCACCGAGTCGGCGAGGAGCGACACGTAGGTCGCCCCCGCCGCCTGCGTCGCCGCGGACATGGCGTCGTCGAGGTACACCTGGGTGTCGTGCAGGAGCGCGACGTCGACGTCGGTGTACGGGTAGGCGTTGGCCCGGAAGCCGAGCCCCTGGAACAGGCCGGCGTAGCAGCCGGCGCTCGGGGTGTGAGCGGCGTCGGGGGCGAGAGCGGGGTAGCCGACCACGAGGATCTTCGCGTTCGGCGCGCGCGTCTGAATCTCGGCGATCGCGGACTCGAGTGCCGGGGCGACCGTCTGGTCGACCTGCGTCTCGAGGGTGTTGACGGGGCCCGCGGGCGTGTCGACGACGAACTGCTCCCGGCACGTCGCATGCGTCTGCCCGTCGATGCTGCCGGCCACGGGCCCCGCCGCGGAGAGCGCGACGCACATCTGGCCGATGTTCCAGAAGCCCAGGTCGTTGCCGCCGATGGTGAGCGTCACCAGGGCCGTGTCGGCGTCCAGGGAGTCCGACTGCGCCGGGGCGGTTCCGCCGGCGACGGTCTGGGGGGTGTCGACGACGTTGGCGATCACGGCGCCGCCGCACGAGCGGTCGGTTAGGGAGAAGCCGAACTGGGCGGCGAGGAGGTGGGGGTAGTTCTGGTCGGACTGGTCGCAGCCCTGCGCGGGCTGGGTCGACGAGAGGGGCAGCCCCCACGCGGCGGCGTACGAGTCGCCCAGGGCGACGTACGAGCGGCCGGTCAGGTCGGGGACGGCGGCAGCCGCCGGATTACCGGCGACGAGGAACGCCGAGAGGGCGAGGGCGACCAGGGCGGCACCGGAGACGAAGAGACGACGCATTCGGCCGACGGTAGGCGCATGCCGCGCGACGACAGCGGAATCCGGCCCGGAGCCCGGCGAACTTCACCCGCCCGCTTGACGACTCCGCCCTCGCGCGTCGCCCGGGGTCACAGGCTCCCGACGACCGCGCGCGCGGCCACGGCGACCTCGCGCGCCCCCTCCGCCGACATCACGATCGAGTAGTGGTCGGTCCCCTCGCAGCGCCGTGCGTCACGAAGCCCGGGCACGTCGCGCCGCACGCGGGCGAGATCGGGGTAGAGCGGCGGGAGCTCACCCCGCAGCCCGCGTTCGGCGGCCAGCAGCACCGTGGGTCGCGGCATCCGGTCGAGGGCTCGGGCGATGTCGTCGCCGGTGTTCTGATCGAGCGAGTCGGCCTCGACGGTCGCCGGCGATGTGGCGGGCCGCCACCCGGACTCCGTCTCGATCAGGTCGTAGGCGAAGTACTCGTCGAGCAGGGGGTCCTCGCGTCCGACGAACGCGGGATGCGACCGCCAGAAGTCGCGGTAGGCCGCGGCATCCGGGAAGCGCATCTCGAGACGCGCCGCCGTGGGGCCGAGCACATGCCGGATCGCCTCGCGAGGCGGCATCCCCGGCGGAAGATCCAGGGGCAGTCCCCCGTCGACGAGAACCACCGCCGCCGCCCGCTCAGGATGACGGTCGGCGAACACGGCCGACACGAAAGCCCCCATGGAATGCCCGACGACGAGCGCGCGGTCGACGCCGGCGGCATCCAGGACCGCGGCGAGATCGTCGGCGTGCGCGGCCATCCCGAACGGCCCACCGACCGGGGCGCTGCGGCCCCGCCCGCGGAGATCCGGGGCGATCAGTCGCACGTCCGAAGTCTCACGCGCCACCCACGTCCACGCGAGGTGCGAGGCCGTGACCCCGTGCACGAGGAGCCACGGGAGGCCGTCGGCATCCGGATGCCACTCCCCCGCGTGCAGCGCCCCTCCGGCGACCGGGACGTCGAACGTGCAATCCGTCACGACTCGGCCCGGACGGCGCGCTCGAGGCTCGCCCACAATTGCGCGAACCGGGCGTTCCAGGGGCTCGCGAACACCCCCGCCTGCCGGCGGCGGTGCACCTCGTCGAGGTCGACCCACTCCGCTTCGCGCACTTCCTCCGGGTCCACCACGACGGCCGGCTCTCCGTCGACATGGACGGTCCACAGGTCGAACAGCGCCCGCTCCTCGATCACCCGCCCGACCAGGACGAGGTCATCCGGAAGGACGGAGATCCCCACTTCTTCGTCGAGCTCCCTGATCGCGCCGCGGCGACTCGATTCTCCGCGCAGCGCGCTCCCCGCCGGGAACTCCCATGCGAGCGGATAGTCCTTGCCCTCGGCCCGCCGACTCACCAGCACCCGACCGGTGGATGCCACCACGCACACGGATGCCACGATGTGGAACGACCCGTCCGGCACCGGCCCGTCGCCCCTCCGGTGAAGAGTCCCGGTGGGTGTCCCCTGGACGTCGGTGACGTCCCATATCTCGTCGTCGGCCATGCCGCCATCCTCGCGCGGCGGCGGCGCGTTCCGGAAGTCGGCGCCCGAAGAACGACCTACGAGCCCTCTTCCTCGGACGCCGCTCGCTGCCGATCGAGCCGCCGCAGGTACAGCCGCGCTGCGATCATCAGCAAAGTTCCGGTACTCAGGGACAACAACGGCCCGACCGCGTAACGCAGCGAAGGCGCGTCTCCGCTCCCCACCCAGTCGGCGAGCAGCACAACCGCCGACGCGGTCGCAAGTACCAGCACCCCCGCGCCCGCCCAGAAGACGAACCGAAACCACCGCGTGCTGTCCGCTATCCCCATGGGGTCATGCTCGCAAGAAGACCCCGGTATCGCGACCGGTTGCGCGGGAGGGGCGGACCTGCCTTTCGAACTCACGGTCGAAGACGACTGGAGCGCGGCGGCGCGCACATTCTCGGGCGCAGCCGAAGTTGCCGGTACAGACGCAGAAGAGGCCCGGTTTCCCGGGCCTCTCCTCTTGGGTGCACCCCCTGGGACTCGAACCCAGAACCCACTGATTCAGAGTTTGCGGCCGCGTTCTGGGCGATCGTCGGCGGCATGATCCCCGTCCACACGGATGGGAGCACGACATGACTCGCGATGCCGCCGAGGTGATCGTTCGGGCGCAGTTCTACGACCAGTACATCGACGAGCAGTACACCCAGATTCTCGACGACGCAGCTGAGGCGGACCCTGACCGTGAGATGGTCGCAAGCGGCCTGTGGTTGCTCGGTGCTGGGCTGGAACACATCGGATGCATCTACGGACCACCCGAGCCCGCCGACGGTGACTACTCCTGCGCGTGCGAACAGTGCTGGACGCACCTCCTCGCCGTGGCGGATCGGATCATCGCCGCCGTGCACGAACCGAGTGTGCAGGAGCCCGAGCACACGGATGGGGGCCGTGATGGATGAACCGCTCAAGATGAACAGTCTCGTCCGCGACCGCGCGGGCGATCTGTGGGAGCGCGGGCGCACCCGCTGGACGTGCTGCGCCCCGGTGGACGGTCGCCGGATCCTCCGGGTGGCGCGACTGCCCTGGTCCGCCCTGGTCAGCTGGTACGGCCCGGTGGAGGTCGTACGCGTCGGCAAGCACCAACCGAGTGATCCGGAGCCTGACCTGATCGTGGAGGCGTCGCAGCGCGAGGCGAAGGCATTCGAGGAGCGTCTTCTGCGTGAGCGCCGCGAGTCGTATCCGACCGAAGATCATAACGCTTCTGTCGATTTCGGGTGAAAGGGGGGCGGCGTCCGAGCTTGCTCGGGATAGCGTCGGGCATGAAACGCGAGATCCCGACGCCGGAGTCATGGATCGAGCCCCTGAGCGCGTACCTCGCATGGCTTCGCGGGGTCCGTCGAGCGGAAGGCACGATCTACCAGCACAGCTACCAGCTTCGCCGCTTCGCCACGTCAACGGGCCTTGACCCGTGGCCAGTGACGACGACGCAACTGGTCGATCACCTCGCGAGCCTCGACGATCGCGACGTGGGCGCGAGCGCGCGGCGCACCGTCCGCCAGGTGCTCCGCGGGTTCTATGGGTGGGGCGTCATCGTCGAACGGTGGGACGCGAACCCCGCCCTCCGCATACCCGCCATCAACGCACCCCGGGGCGTCGCGAGGCCAGCGCCCGAGCACTCCGTCAAGGTCGGGCTCCACACGCCCGATGACCGCACGCGCGCGATGATCCTCCTCGCCGTCCGCTGCGGCCTGCGATGCCGCGAGATCGCGCAGGTACACACGCGAGACCTGATCGACGATCTCGTGGGCCACTCACTCGTCGCACACGGCAAGGGCGACAAGAAACGGCTCGTGCCGGCGCCGCCCGATGTCGTGCGACTGATCCAGGACGCCGAGCCCGGCTATCTATTCGCCGGGCGCATCGACGGGCACCTATCGCCGGCGCGAGTGAGTGAGCTCATCAGCGAGGCCCTTCCCCCCGGCGTCACGGCGCACATGCTGCGGCACCGCTACGGAACCCGCGCGTACCACCTGGGCGGGCGCGACCTCCGCGCGGTGCAAGCGCTCCTCGGGCACGCGTACTCGACGACGACGGAGATCTACGTCGCGACCAGCGACGACAGCATCCGTCGCGCGGCGATGGCGGCGGCCGCGGGATGATCCCGGTAGCCTCGCCCCCATGCGGATGCGTGGCGGACTGGCTGCTGTTGGCGCTCTCGTGACGGTGGCGCTGCTCGCGGGATGCTCCGCTGCGCCGTCGCACGAGGAAGTGACCGAGAGGTTTTCGATCGAACTCGCTGCGGGTCCAGGCGAACCGAGCGATTGGGCCGAGCTCGCGGCAGGGCTCGCCGAGGACGCCTTTGCCGGTCGCTGCGGCACGGAGACTTACCGTAGCCAGCTGAAAGAGCCGTCTCTCACCTACGCCTGGGATGCCACGTGCTCGATGTACTTCGAGGGCGACATGTCGAGCGAGCAGCTGAGCCGTGCGCGCGAGAACGTCGCGCGCACGGCATCCGAGAACGTCGGCCGCTAGCGCGACGGATTCGCGAGGGCTGTCCCGAGCGCGGCGGCATTGAGGATGCCGGCGCCGGTCACGATCGCGGCCGCGTACTCGGGGGCGCTCACGGCCAGCACGGGCGCCGTAACGGCCGCGGCGAGGCCGAGGACGTAGAGCACGCGGCGCACGGGCAGGGGCAGGAACTCGGGGCGGGGATCTTCGATCACCCCCACGCCATAGTGCAGCGCCTCGTCGTCGGCAGGGGTCTGGTCGGTCGGGGTCATCATGTCTCCTTGTATTCGGGGTGGGTGGCTTTCAGTTGCGCGATCTCGGCGTTTCGACTGTCCACGATCGCGAGGGCGGTATCGCGCTCGACGAGGAGCTTGGAGAGCGTGCCGTTGGTTTGCTTCTCGACGCGTTCGAGCTTCTCGTTGGCTTTGCCGAGGCCGTAGAACGTGACGGCCGCGACGGACGCGAGACCGAGGATCTGCACGATGAAACCCGTGAACGTCGCCGTCGCGTCGGGGCGCAGGAGCAGGATCGCGGTCGCGCCGATGATGCCGAGCGCGGCGAGGGTCGCGAACGCGAGAAATACGACGGTGCGGTTCACGGTGCGGAGCTCAGTCGAGGATGCCGTCAACGGCACCCTTCAGCCCGTTGATGCTGCCCTCCCACTCGAACTCGATCACGGGCAGATCGCCGCCCTTGATCGCGTTCGCGCCGAGGATCACGGCGCGGGGCTTGGCGTTGCCCTGGGGGACGATGAGATACCAGCTGCCCTTGGGCTTGATGATGGCGTAGAACATATCGGGGTACTCCTTCTGAGTGTTGGTGGTGTTGGTGGGGGCGGGGTCGTTGCGGCGGCGATCGCGGCCGGGGATGTAGTGCCGATGCCAGGGTTCGCCCTCGATATCGGCAATCCAGCCGTTGTCGTCGAGCCACGCGCCGCGCTCGTCGGTGTCCCACGCGCTGCCGCCGTCGGTATCTGAGCGGTAGACGTGGTTCGACTCGTCGGGGTGCGCGACGCTGTACGGGTATTCGCCGCGCAGTCGCTTCTGGTAGAGGTCGTTCTGTTCGTCCCAGGTGACGACGGTCCGGTTGACGTCGAGTTGCCGCCCCTGCTGCGCTTCCATGCGACGGAAGCTCGCCGCGGCGTCCGGTCGGAACTGGACGCGTTCGCCGTCCGGGTTGATGCGGATGAGTTCGAGGCCCACGTCACACCGCCGCGGTGAAGTCGAAGCGGGTGACGCGGGTGCCCGCGGCGTTCAGGGCGGGGCCGTGGAGAGTCGCTGCCGCGAACTCGGGCGCGTTGGCCACGTCGATGGCGAGGCCACCGTTCTTGTAGACGCGGATGCTCGGGCCGTTCATCTCGACGGACAGCACGTCGCCGCTGCCGATGATGCCTACCGCGGCCGGTCCGTCTGCGATGGCGACTGCGGCTCCGTTGACTCGCTTCCAGAGGCGGAGCTTGCCGCCGCCCGCGTTGTTGGCGATGAGGTGGTTGTTGATGTCCTGCCCGCGGAGGATGATTCCCGCGCTGCCGTCCCCCGCCGCGTCGATGGCGGAGAACTGCGCCTCGATGCGCCCGTCCGAGGCGTAGCTCTGGGCGACGGCGATCTTCTGCCCGTTGGCGCTGAGGTCGCTGACGTACGCGGCCCCGTCGAGGATGCCCCATACGCCGCGCCACGCGAGCCACGTTTTGTTGTCGTCGCTCGTGCCGAGGCTGGCGGGGTTGTTCGCACGGCCGAAAAGGTCGTGGATGCCGAAGGTCTTCAGCTTGCGGAGCGGGACGGTGGGCGTGCCGGGGATGCGGATGATGCGGACGGCGTTAGGCATGGGTGACTCCTCGGAGGGCGAATTCGCGGGCGATGTAGAGGGCTTGGAGCTTGTGTGCGATGAGGCTCTGGTGAATCGAGTTCTCACTCGCTCGGAAGCTGGGGGGCACGGCCCCGGCTGCGACGGTCTGGTGATCGAGCGCGGTCGGGACGAATGCCGGGTCGAAGATCAGCGCATCGGTGAGCGCCTGTTCGGATGCGAGGTAGCGCCGGACGGGATACCAGGCGTTGCCGTACTCGGTCGCGCACCACTCCTCGTAAGCGAGGATGAGGTTCCCCACGTCGGTTCCGGGGGCCTCGGGGAGCCCTCGGTCGAGGAGTCCCCACAGCGCGACGGGGCCGTCGTGGTGCGTGGTGATTTCGCGCGTCCAGGCTTTGAGCTGCGCGAGGGTCTGCAACCCGGCTACGGTCTCGTCGGTGTTGTTGGCGATGGTGTCGAGGATGAGGAGTTGGCCGGGCTGCCCGGTCGGCCGCGCCCGGAAGGTGACCTTCCCGGCCGGGGCGGCGGGTCCGCCGTCCGTTCGCGTGAACGTGCGGACGGTGCCGCTCGTGCGGGCGAGGGTGCCCGACATGACCAGTCCGGCCGGGGTGACGGCGACGACATCCGCGGTCTGCACGGCAGCGTTGGAACCGGCACGCCAGGGGTCCACGTCGAACGATGCCGCGGCGAGGGCAATCGCGCCGGCCGACGGGAACGCGACATCGGATGTCGCGGTGACGGAGTGCGCCCCGGCGTGAAACCCGATCTCCTCCACCATCGAGCCGCTGAGCCCGTAGTTGTCGATGCTCTTGCCGATGAGCGCAGAGAGGAGCGTCTGCCAGCGGTTCACAGCCGGGTCCGGGATGTCCGCTCCCGCAGTGAGAGAGGAGCCGCGGGCGACGGCGGGGAACATGGATTTCGCCTCGCCGCCGAGGCCCGTCCCGTCGTCGTTGATGACGCCCGCCACGGAGTCATCTTCGTAGGCGAAGATGACACGGGCGGTGCCTTCGGCCAGGTCGGTTCGAGTCTCGAATTCACGGGCGAACATCGTGCCGTCCTCCTTGATGATGACCGGGTATGAGTCGTCCTCGAACGCGAAGATGAGGCGCGCCCCGGTGGGCACCTCGGGCACGGGGACGGTCTCGACGCCGAGGTTTGCGGCGAAGTCGTACTCGTCTGCCGCGGCGTCAACCCCGGCGATGACGGCCGCTCGGATCGTCGGATCGGAGTTGAGTTCGGCCACGACTCGCGCCCGCACCGCGGCGGGAATGGCGTTCGTGCTCTTGTTCAGGACCTCGCTGAATCCGGCTCCCTCGTCGGCGAGGTCGTCTTCGCCGTAGTGCCAAAATCCGTCGTTGTCAAAGTAGCCAGTAGCCATCACGCGGCCCCCACTTCTCTCAGCCGGACCGACATCTCGTCGTCCGGGAACTGCCATCGGATTGCGGCGAGACGCCCCGTGACGGTCTCGCGCGGAGTGATGTAGGCGACGCTCTCGCCCGGGGACGCCACATACGTGGACACAGCGAGGAGTTCCAGCGCCCGCCCACGGCCGAGAACGCGGGCGAGGATCTGCGCAGCGAGCCCGGGGCCGGGGTAGGGGCGGTTGTAGCGCAGGATGAGCGCCTTTTCCGGGTTGGGCGCGTAGGGCGACGCCACGTCGTAGTAGTCCTGCCCCTCCCACGTGTAGATCACCATGACCGCCGTAATCCAGCCGTCGTCGCGGGAGCGTTTGGACACCTCGTTGATCACGGAGCGGTCCAGGCCCGCGGAGCGGAGCTCGCGGGTTACCAGGCGGGTCCGGTCGGGTGCCAGGTGCCATTGGGCGTTCTCGTCGCACCAGAGCATGAGTCCGTGGTGACGGGTCAGTCCGGTGAGGAATTCCAGCGCGGACGATCCCGGCGACCGCAGCGCCTCATCCCCGATCTCCGCGTCCGAGGGGACAGAGGCGGGAGCGTAGGTGACGTGCGGGAGGTTGCACCGTTCGAGGATGAAGTTGACCTTCTCCACCAGGTTGGCGCCGGGGATGCGGTCGGTCGTGGCGGACATGTGCTGCCAGTCGTTCAGCCGTGCCTCACCGCTCGCGAGAGTGAGCGTGACGGTGGCCGCCTTGCGGTCGGCGGAGATCTCGCGCAGCATGACCCGCCACTGCCTCGCATCCTCACGGCGCAGGTGTCCAGGGTCGGTGTAGTCGTGATACGTGGCGCGCGTGATGCCCGCGAGCGTCTGCCCCGCGAACTCCAACGAGAGCGCGTGCAGGGTACGCCCGCGGTAGCGACGCGTGAAATCCGCCAGGCGATCGACACGGCCGAGGAGTCGCCGGGTTTGGATCGTCGCCCACACGTCCGACGCCTGCGGGTCGACCACAAGAACCCCGCCGTCACCGAGAGGGCACTCCACGGTCGCCTGAACGTACGGGATCCACTCCTCGTCCATCTCCAACGTGTGCCGGCTCACGTCAAGCCGAATCGGGTGCGGGCTGTGGTCGATCGTGATCGCCACGTGGTGCTCGGCGAGGACCGACATCAGATCACCACCTGAAACGGAACCGAGACGATCCAACGCCGACCGTCGAGCCGGATCTCAGGGCGGTCGATGACCACGTACTCGAAATTCAGGAGCTCGGCCGTCGTGTCGGCGATCGTGAACGTCGCGGCGAGCTTGTGAGCGGTGTAACAGTCCCTCGCCGGGGTCTCGTACGCGAACAACATCGCAAGCATGCCCGTGTCGGGGCCGGCCGGGCGCAGCGTGTAAACGGGCGGCCCGTCGAGAATGTCGTGCGAGCGCGTGCCGCTCTCGCTGCGCGCCGCGTACGACTCGCGCAGCACGAGCTCAGGGAAGATCGCCGCCCCGCCGTCGAAAGTGATGATGGCGCTCAATAGAACGGCACCCCCGTCCGGCCGGTCGACGCGTCGACCGTCACATAGATGCGCTGCCCATTGAGGTTGCTGATCGTCTCTCGTGCGCGGGAAACGTCGGCGTCGACAGCGACTCGGGTGTTGACGGTCTCGGGGATGCCGTCGAGGTCACCCTTGAATCGCGAGACGTCCGTTGTTGCCTGGCCGGTCTCGGCGTCGATCATGATCTGTTCGCCGTCCGGCAGGGTGTAGAGCTCGTTGCCGAGCGCGTCGACCTCCTTTGTGGCGGTGCCGGCGTCGCGGATAAGACCACGCAGCACGCCCTGCTGGTCGTTGAATTTCTGTGTCGCGTCGGCGACAACGCCGTTGAGCTCGCGAGCCGAGCCGATGATGCCTTGGTTCTTCACAATCTGCTCTTGCTGCTCGGGAGTCAGGGCTTGCAGCGACTCGCGCATGCCGTCCGCGATGTCGCGGTTCTCCTCCATCGCGTCGGTCGCGAGCTTGTTCACCACGGCAAGGGCGTTGACATCGCCGGCCATCGCGCGGGCGGCGGTGGGGAGGTCGACCCCGAGCGTCTGGGCGTACTGTTGGGCCTCCTCGCGTTCGTCGCCCGTAATGATCTCGGACGTGCGGGCGGCGATCGACACGGCATCGAGAACGCTGCTGCCGGCGTCGATGTAGGCGTTCGCGAGATCGTTCGCGCGGTCCTGCAGCTGCTGCCGGCGCTCGTCGGCCTGCTGGAACGCGGCCGTCACGAGCCCGATACCCGCGGCCGCGGCGACACCCGCGACGGCGCCGGCTGGACCGAACCCCGCGAACGCGTTCGCGGCGGTCTCCTGGAACGCGTCGGTGATCGCCTCGGCGGTCCCGTCGAACGACGCGGCGGCCTCGCGGGCGGTGCTGCTGGACTCTTCCTTGAAGTCGGCCGCGCCCTGCTTGGCTTTGCTCAGCCCCTCATCGAGCTTGTCGAGCGATCGTCTACCGTCGCGGCCGAGGTCGTCGACGCGGTCGCCGATGTCGTCGAATGCGTCCTCGACGGCCTGAGCCGCGCGTTGAAGGTTCTGCGGGCGGCCGCGGAACTCGATCTCGATCGCCATCAGCGCACCACCTCGGCGCCGGGGATGTCGCCGAGCTCGTCCACGATGTCGTGAACCCACAAGGCGACAACCTGCCGTCCGACCTCGCCGGCTGCCGGCATGGCGACCGCGCCGCGGCCGCGTTGGCCGTACTCGTAGATGCCCCACTGCTGGGAGGGAACCAGCCCGCCGTACAGGGGCCGGCTGGATGCCGCAGCGGTGAGGCGAACGCTCGTCTTGCTCGCGGTCGCGGTCGCGCCGGGCAGGATGGTTGCTCGCTCTCCGCGGGTGCGGGCGCGTGATTCGAGCGCGCGCTGCCACAGCGGCCGCACCCGCGAGGGCGCCGTGCGGCCCATCGCGTCAGGAAGTGTTGACGCGGCTCGGCGCGCCCCTTCCTGGGCCGCGGCGAGCTCGCGCGTGTCGAGATCGAGCATCAGTCCTCCGGGGTGAACCCGCCGGTGAGGGTGACCTGAACCTCGGGCATCTTCCCGTCACGGGATGCCACCAGGCGGGGCCGCACGAGGGTCACGTCCACCGACTGGAAGAACGTCCCGTCGTGGTGCGGGTACACCTTGAACGTCGCCTGCTCTCCGGCGTTGTCGTGGAGGAGCCGCCACAGGCTCTCGGAGTTCTCGGTGTCCTGCGCGACGGTAAGCGTGAGGGTCACGTCCCCGTCGTCGACAACGGTGTTGTTGTCGCCGCCCTGCCAGCTGACGGGGTTCGGGTTGATCTCGACGGCGGACGTGTGGCCCTGGTACTCGTCGGCGCCGATGACGAGGCCCCAGCGCTTGGTGCGCTTGGTGGTGTTCACGGGTGCGGGCATGGTCTTACTCCTCGGGGTCGGTGGGGGTGGGAGGGGCGATGCGGCCGGTTCCGCTGACTGGGAACCGGTAGGCCGGCTTTTGCTCGTCGTACGCGTCGCGGGTCGCGGCGCCGTTCCACGCGTCGTCGGCGAGGGGTTCGAGAATGCGGATCATGGTCTCGGCGGCGGCTTCGAGCTCGTCTTCCAGCTGCGGAAGCCTCACGCCGCGGGTGCCGTCAACCACTACCCACACGAGGAGGTCAACGCTGATCGGGATGCCGTGCTCGTCGGGCGAGGTCGAGCCGGCTTCGAGCTCGCGCTGTTCGATGACGATCGCGACCGGCTTTGTGGCGTCCTCGAACGTCTGTAGCCGGGTCGGAAAGTCGTACACGGTCCAGGTGTCGGGGTAGTGCTCGCTGCCCTCGATGAGTGCTTTCAGGTTGCTGCGGGCGCTCACGGGTCAGCCGATCAGCGATCGCACGTAGCCGAGATCTCGGCCGGCGTTGTCGGGGTCGGGGTCGGCGGTGACGAGCATCGCCATGATGCGCCGATCGAACGGGTACAGGCGGACGGTGTTCTGCCCGCCCATCTCGTCGTTGCTCGCTGACTGTGTGGCCTGGGCGTTCGCGAGCGCCTGGTAGACGACGGCGACTGCCCACGAGTAGGACGGCGGCACCGTCGTGCCGATCGCGAGCCCACGGCGCGACAGGAGCTCCTCGCGGGCGACCTTTAGGCCGGCTTCGCTGACGGTGATGTTGAGCTCGTCCTTGGCGCGCTCGGCGTCGAACCAGGCGACGGCGAGCGAGGCATCCGGGTCGGTCATGGCGGGTCTCCGTTCGGGGCGGGTGGGATGCTGCGCCGGGGGCTGACGATGACCCCCGGCGCAGCGGCTCAGGCGAGGTTGACGGTGCGCTTGCGGATCGCGCGCACGTCGTTCTCGAGCGATCCGCCGTACGCGAAGAACCCGATGTCGGTCGCGCGGTGGCTGATGTCGAGGGCGCGCAGCTGGATGCGCGGCGACTCGAACACGGTGAACGCGCGCTTGTCGTAGCCGACCATCGTCCCCGGGGCGAGGTTGAAATCGACCTCGAACGAGAGGTTGTCCGCCACCTTCGCGTCACCGTTGCGGATGTCGGCGAAGCCGAGCTGACCGGCGAGCCACGCGGGCAGGTCGGCGAACTTCAGGGCGGCGAAGTTGGTGAACAGGTTCTCGGACACCCACACCTTGTCGAGCGAGGCGCCGATCCGCTTCAGGTCGAACGCGATCGCGGTCAGCGCCGGCAGGACGCCGACGACGGCGGGCGCGGGGCCGGTGGCCGCGGACAGGAGCTCGGTACGCACGTGGGCGTCGGAGTCCTTGTCGTAGACGGCGCCGAGCTTGCCGAACAGCGAGCCGATCAGGTCGGGGCTGCCGAGGTCCATGAAGATGTTGTCCACCTTCGTCCCGAAGCCCCAGTCCTCGGAGTCGGCTTCGACCTTCTCCGTCTTCCATGTGCCCGTGGGAACCTCGGCGAAGTTGCCTTCGTAGATCTCCACGTGCGCCGGGGTCTCGTCCTCGTCCCACTTGTCGGTCTCGTCCTCGCGGACCCAGCGGAAGCCCTCCATCTTGCGGGCCGTGAGCGGCTTCACCGGGCCGAGCGAGTCGATCCAGGGGCGGCCGTCGGTCTCCGCCTGCCAGATCTCGCCGAGCCACGCGGGGCGGCCGATGAAGGCTTCGCCGCCGTCGTTGCCCTCGCCCACGGTTTCCAGGGCGTTGTTCACGGTGTGCACGATCGCGCGGAGATCGCGGGACTGCGCGGCGGCCATGATGTCGGACGCGACGCTCGCGAACGACGCAGGGCGGTCGATCGTCGTCGCTGCTGGCACGACCGCGGCCGCGGGGCCGGCCGCGTACTCGGCGGGGACGGCAACGCCCGGGGCGCCGGCCATCGGCGCGACCGGCGCGGCAGCTGCCGGCGCGGCCACGGGGTTGAGGGCGCGGTACGCGGCGAGGGCGGCGTCGTGGGTGGCCTGGTCGATCTGTCCGGCTGCGAGGGCGGCCGCCAGCTGTTCGGGGTTCACGGTGTTGTCCTTTCGGTGGGTGGGTGCCAGGGCGGCGGGTGCCATTGCGGCGGGAATCAGGGGCGCGGGTGCGGCGGTGCGGCCGGCGTGGGCGAACATCGAGAGGTCGAATCGCGCGGCCGCGGCGGGGGCGTCAGTGTCGAGCCGGTCGGCGAGGCCAGCGGCTACGGCTTCCTCGGCGCTGTACCACGTCTCGGCCTTCATCACGGCGCGCCATTCGGCCGCGGTGCCGCCTGCCTTGTCGGCGTACATGCCGGCGATGTTGTCGCTGATCCGGTCGAGGTCGTCGGCGACGACGCGCATCTCCTCGGCGTTGCCGAGCGCGATCGTCCAGGCGTCGTGAATCATGACCTCGGCGTTCGAGGCCATGACCACCTCATCGCCAGCGACAGCGATGTAGGACGCCGCGGATGCCGCGAGCCCGTCCACGGTGACGGTGACGTGGGCGCGGTGATTGCGCAGCGCGTTGCGGATCGCGATGCCCTCGTACACGTCGCCGCCCGGGCTGTTGATGTAGACGTGGAGTTCGTCAACGTCGAGGGCGCGCAGGGCCGGTACCACGTCGGCGGCGGCCACGTCGCCCCAGAACCCGCCGATGACGCCGTAGATGTGCAGCTGCGCGGATGAGTCGCCGGTCTCGGTGACGTTCCAGCGGCGTGTGCCGCGGGCGTTGGCGTCGGCGACGCGCATCCGGGCGCGGATGTCATCGACCGACATCGACGCGGCGAGAATCGGGATTCGAGGGGTCACGCTGCGTTCTCCGTTCCGGCGAGCTTCATCGGCTCGCCCTCCTGCGCGTCGATCCACGCCTGGTCGATGAACCCGCCGTCGATGCCGACCTTGTACGCGTCGAACCGGGCCTTCATGCCGGCGCGGGTGAGCTCGTCGGTGTTGAACTCCGTGGTCCAGCCGATCGGGGTCGTGTCGTTCATCGACAGGCGCGACGTGATCGCGGTCATGTACGTGGACAGGAACAGGTCGATGAGTTCCCAGCCGCGGGACTCGCGGCTGTTGTAGGTGATGGACGATCCGTCCACGGGCACGTCGGCCGCCCACGCGGGGAGGCCGGCCTGTCGGGCGAGGTCGAGGTCCATCGCCTTGCGGCCCTCGATGAGCAGGTTCTCCAACGGCGCCTTCATCGGCGTGGCCGCGATCGACTTGTCCGTGTACGCGACGCCGTAGCGGCGGCGCGCTTCCATCCAGTTTTCGAGGAGGCTCACGATCTGCGTCGGCGAGAGCTTGTCGTTGCCGTTGTTGTGGAGCTCGATGCCGGGAACGGGGTTCTCCTCGGCGAGCGATGCCGCGCGGTAGAGCACGTACGCGCGGCGTAGGAGCCACTGACCGTCGTGCAGGAGGCCGCCGTCTGGGGCGTCGAACTGGATGATGTCGCGCGGCTCCACCGGCTTGCCCCACGCGTGGGTGAGGTTGCCCTTGGCGTCGAACTGCGCGTCTTTACGGTCGAGGAGCTTCACGCCGCCGCGGGCGGGCCAGCCAGCGGCGTCGCGACGCTGCACGATCCACCACGTGCGGGGGTAAAAATACAGGGCATCAGCGGTCCAGGTGAGCGTGGCCGCGAGCGGGCGGTGCTCCTCGGGCTGTTGCAGGTAGGCCATCTGCAACGGCGCGTTGGCGCGGCCCTTGCGGTTGACGAGGGTCATGCGGCCGAGGTTGGTCGCGAGGAGCCGGCGCCCCTTGGCGATGACCGGGAACGACATCGCCGTGCGCCGGTTGACCTGAATGCCCGAGGAGTCGGCGAGACCGTACAGCGAGGAGACCAGGTCCAGGTGCGAGGAGTCCGCCCACTCGGGCGGGGACGCCAGAAACTCCGCGACCGCTGACGCGCGGTCGAGGCCGGTCAGCTTCGCGACGACGTTTCCGATTCCCACGCCGAGGAGGTTCGAGCCGAATCCCCACGAAACGCGATCATTTGGCGTTCAACACGGCGTGTCGCGTGTCGCGCGGGCGGGCCTGTCAAGGTGTCTTGACGCCCGTCAGCTGCGCGGGAGAAACCGGCTATAGCGCTGCTGCGCGGCCTGTTTCGTCATCCCGAGCTCGTCGGCGAGCCACTGCCAGCTGAGACCCGCGCGGCGCGCGTCGATCACGACGTTGACGATCTGCGACTCGTGGAAGTCGCGGTTGTGCACGTGGTGCGCGAGCTTGCGCAGGCGATCCTTGTCGGCGTCGTCGAGCTTGGACCGGGCGGCCCAATACTCGGCGTGCGCCTCGTAGCTACCGCGGACGGCGAGCTCGGCCTTGCGCCCGCCGTGAGGGCCGAGAACTCGCGTGCCGTCGAGGTAGTCGTCCGGATCGCTCATGCGCGTGCGGCCGCGCGACGGTCTGCCTCGTCGAGCATCCGCCGCGCCTGGTCCTCGTCGGGGTGCGCGCGCTGTTCGTGGCGCGCGCCGACGCGCCGGCCCTCGCCTTTGGAGTCGGCGAACCCGTACCACCAGGGGCACTTGTCGCACGTGACTACCGTGCTGTATCGGGTGGTATCGAGCTTGATCGTCATCAGCCCTCCATGTAGTTGGTCACGGGTGCCCACTCGGGCGCGGCCCGGTGGTCGAACAGGTAGAGCCCGACCGACGACGCGATGGGCGCCGCGACCGGACCGGAGGATTCCGAGCGGCTGATCCGGGTTACATCGCCGACGCGCTTAACGACGATGTGCGACACACCGAACGCGAGCGTTTCCGAGCCGTCGTGAATGAGGGTCCGCTCGTCACGTACTGCTGTGATCCACGCTTCGTCGGCGATGCCGCGCTGGACACCGTTGAGGGTCGTCACGCGATCGGGGTCGTCGCCGTGGAGCTCGTTGAGCCGGCGGCGTACCTCGTCGGTGATTCGGCGGGTGGGGCCGCTGTCGTCGGCGCCGAACGCGATCGGGTTCCAGCTGTAGAGCTCCACGAGGAGATCGACCATCCAGCCGGTGACGGGGGCGGCGTGCAGGACGCGGGTGTGCGGGGTGCCGGCCTCGCTGCGCCACGTCGCGAGTACGGCGCCCATCTCGCCGTCGAGCGCCACGTCCCAGCTGATCGCGATATCGGAGCGACGCGCGCCAATCGTCGTGTTCCCCATCGCGTCCCAATCGGCGGCCGGCAGGAACGGATCCGCCGTCGTGGTCCAGAGGTTGCAGAACGCGCGGATCCAGGTCGCTCGGCTGACCTGGCCGGACAGGGCCATGAGGTCGGCGAGGCCCTGCGAGCCGGTGCCGTCCTGCCGGCGCACCGCGGGGTGGAACCGTGCGATCGCCACCGGGTCGAACGGGTCGGCGCCCTCCGGCAGCGACGACTCGAAGTAGGCGAGCTTGGGGAACGATCCCGGCTCGGTCACCGACCTGCGGCCGCGCTCTACCCACTTCCGCAGAAACTTGGACTCGGCCGTGCCGGCTGTGGAGATGAGCCAGATTTGCCGGCGCCCGGCGAGGGTCACCTGAGCGGGGATCACGGCGCCCTCAATGATCGCGTCGCCGAGGAGCTCGGCCCATTCCCAGATCTCGTCGGAGCCGACGAGGGGCGGTGTTTCGCCGTGCAGCGCGGCCTCGACGGGCGCGAAGATGCGGTTACTCGATCCGTTGGGCCAGACGATCGCCTCGTCTCCCGCGGAGAGCCTGAACACGGGTTCGAGGGCCATGAGCGCCGAGCCCTCGATCAGCTGTTTCAGGTCGTTGAAACGAGATCGCGCGTCCTTCCCGGTCTGGGCGGTGTAGAACGTCTTGATGCCGGGGTTGGTGACGGCCCGTTCGATCTGGACCGGCCCGTACATGGTGGTCTTTCCCGACTGGCGGGGGACGGTGACCACGACGATTTCGTAGACGAGGCGGCCGAAGCTATCGACCTCGCCGGCTACGTCCCAGACCTCGCACTGCCAGGGCATCCCCGGCTTGCCGAGCATCCGCGCGATGTTCGCGACGCGGCCGCCGATCGTGGCCCGGTCGGGGCTGCGGGGTGTGGCGTAGGTGAACCCGTCCCAATCGGGGATCTCGTCGGGGATCACGAACGAGGCCGGAGCCGCCGTGGTCGTCATCCGTTGCTCACCAGCTTGTCTACGAAGTCCTCGAACCGCTGCTTCACGTCGCCCGCGACCGGCTGCGGGAGGGCGAGCAGCGTGTCGCGCAGCTGGCCGGCCGCCATGGCCGCGGCGGAGGCGCGACCGGAGCGGCGGCCCGCGGTCACGGCGTCGGCGAGCTCCAGCGCCAGCTGGCAGAGACCGGCGTGCCGGGGTTCGAGCAGGTTCTCATCGTGGAGCGCGTTGATCGTGGCGACGACGGCGGCGCGCATCGCCGATGTGACGGGCACGCCCGGGGTCTCCAGTTCGAGTCCGGGGAGCGTCGGGGCGGTTTCGTCTGCATCGCTCACGTTCGGGCGCCTTTCATGGTCAGGCTCGGTTTTTGTGGGTGGTTCGGGGAGAGAACGGGACGAGGCCGTGTCCGTAGAGGTACGAGCTCACGTAAAAAAGCCCATGCCGCTCTCGATCGGGATCCCGACCGGGGCGAGCTCGCGGTCCTGCCGCGCGTAGTTGCATCGCTCGTGCGCTGGCCCGAGGTTGTCGAGGTCATACACTGCGCCGCCCTTGCTGCGCGGTATCACGTGGTCGGCGCTCGTGGATCCGGGGCGGCCGCAGATGATGCAGACATCGCCGTACCTGCGCAGGGTCTCCGCCACGTACTCCTGGGCGCGACGGCCGCCCCACCGCGGGGTGGGCAAGGCTGGGTCGCGCAGCGCCCCGGGGCCGTGGCGGAGATCCAGCGACATCAGACGAGCGGCGGGATGGACGCGGGGCCGGGCGTGTGCGTCGGCACCGGCGTGCCAGCGGGCGGCGTCTGCTCGCCCTCGACGTGCGTCGGCACGGCCGGCGTCTCGGGCTCACCCTCGACGCTGCCGCCCGTGGTCGCGAGCGAGGGCAGCGCGGCCTCACGCAGTTCGAGGACGCGCGGGTGGTTGTCCATGCTGCGCAGCACCACCACGCGGTCTGCCTCGACGCCGCGCGCGCCGTCCGGCGACTTGGGCGTGATGACGGCCACCGCGTTGGGGAACCGGCGCTTGCCCTCCTCCTTGCTGCGGGCGATGACGATCGTTCTCTGAGGCATGGTGCTCTCCATTCGGTTGCGCCACCGCACGAGCGCGTCGGCGGCGAGGTAGCCCCACAGCAGGAGCGCTGCGGGGAGCCAGAACCAGAGCGGCATCGCGTCGATCACGCGAGCCTCCGGGTGAGTGCGTGACGGATGAACGCTGCGGACTCGGCGTCGAACGCGAGCGCGAGGTCAATCCAGGAGTCGTGACCATCGACCAGGAGCATCAGGCGCTCGGCACCCCGCAGGATGTCGTGAAGGTCGGAGCGGTCGGCGGGATCGACGATCACGTCGAGGGCATCCGCCGCGAGCTCGACGAGGCGCGCGAGGGTGTCAACGGTGGACACCTGAGCCCACGTCGGGTAATCGTTCTCGGTCATGACGCGAGCTCTCCCGTCGCGGGATCGACCATCATCGGCGCCTCGTGGCAGTGGCGGCACTTGCCGTTCACGCCGAGCTCGTGGCGCTGCTCGCGCCAGTTGCCCGGACACGTCGTGTCGGACCACGTCGCGCGCGCGCGAACACTCGGCTTTGTCTCAGGAAGATGAGCAGGAAGTTCTGAGGACGGTTTGGGTCGCGTGGGTGCGACCGGGTCCGGTCGCGTGGGTGCGACCGGGTCGCGTGGGTGCGACCCGTCACCCGGTCGCATGGGTGCGTCAAGGTCAAGGATCCGCTGCGCCGCGGCGCGCGTCCTGTGATGCTTCGACCGGTCGCAGTCGGGCGGGCACTGAAGCATGAAGTAGTAGCGGTTGGGCCGTTCGGCGGGCGGCGTGGTGTGGTCGCCTCCCGCCTGGATCATCCGCCGAACCTCGCCGAGCCGTTCAAGGTCGGTGAGCGATCGTTGGACCTGCGACACGCTGCATGCTGCGTACTTCGCGAGGGTGCGGACGCTTGGCCAGGCTCCCCCGTCACCGTCGTGATTCGCGATCCCGATCAGCACGAGCTTGGCTGAGCCCTTGGCTCGTGAGTGATGAAGGGCGATCGCCATCGACTCGATGCTCATTGCTGTAGCGCTTTCGACACGCTCGGAAGCCTGACGATACGCATTGAGACGGGCGCGTATTGGTGGCGGCGTGTCGCGAAATCGCTACGGACGTAGCGCTATCATCGAGGCCATGACGACACTGCAATCCCACGCCACCACCGTGGGCGAGCTCCTGCGCGAGACGCGCGGCGCCGCCGGCCTGACGACGCGCCAGATTGGCCCGATGGTCGGTGTCTCGTTCACGACGGTAGCGAAGTGGGAGCGCGGCCTCGGCGAGCCATCCGCAACTCAGTTCGTCCTCTGGGCGCGCGCAACGAAACAGCCCCTCAATCAAATGATCGAGGGGCTGTCTGCGTTGTGCACCCCCTGGGACTCGAACCCAGAACCCACTGATTAAGAGTCAGTTGCTCTGCCGATTGAGCTAGAGGTGCGTTCCGTTCGGCCCGGAAAACGCGTTCCGAACCGAGGGATTACGTTACCAGGGGTGACGCAGGCTCACCAAATCGGCTCAGGCTCGCCGTCTATCCTGGTCGCGTGTCCCCGATCGATGAGCCGCTCTCAAGTGCCGCGTCCGTGACTTCCGACCCGTCGCTGCGCGACGACCTCGCCCTCGCGCTGCGTCTCGCCGACGCCGCCGACGCCGTCGCCATGGCGCGGTTCGACGCGGCCGATCTGCGGATCGACACCAAGCCCGACCGCACCCACGTGACCGAGGCCGACCTCGCCACCGAGCGCGCGATCCGCGGGATCCTGGATGCCGAGCGCCCCGACGACGCGATCCTCGGCGAGGAGTACGGGACCTCCGGAGACACCGCGCGCCGATGGGTCATCGACCCGATCGACGGCACGCACAACTACATGCGCGGCATCCCGGTGTGGGCCACGCTGATCGCTCTCACCGTCGACGGCGTGCCGCAGGTCGGCGTCGTCAGCCAACCCGCGCTGGGACGCCGGTGGTGGGCGGCGACCGGCCTAGGCGCGTGGACGAACGGCCGCGACGGCGAGCCCCGTCGCATCCACGTGTCCGGCGTCGACGACATCGCGCACTCCAGCATCAGCTTCCAGAGCATCGAGCAGTGGGACGACGTCGACCTCGTCCCGACGCTCGAGCGCCTGGCACGCGCCGTATGGCGCGACCGCGGTTATGGGGACGCGCTCCCGTACATGTGGCTGGCCGAGGGCCGACTCGAGCTCGTCGCCGAGTTCGGCGTCAAGGAGTACGACATCGCCGCGATCGCGCCCATCGTGCGTGAGGCCGGCGGCCGGTTCTCGGCGTTCGACGGTTCCGACCGGCTCGACGCGGAGTCGTCGCTCGCGACGAACGGCGTTCTGCACGACGACTTCCTCGCCTTCCTCCACGCGGAGGACGCCCCGTGATGCGGCGGACCCTCGGCGCGGCGTCGGCCGCGCTCCTGACCGCGATCGCGCTCACCGCGTGCGCTCCGACCACGGAAGCCGACCCCAGCGCGACCCCGATCATCCTCGAGGGCGGTCCGACCTCGACGCCGGACGCGTCACCCACAGACGTCCCCGACGCCGGATCGACCGACCCGACGTGCGAGACGATCATCCTCTCCTCGACCGCCGCTGACTTCGAGAGCATCGGTTGGAAGCCGCAGAGCGAGACCTTCCGCGTCGGAGCGACCGAGGTGCCGGACGGCATCCTGTGCAAGTGGAGCGACGGCTCTGCGACGGCGGCGGGCGTCCAGATGTTCGGCTGGGCGCCGATCGACGCCACCGCCGCCGACAAGGCGGAGGACGATCTGGTCGCCTCGGGCTGGAAGCGGGAGGACGGCGCGAACGGCGAGGTCTACGTGACCGAGAATCCCGACTGGCTCGCGGGGCGCGGTGCGGACGGCTACGGCATCACGTATCTGTTCGGCGACGGCTGGGTGAAAGTGGCTGACACGAAGCAGAGCCTGGTGCTCATCGACTGGCCGCAGGGTCAGCGGTAGGGGTTCACCGCGTCGACGGATCCGGATGCCGCGTGCCCCTGGTCCCACGCGTCGCCCCGCGCTTCGCGCTCCCGCCAGATGCCGTCGAGCTGAAGCACGCGCTCGGCGAGGGCGACCCAGTCGTTCCACGACCCCTGGGGCGCGGAGACACCGTCGGAGGCGACGGCGCGCCATGACGAGAAGTCGGCATCCGGGTCGAGCTGGAACGGACCGACATCGATGCGCTGGGTGCGGGGATCGGGCATGCTCCGACGCTAGGTCGCCGGCGAGGTGGGCGGCAAGCGGTCGCGTAGGCTCGACCCTCGTGGCTATCGGCGCGACCATTCACACCTTCACGGTGCAGCTCTCCGACGTCGATCGCGGCGTGTACGAAGAACTGCAGCTCCGGGTTGCCCGGCATCCGTCCGAGACCGACGCGTACATGCTCACGCGCGTCCTGGCCTACTGCCTCGAGTACGAGGAGGGCATCGCCTTCAGCGAGGGCGTCGCCGCGACCGACGAACCCGCCGTCTCGGTGCGGGATCTCACCGGCGCACTCGTGGCCTGGATCGAGGTGGGAGCCCCGGATGCCGCCCGCCTCCACACCGGCAGCATGAAGGCCGAGCGGGTCGCCGTCTACACCCACCGCGACCCCGAGAAGGTGGCCGCGCCATGGGCCGGCAAGCGCATCCACCGCGGTGACGAGGTGCTGCTGCACTCGTTCGACCCGGGATTCGTCGAGCGGATGGCGGGGGCGATCGAGCGCCGCAACACCGCGACCCTCACCCGCACCGAGGGCCGCGTCTACCTCGAGCTCAACGACGCCTCCGGCGAGAGCGACGTTCATACGCGGTCGGCAGCCTGACGTGCAGGCGCGCCGCACCGCGCGCCCGCACAGGTCCACGCGACCCGACGCCTGACGAAGCCGTCACTCCACGAGAAGGACGATCCCGATCGCGACGAGCCAGACGGCCCAGATCGTGTAGCCGATGGACACCAGATGACCGGCGATCGCCCATCCGGATCGCTCGAAGGGCCCGAGGAACTCCACACTCCCGAGCAGCAGCATCGTCGCGATGACGACTCCGGCGACGACGAGCCAGACCGGAAGCGCGGACGCGGCTCCCAGTGAGAAGGCGAGCGTCCACGCACCGGTGAGCAGGTATCCAAGGTGCTCGCCCACGGCGACGCCGAGGTAGCGATGGAATGCCTGGAACACGAGGTCGACCGCCGTCGGGTCGGCGCCGGCATCGGCCTCGCGGGCGAGGTAGGGGACGAGGTACACCCATCGGATGAGGCCGAGGGTCTGCACCGCGGCCGCGAGCACGCCGAGCGCGATGGACAGCGTCCGCACACCCGGGTCGACGACGAGGTCTCCCGCCAGGACGGCGACGGGAACGAACAGGAGTGCCGACATCGCGAACACCCACCACAGGAGGATGAGGCCCGCACCTCCGGCCCGGAAGCGGCGCAGGATCTCGGTCGTCGGCTCGCGGAGAATCGCCGGATAGCCGAAACGGATGCCGAGTCCCGCGTATGCGGCCGTGAACAGGACGGGTGTGGCGATCAGCAGCACGGAGAGGATCACAGTGCGATGCTAACGTACAATGTACGTTATGGACGCCCCTGATCCCGTCCCCTCATCGCAGAAGCGGAGACGCACGCGCAACGGACTCGGCCGCGACGATATCGTCGCCGCCGCGCGACGCGTCCTTCACGACACCGGCGGAAGAGCGCTGACGATGAGAGCGGTCGCCGACGCCTTGGGTGCGTCTCCGATGGCTCTCTACACGCACGTGCGATCGAAGGAGGAGATCGTGGATGCGGCGGTCGACGACCTCCTCGGCGAGTTGGCGCTGGTCGACGACATCGGCATGCCGCCGGCCGATGTGCTCGTCGGCTTCGCCCTCCGGCACATCGCTCTCCTGCGCGCGGAGCCATGGGCGATCCCCGCCCTCCTCGCGCGCCCGGACCCCGGCCCGAATGCCGCCGACGTCGGGGAGGCGTACCTAGAGGTGGCCTTCCGCGCCGGCGCCGACGAACGCGGCGCCGTCGACCTCTTCACCGGCATCCTCGCCGTGGTCTACGGCGTCGCCGGCTTCCTCGCGCCGACCGCTGCACCCGCCGCCGGGCAGTCCGCCGACGAGATCGCCGAACGGATCATCGGCCACACCGCGGGCCGCGCAGCGACCGCGCGAGCGGCATCCGAGCTCGCCGACTTCTCCGATGAGACTCGCGTACGGCGTCTCGTGAGCGGCATGGTGACGGGACTGTCGGCATTCCGCGGGTGACCCCCGCAAAGCAGAAGACCGCCCCGTGGGGCGGTCTTCCGTACTCCGTCGGTGTGACGATGGTTTGTGGAGCTGGGGGGAATCGAACCCCCGTCCAACGCTGGGTCTCCGCGTTTTCTCCGGGCGCAGTCTGTGCAGACGTTCTGCTCGGCCCCGACCTTTGTCACAGACACCTAAGTCGACAGGCCCAGTCCGGGAAAAGTCCCGCGTGACGTCCGGACGCCGTCACACAGCAAGACCCCTAAATGACGCCAGGATCCGTGGCGGGGTCACACACGGTCTGACGGACTATCGGGCTCGCTTACGCAGCGAGGGCGAAGTCAGTGCGCTTGGTTTCGGCACTTATTGTTTTGCAGGGAGCGTTTACGAGATAACCCCACATCCTCGGCCCGCTTCTCGCAGGTTCGCAGGCGCTGTCGAAACCGATCAGCCCCGGGAACTCCGTGTAGGAGCGACCATCGTCACACTGTGGAATTGCCATCCTCGGATGCCGAAGCACCCGAGCATCACAGACTACAACGGATCGCTCCCCTGGGCCATTCCCGGCCTCTCCCCCTAGGCTCGCCGCATGAGTCAGGTCACCATCACCGTGCGGGGCGAGAGCGAAACGCGCGTGCGCGCCGAAGAGGCCGCGGTGCGCGTCACCGTGTCTACCGACGGTCCCACGCGGGGTCCGGTGGTCGAGCGCGCGCAGGAGCGGGCGGCATCCGTGCAGGACGGACTGGTCGCGCACCTGCGATCGGGCGAAGTCTCGGAGTGGTCGAGCGCACGGGTGTCCGTCTGGTCCGACCGCCCGTGGAACAGCGAGGGCGCCCAACTGCCGCTCGTGCACCACGCGAGCGTGGAGCTGTCGGCCACCTTCACCGACGCCGGTGCGCTGTCGTGGTGGCTGGGCGACGTCGCCGAGTCGGACGACGTGCAGGTCACCGCGGTGGACTGGCGCCTCGCCCGCGACACCCGCGTGGGCGTCGAACGGAAGGTGGCCGCCGCAGCCGTGCAGGTCGCCGTGGAGCGCGCGGCCGCCTACGCCGAGGCGCTGGGGCTGGCATCCGTCACCGCTGTCGAGATCGCCGACGCGGGCCTGCTGGAGTCGCGACAGGATGCCGCGGCCCCCCGCATGATGTTCGCGAAGGCCGACACCGGACCGTCGTTCAGCCTGCAGCCGCCCGAGTTGGTCGTCGGCGCGACCGTCGAAGGCCGATTCGTCGCCGAGTGAGGGTCACTCCCCCAGGCGGTTCTTCGTGCGCATCGCGCGTTCCGCCTCGCGCTTGTCTTCGCGCTCGCGGATCGTCTGGCGCTTCTCGAACTCGCGCTTGCCCTTCGCGACCGCGATCTCGACCTTGGCGCGGCCGTCGAGGAAGTAGAGGCGCAGGGGCACGAGCGTGTACCCGCCCGCGGCGACCGCGTGCGAGAGCTTCACGATCTCGTCCTTGTGCAGCAGCAGCTTGCGCGTGCGCTTGGCGGAGTGGTTGGTCCAGTGGCCCTGCGAGTACTCCGGGATGTGGACGGCATCCAGGTACGCCTGACCGCCGTCGATGTAGGCGTAGCCGTCGGTGAGGTTCGCCCGCCCCTGTCGGAGCGATTTCACCTCGGTGCCCGTCAGCACGAGCCCCGCTTCGTACGTCTTCTCGATCGCGTAGTCGTGACGCGCCTTCTTGTTCGACGCGATGAGCTTTTCACCCTGCTCACGAGGCATGGTGCCACCTCCTCATGATTCCGGGCACACAGAGCCCCTCAGTCTACGCGATCAGGCGCGCAGCCAGCGTCGGATCGCGAAGCTCGCGCTCAGCGCCGCCAGCAGCACGCCGATGACGATGATCACCGGCACGACGATCGCGACGTCGGAGAAGCCCACCCACGACGTGATGAACGAAATCCGCTCGCGCAGATACTGGTTGACGCCGACCTCGACGATCGCCCATACCGCGACGCTCGCGAGAGCCGAACCGATCAGCGCGGCCAGCACACCCTCGAGCACGAACGGCGTCTGGATGAACCTGTTCGACGCGCCCACGAGTCGCATGATGCCGAGCTCGCGCCGCCGGGCGAAAGCCGACAGCCGGATCGTGGTCGCGATGAGCAGCACGGCGGCGATGAGCATCAGACCGGCGATGCCGACGGCGACGTAGGTCGCCACGGTGAGCGTCTGGAACAGCGGCTCCAGATACTGCATCTGGTCGGTCACCTCTTCGACGCCGGCCTGGTTGCTGAACGCCTCGGAGATCACGTCCGACTGGCTCTGATCGACCAGATTGATGCTGAAGGTGGCGTTGAACTGATCGGCGGTGACGACGTCGGCGATGTCCGCCGACAGCAGCCCCTTGGCGTTCTCGAAGGCCTCGTCACTGGTCTGGAACGTGAAGTTGCGGATCAACGGCGCCAGCGACGGACCCTCGAGCGTCGCGCGGACCTGGTCGATCTGGTCCTGGCTGGCCGCTTCACCCGCGGTGCAGGACGGCTTGTCCGACACGGTCGAGCACATGAAGACGGCGACCTGGGCGCGATCGGTCCAGTACGACTGCATCTTGCCGATCTGCATCTGCATGAGCATCGCGGCGCCGACGAACGTGAGCGAGACGAACGTCACCAGGATCACCGAGATGACCATCGAGGCGTTGCGACGCAGACCGGAGAAGGCCTCCGAGAGGATGAGACCGAATCTCATGAGGTGGGTCCCACTTCGTCGTCGCGGTCGTTCTTGTCGGCGAGGCCGAGGCGGTCTGCGAGTCCGAGCGCATCGACATCGGGCGTCGTGACGGGGACCGAGCGCGTGTGCGTCGAGGGCTCCGGCGCCGCGTCCGTCGCCGGCGCGGCCGCGGCCCGCTCGGCCTCGGCGCGCTGCGCGTCCTCGAGGTTCAGCGGCTCGACGGCGCCGGTGATGTGCGCGACCTCGCGCTGCACCTCCAAGACGGCGGTCAGGGCGGCGACCGCGGCCGCGCCCCTCTCGACCTCGGGGGCGAGCCGGGGCAGACCGGACGTGTCGCCGTATCCACCGCGCCGCTCGTCACGGACCATCTCGCCGTTGCTCAGCTCGATCACGCGTCGCTGCATCTGGTCGACGAAGCCGGCCTCGTGCGTGGCCATGACCACAGTCGTGCCGCCGGCGTTGATCCGCGCGAGCAGCTGCATGATGTCGATGGATGTGCCGGGATCCAGGTTTCCGGTCGGCTCGTCGGCGAGCAGCACCTGAGGTCGGTTCACCAGCGCGCGGGCGATCGCGACACGCTGCTGCTCACCGCCGGAGAGCTCGTGAGGAAGCCGCTTCTCCTTGCCGTCGAGTCCGACGAGCGCGAGCACCTCGGGCACGGCCTGCTGGATGAAGCCGCGCGAGGCGCCCGTGACCTGGAGGGTGAAGGCGACGTTCTGGTGCACGGTCTTGTTGGGCAGGAGTCGGAAGTCCTGGAAGACCGATCCGATGTGGCGCCGGAAGTACGGCACCTTCCGGTTGGAGAGGGTGCGCAGGTCTCGCCCGAGGACGACGACCCTCCCCTCGCTCGGCGTCTCCGCCCGCAGGATGAGCTGCAGGCACGACGACTTGCCGGAACCGGAGGCTCCGACGAGGAAGACGAACTCTCCGCGCTGCACCTCGAAGTCGACGGCGTTCAACGCCGGTCTCGTGGTGCCGCGATACCGCTTGGTGACGTTCTCGAACCGGATCATGGCTCGATGAGCCTAAGCGCGCGATGCGCCCAGCCCGACAGGACGCGCCGGGTCTCGAAACCGGGAGAGTCCTATGGATGCCACGACCGTGGCATCCCGGGATCAGTCGTCGTCGTCCTTGCGCTTGCGCCAACGGATGCCGGCGGCGATCAGGCCGTCGAGATCGCCGTCGAACACGACGGCGGGGTTTCCGACCTCGTATCCGGTGCGCAGGTCTTTCACGAGCTGCTGGCCGTAGAGGAAGTAGGAGCGCATCTGGTCGCCCCAACTCGCGGTGATCGTACCGGCGAGCTCCTTCTTCTTAGCCGCCTCCTCTTCGCGCTTGAGCAGCAGCAGGCGCGTCTGGAGGACGCGCATGGCGGCCGCGCGGTTCTGGATCTGCGACTTCTCGTTCTGCATCGAGACGACGAGGCCGGTCGGGATGTGCGTGATGCGCACAGCCGAGTCGGTCGTGTTGACCGACTGGCCACCGGGGCCCGACGAACGGAAGACGTCGACGCGGATGTCGCCCTCGGGGACCTCGACCTCGACGGCCTCTTCCATGACGGGGATGACCTCGACCGCGGCGAAGCTCGTCTGGCGCTTGTCGGCGCCGCCGAACGGGCTGATGCGCGCGAGACGGTGAGTGCCGGCCTCGACGGAGAGCGTCCCGTAGGCGTAGGGGACGTCGATCTCGAACGTGGCCGACTTGATGCCCGCGCCCTCGGCGTAGGAGGTGTCCATGACCTTCACGGGGTACTTGTGGCGCTCGGCCCAGCGCAGGTACATGCGCAGGAGCATCTCGGCGAAGTCGGTCGCGTCGTCGCCACCGGCGCCGGAGCGGATCGTCACGACCGCGGACCGCGCGTCGTACTCGCCGTCGAGGAGCGTCTGCACCTCGAGCTGCCCGATCACGTCGCGGAGAGAGGCGAGCTCTTTGCGCGCCTCCTCGGCGGACTCCTCGTCCTCCATCTCGTTGGCGAGTTCGACGAGCACCTCGAGGTCGTCGAGACGCTGCTCGATCTCGGTGATGCGCTTGAGCTCGGCCTGACGGTGGCTGAGGCGGCTGGTGACCTTCTGGGCGTTGTCGACGTCGTCCCAGAGGTCGGGGGCACCGGCCTCCTCGTTCAGGCGTTCGATGTCGGCGGTGAGTGCGTCGACGTCGACCACGGCCTGAATATCGGCGAAGGTCGAGCGCAGCGCCTGGATGTCGGCGGCAAGGTCCAGTTCGAGCATGACACTCCAGCCTATCGTGGACACGATGACGAGCGACTCCCCCCGAGACGTGCTGGTGCGCTTCGCGCCCATGATCTACGGCCCCACCCTCCTCTTCGCCCTCGGCGAGGGGGCGGTCATCCCGCTCATCCCGGTGATCGCGAACCGGCTCGGCGCGGACGTCGCCCTCGCCGCGCTCATCGCGTCGGCGCTCGTCGTCGGGCAGCTCTGCGGCAACATCCCCGCCGGGTGGGCGGTGGCGCGGTTCGGCGAGCGCCTCACGATGGGTGTCGCCGGCATCGTGATCCTCGGCGGCCTCGTCGGGGTGGTGCTCGCGAACTCGCTGGCCGTGTTCGCGGCCGCGGTCTTCCTGATCGGGTTCTGCGCGGCATCCTTCGCCCTCGCCCGGCACTCCTTCATGACCACGCGCGTGCCGTTGCACTTCCGCGCGCGGGCGCTGTCGCTGCTGGGCGGGACGTTCCGGCTCGGCATGTTCGTGGGCCCGTTCATCTCCGCCGCCCTCCTCGGGATCTTCGGAGACGAGTCGGCATCCATCGCGTTCTTCGCGGTCTGTCAGGTGGCGACGATCCTTCTGGTCTTCCTCGGTCCGGACCCGGAACGCGCGATCGCCGCACCGACCGCGCGAGCGACCCGAGGGGTGGATGCCGAGGACACCGGCGAACCCGTCACCGGCTCGATCCCGACGGTGGAGCGCACCGGCGTGTTCCGCACGATGTGGCGGTTCCGCGGTGTGCTCGCACGCCTCGGCCTCGCCGCCGCCTCCCTGTCGGCCGTGCGGTCGGCCCGTCAGGTCGTGCTGCCCCTGTGGGGTGTCTCGCTCGGGTTGGACGCCCCGACGATCGCCGTGGTCGTCGGCGTGTCCGGCGCGATCGATTTCGCGCTGTTCTACGCCAGCGGGCAGGTCATGGACCGGTTCGGACGCCTGTGGGCCGCACTCCCCGCCATGATCCTGATGGGCGCGGGATTCTTCGCCCTCTCGGTCACGCACGAGCTCGACAGCGCGTCCATGTGGTTCGCCATGTTCGCGGCCGTGCTCGGCGTCGGCAACGGACTGTCCAGCGGCATCCTGCTGACCCTCGGCGCCGACATCGCCCCCACGACCGATCCGGCGGCGTTCCTCGGATCCTGGCGCACGCTCACCGACGGGGGCGGGGCGGTCGCCCCCGTTCTCATCTCCGTCCTGACCGCTGCGGTGTCGCTGCCGGTCGCGGTCGCGGCGATGGGCGTGATCGCGGTCCTCGGGGCCGCGGGGTTCGTGCGCTGGGTACCGAGGTACGTGCCGCGCACGCGCTGATCCGCACCGCGGGATGTTTCTGTCCCGTAAACATTCCTGCACCTGTTGTTCATCGACGGAAATTGTGGTCACAATCGTGACCACTGTCGTCTTCTCACGACGGCAGGAGTCATTCCCCCCTGGATGATGCGGGCAGAGGTGCCCGCGGAGAGGTGCATTCACGTGCCCAGAACCACTTTGTCGACCCCTCCCCCACGCGCGAGACGCGCGACCTGCCTGATCGCCGCCGGCGCTCTCGTCGGCGGCTCGCTCCTGATCGCACCGGCGGCCACCGCGGCGCCGGAGGACGGGCCCGAGACGCTCGGCCTGACCGGCGCGGACGTCATGACGCACCTGACCGAGATCGCGGAGATCACCGAGTCGTACGCCGACCAGAGCTACCGGGCGTTCTACTCCCCCGGCTACACCGCCGCCGCGGAGTACGCCGAGCAGGTGCTCGAGGACACCGGCGCCTTCACCGTCACGCGCCAGGAGTTCGAGGAGCCGTACTCGGTCTTCGGCGATGCGAGCCTGACCGTGGACGGCACCGTCTACGAGGGCTCGCATTTCGACCTGTCCGAGGGAACCGACGCGCCCTACACGGCGCCGCTCGCTCAGCCCGCCGAAGACGCTGACGGCCTGCGGCTCGGCTGCGTCGCCGATGACTTCGCCGACATCCCCGACGGGGCGATCGTGCTCGTGCAGCGAGGAGTCTGCACGTTCGAGGAGAAGATCGGCTTCGCCTCGACCGCCGGAGCGGGCGCGGTGTTCGTCTACAACAACACCCGTCCGGCCGAGGAGGGCGTCAGTCCCGAAGACCAGCTCACGAACGTCGCATCGGGTCCGCGCAACGAAGCCAACGCCCCCGCCGCCACCCTGCCGCAGGCCTCGGGCGAGACCCTGGCGGCCCTCATCGACGCGGCCCCGGCGGACGCCCCGGTGGAGGGGACGGCCGAGATCGTCAAGGAGTTCCTCATCGGCAAGACGTTCAACGTCATCGCCGACACGATCGCCGGCGACCCCGAGGACACGATCGTCATCGGTGCGCACCTCGACAGTGTCCCCGAGGGACCGGGCGTGAACGACAACGCCTCCGGCTCCGCGGCGATCCTCGCGCTGGCCGAGAAGATCGCGGCATCCGACGTCCCGAACGACAAGCGCATCCGCCTCGCGCTCTGGAGCGCCGAAGAGGTCGGGCTCGTGGGTTCGACCCGCTACGTCGCGGACCTCGTGGCCAACGATCCGGCCGAACTCGGCCGCATCTCGGCGTACCTCAACTACGACATGATCGGTTCGGAGAACTTCACGGTCGGCGTGTACGACGCCAACCGGTCGACGTTCCCCGCGGAGGGCGTGGACATCCCCGAGGGCTCCGCCGAGTTGGAGAAGGTCTACACCGACTACTTCGACGGCATCGACCAGCCCTGGATCGACAGCGAGTACTCGGGACGCTCGGACTACCAGGCGTTCATCGACAACGGCATCCCCGCGGGCGGCCTCTTCTCGGGCGCCGACGACGTGAAGACCGCCGAGCAGGCCGCGGTGTTCGGCGGCGAGGCCGGGGTCATCATGGATCGCAACTACCACACGGTCGATGACACGCTCGCGAACGTGAGCCGGGAGTCGATCGACATCTTCGCCCCCGCGATCGGCAACGCCGCCGCGGTGCTCGCGTGGAACGCGGTCGTGCCTCCGGTCGAGCCGTCGCCCGAGCCCACCGACCCCCCGGTGGAGCCGTCACCCGAGCCCAGCGTCTCGGCCAGCGCGTCCCCGACCGCGACCACCGCACCCGCGGGGACCACGGGTTCGCGCGGGAATCTCGCGAACACCGGCTCGGAGGTCGAGGGCTCGCCGCTGCCGCTGATCGGCGCCGGCATGCTCGGCCTCGGCGTGCTCATCGCGGCCGGAACGATCATCCACCGTCGTCGCTCGCAGAGCGGAGACGCCTCGTAACACCACGCACCGACGGGGTCGCGCACCGATGTGCGCGACCCCGTCGCCGTGTCGTGGCCGCAACCGGCGTCCGCGCCGATTTGCCGACGACGCCCCCGACGCCCGACGATGATCCCGGACGCGCACCGATCGTTGGAAGGGATGCCGTCATGAAAGACGTCGACCGCGGATCGCTCGCCGTTTCCGCCGCCCTGGCATCCGTCGCGGGCTTCGTCGACGCGATCGGCTTCCTCGACACCGGCGGCCTGTTCGTCTCCTTCATGAGCGGCAACTCCACCCAAGCGGCCGTCGAGGTGCTCGGTCCGGGAGCGTTGATCGCCCTCGCCTCCGCCGGCATCATCGCGGCGTTCGTCGCGGGCGTGGCGCTCGGCGGCGTCGCGAACACGGCTCTGGCGCGACCCCGGCCCTGGATCGTCGCGGGAGCGGCTCTCGTCGTGGGCTCGGTGGCGCTGCTCGCTCTCGCCGGCTCCGCCACGCTGTGGCGCGCCGGACTCCTGGCGGCCGCGATGGGAGCGCTGAACACGCTGTTCCTCGCCGACGGCCGTGCGCGCGTCGCGATCACCTACAGCACAGGAACACTGGTCAGTCTGGGACTCGCCCTCGCCGCGCTCGTCACGGGCGGCGCCCGGACGGCGTGGAGGCGACCGCTGCTGCTGTGGGCCGCGCTCGTCACGGGAGCGGTCCTGGGTGCGGTGGCGCACCGGGCCGGCAGCCCGCTCGCGCTGGCCCTCGCGTGCGTCGCGCTGGGGATGTGCGCGATCACCCTCGCCCGTCGGCCGACGTGACGTCGGGGCGCGGGTCTTCCCGTCCCGCGCCCCGACCCGGCTCAGCGAGACCGATCAGTCGTCGGCATCCGCCACCCGGATGAGCACCTTCCCGGTCGCGCCGCCCTCGACGGCGTCATGCGCCGCGGCGGTCTGCTCGAGCGAGAACAGATTGAGGGGAAGACCGGCGTCCTCCCCCACCGGAAGCACCCCGTCGGCCACCGCCGCCGAGACATCCTCCGCCGCGGCGGCGAGAGCCTCCTCGCCCACCGTGTAGAGCAGCAGTCCCTGCCACCGGACGTTCTTCGCGAAGCTGTCGCGCACGGCCGCGGTGAAGGTGTCGCCGCCGTTGTCGGCGTAATACCCGATCGACCCGTGGTTCGCGATGACCTCGACGTCCAGCCCGGCGTTCTCGGCGATCGCCACCTCGACGATGTGGTCCACGCCCTGCGGGGCGAGCTCACGGATGCCGTCCGCCAACCCGGCATCGGGATAGCGCAGCACGTGGTGGGCGCCGGCGGCGCGGGCGAACGCCTCCTTCTCGGCGCTGCTGACGGTCGCGATGACGGTGGCGCCGGCCCAGACGGCGAGCTGGATCGCCGCGTGCCCCACGGCACCGGCGCCGCCCTGCACCAGGACGATCCGACCCTCGAGCGCCCCGGGCGTGAGGCGCGCCGGGCCGAACTCGTGCACGGTGAGGGCGCGGTGGGCCGTCATGGCGGGGACGCCGAGGCTGGCCCCGAGCTCGAACGACGCCCCGTCGGCGAGGGGCACGGCGCGCGCGGCCGGGATCACGGAGTACTCCGCCGCGGTCCCCGTCGGCCGCTGGTGAGCTGCCAGGTGGATCCACACGCGGTCGCCGACGGCGAGGTGGTCGACGCCGTCGCCCACGGCATCCACCGTTCCGGCACCGTCCTGGTTCGGGGTGACCTCGTCGGCGACGAGGGGGCGTCCGACGCTCGCTCGCGCCTTCCAGTCGGTCGGGTTGACGCCGGAGACGGCGATGCGCACCCGGACCTCGCCGGGGCCGGGTTCGGGGATCTCGCGGTCGACGAGCGAGAGGACGGACGAATCACCCGGGGTGGAGTAGACGATGGCCTTCATACGAAGGGGAAGGACCGGGGGCGAGCCCGCATTCCCGCGACACGCGCCTGCTCCCGACATGGGGTCGTCGTCGTTGACGGCGGCTTCACATGGAGCGCGGGACGGTCAGCCCTAGAATGAGTCATCTCGCGGGAGTGGTGAAACCGGCAGACACGCAGGATTTAGGTTCCTGTGCCTTCGGGCGTGGGGGTTCAAGTCCCCCCTTCCGCACGGACATCCCTTCCACGACACCGTTTCTTCCGACCCGACGGGACCGATGTGATCCACTCCGCAGGCCTGCTCCCCTGGCTGGACCCGGCCGCCATCATCACCAACTCCCAGCCGTGGGCGCTGCTGGTGGTGTGCTTCATCATCTTCGCGGAGACGGGGCTGCTGATCGGCTTCCTCCTCCCCGGTGACACGCTGCTCATCATGGCGGGGCTCCTGTCGCACTCGACTCCCGCGGCACCGAACGGCGTGTTCGGGATCAACGCCTGGTGGGTCGCCTTGGCGATCGGCGTGTCCGCGTTCATCGGCGGCGAGGTCGGCTACTTCATCGGCCACAAGGCGGGACCGTCGATCTTCGAACGCAAGGAATCCGGCATCTTCAGCCGGAAGAACGTCGAACGCACGAACGCGTTCTTCGAGCGTTTCGGCGGCATCACCGTGATCCTGGCCCGCTTCGTGCCGGTGGTGCGCACCTTCGCGCCCATCGCCGCCGGCGTGGGCCACATGCCGTGGCGGAAGTACTCGCTCTACAACCTCATCGGCGCCATCATCTGGGGTGTCGGCCTGACGATGCTGGGCTACGCCGTGGGGTACATCCCGTTCGTACGCGACATCGTGACCGAGTACATCGACGTCATCCTGCTCGCCGCCGTCGCGGGTACGGCCATCTTCATCGCGGTGCACTACTTCCGCGAGCGCGCCGCGGCCAAGCGCGAAGCGGCCGCCGGCACCTCGACCGATTCGGCGTCGCTGGTCCTCGACCCCAAGACGCTCGAGGACGGCGACCACCGCGCCCACTGAGCGCGGCGATCACGACGCCTTCGAGGCCTTCTTCTTCGGCTCCGCCTTCTTCTTCGGGGCGGGTTCCTCGGCTTTCCCGGAACGCGCCGCGCGACTGCGTTCGACGCTCGCGCGGAGCGCCTCCATCAGGTCGATGACCTCTCCGCCGTCGTCGTCGGCATCCTGTTCCCCGAACGTCGCGGCCGTGTCGATCGCATCGCCCTGTTCGAGCTTCGCGTCGATGAGCGTGCGCAGCTCGCGCTGGTACTCGTCGCCGAACTCCTCAGCGTCGAAGTCCTTCGAAAAGCTCTCGACGAGGGAGGCCGACATCTCCAGCTCCTTCGCGGAGATGCGCACGTCCTCGTCGAGGGCGGGGAACTCGGCCGCACGCACCTCGTCGGCCCAGAGCAGCGTCTGGAGCACGAGGACGTCACCGCGCGTGCGGAGCGCCGCCAGCCGTGTCTTCTGCCGGAGCGAGAATCGGACGATCGCGGTGCGGTCGGTCTGCTCCAGTGTCTTCCGCAGCAGGACGTAGGCCTTCGGCGACGCGGAGTCGGGTTCGAGGTAGTACGCCTTGTCGAGGGTGAGCAGGTCGACCTGGTCGCTGGGGACGAACTCGACGACCTCGATCTCGCGGCTGCGTTCGCTCGGGAGCGACGCGAGGTCGTCCTTGGTCAGCACCACGGTCTGCTCGCCGTCGTCATACGCACGATCGATGTCCTGGTACGGCACCACCTCGCCGTCGACCTCGCAGATGCGCTGGTAGCGGATGCGTCCGCCGTCCTTGTTGTGCACCTGGTGCAGCGGGACGTCGTGGTCTTCGGTCGCGGAGTACACCTTTACGGGCACGTTGACGAGGCCGAAGGTCAGTGCGCCTTTCCAGATCGATCGCATGGGTCCAGTGAACACCCCCGGCACCCCGGATGCCGAGACCCTTGCGCGGCATCAGCGCCCTCGTCCGCTCTACGCTGGGGCGATGGTGGAGCAGACGGTGCGGATCGACGGCCGTCGCCTGCGCCTGTCCAACCTCGACAAGGTGCTGTACCCCGAGACCGGGACCACCAAGGGCGAGGTCATCGACTACTACACCCGCATCGCTCCTCGGCTGCTCCCCCACGTGCAGGGTCGACCCGTGACCCGCAAGCGATGGCCGGACGGCGTGGGAACCGCGGCCGAGCCGGGTGAGCCGTTCTTCGCAAAGGCGCTGGAGCCGGGCGCACCGGCCTGGATGCCACGGCGTCCGATCGATCATTCGTCGGGCGCCAAGGACTACCCGCTCGTCGAGGACGTCCCGGCGCTGGTGTACCTCGCGCAGGTCGCGAGCCTGGAGCTGCACGTGCCGCAGTGGAGGTTCGACGCCGCGGGTGCGCGGCTGAACCCCGACCGGATCGTCCTGGACCTCGACCCGGGGCCGGGCGTCGGGCTCGCGGAGTGCGCCGAGGTCGCCCGGTGGGCGCGGGCGATCCTGCTCGACATCGGGCTCGAACCGTCGCCGGTCACCAGCGGCAGCAAGGGCATCCACCTGTACGCGCACCTCGACGGGCGGCAGACGAGCGACGCGGTCAGCGCCGTCGCGAAGGAACTGGCCCGCGCGATCGAGGCCGACCACCCCGACCTCGTCGTGAGCCAGATGTCCAAGGCCGCGCGCCCCGGCAAGGTGTTCATCGACTGGAGCCAGAACAACGGCTCGAAGACGACGATCGCGCCGTACTCGCTGCGCGGCCGCGCCGAGCCCACGGTCGCCGCGCCGCGTACGTGGGAGGAACTCGACGACCCGGGACTCCGCCACCTGCTGTTCCACGAGGTCCTGGAACGCACGGGCGACCCCCTCGCCGCGATCGATCGCCCGGAGGGTCCGCTGCGCGCCTATATCGCGAAGCGCACGGCCGGCCGCACGCCCGAGCCCGTTCCCGAGCACCCGCATGCCGAAGCCGGCGGCGAGGGACTCCCCCGCTTCGTGATCCAGGAGCACCACGCGTCGCGCCTGCATTGGGACGTGCGGCTCGAACGCGACGGCGTGCTGGTCAGCTGGGCGGTCCCGAGAGGGGTTCCGCCGACGACCGGCAAGAACAGCCTCGCGGTGATGACCGAGGACCACCCGATGCAGTACCTCGACTTCGCGGGCGAGATCCCGCGCGGACAGTACGGCGCGGGCACCATGACCGTCTGGGACACCGGCACGTACGAGCTCGAGAAATGGCGGGACGACGAGGTCATCGCGACCCTCACCGGTCGTCCGGACGGGCCGCTCGGGCGCGTTCGGCTCGCCCTCATCCGCACCGAGGGCTCCGGCGAGAAGTCGCAGTGGCTGCTCCACCGGATGAAGACGGATGCCGAGGGCCGGCCGCAGGGCGAGGGGCCGGCCGTGGTCCCCCGCGCGGATCCTGCACCCACGGCCGCCGCAACGCCGTCGCCCACCTCTGCACCCGCGACCGCCGGCGACCTGCGCCCCATGCTGGCCACCTCTTCCACGCCGGGCCTGGCGCGCGCGGCCGCCGAGCGCTGGGGCCGGGAGTGGGTGGAGATGAAGTGGGACGGCATCCGCGGGATCGCGACCTGGGACGGGGAGCGCCTGAGGCTCCGGTCCCGCAATGGAAACGACCTGACGGCCGCCTACCCCGAGCTCACGGCCGTCGACCTTGGTCTGGGCGCAGCTCCCGCCGTGATCGACGGGGAGATCGTCGCGCTCGACGCCCAGGGGCGGCCGAGCTTCCCGCTGCTGCAGAAGCGTATGAACCTCGCCCAGGCGCGCGACATCGCGCACGAAGCCGCCCGGACCCCGGTGCACCTGTACCTGTTCGACGTACTGGAGGCGGACGGCCGCGACGTCACGGGACTCCCGCTCGCGGAACGCCGCGAGATCCTCGAGCACCTTGCGGCGGACGCGGCAGCCGTCGTCGTGGTGCCGCCCGTCTTCGACGACGTCGAGGCCGCACTCGCGGCCAGCGGACGATTCGGACTCGAGGGCATCGTCGTGAAAGATGCCGGATCGCCCTACCGCCGCGGAGAGAGATCCGACCGCTGGCTCAAGGTCAAGCACTCCCGCACGCAGGAGGTCGTCATCGGCGGCATCCGTCCCGGGAAGGGCAACCGCTCGGGCACGATCGGGTCGCTCCTGGTCGGTGTGCCCACGGCCGATGGGCTGCAGTACGCCGGACGCGTCGGTTCGGGCTTCGGCGAGCGGACGCTCGCGCGCCTGTCCGAGGTGCTGGAGCCCCTTCGCACGGATGCCGATCCCTTCGTCGGCGTGCCGGCGGCCGACGCCCGCGACGCCCTGTGGGTGCGGCCCGACCTCGTGGGCGAGGTGGAGTTCGCCGAGTTCACGCCCTGTGGCATCCTGCGCCAGGCGCGGTGGCGCGGCCTCCGGCCCGACAAGGACCCGGCGGACGTCGTCCGCGAGGACTGAGCGCTACGCGTGCTGCGCGTCGTGCTCGACGTGACCGGCGGGTTCGAGCTGGAACGTCGAGTGCTCGACGTCGAAGTGGTCGGCGAGGCACGTCTGGAGGGATGCCAGGATGCGCGATGCGCGACCGTCGGTCAGGGCCGCCTCCTCCACGACGACGTGCGCGCTGAACACCGGCGCTCCGCGTGTGAGCTGCCACACGTGCACGTCGTGCACGTCGACGACGCCGTCGGCCTCGCGCAGGTGCTTCCGGATCTCCGCGACGTGCACGCCGGTCGGCGCCGACTCGGTGAGCACGACCATGACCTCGCGCAGCAGCCCGATCGCCCGCGGCACGATCATCACCGCGATGAACAGTGAGGCGATGGCATCCGCCTGCACGAATCCGGTCGTGACGATCACGATCGCGGCGACGATCACCGCCGCAGAACCGATGAGGTCGCCGAGCACCTCCAGGTACGCGCCGCGCACGTTGATGCTGCGCTTCTGCGCGCGGCCCAGCAACCACATCGACACGGCGTTCGCGAGGAGACCGACGACGGCCACGACGAGCATGAGCCCGCCCTGCACCTCGGCCTCGGCCGGCGTGAGCAGCCGCTGAACCGCCTCGAATGCGACCCACAGGCTCAGGACGATCAGGACGACGCCATTGACGAGCGCCCCCAGCACCTCGGCGCGCTGGTACCCGAAGGTGCGACGGTCATCGGCCGGACGCGCCGCGATCGCCGTCGCTATGAGCGCGACGACGAGGGCCGCGGCGTCGGTGAACATGTGCGCCGCATCGGCGAGCAGTGCGAGCGATCCGGTCAGGATCGCGCCCACGACCTGAACGACCATCACGGTCGCCGTGAGACTCAGCGCGATCGCGAGCAGGCGTCGGTTCCCGGCATCGCGGATGCCGCCGGCGGGCGCGTGATCGTGCATGGATCCAGGCTAGAGCCGGGCCGCCGGGCGGGGAGGCGTTTCCCGCTAGTCGGGAATGAGAGCGGGGCTCGTTATCAGCTACTTCGCTGGGATCGAGCCCCGCCCGTGTCCAATCGTGTCCAGTCCGCCCGATTCTTCGACCGTTTGGCGGAGCCCTCCTCACATGCGTAGAACCACGTGAAGGAGCCCACCATGAACAAGCCCCAAGAGTTGCCTAGCGGGAGCTGGCGCATCCGCTTCACCGGACCGGACGGCGAACGTTACGGAGTGACAGCACCCACCCCGACGAAGGCCAAGAGCGCCATGAAGGCAAAGATGGGCGAGCTGTACGCCGAGCAGGAGCGGAGAGCCGAGGCGAAAGCGCAGGCGCGCGCGAAAGCCGAAGCGAAGAAAAACAAGGTCCCGGTCACTCGCTTCGACCTGTTCGCAGAGCAGTGGCTGTACACCCGTCGCCCCGGCGAGTCACTGGGCTATGCCGCGTCAAGCTATCGCAAGCGCCTCAATCACCTGGCTCTCCTGGACAAGTCGTTCGGTATCCGCGACGTTCGCGACATCACCGTCAGCGACATCCGCGCCTGGTGGAAGGAACGCTCCGCCACACCCGTGCATCGGCGCACCCTCTAGTGGTTCCTTCACGCGATCTTCGAAGTGGCCGTGGATGACGAGCTGTCCATCGCAACCCCTGCCGCATCAAGGGCGCGTCGCACCCCGCCAGCCGCAAGCGCCCCGCCTTTACGGATGACGACGTGCAGAAGATCCACGACGCTGCCCGCGATCCGCAGATGAAGGCACGGGTCATGATCCTCATGGTCACAGCGTTGAGGATCGGGGAATTGGTCGCCCTGGATTGGGAGCACGTCGAGGTGCTGTGAAAGAACTGCACGTCCGCCAGCACCTCACGACCACCGGTCTGAGTGCGGGCACGAAGACAGGGGCGGATGACGTGCGCTCCATCTCCCTGCCCACCTGGGTCGCAGACCTGCTAATGACGCGCTACGAGACGAGCGGACCGGATGGACCGGTGTTCCGCAACACCCACGGCGGACGCCTGACCGTGGACCTCGCAGAGAAGAAGTTCCGCGCCATCTGCGACGAGGCGGGGCTCCCTTCGATCGCCTCCACGACCTGCGACACGTTGCGCTGACCAACTACGCCAGGCTCCCTGGAGTTACCCTGGCCGACCTCATGGCTTTCGGTGGACACCGCTCCGCACACGTCACCATGAAGTACCAACACAGCGACGACGAGCGCGCACAGCTCCACGCCGCCGCCTCCGGCCGCCCCTCGATGGGTGCGCATGACCGGCGAACGATGCCCGCTCTTCGACCGAGCGTGTTCTACGGCCTACGCCGCCCCCAGGCGCTGCCGTTGCACCTCCTACATGGACTGGAACCGCACTCATAGCCGTCGCGGCCGGACGCCCGGTAACCGAACCTTCGATTGGCCGCGAGAAGTGATCCTGCGCCGTCGTGGTCTCGACCTCGACGCGCTGGAGACAGCGTTCATCCAGGCCGAACGGATCGACGCGGGCTATCTCGTGGACTTCGCAGAGGCCCACTGGAAGACGAGGCGCTGAACTCAGGACATGGAGAAGGCGTCCTGTGGGGGTGGCCCTCGCTAGCATCGCGACCATGACGACATGGACCATGTACTACGGACCTCACCCTGTTCAGAGCGGCATCACCTTCGTCCGTGCGGAGCAGCTAGCGAACCAGTGGGAACTAGCCCTGGCGCAAGGGAGCACGTGGTTCACGTTCTCCACCCTCGTTCCGGGCTCTGTCGAATCCGCGGAGGTCAAGCTACGAGCGTCCAGGGAAGCGTCCGTGGCCTTCATCCCTGACTCCCCCGCACACTGAGCCCCACCACATGAAGAACGCCCCCACTCTCACAGCATTGAGCGGGGGCCTTTCTGAACACGTCGGACCGGATTCGGACGGGAGCCTCGGCCATGGGTTATATCAAATGAACTCGGCCGAGCCGCCGTTGCAGCTAATGCGCGCGTGTCTCACCCTGTGTCAAATGAACTAGGCCAGGTGTATGAAATCAACTGGGCGGGGGTATATCAAATGAAGCTATCCATCCATGGGATGGATGCTGAGGAACAAATTCTGCCGCTATTGCTTTGACTCTCGCCTCACATGGGATAATCTCTTCATCAACGCTTGATTCCAGAAGACATGGAATCGTTCGAGTAGCACTCGGACTGGTCGCCTCCCGACTCAGCATCGGTGAGGGGGTAGCTCACACGCTGAGACCCCTGGACCGGTCATGAAGCTTCTGCCTTACCCGAACCCCCGCCCACACCTCCACCGCCGCCCCACCTCCAAGGGACGCCCAGAGGTCTCCTGGGGCCCCGAGACTCAGATCATCCGTTGGATGGGGCGTAACGCCCTTCGACGCATCCATGAGTTCCTGGAGGGCTCTGGGCGCTACCCCACGCTGGACGAGCTGGAGACGTGGATCTCCGAGCACTGCCGCCGAGCTCTGGATCACCTGAGCGCCAGCGACTTCGAGAAGAAGGTCCAGGATTCGGCAATTTTCGCCCTGGACAAATACGACCCCGAGGTCTGGGAGGCGTTCGCCCGTCGTGGAGCCAACGGCGGGAAGATGTCGGGTCACAAGAAGGGCGCGCGAGGCAAGCGCCCGCCGACGCACAAGCCCGGTGATCTCGACGGCCTGGAGGAGCTGAGCAAGACCGAGCAGGCCGCGCGGCTGGGTTGCTCCGTGGCCACGGTTGGGCGTCTGCGCGCCGAACGTGCACGCATGCAGGAACAGCCGGACTTCCTGGAGCAGGTCATGGCCGACATCGACGCGGAAAGTGTTGCAGCTAATCCCGCTGCAGCTAAGAAGCCAATGGACGTCGCAGCTAATTCCGTTGCAGCTAACAACCCCATCATCGACATTGCCACGCGCAAGCCCATCGACCCACTGGAACAGGCTCTCCTGGACTACGAGGATGAACACAAGAAGCGTGTGGACGAGAACCGCGCCAACTTCCTCCAGACCATGGGCCTATAGGGGATAGATCATGAACATTCAGACCGAAGTCGAGCGGGCAAAGACCCAGCTCGGACAAGCCCTACTCGAATACGGCAAAGCCACGGGTAACGCCGAGGCGCTGGAGCTAAGCCTTCGCCTGGCCCTCACGCCGTCCGCGGACCTCGTGGACTTCTGGCATGAGCCGAATATGCGTCATACGGAGTTGCCGTGAGCGTCAGCATCCTCGACGTGAACTGCGTTCAAGCGGAACTTCATCCGCCTCTTCCGCTGCCTGTGAAGGTGCGGCTCCTGGCTCCAGGTCAGAAGAAAGCTGCCCTGCCCGTGGACTTCCGGGCCGTAGTAGATCGTCACCTGCAGATGCTCACCGAACTCCCTGCGCACCGCGCTGTCCCGGCTAAACAGGCGCATGGGGCCGGGCACGTTAGCCTCCAGCGCCGCGTCCCGAGCCACCCCACGTCCACGGTTCGTCGCGAACGCCTGAACGCGGCGGTTTCCATCGTCGCCCGTTGTCACGGTCACCTCGCGAACCCACTTCGGTTTGGGAGTGCGGTTACGCCAGAACGTCGCGCCGCTGACTGCCAAACTCCCCGCCGAGACGATGAGCGCCCACCAGCCCACTTCCATAACGCTCACGGTAGCGGGAGGGTCCGACAGTGACCGGCAAGCACAGCTCCGCGGAGTGGCGAGCCACCGCCCGTCTCATCCGCACCCGCGTGAATCAGGCCCACCGCAATGGCGAGGACGGCTCCCTCCTGGAGATGCTTTACGTAAATTCTGACGAGATCGGTCTGCTTGCACGCTTCGAGACTGAGACGGAAGGTGAGCGCCATTTCCTCCCCTGGAGCGGCGTCCAGCGCGTGGAGTTCATCACCCCCACTGAGCGACCGGCTGTGCGCGTGCGCTGACGTATTCGTGAGGACACCCATACCCGTTCCGAGTGTAGGGGTCCTTGCGATCAGAGAGAGTGTGGAGGCTGCGCCTCATCCCACCGTCGCCTTGTCGCATCTTGCGCGTCTTTTTGCGTGGCAGCGTGCAGACGCACCTTCGCGTCGCGGAGTTCCGCGAGCGTATTGTTCAGCGGCGCAAGAACATCCTCCCTCTCCTCTCGTGTCAGCAGCTCGCTGACTCGAAGAGGACTCCGGACGGTTCGCGCCGTCTTCCCTGGATCGAAGCCCGCCTGCTCCAGTACTGCCGCCGTTCCTTCGAGCAGTGGGTCCACCAATAAGCCCAGCGATACCCGGGGCTGAGCCCAGCCATCCGCCATCGAGGTGGCCGAGTCGTAGTCGAAGCCTTCGAGCGCCTGAGCGACCCCTGCCTTCGCCGAAACGACGGAGAACGCAGCGTTGGCCTTGATGATCGAAAGCTCGGCTATATCAAGGTGCTCAATCACTTGCCATTGATCGCGCACGCAGTTCTCCACGGCTCTCTCCAGCGCCAACTTAACCAACTCCTGCACGTCGGGCACCATTTCGGTTATGGCCTCGTCAACCTGAGACCTCGCCGCCTGGACCTCAGCCTCCGCCTGCTCGATTTCACTCACAACGTGTACTCCAACCTGTCGTCAGTCATCGTTTCCATAGCCCGGAGCATAGCGACCGCTACCGACGCGAGGAGCGTTTCCAATTCGTGTCCAGAGCCAGTGGACACGGGCTACGCTGAGGCCCGAGGAAGCTCCGCTATCCGCTAGAAAAATGTGGTGGACTCGGCCATTGGTCGGGAATCAGCGGTTTTCGCTCTCGCCGCGCGGATCAGAGCGTCCGCAGCAGCGGCACGAGGCTGCGGAACGCGCGGGCCCGGTGGGATTCCGCGTTCTTCTCCTCGGCCGACCACTCCCCGACCGTGCGCTCGGCCGTGGCATCCTGCCCGTCCGGGATGAAGATCGGGTCGTAGCCGAAGCCGCCGGGCCCGGCGGGCGCCGTCGCGAGGCGGCCGGGCCAGCGGCCCTCGACCGTGTCCTCGGTGCCGTCGGGACGCACGAGCGCGATGACCGACACGAACTGCGCCGTACGGTGCGGGTCGGCGACATCGGAGAGCTGGTCGAGGAGCAGCTCGAGGTTGGCCGTCGCATCCTTCTTGTGCCCGGCCCAGTACGCCGAGAACACACCGGGCGATCCGCCCAGGACGTCCACCGCGACACCGGAGTCGTCGGCCAGCGCGGGCAGCCCCGTGTGCGCGGCGGCCGCGCGCGCCTTGATGAGCGCGTTGGCGGCGAACGTCACACCGTCCTCGACCGGCTCGGGTCCGTCGTACCCGACGACCTCGAGGTCGGGACGGGTCGCGGCGACGATCGCCTGGAACTCCTCGACCTTGTGCGGATTGTGGGTGGCCAGGACGATGCGCGCCACGTCAGCCCTCCAGCGCCGCAGTCTGCAGGTCGCGCAGCTGCGCGCAGCCGTTGACGCCGAGCTCGAGCAGCTGGTCGAGCTCGCGCTTGTCGAACGGCGCGCCCTCGGCCGTGCCCTGCACCTCGACGAACAGGCCGCGGCCAGTGACCACGACGTTCATGTCGGTCTCGGCGCGCACGTCCTCGACGTAGGCGAGGTCCAGCATCGGGGTGCCGTCGATGATGCCGACCGACACGGCCGACACCGAGTCCACCAGCACCTCGGAGCGCTGCGCGATGAACTTCTTCTCGCGGCCCCACGCGATGGCATCTGCGAGGGCGACGTACGCGCCCGTGATCGCGGCGGTGCGCGTCCCGCCGTCGGCCTGCAGCACGTCGCAGTCGATGACGATCGTGTTCTCGCCGAGCGCCTTCGTGTCGACGACGGCGCGGAGCGCGCGGCCGATCAGGCGCGAGATCTCGTGCGTGCGACCGCCGACCTTGCCCTTGATGCTCTCGCGGTCGTTGCGGCTGTTCGTCGCGCGCGGGAGCATCGCGTACTCGGCCGTGACCCAGCCCTTGCCCTTGCCCGTGAGCCAGCGCGGCACACCGTTCGTGAACGACGCGGTGCACAGCACCTTCGTTCCGCCGAACGTGATGAGCGCCGAGCCCTCGGCGTGCGCCGACCAGCCCCGCTCGATCGTCACGGGGCGCAGCTGGTCGTCGGTCCGGCCGTCTTTGCGGGTCATGGGTCCTCCTCAGGACGGAATGGATGCCACGCCTCAGCGCGGCAGGTCGATGGCGCCGGTCTGCACCAGCTGCACATCGCGGATCTCGCGGCCCATCAGGCGATGCGCCAGGCGGACGAATTCGTCGGCCGACGCTCCCGTCGCCTCGTAATGGTGAGTGGGGACCGCGTCGGGCCCGGCCAGCAGGTCGCCGGACACGAGCTGGCGGTACACGTCCTTCGCGGTCTCGCTGTCGCTCGAGACGAGGCTCACCTCGGGCCCCATCACGTAGCTGATGGCACCCTCGAGGAACGGGTAATGGGTGCAGCCGAGGACGAGCGTGTCGACGCCGGCGCGGCGGAGCGGCGCCAGGTACTCCTCCGCGACCGCGAGCACCTCGGGCGAGTCGGTGACCCCCGCCTCGACGAACTCCACGAAGCGGGGAGCCGCCTCGGCGAAGACGGTGAGGCGCTCGTTGACCTCGAGCATGTCCTGGTAGGCCCGCGAACCGATGGTGCCGACCGTGCCGATCACGCCGATGCGGCCGTTGCGGGTCGTCGACATCGCGGTGCGGACGGCGGGACCGATCACCTCGACCACCGGCACGTCGTAGCGCTCGCGCGCGTCACGCAGCATGGCAGCGGATGCCGTGTTGCAGGCGATCACGAGCATCTTCACGCCCTGCTCGACGAGCGTGTCGAGCACCTCGAGCGCGTACCGCCGGACGTCCGCGATCGGCTTCGGCCCGTAGGGCGAGCGAGCCGTGTCGCCGATGTAGAGGATCGACTCCCGAGGGAGCTGCGCCGAGACCGCGCGGGCGACGGTGAGACCACCGACTCCCGAGTCGAAGATGCCGATCGGCGCGTCGTTCATAGGCATCCAGCCTACCCGGCGGCCACCGCGCGACCCCGATGCGCCCGCCGCTCGCGGGCCGAACTCCTGAGAACGTGGGCGCGAGACCGGCTTCGGCGCTGGCGGCCCCGCCGTTCTACCGGAAACTCAGGAGTTTCGCACGGCGCGCTGCTGCAGCAGACCGCGGAATAGGCTGGCGCGATGACCCGCAGTACGGCCCTCCACACCGATCGCTACGAACTCACCATGCTCGACGCGGGCCTCCGCGACGGCACCGCACAGCGCCGCTGCGTCTTCGAGGTGTTCGGTCGGCGCCTCTCGGGCGGGCGGCGGTTCGGCGTCGTCGCCGGAACAGGGCGACTGCTCGACGCGATCCGCGACTTCCGCTTCGGCGACGACGAGCTGCGCTACCTGCGGGACAACCGGATCGTGGATGCCGCCACCCTCGACTTCCTCGCCGGGTACCGCTTCACGGGGTCGATCACCGGCTACCGGGAGGGCGAGATCTACTTCCCCGGATCTCCGCTGCTCACCATCGAGGGGACGTTCGCCGAGGCGGTCATCCTCGAGACGCTCGCCCTGAGCGTCCTGAACTTCGACTCGGCGGTCGCCACCGCGGCCGCCCGCATGAGCGTCGCCGCCGGCGACCGCCCCCTGGCCGAGATGGGATCGCGTCGGGCCGGCGAGGAATCCGCCGTCGCCGCGGCGCGCGCCGCGTACATCGCCGGGTTCTCCGCCACGAGCAACCTCGAGGCGGGCCGCCGTTGGGCGGTGCCGACCATGGGTACCGCCGCGCACGCCTGGACGCTCCTGCACGACAGCGAGGAGGACGCGTTCCGCTCGCAGATCGCGGCCGTCGGCACCGACACGACGCTGCTGATCGACACGTACGACATCCCCGAAGGAGTACGCACCGCCGTGCGCGTCGCGGGGACCGGGCTGGGCGGGGTGCGCATCGACTCCGGCGACCTGCCGATCGTGGCGGGAGAGGTGCGCGCGCTCCTCGACGAACTCGGCGCGACCGGTACGCGGATCACGGTCACCAGCGATCTCGACGAATACGCCATCGCCGCGCTCGCCGCCTCCCCCGTCGACAGCTACGGCGTCGGCACCTCGGTCGTGACCGGCTCGGGCGTCCCCACCGCCGGTCTCGTCTTCAAGCTCGTGGCTCGGGCGGACGCGGACGGCTCGTGGGTGCCCGTCGCGAAGGCCTCGGCCCAGAAGGCCTCGCACGGCGGCCGCAAGGCGGCGTTCCGCACACTCGACGCGGGAACGGCCACGACGGAGCTCATCGTCGTGAGCGACGGCTTCGAAGAGCTCGCCACCGCCGCCCAGCACCCCGACGCCCGGGCACTCCAGGTTCCGCTGATGGTGGACGGGGAACCGGATGCCGCCGCGCTCGGCCCGGACGGAGTGGGAGCCGCCCGGGCCCACCATGCCCGTGTGCGCGAGGAGCTGCCCGTGCGCGCTCTCGCGCTCAGCCGCTCAGACCCGGCTCTGCCGACCGAGTACGTGGAGGTGTGAGCGCACTTCCGGCGCTCTCGGGGCGAAAGCCCTGACGTCGTGGGTGAGATTCGTCCCGCGTCCGGGGCGGGGCGTGCTCGCGCTGCCTAGCGTGGAACCTCGCCCCGGTGCACCTGCTCTCGAGCTCTCAGCGATCGGGCGACCCCAGCACCGAACGGAGAGTTCCATGCCCGACGATGCGTCAGCGGCCCGATGGCTCGACCCCACGCGCCGCACCGTCCTTTCGGCGACGGCCTGGGTCGCACCCGCGTTCGCGGCGACGCTCGTGCCCGCCGTCGCGCAGTCGGCGACGTCGGTACCGATCTCGAAGCTGCGGATCAGCGAGGGCTGGGCGGTGACCGACGCGAGCAGATACGACCCCGCGACCAACACCACGCGCGGTCCCCTCGCGATCTACGCCGCGGCTCACTACGACCAGAACATCACGTGGTGGCCGACGCGCGACCCCGAACCCGCGGTTGTGCAGTACACGCTCGCGATCGTGCCTCCCGCGCCCGCCGCGACGACGACGCTGTCGGGTTACTTCTCGATCACGCTCGGCGGATACGCACAGAACCTGAACTGGTACCCCGGCGAGAACGTGTACCCGATCGCCCCGGGGACGTACAGGATCACGTTCACGATCTACGGCTCGGACGGATCGACCTCGCAGACGAAGTCGCTCACCCTCGGGTGATCGCGGAGGGATTCAGCCGTTCAGAGATTCGTAGATCTCTTTGCACTGCGGGCACACGGGGAACTTCTCGGGATCGCGGCCCGGCGTCCACTTCTTCCCGCACAACGCGCGCACGGGCTTGCCCGTCAGGGCCGACTCGAGGATCTTGTCCTTCTTCACGTAGTGGGAGAACCGCTCGTGATCACCCGGCTCGATGTTCTCCTCGCGGATGAGCTCTTCGAGCTCGCGATCCAGGGTCGCGAGACCCCCGCTGTCCGGTCGGTCGAGAGGCGTGCTCATGGTCTGCCAGTGTAGCCGCGGACCGCGGGGCTCGGACGGTTCTCCGCTCCGACCACCGGCAGGAGCCACCGCCGACGGCCTCAGGTGGCTTCGGCGAACTCCATGAGCCGCGTCCCCCGCCGCTCGAACTGCGCCGCTCCCACCGCGACCCCGACGAGGAGGACGACGACCCCTGCCCCGAGTCCCGCCCACAGCGCGGCGAAGGCGTCGGCGGTGTCGGATGCCACGGCCTGCCAGGCGAACCAGATCGCCGGGCTCGCCGCGAGCAGGGCGCCGATCATCACGAGCGCCTGAGACGCGACGCCACCGGAGCCCGTGCGCTGCGGCTGCTGGAAGGGGCTGTCGCCGGGACGGGAGACGGCGTACGGCGCGACGACCGACGCGATGCTCGACAAACCCAGCCCCGAGAGGAAGAGGGCCGCGCACACGCCCACGAGCGCGGGAGCGAACGCCCACCGACCGTGGACCGCGACGGCGAGCGGGATGGCGATGGCCAGGAGCGGAAGCGCGATCAGCACCACCGGGACGAGGCGACCCAACCGGTCCGAGAGGCCCCGGACACCGCTCGCGATGTGCATCCAGAGCGCCGTGGAGTCGTACGCCAGATCGTTGTGGGGCAGCCATCCCAGGAACAGGGCGATGATCGGCGCGGGAAGAAGAACGGCGTACTCCACGGGGACGCCGGCCACGATGAGCGGGAGGGTCGTGAGGACCGCGGCGATCGGTACGACCACGACGTTGACCACGTAACGGCGGTCGCGGAACCAGTACGACAGGCTGCGCGCCGCGACAGCGCCTCCGGGCGTGCCGGGGAGCAGGGCGAACCACCCCAGGCCCGCGCGCTCGCGGACGGTGAAGGGGCGCGGCGTCGTCGTCAGCAGGACGCGGACGAGGACGAACCAGGCGGCGGCCAGAAGGGCGACGGTCGCGAGGGCCACGACGACGCTCGCGGCAGCGGCACCCGCTGTCGGAGCCACAGCGATGTTCCATGCCGCCCCGACGGGTGTCCACCCGAGCACTTCGGCGGCCGAAACGAGCTGCGAGGGAACGGCTCCGCGCCACTCGAGCGAGCCCAGGAAGATGCCCACGGGAACGACCACGACGAGCACGGCGACGAGGTAGACCCCGATCAGCTCGCGCGACTGCCGGGGACGGCGCACGAGGGCTCCGAGGGCGAGGCTGACACGGGCGAGCAGAACGCAGGTGGTCACGCCGAGCACGATCGACACGATGCTGCCGCCGACGGGCGCCCCGTGAGCGGTCCACGCCACCGCGAGGCTGACGGCCAGGACGACCACGACGACCACGGGGACGCTGAAGAACCCGGCCGCCAGCAGTGCGGCCGCGAGCGGTCGGGGCTCGGGGCAGATCACGGCGAACCGACGGGGGTCGAGAGGGTCGACGGAGGCGGTGACCGGCGGGGCGATCGCGAAGCCCAGCGTGACCGCAGAGCCCGCGAGCACCGTCACCACCGCGGTCGTCAGACGGTCGGAGTCGGCCAGGGCGACGACGTTGACCGCGGCGAAGACGGTGCCGGCGATGAGGACGAACAGACCGACGGCGCGGCGCAGCACATGATCCCGATCGCCCCGGAGGGCGCCGAGCATCATCGCGAGCCTCAGGCGGAGAACGTGTGCAACCACTCGAGCCCCTCCACGTCGCCGAGCCCGCCGGAGAGCTCGAGGAAACGCTGCTCGAGCGTCGACTCGCCGCGCACCTCGTCGACGGTGCCCTCGGCGAGCACCTGCCCCGACACGATGACCGCGACACGCGAACACACGCGCTCCACCAGCTCCATTCCATGGCTGGAGAGGATCACCGTGCCGCCGTGGTCGACGTAGGCGCGCAGGATGTCGAGGATCACCGCACTGGAGACGGGATCGACGGCCTCGAACGGCTCGTCGAGGACGAGCAGGCGCGGCGAATGGATCATCGCCCCGGCCAGCATGACCTTCTTCGTCATGCCCGCCGAGTAATCCGACACCGGTCGGCCGAGCGCCTCGACGAGATCGAAGGCGCGAGCCAGGTCGGCGGCACGACTCTCGACGACGGGCGATGGCAGACCGCGGAGTGCACCGTAGTACGACAGCAGCTGGCGCCCGGTGAGTCGGTCGAACGTACGGAGGCGATCCGGGAGGACGCCGATCAGCTTCTTGGCGGCGCGCGACTGGCGTCCCGCGTCGACGCCGTTGATCTCGACCGTGCCGCCGTTCGAGCGGAGGAGACCCGCGATGATCGAGAGCGTCGTCGTCTTCCCCGCGCCGTTGGGTCCCACGAGACCGTAGAACGAGCCGGCCGGGACGGTCAGGTCGACGCCGTCGACCGCCCGCACCTCGCCGAACAGCTTCGTGACGTTGCGCAGACGCAGCGCCGGTACGTCGCTCGCGACGTCGCTCTCGTCCGCGGCGGCCGGGGCGGCCGCCGCACCGGCGACTTCGGCCGCGGACGCGTCCTGCGTATCGGCCGATCCCGTCACAGCGGCGTCGGCATCGGCGTCGACCGAATCGGTGTCTTGGTCGGTCGACGGCGACTCCTCCACCGCGGGATCGGATGCCGACTCCTCGGGGACGCTCTCGTCGGCGATCTCGGATTCCGGGACCGCAGAGTCACTTTCGGCGGATTCGTCGACAGTCAGCGGCTCCGCGGCGGCCGGCTCCTCGGCGGCGGACTGCTCCATGGCAGGCTCTTCGGCGGCCGGCTCGTCGACAAGCACCGGCTCGTCGACCACCGTCTCCTCGACCACCGACTCTTCGACCGCCGCTTCTTCGGCAGCCGCAGGCGACGCTTCGGCCGGCGTCTCCACGGACACCGGCTCCGCGACCGTCACGAGCTCTTCGGACACCGGCTCCGCGGGATCCGCCGTCTCGCCGACGACTGCAGGCTCGTCGGCCGCCGGCACGTCGGCCGCCGGGTCCTCGACCGCCACCGGCTCCTCGACGACGGCCTCAACCGGGGTCGTATTCTCATCCGATGGGATGAGGACCGGGGAGAAGGATGCCTCGACCGTCGGGTCTTCGCCCCCCGCAGGCTCCGCGTCCACCGGCGCTTCGACAGCCACCGGCTCCGCGTCCACCGGCTCCGCGACAGCCACCCGCTCCTCGACGACCGCCGAGTCATCGGCCGGCTCCTCGACGACCGCCGACTCATCGACCGGCAGCTCGTCGACCACCTTCGGCTCCTCGACGGCGACGTCGGCCGGCGTGGGGTCGGCGACAGAAGGCGAACCACCCACGGGCGGCAACGGCGGCCTCGGGGGCACGACCAGATCGGCGGGCAACGGCGGCGGCGGACCGGGATCGACCACCGGACGCACCGCGTCCGGAACCGCCGACGGGGCGGCCCGCGGCGTGGCCGGCTTCTTCGCGGCGGTGGATGCGCGCGGCGTGGCCGGCTTCTTCGCGGCCGGCGTGCGCGGCGTCGCCGGCTTCTTCGCCGCGGACGTGCGCGGCGTCGCCGGCTTCTCGGCCGCGGATGTGCGCGGCGTGGCCGGCTTCTTCGCGGCCGGCGTGCGCGGCGTGGCCGGCTTCTTGGCAGCGGGGGTGCGCGGGCTGCGCGGCGCGGTCCCGGTGGAGGCGTTGCGTGCCGACGAAGTTCGCGGCGTCGACTTCTTCACCTCCGGCGTGTCGCCCTGATCGGCGGCATCCGATTCGCCCGTTGCGCGAGGCGACGACGATGCGGTGCGACGGGGCGTCCGGGGACGCGGCGGGGGCGTGGGAGAGGCGTCGACGCTCGCCGCATCGTCCTCCGACCCAGCGGAGGCGGACTCAGGGGGCTGCGGCAGCGACGCTGTCATCGTTCCAAACTATCAACCCCCTCCGACACCCACCCCAGCGGGTGACACGCGCCGTCCGAGACGGTAGGCATCACGAAAGGACAACGACCATGGCGAATTGTCCACCTTCGCAGAGCGTTTGGCTAGCATGAATTCGACACGAAGGCGTGACATTCCGGTGAACCGGAAATGACAACTCATCCCCCAGGAGCCTGCCTTGACCCTTCAGATCGTCATTCTCGCCGCGGGCATGGGCTCGCGATTGGGGAGAAGCCTGCCCAAACCGCTGACCGTGCTCGCCGACGGGCGCAGCATCATGCAGCAGCAGCACGACAATATCCGCGCGGCGTTCGGCCGCACGGCCCGCATCACCACCGTCGTCGGCTACCGGGCGGAGACCGTCGTCGACGCGTTCCCGCGTGTGGATTACGTCTACAACGACCGCTACGACCAGACGAACACGTCCAAGAGTCTGTTGCGCGCCCTCTCGGCGACCGGCCGTGACGGAGTGCTGTGGATGAACGGCGACGTCGTGTTCGATCCCGACGTGCTCGGCCGCGCCCTCGAGTTGATCGAGGGCGACCGGTCCTTCGTCACGGTCAACACCGCCAAGGTCAGCGACGAAGAGGTGAAGTACACGGTGGATGCCGAGGGCTTCGTCGCGGAGCTCTCCAAGACCGTCCGTGGCGGCCTCGGGGAAGCCGTGGGCATCAACTACGTCGCCGCCCGCGACAAGAAGACACTCCAGCGCCACCTGCAGCGCGTCGACGACCAGGACTACTTCGAACGCGGCATCGAATTGGCCATCGCCCGGGACGGGATGCGCGTCGAGCCTCTCGACATCTCCGACCTCTACGCCGTCGAGGTCGACTTCGCGGAAGACCTGGAGCGCGCGAACCTCTTCGTCTGATCTCCGACGCGCGTCAAGGCCCGGACGACATCGCCCCACCGGGGCAGGATGGAATCATGGCTGAGAAGGTGCATCGCATCCATTCCCTGCCCGACGACGCGCCCTGGAAGGGCGGGCTGCCGCCGGCGGGGTCGGAGGAGCATCCCCGCACGATCCGGATGCTCGACCGCGTGCTGTCCGTGCAGCGTCCCGCGGTGCTGGCCCACCTGCGGAGCATCCGACTGCGGCATCCGGATGCCTCACCGCAGGAGATCCTTCGGATCCTCGAGCGGCGTTACCTCGCGGCTGTGACCACGGGCGGCGCGGCCGTCGGTGCGACCGCCGTCGTGCCGGGAATCGGGACCGGTGTCACCCTGGCGCTCAGCGGCGTGGAGACGGTCGGCTTCCTGGAGGCCACGGCGCTGTTCGCGCAATCGGTCGCCGAGGTGCACGGGGTCGCGATCGAGGATCCCGACCGTGCGCGCGCCCTCGTCCTCACCCTGATGCTCGGCAAGGAGGGGACGGACCTCGTCGCCCAACTCGCGTCGCAGGCCGCCGGACGCGGGACCACCCGCGCCGGCTACTGGGGGGAACTCGTCACGAAGACGCTCCCCCGCGCGGCCGTCGGACCCCTAGTCGACCGCCTGAAGACCACGTTCGTCCGTCAGTTCGCGGCCCGGGGCGGCGCCTCGTGGCTCGGCAAGGCGCTCCCTTTCGGCGTCGGGGCCGTCGTGGGCGGAGCCGGGAACAACATCCTCGGCCGCCGCGTGCTCGTCACGTCGCGGCGGGCCTTCGGGGCGCCTCCGCTGATCCTCCCCCACGACCTGGAACCGCGACCCGGAGCCGACAGACTCGAGCGCCGAGCGGTGGGCGGCGTGCAGCGCGTCGGCGGCGCCATCGCCGGAGCCGTCGGCTCCGCGGGCCGGCGGACGGGGTCCGTCGCCCGGAAGGCACTGCCGCGCCGCACGGACCGCGACGACGCGGCGTCGTCCGACGCGCCCTGACGCCATGTCATCGACGCGGCCCGCGCGCAAGACCCGAGCGCTCGACCCCCGATCGCGTTAGCCTCGCCGCATGGGTGACCTCCTCGATCTCCTGACCGTGTGGATGCCGCGACAGCGGTGGTACGGCACGAAGGGTCGCGATCCGCGACTGACCCTCGTCGCCGATGAGGAGCTCGTCATCCCCGGCACGCGGGTGCTTCTCGTCCGAGACGAGGCGGTGACCCCCGCATCCGTCTACCAGGTGCCGGTGTCGCAGCGCGACCCGGACGCCGTGCTCCCCGGGAGTCTCATCGGCCCCGCGGGAGACGGGCGGGTGTGGGCGGACGCCGTCACCGACCCCGCGTTCACCGACCTGTTGTTCCATCTCGTCACCGAGGGCGGTGCGGGGGCGACAGGCGACGGCGGGTTCATCGGCATCCCCCTGACGGCACCGCCCGCGACGACCGCGACCGCCGTTCCCGCGCGCGTGCTGAGCGGCGAGCAGTCGAACACCTCGATCATCTTCCGCCCGGAGGGTGCCGCCCCGGTCATCTGCAAGCTGTTCCGTCAGGTCAACGCGGGGGTGAACCCGGACGTCGAACTGCAGTCCGCGCTCGCAGCCGGCGGGGCGACGTTCGTGCCGGCCGCGATCGGCGAGGTCCGGGGCACCTGGACGACGGCGGACGGCGACGAGGCGACCGGGTCGCTCGCCTTCGCGCAGGAGTTCTTCGACGGGGTCGAGGACGCGTGGCGGGTGGCCCTTCTCGCCGCCACCGCCGGAGACGACTTCAGCGCCCCGGCACGCGCGCTCGGGGCCAGCGTCGCGCGGATGCACGTGGCGTTGGCCGACGCCTTCCCCACCGTGGCACCCGACGCCGAGGTGCGTGCGCGGGTGGCCGCCGCCTGGGAGAGGCGCCTGGCCATCGCGGTGTCCGAGGTGCCCGCGCTCTCGCCCTACGCCGACCGCATCCGGCAGGTGTACGCCGACGCCGTGGCGGCCGCGTGGCCGCCCCTGCAGCGCGTGCACGGCGACCTGCACCTCGGTCAGGTCCTGCATACGCCCGCGAACGGGTGGGTACTGCTCGATTTCGAGGGAGAACCGCTGCGCCCGATCTCGGAGCGCCGCAGCCCCGACCTCGCCGTGCGCGACGTCGCCGGCATGCTGCGCTCGTTCGACTACGTCTCGGGCGCCGTGGCCGACGACGACGGCGCGGCCGTGCGCGCCTGGGTCATCGCGGCGCAGCAGGCGTTCCTGTCCGGCTACGCCGAGACGGTCAGCGCGGGCCAGACGGCCCCCGACGCGCTGCTGGCCGCGTTCGAGCTCGACAAGGCCGTGTACGAGGCGATCTACGAGACCCGCAACCGTCCCGACTGGATCGGCATCCCGCTCGCCGCCATCGGGCGACTCGCGCCGCTCTCCGCCTGATCACCCGGGAGCCGGAGATCGGCACCGGCGAGGTCACGCGGGGACGCCCGCGTTCCAGCTCTCCCAGCGCTCCATGAGCGTGCGGACCGCCGAGTGGAAGCGCTCGGTCGAGGCACCGGGAGCCGTGTCGCCGAAGTAGTAGCGCACCCAGTGGTCGAGGCGCGCGACGGCGTCGGGGTCGTCCAGCACCCGGTCGGCGCGTGCCACGATGTCGGCCGCGGAATCGGCATCCAGCCATTCGGCATCCGACAGGTACCCGGTGTCGTCCACGAGGGCCTCCGGGTCGACGGGCCGCGTGACCAGCAGCGGTCTTCCCGCGGCGAGCCGGTCGTACACCATCGCGGAGATGTCGACCACCGCGAGGTCGGCGGCGGCGAGCTGCCACCCGAGATCGGCCCCGGTGTCGTGCACGTGCTGGGCGGTCGGATCGGCGGCATTCGCGGCGCCGAGGGCGGCGACGATCCGATCGTTCGCCGCGCCGTAGGCCGCGTCGACCACGCCGGACCGCGGATGGGGTCGGTAGATCACCCGGTGACGGCCGGTGGCCAGCAGCGCCGTCACCAGCGCTTCGCCGTGCGTGAGGATCGAGCCGTAGTGGGCAGCGGGACGATCCCCCTCCCACGTCGGGGCGTAGAGCACGACGCGGCGACCATCGGGCGTGTACGGCAGGTCGCCGGAGTAGTGGTCGGCCTGCGGACGGCCGATCGCGAAGGTCCGGCGGTCGAGGTCGTAGTCCCAGAGAGTCCGGGACAGACGCGCCCGAGCGGCGTCACCGGCGACGAACGCGTAGTCGTACGCGGTGAACTGGTTGGTCGTCATGTACATCTTGTCGGACTCGCCGTGGTTGATGAACACGTGCCAGCGCCGCCCGTATCGGAACATCTGGAAGTTGCGGGTGTTCTGGTTGACGTAGAAGACGATCCGCACGTCCTGCTCGTCGAGCACCTGTTCGACGTCGCGCACCGTGGGGGCGTAGGCCACCGGCAGTGCGTCGTCGCGCAGCAGCGCGTCGGCGCCGCGGATCGAGCGGGCGATCACCACGACGGGCCACTTCCGCGCGAGCTCGCGGAGCGGTGCGTACCACTGGCGCATCTGGTACATGTTCACGGGGCCGTCAGCGAAGTAGACCGCGATGCGGAAGCGGTTCTGCGGCAGGGGTCCGCGTTCGGCGAGCGCTCGGCGGAGGTCGGTGCGCGCACGGCGGGTGGCCAGGGCCTTGCGGAGGAGCCCGACGGCGAGCCGGGCGTCGCGGGCGAGGGGCATCCTTCCAGGGTACCGGCCAGGTCGGCGTGGGACGATGGAATGATGCACCTCGCGACCCCCGGCCGCCGAGACGCGCCCGTTCCCCCCGACGACGCCGGCGTGAGCTTCGTCATGCCCGTCCTGAACGAAGAGCGGTACCTGCGCCGTGCGGTCGCCTCGACGCTGGCGCAGGAGGTGCCGGGCCCGGTCGAGCTCGTGCTGGCGCTCGGGCCGTCCACGGATGCCAGCGACGAGATCGCCCGCGAGATCGCCGCCGCGGACCCCCGGGTGGTGCTGGTGGACAACCCCGCCGCCGATATCCCGGTGGGGCTGAACCTCGCGATCGATCGGAGCCGCTTCGCCACGATCGTGCGGGTGGACGCGCACTCCGAGCTGCGACCCGGATACACGCGACGCGCCTTGGCGACGCTCCGGCGCACGCGCGCGGCGAACGTCGGCGGAGTGATGCGGGCGGACGGACGCTCGCCGTTCCAGCGCGCGGTCGCCCGCGCCTACAACTCCCCCGTCGGCCTCGGGGGCGGCGCGTACCACGGAGGCACCGAGGAAGGGCCGGCCGAGTCGGCGTACCTGGGAGTGTTCCGGCGCAGCGTGCTGGAGGAGGTGGGCGGGTTCGACGAGACCCTCCGCCGCGGCGAGGACTGGGAGCTGAACCTGCGCATCCGCCGCGCCGGCTACCGCGTGTGGTTCGATCCGGCGCTGTCGGTGGTCTACTGGCCGCGGGAAAGCTGGACGCGGCTGGTGCGGCAGTTCCGGGCGACGGGCGCGTGGCGCGGCGAACTCGTACGGCGCTACGGACGACGCAACTCCCTGCGCTTCTTCGCTCCCCCGGCACTCGTCGGTGCGGCCGCCCTGTCGCTCGCCGTCGCCGTCGCGCAGGCTCTCGGGATCGTGCGCTCCCCCGCGGCCCACGCGGTGCACCTGCCCGTCGCCGCGTACGGGGTGCTCGTCGCCGTCGTCGCCCTGGGGCGCGGCGGAGGCCGGGGATGGCGCGATCGCGCCTGGACCGCGGCCGTCCTGCCCTCGATGCACCTGCCCTGGGGAGCCGGGTTCCTCTGGGGTGTCGCGCGCGGAGCCCGTGACACCGTCGACACCTCGCGGCTCGACGGCCGCAACACACCGCTGCCCTGAGCAGCGGCATCCGCCTCAATACCGGTCGACGAATCCCTGGTCGAGGAGCCGGGCGACGACCCGCTCCGCCGCCCGACCGTCCTCGCGCGCGACGAACACGCGCTGGAACCGCTCGTAGCGTTCGCGGAAGATCGCCGGGTCGACCTCCGCGATCGCCCGCTCGAGGTCGTCCTGCGACCGCACGACCGGTCCGGGGGCGGCATCCAGCAGATCGAAGTAGAACCCGCGCAGCTCTCCGCGATAGTGCTCGAGGTCGGGCACGAGGAAGTACATCGGTTTGCCGGTGATGGCGAAGTCGAACATCACCGACGAGTAGTCGGTGATGAGGGCGTCGGATGCCGCCAGCAGCCGCGCCGTGTCCGGGTAGCCGGTGACGTCGATGACGCGGGGCCCCCGCGAGTCCTCGCCCGGGTGAAGCGTCCGGGTGTGGCCGCGGACGAGCACCACGGCATCCGTGGCCCGTGCCAGGGCGGACGGATCGAGGAAGTCGACGATCGCCTCCCGGTCGTCGCGCCACGTCGGGGCGTAGAGGAGGACGCGCTCGTCCGCCCCGATGCCGAGTGCGCGGCGCGTCGCGGTGCCGTCGTCGGTCTGGAGGACGTCGTTGCGCGGATACCCCTCGATCCACACGGGGCGCCGGAGGAACGCGTACGCACGGGAGAGGAGCCGCGCCGCATAGGGACTCTGGGCGAGCAGCACGTCCCAGCGCCGGCTCTCGCGGAGAACGGCCAGTGTCCTTCGCGGATCGAAGCCGGGGCGGTGGAGTGCGAGACGCTTGAGGGGTGTGCCGTGCCAGGTCTGAAGCACACGCTGACCGGGCTTGCGGACGAACTTCCGACGCAGCCAGTCGTTGACGACGAGCAGTCGGGATGCCGCCCGGGCACGCCACCATTCGGGGCTGCCCTCCACCACGGCGACGACCCCGGGGGGAACGTGCACCGACAGGTCGACGACGCTCCAGTAGCGCGTGACGGCGGGGGCCACGCGCGCGAGCTCCCGATCGATGGCGAGCGGGTTGCAGCCGGCGGTGCGCCCGTAGAAGCTCTCGAAGAACACGGCGTTCTCCAGCGGCTGCCGAGAGGTCGCGTACCGCCGTTCGAGCGCGGCCTGCCCTTCGCCGGAGTCGTAGGCGGGGTCGACCGGTGGACCGACCCGCAGCCGTCGGCCATCCCACTCCGCCCGGAGCCCCGGAAGTTGCGTGAGGGGCAGGGATGCCGCGGGGGGCGCGGCATCCGTCGCCTCCCCCGGTTCGATGCGCAGCCGGTATTCGCCCGTGGGAAGCGGCAGCTCGGGTCCGCCCCACCGCGCCGCGCGGAGGGGAAGCTCGGCCCGCCAGGTCCGTCCGCGTCCGTGCAGGCGCGCGGTGACGCGGGCGCGCGGACCCTCGAGCGTCACGCCCGTCGGCCGCAATCCCGTTCCGGAGATCTCGAGCACGGCGCGCCCGTCGTCGTGGAGGAAACGCACGTCGGTCATGGGATGGTCCTCCTCGGGGGCGCCGCAAAGCGACGAGCGGTCAGTCGGGCGCGGATCGCGCGGTGGACCCGCTCGGCATTGCGCCCGTCGTGGTGAGCGTGCACGCTCGCGCTCAGCCGGCGCGAGGCCTCCACAGCGTCGGTCGGATCGTCCAGGATGCCGTCGAGCCGGGCGAGCGCGGCTTCCCACGTTCGCGGGACGTCGTCGCCGGCGACGTCGCGATATCGGCCGTAGAGGCCCCGGCGCGCGACGTACGCCTCGACGTCGGGGGCGAAGAACACCACCGGGAGCGGAACGAGTCCTGCATCGAAGGCGAGCGAGGAGAAGTCGGTGACGAGGGCGTCGAAAGCCGGCAGCAGCGGAGTGACGTCGGCGACGCGGTCGCTTCCGAGCATCTTCACGCGCTCGCTCGTGAGGCGGTACTCCCCCGCTCCGAGCGGGTGGGGTCGCACGAACAGCACGGCGTCGTGGTGCGCCAGCACCGCGTCGATGCGATCCGCGTCGGAGGTCGTGGGGATCGCCGGGTCGACATCGCCGTCGCGCCAGGTCGGGGCGTAGAGCACCAGGCGCCGATCACCGAGATCGGTGCCCGTCACGGCGGCGAGCGCGTCGCGCGCGGCGCTGCGCCGCTCGTCGGCGGTGCCTCGCGAGAGCACGTCGACCCGCGGCTCGCCGGTCACGGGCACCCGCGCGTCGTCGAGACCGAACGCGCTCTCCAGGCGTCCGCGGACGAGATGCGAGGCGGCGGGGAGCAGAGAGATCTGGCGCATGGTGCGCCGGTACAGCACGGCCAGGAGCCGCGTGACGGCGCGAGACCCCGGCAACAGAGCACTGCGGGTCGTCTCGGGCGAATCCAGACCGATGCGCTTGAGCGGGATCCCGTGCCACAGCTGCACGACGAACGCGCCCGCCACCGCGTAGCGGTTGACGTCTCCGAAGCCGTGGGTCACCACGACCACACGCGCTCGGGCCGTCGCCCACAGACCCCGCAGCGAATCGCGCCGGAGGGAAGGGATGCCGAGCCTCTCGGCCTCCTGCGCCTGACCCTCGTCGGCGACGAGCCACGTGGTCCGCTCGCCCGCGGCATCCGCCACGCGCCACAGGGCCAGGGCGCCGTCGGCCACGCCGACCGCGCAGCCGAACACCCAGCGCTCCCGTGAACGCGGGACCACCGCGGTCAGCAGTCGCCCCGCGAGATACAGCGGAATGCGCCGGAGTTTTCGCGCATTCCCCGCACCGAACGAGAAAGACGCCACCCCGCGAGCCTATCGCGGGGTGGCGTCCGGAACGGCGGGCTCAGCTTGCGGGCATCGAGCCCAGCGTCACCTGGGCGGTGGCCTGCTTGCCGCCGCGGAGGTAGGTCACCGTGGCCTCGGAGCCCGCGGCGAGCGCGCGCACCTGCGCCGTGAGGTCCACGGAGCTGGTGACGGGGATGCCGTTGAACTCGGTGATCACGTCGCCCTTCTGCAGACCACCGGCCTGGGCGGCGCCCCCGGCGGTGACCTCGGCGACATAGGCGCCGGTGGTCGTCGCGCCCTGGATGGATGCGGCGTCCTGGACGCTCGCGCCGAGCAGGCCGTGGGTCGCCGAGCCGTTGTCGATGATCTCCTGCGAGACGCGCTTGGCGATGTCGGAGGGGATCGAGAATCCGACGCCGATGTTGCCCGACTGACCGCTCGACGACGAGGACGAGCCGGCGCTCGCGATCGCGACGTTGATGCCGATCAGCTTGCCCTCGTCGTCCACGAGCGCGCCACCGGAGTTGCCGGGGTTGATCGCGGCATCCGTCTGGATGACGGCGATCTTGATCGTCTGGGTCGCCTGCGTGCTCTGCTGGCCCTGACCGAAATCGAAGAAGAACGGGCTCTCGCCGCTGCCCTGGCCGCCCTGGCTGCCCTCGCTCGAGTCGGAGCTGTCGCTCGGCGCCGCGGACGAAGCGACCTCGATGGAGCGGTTCAGGGCACTCACGATGCCGGTGGTCACGGTGTTCGCAAGGCCCAGGGGTGCGCCGACCGCGATCGTGTTGTCACCCACGTTGAGCTTCGACGAGTCCGCCCACTCGATCGGGGTCAGGTTCGAGGCGTTCTCGAGCTTGATCACGGCGAGGTCGTAGGTGGGGTCGGTGCCGACGAGCTTCGCGGCGTACACCCGCCCGTCGGACGTGGTGACCGAGAGCGTGGTGTTGCCGCTCTGGCCGTCGAGGGTGACGACGTGCGTGTTGGTCAGGACGTAACCGTCGTCGCTCAGGATGACACCGGATCCGGTGCCTCCCGAGGTCCCCGCGGTCGCGCTGATCGTGACGACGCTCGGTACGACCTTGGCGGCCACGGCGGCCGTGGCGTTGACGTCGCTCGGGTCGTTGACGGTGATCGCCGTGGGCCCCGAGGCGGTCGCACCGTTGGACCCGCCCCACAGGGCCAGTCCGGCGTAGGTACCGCCGAGGCCGGCCCCGCCGCCGACGAGCGCCGCGGCGATCAGGAGGGCGGCGATCTTGGTGCCGGAGCTCTTCTTGCGCGGCTTGGCCACCTCGGATTCGGGGAGCGTCAGCGTCGGGTGCGTGCCGTAGGTCCCCGTCGCGGCGGGCCCGAAGGCCTGCCCGGTGGGGGTGGTCGCACCGCTCGGCGCGGAGGCGTACCCGTGGGCGTGCGGCGCCGGGTTCTGCGGGGTTCCGTAGTGCGCCGCGGTCGGCTGGTGCGACGCGGCGGGCTGCGACGCGGTGGGCTGCGACGCGGTGGGCTGCGACGCGGTGGGCGCCTGACCGGATGCGGGGGCCTGCGCGGGCGGCGGCCACGCCGCAGCGGCGTCGGCCGGCGAGCGGGTAGGAACCGGCGGCGCCGCCGGGGTGGACTCCGCGGCGGGCGCGACCGGGGTCGCGTCTGCGGCGGGGGTGGTCTCGTGCGACGCGGGGACCGCGCCCTGCGCGGCGGCGTCGCTGGTGGGGCGGTGGTCCTCGGGACGGTCGTCCGTGGTGTCGCTCATGTGATGCTCCTTCTTCCAGGCGAGATCAACCATGACCCCGGATGCTGTGTGGTTCCTATGACGCGGGTGAGTCCGATCTATCAGAGTCGCAGGAACGGAATGCGAGGTCATGCGGGGTCCTGCGCACGGGCCGCTCCGCTACGGTGAGAGGGTTTCGGCCCGGCGGTTCCCGCCCCCTCTCCCCGAAGGCATCCGCATCATGCACGACCTCCCCGGCGCCTGGCGCCGCACCGCGCTCGGCGCGGGCCTCATCGCCCCCGACGGCACCTCGGTTCCGACGATCTTCGCCGAGATGACGGCTCTGGCCGCCTCGACCGGTGCCCTCAACCTCGGACAGGGCTTCCCCGACGAGGACGGGCCCGAAGTGGTCCTTGAGGCCGCACGCCGCGCGATCGCGGACGGCGTGAACCAGTACGCGCCCGGCCGGGGTTTCCCCGACCTGTTGACGGCGATCGCCGAACACCAGCAGCGCTTCTACGGCATCGAGCTCGACCCGTCCCGGCAGGTGCTGGTGACGGTGGGAGCGACCGAGGCCCTCTCCTCCACCCTTCTCGCGCTCATCGACGGCCCGGACGACGAGGTCGTCGTCTTCGAGCCCTACTACGACTCCTACGCCGCCTGTGTGGCCCTGGCGGGCGCGCGGCTCGTCCCCGTGCCCCTGCGCTGGCCGGACTTCCAACCCGACCTCGAGGTACTGGCATCCGCCGTCTCGGACCGGACGCGCGTGATCCTCGTGAACGACCCTCACAATCCGACGGGGTCGGTGTTCTCCCGCGAGGTCCTCGACGAGGTGATCCGTCTCGCGCATCGGCACGACGCGATCATCGTGACCGACGAGGTGTACGAGCACCTGGTCTTCGACGGCCCGCACGTCCCCATCGCCACCCTCCCGGGTGCGGCGGAGCGGACGCTCTCCATCTCGTCGGCCGGCAAGACGTTCTCGCTCACGGGCTGGAAAACCGGATGGGTCACCGGGCCCGCCGAACTCGTGACCGCGGTGCTGGCCGTGAAGCAGTTCCTCACCTACGTCGGCGGTTCGCCGTTCCAGCCGGCGATCGCGGCGGGCCTGCGGCTTCCCGAGACGTTCTTCGCCTCGGTGGCCGGCGAGATGAAGGCGAAGGCGGATCTCCTCGGCACGGGGCTGCGCGCCGCCGGCTTCAACGTCAGCACCCCCGGGGGTTCGTATTTCACGGTCGTGGATGCCGCTCCCCTCGGGGCCACGGACGCCGATACGTTCTGCCGCGAGCTGCCCGCGCGGGCGGGCGTCGTCGGCATCCCGCTCACGGCATTCGCTTCGCCGGACCACCGAGCCGACTACGCGACGCTCGTGCGCTTCGCCGCGTGCAAGCGCGTCGAGGTGCTCACCGACGCGGTGGGCCGCCTCTCCGCCCTGTCACGGGGCTGACCGCGGGCGTCAGCGCGGGGTGACCCGGAAACGGCGCAGGTCGAGCGCCGGGTTCACGCGCCGCACCCGGGCGATCGCGCCGGGATCGATGTGGGCGACGACGACGTCGGTGGCCGTCCCGATCGTGGCGAGCGCGACGCCCTGCGGGTCGATGACCGTCGAGTGACCGACCCCGAGCGGTGGCGGGTGGTCGGCGCCGGCGACGAAGAACGTGTTCTCGATCGCGCGCGCCGTGAGCAGCGTCGTCCAGTGATGCTCCTTCAGCGGGCCGCGCACCCACTCCGCAGGAACGAGCGCCACGTCCACCCCCGCGTCGGCGAGGGTCCTCGCCACCTCGGGGAACCGCAGGTCGTAGCAGGTCATGAGGCCAAAGCGCAGACCGTCCACCTCGAAGGTCTCGGGAGGCGCGATCTCGCCGGGGGCCACCCAGTCCGACTCCCGCTGGCCGAACGCGTCGTAGAGATGCAGCTTGCGATACACGGCCCGGATGCCGGCTCCCCCGACGGCCACGATGGCATTGCGCACGCGACGCCCGTCGTCGGCCCGCTCCACGAGCCCCGCGACGAGCACGACGTCCAACTCGGCGGCGAGGGCCTGGAGTGCGCTCGTGAACGGACCGCCCAGGTCTTCGGCGTTCTCGGAGAGAGAGGTGTCGAACGGGTCGACGAAGTAGCTGGAGTACTCGGGGAAGACGATCACCCGTGCACCGCGGGCCGCGGCCGTGCGGGCGAGATCGCCGATGGCATCCAGGTTGGTCTGCTTCGACGCGGCCGGGGCGAACTGCGCCACCGCCACTCCCACGCTGTCGTGCGTCATCCGCGTCCCTTCTCGTCGCCGGACCGGCTCTCACCGCTGATCCGGTTCTCGCCGCTGAGCCGGCGCAGGACCGCCGGACCCACGACCCACAGTACGAGGATCACGACCACGAGCACGACCACGGCGATCACGGCGGCTTCGACACCGACGACCACGTCGAACACGAACGCCACGACGCCGGTGAGCAGCACCGCTACCGCGGTGAGCGCGGCGATGAGGGCACGATGACCGAACCGGACGACGACGGGCTTCACACCGCGGTGGAAGACCGCTCGGTGCAGCGCGACCGGGGCGAGAGCGAGGATCGCGGTCAGCGCGGAGAGTCCGACGAGTACGAGGTAGCCGGTGCGCTGCGGTCCACTCAGGTCCGCGAAGGCCGGCTGGAACGCCAGCGCCAGGAGGAAGCCCGTGAGGATCTGGGTACCGGTCTGCAGCACCCGGAGTTCCTGCAGGACGTCCGCCCAGTTGCGGTCGGCGCGCTGCGCCGCACTCTCGGGGCGGCCGTCGCGGAGGTCGTCGCGCGGGTCGTCGGTGGGGGTCAGCATCCCCGAATCATGGCCCGTCCACGACGCCTGAATCAACGTCGATTCGACACGACCCGAAACCCGTGCTAGGTTTATCTCTTGTGCCGCGGGGTGGAGCAGCTCGGTAGCTCGCTGGGCTCATAACCCAGAGGTCGCAGGTTCAAATCCTGTCCCCGCAACAAGAGAAGGCCCCGGATCCTCGGATCCGGGGCCTTCGGCTTTCCCCCGGCGACGCGACCTCATCTGAAGGCCTCGCTCCGAGACGACTCGTCCACAGCCCCCTGCAGGCCCCCGCGACGGAATCCGGCGTCTGATTACAGTGGTTCACATGGGTGGGCAGTATTCGACCGACGTGGCCGTGTTGAGCGGCTGAGATCGTGTCCTTCTCGCCCTGCTTCGTCCTCCCCGAGGGCATGTCTCCCAGCCAGAATTATTAGCCGTGCGTCATCCACCTCGTTCTCGACATTCGGCTCGTCGTCAATAGATCGAAGAATCGGTGCCGGGCGAAGAGAAAGAAGGATGATCTCGATGAAGCGACGGCACATCACCGCCCTCGCCGTCCTCGTCGCCCTCTCCGCGGTCCTCGCCGGATGCGTCGCGCCGGGTGGCGCCGGAGTCGTGGACACATCCCTGACGCTCGAGGACGCCAAAGCGACCGCGATGCGGATGGAGCGGGAGTTGGCCGCCCTGGTGCCGGCCGATGTCGTGGCATCCGTCGACCAAGACCAGACGGGTGTTCTGATGTCGTGCAGCGGCGACCGCGCCTATCAATGGACCGGTCAGACCAAGGTCGTGCTCACCGAGGGAGCCACCTACGACGGGGCAGCCGTCACCGAGAACATCGCCCAGACCTACGACGCGAGCGACTCCTACCGGACGAATACGGATCTGACATCCGACGGGGAGCCGAGGGCTCACGTCATCGGCGAATTCGGGCAGGGGTACCTGGTCGCGCTCTCCGTCGACAAGACCTTCGTGCAGATCCTGTCCTTCTCCCCCTGTTTCGTCCTGCCCGAAGGAATGTGGCCGGGCGACGACTACTGAGCGGCATCGCCCTTCCGATTTCGGCGCCGTCCCGTCAACCCGGCTGTCAGACCGGGTCGAGACCGATTCACTGGGACCATGCTCCGTCACTCACGCGACCCCTCCCCCCGCTCCACGGACGACCGATCCGGCAGCGAGACGGGCGGGCGGCGATGAGCGACGTCGAGATGACCCGCATCCCCGCCGGAAGCGTGCTGCGCGGAGACCAGCGGGGCGAGGACCGCCGCGAGATCACCGTCGAGGCGTTCGACATCGGTGTCTACCCGGTGACCGAGGAGCAGATGGCGGAGATCCTCGGCATCACGGCCCAGAACCCGCGCCGCCCCGCCGTGCAGGTGAGCTGGTTGCGCGCGGTGCGCTTCTGCAACGCGCTGAGCGAGTGGGAGGGCCGGGATCCCGTCTACGCGTACGACGGCGAAGTCGTCGACTGGGACACGGAGGCCGACGGCTTCCGACTGCCGACCGAGGACGAGTGGGAGTACGCGTGCCGGGCGGGATCCACAGGATCCACCTACGGACCGATCGCCGAGATTGCGTGGACCGCAGGCGACGGCCTGCGCGGACCGGTCGAGGTCGGCGGACGCCTTCCGAACCTCCACGGCCTCTTCGACATCCTCGGCAACGTGTCGGAGTGGTGCTGGGATCTCTTCGCGCCCGAGACGAGCGACGCCCGGGTGTTCCGCGGCGGCGGGTGGAGCGATGCGCGCGCGGTCGTCCGCGCCTCCGCGCGTCGCGGCGCCAATCCGCGCGCGATCTTCGACGATGTCGGCCTCCGCGTGGCGCGCGGGGCACTCAATCGGACCCGCTGATCGCCTCGCTCAGTCCGTCGACGAACTCGGCGATCGTCGCGAGCTGCTCGTCGGAGAATCCTTCCGCCACCGCGACCATCGCCGCGAGGTGCGCACCGAAGTGCCGGAAGAACTCCGCTCGGGATTTCGGCGTCAGGACCACCACGCGCGCCCGGCCGTCGGAGGGGTGCGGACGCCGCTCGAGATGCCCGGACGCCGCGAGCCGATCGAGCAGCTTGGTCGTGGACGCCGTGGAGATCCGCAGGTGAGATGCCACATCGTGCGGGCTGACCATCTGTCCGCGCTGCTCGCGGATGATCAGCATCCGCAGCGTCGCGAGGTCGCTGGCGTTCATGTCCATGTCGCCCTTCATGCCGCTGTTCATGCGGTCGAGGGCATCGCTCAGAGCGCGGACCGACTCCATCGCACGGACGACACCGGGTCTGTTAGCACGAAAGGCGTCGACGACGGACACGGTGGACACCTCCGTTTCGCTCTGGGTATAGTCGGCTGACATCGCTAGCTAAACTAGCAAACAGGAGGCACGATGAGCGAGACCGAGTATGTCGTCCTCCTGGACGACTGGGGCAATGAGATCGGAACGGCACCGAAGGCGAGTGTGCACGGCACCGACACGGCTCTTCACCTGGCGTTCTCCTGCCACGTCGTCAACGCCGACGGTCAGGTGCTCGTCACGCGTCGCGCGCTCGACAAGAAGACCTGGCCGGGCGTCTGGACGAATTCGTTCTGCGGCCATCCGGGTCCCGCCGAGCCCGTCCTGCAGGCCGTTCACCGTCGCGCCGCCTTCGAGGTCGGACTCACGATCTCCGACGTGGAGCTCGCCCTTCCGCTCTTCCGCTATCGCGCGGTCGACGCCAGCGGCATCGTCGAGCACGAGATCTGCCCGGTGTACGTCGCCCGTACCCACGAAGAGCCGCGGCTGAACCCGTCCGAGGTCGCGGAATCGCGCTGGGTCGACCCCGCCGACCTCGCCGCCGCGCTGGAGGCCACGCCGTGGGCCTTCAGCCCGTGGCTCGTTCTCCAGGCACAGCAGCTTCACCTGTTCTCGTCCCCACCGGCCATCCGGGCGGCCTCATGATCGCTCTCTCCACCACACCCACGGCGCGCGCCGCCATCGACGACGCGATCGACACCGTTCTGATCCGTCTCGCCCGCCGCCTCCGCGACCATGGCGACGGCGCCCGGGCCCTGGCATCCGCGATCGCCCGCTCCGCCCGGGGCGGCAAGAGGTTCCGGCCGCTCCTCGTGGTCGCCGCGTTCGACACGCTCGGCGGTGCCGAGACCGATCGTGCCGCGCTCTACCAGGTCGCCGCCGCGTTCGAACTCCTGCACACCGCCTTCGTCGTCCACGACGACGTCATCGACCACGACACCGAGCGACGCGGTGTCGCCAATGTCGGCGGCGAGTTCCGGGCGCGGGGCGAAGAGCGAGGCGCGGATGCCACGGGCGCCGCGCTCCTCGGAGATGCGGCCGGCATCCTGGCCGGCGACCTGCTGCTCCACGAGGCCGGGCGCCTGGTCGCTCTGGCCGACCTTCCGACGAGCGTGCGCGGCGACCTCCTCCGCCTCCTCGAGGACGCTGTTCTGATCTCCGCCGCCGGAGAGCTCGCCGATGTCGAGAACGCCGTGTCCGCCCGTGATGTGGATGCCGAGACCATCCTGCGCACCACGCACGACAAGACCGCGGTGTACTCGTTCTCGGCCCCCCTGGAAGCGGGAGCGGTGCTCGCCGGCGCCGACGGCCCCGTCCGTGCGGCACTCGAACGCTTCGGGCAGCGCCTCGGCTTGGCGTACCAGCTGGTGGACGACCTCATCGGCGCCTTCGGTTCGCCCGAGATCTCCGGCAAGGACGAAGGATGCGACCTCCGCGAGGCGAAGAAGACGCATCTCATCGTCCTGGCCCGCGAGACCGAGTCGTGGCCCGCGGTGAGCGAAGCGCTCGCGCAGGCGCACACCGGCCCGGTCGCGATCCGCGCGGCCCAGCGGGCGCTCAGCGAGTCCGGCGCGCGGGCACGGCTGGAAGACCTCGTCCGCGGGACTCTGGACGAAGCGCGCGCGATCGTCACGGCATCCACCCTCCCCGAGGAGTGCCGCACGATGCTGCACGACCTCGTCGACGCCGTGCAGGGACGCGTCCCGTGAGCGCGACCGCGACCGGCCTGGAGCTGTACACGCGCACGGCCGACGATGCCGCCGCCGCGGTGATCAACCGCTATTCGACCTCGTTCGCCCTGGCCTGTCGCCTGCTCGGCCCCCGTCCGCGGCCGCACGTCCGGAACATCTACGCCCTGGTCCGCGTGGCCGACGAGATCGTGGACGGCCCCGCGCACGACGCCGGGCTCTCGCCCGCGCAGGAACGTGCCACGCTCGACGCGCTCGAGAACGAGGTGCGGGATGCCATCGCCTCGGGCTTCAGCGCGAACCTCGTCGTCCACGCGTTCGCGCGCACCGCCCGCGAGTGCGGCATCGGCGACGACCTCATCGCCCCGTTCTTCGCCTCGATGCGCACCGACCTCGACACCGCCGCCCACGACGACGCGTCGCACGACGCGTACGTGTACGGATCGGCCGAGGTCGTCGGTCTGATGTGCCTGCAAGTGTTCCTCAACGCGGGGATGTCGGAGCCGGCGCGCCCCGCCGCCGACCTCGTCGACGGAGCCCGCCGACTGGGTGCGGCCTTCCAGGACGTGAACTTCCTCCGCGACCTCGACGACGACGCCACCCGCCTCGGCCGTGACTACCTCGACGGCGCCGCCGACGACGACCGTCGCACGGCGGTCCTCGACCGCATCGACGCCGACCTGGCCGCGGCCGCCGCGACAGTCCCGTTCCTCCCGCCGGACTGCCGCCGCGCGGTCACCGCCGCGCACGACCTGTTCGCGGAGCTCTCGCGGCGACTGCGCCGCACCCCCGCGGGCGCGCCGCGCGTCCGCGTCCCGGACGCAGTGAAGGCGACCCTCGCGGTGCGCGCCTTCCTCGGACGCCCACCGAAAGGGGCCCACGCATGACCTCGCAGCGCATCGTCGTCGTCGGAGGAGGGATTGCCGGCCTCGGCACCGCCGCGCTCCTGGCCGATCAGGGACACGACGTCCACCTGTTCGAGGGACGCGAGCAGCTCGGTGGTCGCGCCGGGTCGTGGGAGAGCGACGGCTTCCGTTTCGACACCGGGCCTAGCTGGTACCTCATGCCCGAGGTCTTCGACCACTTCTTCCGGCTGCTCGGTACGAGCGCCGCAGAGCAGCTCGACCTCGTGCGTCTGGACCCGGCGTACCGCGTGTACGGTCCTCCCGGGAAGGGCGAGCCCATCGACGTGGTGTCCGGTCGCGAGGCCGTCCGCGCGCTGTTCGAAGAGCACGAGCCCGGCTCCGGCGACAAGGTCGAGGCGTACCTCGACTCGGCGAAGGATGCGTACGAGCTGTCGACGTCGAAGTTCCTGTACGACACCTACTCCTCGACGCAGGGGCTTCGCGACCCCGCGCTCATCACGCGTCTCCCGACGCTCATCCCGCTCCTCACGCAGACGCTGTGGAAGCGCGTGACGCGGGACTTCTCGAACCCGCGGCTGCAGCAGATCCTCGCCTACCCGTCCGTGTTCCTCGGCGGATCCCCGTTCGAGGTGCCCAGCCTGTACCACCTGATGAGCCACCTCGATCTCGGCGACGGCGTGCTCTACCCGCGCGGCGGTTTCACCGAGATCATCGCCGCGATCGAGAGGCTCGCCCGTGAGCGCGGCGTGCAGATCGAGACCGGCGTCCCCGTCGAGGCGATCATCACCGACGACGGCATCGCCCGCGGCGTGCGGCTCGCGGACGGCCGGATCGTTCCAGCGGATGCCGTGGTCTCGGGCGCCGAGCTGCACCACACCGAGACCCAGCTGCTGGAAGAGGGTGATCGTCAGTATCCGGAGAAGTGGTGGAAGGACCGCGTGCCGAGCCCCGGGGCGCTGCTGCTCCTGCTCGGTGTGAAGGGAGAGCTTCCGCAGCTCACGCACCACACGCTGCTCTTCACCGACGACTGGCACACCAACTTCGACGCGATCTTCGGCGAGCACAAGCGCATCCCCGACCCCGCCTCGATCTACGTCTGCCGGCCGAGCGCCTCGGACGACTCCGTCGCTCCGGCGGGACACGAGAACCTCTTCGTCCTGGTGCCCGTACCCGCTGATCCCGTCAGCGGCCGCGGCGGTGTCGCCGGTGCCGGCGATCCGCGCATCGAGGCCGCCGCGGACCGGGTGATCGCCCAGATCGGCGAGTGGACCGGCATCCCGGACTTCGCCGAGCGCATCGTCGTGCGGAAGACCATCGCCCCCGAGGATTTCGCCCAGGACCTGCACGCGTGGCACGGCAATTCGCTTGGGCTCGCGCACACGTTGGGCCAGAGCGCGATCTTCCGTCCGAAGAACCGCTCGCGGAAGGTGTCGAACCTGTACTACGCGGGAACCTCGGTGCTTCCGGGCATCGGACTCCCCATGTGCCTGATCTCGGCCGAGCTCGTGGTAAAGCGCATGACGGGCGACCGCACCGCGGGACCCCTGAACGAGCCGGCTCGCACGGCGGTCTGAGGTGCCCGGGATCTACCTGGGCGCGATCCTGTTCTCGCTGGCGGGCATGATCGCCCTCGATCTCAGGTTCGGTCTCGCTCTGCGGACGGCACCGCGTCGGACGCTTCTGGCGGTGGGTCTCGGAACGGTGTTCTTCCTCCTGTGGGACGCGGTCGGCATCCTGACCGGGGTCTTCGTGAAGGGCCACAGCCCGCTGTTCGTCGGCATCGATCTGGCCCCGCACCTGCCGCTCGAAGAGGTGTTCTTCCTCCTCTTCCTCAGCTACCTCGCGGTCGTGCTGTGGACGGTGTTCGAGCGGCGTCAGGCGAAGCGGGATGCCGGTTCCCCGGCGCGCGTCGAGGCGGAGGAGTCCGCGTCGTGACGTATGCGCTGATCCTCCTCCCCTTCCTCGCCGCGACGGCCGTCGTGACCCTGCTGAGCGCGAGACGTCCCGGCTTCGCACGGCGCATGCGCGCATCGGGCTGGACCGCGCTCGTGCTCATCGCGTTGACCGCCGTCTTCGACAACATCATGATCGCCGTCGGACTGTTCTCCTACCCGCCGGAGCACCTCAGCGGGCTCAGAATCGGCCTGGCACCACTGGAGGACTTCGCGTATCCCCTGTGCGCGGCGTTCCTCGTTCCCGCTCTCTTCACTCTCGCCCCCGCCCGGAGGGAAACCGCATGACCACCCCCGCCCTGACCCCGGGACGCGTGCTGAGGGAGCTGTTCGTCTCTTCGCGACCCGTGAGCTGGATCAACACCGCGTTCCCGTTCGCGGCCGCCTACCTGCTCACCACGCGTCAGGTCGATGTCGTCCTCGTCGTCGGCATCCTGTTCTTCCTCGTTCCCTACAACCTCGCCATGTACGGGGTGAACGACGTCTTCGACTACGAATCCGACCTTCGCAACCCCCGCAAGGGCGGAACGCACGGCGCGGTGCTCGCCAAGCGCATGCACCCGATCACCCTGTGGGCATCGGCGCTGTCGTGCCTGCCGTTCGTCGTCTTCCTCGTCGTCGTCGGATCCCCGCTGTCGTGGCTCGTGCTCGCCCTGAGCCTGTTCTTCGTGGTGTTCTACTCCGCTCCCCCGCTGCGGTTGAAGGAGCGCCCCTTCGCCGATTCGGTGACCAGCAGCATCCACTTCTTCTCCCCCGCCGTGTACGGTCTCGTCCTCGCCGGCGCCACCTGGACGTGGCAGCTCGTGGCCGTGCTCGTCGCCTTCGGGTTGTGGGGCATCGCCTCGCACGCCTTCGGCGCCGTCCAGGACGTCGAGGCCGACCGCGCCGCCGACATCTCGTCGATCGCCACCGCCCGCGGCGCGCGGTGGACGGTGCGCTTCGCCCTGACGGCCTACGCCCTCGCCGGCGTCGTCATGCTGTTCACCGCGTGGCCCGGGCCGCTCGCGGCGCTGCTCGTGATCCCCTACCTCGTCGTGTGCTGGCCGTACCGCAACGTCACGGATGCCACCTCCGACAGCGCCACCGCGGGGTGGAACCGATTCCTCTGGCTCAACCAGATCGCGGGCTTCGGCACGACGATGCTGCTCATCTGGTGGTGGTTCCTCAGCGCCTGAGGCACCGCTGCGGACGGTCCCTGACGCGGCGGCATCCTGAGTGTCCAGGACACGCGGATGCCGCCCACCGCCATCCGCGTGTCTTGGACACCGAAGCGAGGGATGCCGCTCGGGGCGCGGGGTCGCGGGCGTGGCGCGATCGTTGCGGCGCCCGCGCGGCATGTGAGAGAGGCCGGCTCCCCGAAGGGAACCGGCCTCTGTCGCCTGCGCGGGTCAGCCGCCGGGCGTCGGGGTCGGCGACGGCGTCGCCGTCCCGCCCTGGGCCTGATTCTCGAGCTCGATCAGACGCTGCACGGCCGCATTGAGACGGGCGTCCTGCGTGGCGAAGGCCGCGAGATCACCCGAGGTCAGCGCTTCCTGCTTCGCCTGGAGAGCCGCCTGAGCCTCGGCCAACGCCGCCGCGTAGTCTCCGGCCGGTGCCGTCGGCGTGGTCGACGTTCCGTCGCCGCCCGTGCCCGTCTGGTCGGTCGGGGTGACCGACTCGTCGCCCGTGGCCGCACCGGAATCACCGCCGAACAGCGAGTCCAGCGCCTCGCTGAGGGTGTTCTCGAACGCGATCTTGTTACCGAACGCCACGAGCACACGCCGCAGCTGCGGAAGCTGCGTGCCACCGGAGGACTGGACGAACACCGGCTGCACATACAGCAGACCACCGCCGACGGGGAGCGTCAGCAGGTTGCCGTTGAGCACCTGCGACTGACCCTGCTTCAGGATGTTGATCTGCGACGACACGGTGGTATCCGAGTCGAAGGTGTTCTGCACCTGACCGGGGCCGGGCACCGGCGTCTCGGCATCGATCACGAGCATGCGCAATCGACCGTAGTCGCCGCGTTTCGCGCCCTTCTCGTCACCGGCATCCGAGTCCACCGCCAGATACCCCGTCAGGACGTTGCGCGCCTGTCCCTGGGATGCCGGGATGAAGCTCGTGAACATCGAGTACGACGGAGCGTCCTGACCGGGCATCTTCATCGTCAGGTAGTACGGCGGCTGCAGCTCGTTGGCGTTCTGCGGGTCGTTCGGCGTCGTCCACCGGTTGTCCTGCTGGAAGAACGACCGCGCGTCATCGACGTGGTACACGCCCAGCATCGACCGCTGCACCTTCAGAAGGTCGGTCGGGTAGCGGACGTGGCTCATGAGGTCGGCCGACATCTCGCTCCACGGCTGGAGGCTCGTGGGGTAGATCTTCTGCCACGCCTGCAGGATCGGGTCCTGATCATCCCACGCGTACAGCGTGACCTTGCCGTCGTAGGCGTCGACGGTGGCCTTCACCGAGTTGCGGATGTAGTTGATGTTGTCGAGCGAGTACGTCGGCGACGGGGTGTTCGAGTCGGCGATCGCCCGCGACAGCGAGACGCCCGAGGAGTACGGGTAGTTCGCGCTCGTGGTGTAGCCGTCGATGACCCACTTGACCCGCCCGTCGACCACCGTCGGGTACGGGTCGCTGTCGAGCGTCAGGTACGGTGCGACCTTCTGGACGCGCTCCTTCGGGTTGCGGTCGTAGAGGATCTGGGAGTCCTCGTTGACGTAGTCCGAGAACAGGATCTGCTCCGACTGGAACTTCAGCGCGTAGATGAGGCGGTTGAAGACGTTGCCGACACTCGGTCCCCCGTCGCCGCGGAAGGTCGTGCGCGTCTCCGTGCCGCCGTCGGCACCGAGGGGGTAGTCGAGCTCGATGTCCTCGCCGCCCTCGGGCCCGCCGACGATCGAGTACGGCGGCGACTGCTCGCCGAAGTACACGCGCGGCTCGTACTTGAGGTCGGTGAGGAAGCCGGTGCCGGGGATGGCCTGCTCCAGGAACACCGGGTCGCCGTCATCCGTGCGCTCGTTGCCCGCGGCCGCGACCATGCCGTAGCCGTGCGTGTAGACGAGCGTGGTGTTCTGCCAGGACGCGGCGTCGCCGAGCTGACCGATGTTGAGCTCGCGCAGCGACACCACGGCATCCTGCGTCTGACCGTTGATCGTGTAGCGGTCGACGTCGAGCGGGTTGTTGAACTGGTAGTACGCGCGGTACTGCTGCAGCTGACGGACGGTCGGACCGATGATCGCCGGGTCCATGATGCGCAGCTGGGCCGTGGACGAGGCGTCGTTGCGCAGCTGACCGGCCTCGGCGGTCGTGGCGGCGGCGAAGTTCTCCTTCTCGATGCCGTCGATGCCGTACGCGGCCTTCGTGCTGTCGATGTTGCGCTGGTAGTACTGGCTCTCGAGGGCGAGCTGGTTCGGGCGCACCTGGAAGGTCGTGACCGCCCACGGGATCGCCGCGCCGACGACGATGGCCGAGACCACGAGCAGCGCCGTCGCGATGAGGGGGTAGCGCCAGCGCCCGATGACCGCGGTCACGAAGAACGCGAGCGCGACGATGACGGCCGCGATCGCGAGGATCGTCTGACCGGGGATGACGGCGTTCACGCCCACGTATCCCGGGCCGGTGATGCGGTCCTCCTGGTTGACCAGCGTCGTGTAACGGTCCAGCCACAGGCTCCCGCCCTGCAGGAGCAGGTACAGGCCGGCGAGGATCGCGAGCTGGATGCGTGCGGCCTTGGAGATGCGCAGCTCGCGCTGCCCCACCCGCACCGAGCCGTACAGGTACGACACCACGGCGGTGAGCAGGAGGCACACGAGCACGACCGCCGAGGCGAAGCCGAGGACCGTCGTGTAGAACGGCAGCGCGAACAGGTAGAAGCCGGTGTCGAGACCGAACTGCGGGTCGGTGGTCGAGGTCGCGACGCCGTTGAACCACAGCCACGTGGTCTCCCACTGCGCGGAGGCGGCGAAGCCGGCGAAGAAGCCGAAGAAAATCGGGATCCCCCACATCGCGAGTCGACGCAGCGGCTCCACGACCTCCTGGTAACGGTCGAGCTGCGAGCTCAGCCGGGCGTAGACGGGGCGCAGTCGGTACGCGAGCTGGATGACGCCCCACACCGGGATCGCCATCGCGAGGAAACCGATGACGAACATCACCGTCCGCGCGATCCACTGCGTCGTGAGCACCTCGGTGAAACCGAGCTGCGCGAACCACAGCCAGTCGGAGTAGAGGTTCGCGAAGACGAAGAAAGCCACGACCAGGGCGGCGATGACCGCCAGCGAGATCGAGATGATCCGTCGTGAACGGTTCGGGGGCGTGGCCTGGTTCGGCGCTGAGGTCGTGGTCACCCGTCCATCCTAGGCGGCCACTTCTGGGGGTATGCCGTGGATACTACGATCCCGAGGCGGGTGTCCCGTCGCAGGTCGGAAGGGCGTCCAGATCGCCTCCGTCGCGGATCGCCTCGAGCGCGGTGAGGGAATCCTGCAGGGTGGAGACGGAGAACACGCGGATGCCGTCGGGCACGTGTCCCACCACCTCGTCGCAGTTGGACTGCGGCGCGAGGAACCACGTGGCACCGGCGTCGCGGGCCCCGTAGAGCTTCTGGCGGATGCCGCCGATGCCGCCCACGTTGCCGTCCGCATCGATGGTGCCCGTGCCGGCGATGTGCTGACCGCCGGTCAGGTCGCCCGTGGACATCTTGTCGATGATGCCCAGGGCGAACATCATGCCGGCACTCGGTCCGCCGACGTTGTTGATCTGGATCTTGACGTCGACCGGGAGGTCGAAGGTGAGTGTCAGTCCGACCCCGAGGAGCCACTGCTGCTGGCCGTCGACATCGGTCAGGCGCGGCGTGACGGACACCGAGCTCTGCGCGCCGCCGCGGTCGATGCCGAGCGTCACCGGTGCACCACCGCCGGCCTGCACGGCCGACCGGATGTCGGTCACGCTCGCGACGGGCTGGCCGTTCAGCGAGGTGATGACGTCGCCGAGCTCGAGCACCCCCGCCGACGCGCCCGAATCGTCGATGGTCCCCACGACCACGTCCTGCGGAACGGTGTAGCCGAGCTGGCGGAGAGCGGCGGCGGAGGCCTCGAGCTGCGAGTCGCTCATCAGAGCGGCGTTCTCGGTGTTGCGCTGCTCGGTCGACTGTCCGGACGGGAAGATGCGATCGAGCGGAACCACCGCGCGGGACGGGTCGAACCACGCCTGCGCGAGTTCGATCCAGCTGGGGGTGCGCTCGCGATTGCCGTTGATCTGGACGGTCAGCAGGTCGAGTCGGCCCTCCGACGGCGTGTCCTTCTCGTCGGGCACGGTGATGAGCGGCACCTCGTTGCCGTCGGCGTCGGTCGACGTGCCGAGGGTGTTCAGGACGGGCCCCGGCTGCTGGATGACGTACGGCGACGGCAGGAACGACAGCACGAGCAGCACGAGCACCGACACGGTGAGGGACCACACGCCGACGACGGTCGATCGGCTCCGCTGCCGCCGAGGGACGGGCACGACGGAGACGTTCTCGTCGAACAGGGTCACGGGTCCTACCTTTGCCGGGTCGTTCGCGCGCGGCGTAAGCGGCGAGGGGCCGAGCCGAGAGAAGCGAGGAATCGTGCGACTAGCGTAGATGCCGTTCCCCTTGACCCGGCTGAAAGGCGGCTGAAGTGGCAGACGACGACCGGAACCCCGAGGAGGAGTTCCAGGAGCTCATGCGGCGCCTGATGTCGGGCGACACCTCCGGCCTGGATGCGGCGGAGCTCTCGCGTCTGTCCGGGATGCAGATCGACCCGGCGATGATGCAGGCGGTCATGAACCAGCTGCAGGGCGCCTTCGCGAACCCGCAGGACGGCATCGACTGGAGTCTGGCCGAGCGCCAGGCGCTGCACATCGCGAACCAGGACGGACTGGGTGTTTCTGCCGGAGAGCGCACCGACCTCGACCAGGCGTTCTCGCTCGCCGCCCTGTGGCTCGGCGAGGCGACCACCATCAGCGACCTTCCGCGCCCGCCGAAGGCCGTCACCCGCGGCGCGTGGGTCAGCGCCACTCTCCCGGTGTGGCAGGAGTTGGCCGAACCGGTGGCCACGAGCATCGCGGACGCGCTCACCGACGCGCTCGGGCAGCAGGCCCCCGACGACATGCAGGATCTGATCGCGGGAGCCGGGCGGCTCATGCGGACCGTCGGCGGCTCGCTCTTCGCAACCCAGCTCGGCCACGTCGTCGGTCGCCTGTCGACGGAGGTCGTGGGCGGCGGCGACGTCGGCATCCCCGTGATGCCCGACGGCGATGCGGCGATCCTTCCGCAGAACTTCGCGGACTTCGGGCGCGACCTCGAGATCCCCGACGACCAGCTGGCGCTGTACCTCGCGACGCGCGAACTCGCGCACGCCCGCCTGTTCCGTCACGCCCGCTGGCTCCGCCTGCACGTCATCTCGCAGGTGCGGGAATTCGCCCACGGCATCCGCGTCGACACCGATGGACTGGAAGAGCTCGCGTCGCGCTTCGACCCGTCGCAGCCCGACGAGCTGCGCAGCGCACTCGAGAGCGGCGCCCTCCTGCCGCAGCGGTCGGAGGAGCAGACCGCTGCGCTCACGCGTCTCGAGAACCTCCTGGCCACGATCGAAGGATGGGTCGACGTCGTCACCGACGACGCCACGTCGCGTCTCCCCTCCGCCGCCCGCATCGCCGAGGCCGTGCGCCGTCGCCGCGCCGTCGGCGGTCCCGCCGAGCAGGCGCTGGGTTCGCTCGTCGGGCTCGAGCTGCGCCCCCGTCGCATGCGCGAAGCCGCGGCGATGTGGCGAGCGGTGACCGACGCCGTCGGCGTCGCCGGGCGCGACGCGCTGTGGGACTACCCCGACCTCATGCCGACGGCGGAGGACATCGACGACCCCGCAGGTCTCGTGGCACGGCTCACGGCCGCGTCGCGCGGCGAGACGGCCCCCTCGGATGCCATGGACGACGCGCTCGCGCAGCTCATCGCCGAAGAGACGGCGGCCTCGTCCGGCACCGGCGACGAGGGCGACCCGGCCGCCGACGACGACGGCGAGGAGCCGACGCCCGGCGACCAGCGCCCGGTCTGAGGCCTCCTCCCCAGGGCCCCTGCGACGCCGGGGCCCTGGGGACAACGCCGCCGGCGTGCCGCACCCGCGCCATCATCGGGGCATGATCCGACTCGACCCCTCCGCTCCCCCGCTCTGGCGCCACGACGGCGCCGTGCAGTTCGGTTCTCCCGCGCGGGCCCACCTGGCGCACCGCCACCGATGGACCGATCCCGCCCTCACCGCGCTCGAGTCCGGCACGTCGCGGGCGGCGCTTCGGGCGCTGATCCGTGTGCACGGCGGTCGCGACCGCGACGCCGACGACCTGGTGTCGCAGCTCTCGCCGGCGCTCGTGCGACGACGGCGGACGCCGGCGATCGCGCTCCAGGTGGCCGACGACCTCCCCGCCGGGGCGGTGCGCGCCGTGCTGGCCGCCCTGCCCGCGCGAACACCCCGTGTGGACTGGGCAGGGCCCGCGACCCACCCCGCGCCCCCGGGCTCCCGGGTGCTGCTCCTCGCGGCGCACCGTGTCGACCCACGGCGGGCGGTCGACCTGATGCGCCACGACGTCGTGCACCTGCCGCTCGTGCTCGACGGCTCCGCCGCGACGGTCGGCCCCGTGATCGCCCCCGGCGCGACGGCATGCCTGAGTTGTCTGGATGCCACCCGTCGACAGGACGACCCCTCCTGGCCCCTCGTCGCCGCGCAGCTGCTCGCGCGCCCGAGACCCGCGATCGACGTGGCCCTCGCGGCCGAGGCGGCCCGCGCCGCACGCCATCTGCTCAGCGGTCGGATCGACCCCGTGACGCGCTCGCTGCACCTGCGCGTCGACTCGCTCCAGCGGGCCTGGCGAACGCATCGGCCGAGCGCAGACTGCCGCTGCCGATCTCTCGAAGGAACCGCGACGGCGTCCGCTCCGATCGTCCTCGCCCGCGCGACCAGCTCACCGACAGCGTTCGCGCGGCCCGCGTGACGCCGACGTAGGCCAGACGCCGTTCCTCGTCGACGGCCTCGAAGGTCTGCGCGTAGGAGATCGGCAGCAGACCCTCGCTGACCCCGACGAGGTGGACGTGATCCCATTCGAGGCCCTTGGCCGCGTGGAGCGTCGCGAGCGTCACCGTTCGCGTCGCCGGCTCGTGCTGATCCTTCGCGCGAGCCTGCAGGTCGTCGGTGAACGAGCGCAGGTCCGTCCCCTCGGGCGCCTCCTCGGCCAACCGCAGCAGCGCCGCGCGCGCCTCCCACGCGTCGCGGAGCGCTCCGCCCGCCGCGGGGGGCTCGTCGGTGAGCCCGACGCTGCGCAGCACGTCGCGGACGGTGGCGAGGAACCCGGTATCCAGAGGCGCGACCGACGCCGCTCGCAGAGCCATGAGCGCCTGGCGCACCTCGGGGAGGTCGAAGAACCTCCGGCCGCCGAGCACGGTCGCCGCCAGCGACTGCTTCGCCAGGGCGCTCAGCAGGACCGCCGACTGCGCGTGCGAACGGTAGAGCACAGCGATGTCGCGCGGATCGGTGCCGCCGCGGACGGCCGCGGCGATCGCCGCGGCGACCCCCTCCGCCTCGGCCTCCTCGTCGTCGAACGCGCGCACCGTGGGCACCGGCGCGTCCTGCGGTTCCGCGGCGACGAGTTCCAGGGCGCCCGGGCGGCCGCGCATGAGGTCATTCGCAACGGCGAGTACGGCGGCCGTCGATCGGTAGTTGCGCTCGAGCCGCACGACGCGCGCATCCTCGTGGGTGCGGTCGAACTCCAGCAGATACCGCGCGTCGGCACCGGTGAACGAATAGATCGTCTGGCTGGCGTCGCCGACCACGCAGAGGTCGCGCCGGTCGCCGAGCCAGAGTTCGAGCAGGCGGTTCTGCAGCGGCGACACGTCCTGGTACTCGTCCACCGTGAAGTGCCGGTACTGCTCCCGCACGGCCGCCGCCACCCGGGGCTCCGCCTCGATCATGCCCGCGCAGGTCAGCAGCACGTCTTCGAAGTCCATCTGCCGACGCTCGTCCTTGAGCTTCTCGTAGGCCCGCTGCAGCGCCACGACCTGATCGACGCCGAGGCGACCGACGCCACCGGGGCGCTCCGCCGCGTACTGCTCGATCGACCGCATCGTGACCTTCCGCCACTCGATCTCGCCGGCGACGTCGCGCAGGGTCGCGGTGTCGGGCGAGAGCCCGACGCCGTCGGCGGCGTGGGCGAGCATCCGGACCTTGTTGTCGATGATGCTCGGAGCCTGATCCCCCGCGAGCGTCGGCCAGAAGAAGTTCACCTGCGCCAGGGCGGCCGCGTGGAACGTGCGCGCCGAGACGCCCGTCACCCCGAGCGCCCGGAGTCGACCGCGCATCTCGCCCGCCGCCTTCGCCGTGAACGTCACCGCCATCACCCGCTGCGGCGAATACGCACCGGTGTCGACGCCGTGCGCGATGCGTCGCGTGATCACCCGGGTCTTGCCGGTGCCGGCGCCGGCCAGGACGCAGACCGGCCCCCGCAACGCGCGGGCCGCCTCGAGTTGATGGTCGTCGAGCCCGCTCAGCGGATCGACGCTCATTCGATCCCCCGGTACCACTCGTCGATGAGCCGGTGGGCGATGGATGCCGTTCCGGGCAGCTGCACCGCCGTCTCGCCGCGCAGTGCCGCACCGATCTCCGCCCGATCGAACCACCGCACCTCGACGATCTCCTCGCCGTCGGCGCGCGCTTCGTCGTCACGGATCGCGCGTGCGCGGAAGCCGAGCATGAGGGAGCGCGGATACGGCCACACCTGCGACCCGCGGTACCGGATCGCCTCGAGACGGACGCCCGACTCCTCCTCGACCTCCCGGCTCACCGTGGCCTCCAGCGACTCCCCCGCCTCGGCGAATCCGGCGAAGCACGAGTACCTGCTGCCGCCCCACGCCGCGTTCGCCCCCAACAGCACACGATCGGGGTCGTCGGCGGAGGCCACGAGCACGATGACGGCGGGGTCGGTGCGCGGGAAGTGCTCGCGACCGCAATTCGGGCAGTGCCGCGACCACCCCGCCTGTCGTAGCACCGTTCGCGTACCGCACGCGGGGCAGAAGGCCGCGTCGCGCAGCCAGCCGGCCAGTGCGACAGCCGTGCCGAGGATCTCCGCCTCATCGGCCGGCAGGTCACCGCCGACCGCGCGGAGCGGCGACCACCGGGCCGCGGCAGGTGCCTCGGCATCCGACTCGTCCTCCACGACCGCCAACAGCAGCGCCGCACCATCGGACGCCCGTCCGAGGAACGCCCACTCCCGGGCGGCGAGGACGGCCGGAACCCCGACGAGGACGAGCCGCTCGTCGGCGACGGGCGCCGCATCACCCCGCACGGCGAGGACCCGCGTGTCGGGCGCCGCACGGAGGGCGCCGAGCAGGTCGTCGACGTCGCGCTCCGCTCCGGCACGGCCGAGGGCCCCTCCGGGCCAAGAACCAGGAACCGCGGGAACGGACGGCGGCATCGAACACCTCTCTCAAGGGCGTGGCGAGGGGGGATCGGGCGAGCGACCGACCTACCCTGGGGGCATGGCACGCTCGCCCCTCACTCTAGCCGCGTCCGCGACGGCGGCCCTGCCCGGTATCGGTGTGACGAGCGCAGCTCCGCTCACCGAGAACGCGGCCGGTCGCTTCGACTCCGCGCTCCTCTCGCTCGCCGACGGGCGCACGGTCGTCGTGCGGATGCCGTCGGGCGAGGAGACGGCGGCCGACCTCGCCGCCGAGTCCCGCGCCCTGCACGCGCTGACCTCCGGTGTCCGTGCGCTGCTGCCCTTCGCCGCCCCCGAGGTGGTCGGCGAGAACGGCTCCGGTGAGAACCGCGTGCTGGTCGTGGACGTCGTCGACGGCTACCGCATCGATCCGGGCGAGCTTCCGAAGGGCCCGGGGTACGCGCCCGCCATCGGCGGCGCGCTCGCGGCCGTCCACGCTCTGCCCGTCTCGATCGTCCGTACCGACGGGCTGCCGGTCCGGGCGCCCGAGCAGGTGCGCGATGACGTCGCGCGACTTCTCGACCGTGCCGACGCGACGGGCAGGGTTCCCGACGGGTTGATGATGAGGTGGCGGCGCGCGCTCCACGAGCCCGACCTGTGGCGGTTCGAATCCGCCGTGGTTCTCGGCGGTGCCACCAGTGCGTCGATCCTCCTGGTCGACGACGCCGACGGGGTGCCGCGGGTGAGCGGCATCCTGGATTGGTCGGGACTCAGCGTCGGCGACCCCGCCGTCGACCTCCGCTGGCTCGCTTCCGCCCCCACCGCCGTCGACGACGTGTACGACGGCTACGCGGCCTCCGGCGAACGTTCACCCGACCCGCTCCTGCGTGAGCGCGCCCGCCTCTACGCCGAACTGGAGTTCGCGAAATGGCTCGTGCACGGGCACGACGCCGGCGAGCCCGAGGTGGTGGCTGACGCGGTCGCCCTGCTGGAGGCCCTCGCCGAGGGGGTGCGGGGCGATCACATCGTCGCCTCGAACCGGTCGGACATCGACGACGCGCTCGCTCTCGTCGAGCGGGTCCCCCCGACCGCCGCCTCGGTCGTGGACACCTCGATGCAGACGGACGCCTACGACCCCGAGGCTCTGTCGCTGTATCTCTCCGCCGAACGCGACCGGGCGGCGGCCGCCGCCGCGCTCGCGGACGCGCAAGCGCGCGAATCCGAGGGCACCGTGACGGAGTTCGGGGTGAGCGACCTCCCGGACGAGCCCGGTCCGACCGCTCCGATCGACCTCGAGGGTTGGACGCCCGCCGGCGTCTCCCCGCGCGCCGCCGAGGCGTCCGCCGCCGACTCCGCGGCAGACGCCGGGTCCGCGTCGACCGGCGAGAGCCTCGACGCGGCTAACCTGCACCAGGACATCGACGATGAAGAGGATGCCGCGCGCGCCAGCCGTGCCGCGCTGCGTCGCTGGGGCGTCGCCCGCGACGGAGCCTGACCGGACCCTCGGTCGCTCGGCACGCCCCGCCCCGGCCACGCGCGTCGTCCGCGCGGGGAGCTGATCAGCCGCGGAGCACGATCTCGTCCCCGACGTAGAAGAGCGTGACGTCGATCAGGTCGAACGGCACCCCGTGCTTGGCGTGGTAGGCCTCGCGGTACAGCTCGAGCTGGAGCATGCGCGACCGACGTTCGGCCTCGTTCGTCGGCGGCCGACCGGTCTTCCAGTCGACGATCTCGAACCGCTCGCCGCGCCGGTAGACGGCATCGAGCTTGCAGATGACGACGTGGGGACGTCCGTCGAGCCGCGTCGTCACGAAGTCGATCTCGGTCTCGACCTCGAGGGGCTGCAATCCCGCCCACTCCGACCTCTCGAAGATCTCGCGCAGCCGGCGGAGCTCTTCGGCGTCGGCCGCCGAGGCACCGTCGTCCTCGTCGTCCCAGAGGCCGGGATCGTCGAGCCCCGAGCCGGAACCGACGATGCCGGACCGCTTCTCGACCCACGCGTGGAACAGGGTTCCGAGGCGCGTCTGCCGGTACGGCCGCTCCGGCAGCGGGCGACGGAGCTCCTCGACGGCCCCGCCGTAGTCCGCGACGAAGTCCTTGAACTTCGACGCCGGGATGCGCGTGGGGGCGGGAGCGTGCGAAGGACGCAGGCGGTCGGCGCGTTCGGCCAGCAGAAGCTCCAAGTCAGCATCCGGATCCGACGGAGCACGCGTGCGCGCGGCAGTCACGTCGGCGACCGCGGCGGTCACCGCAGTCCGGCGCGCACCGAGCGGGTCGAGGGGCCAGTGCAGCAGCCGGCGTTCGCCGTCGTACGGATCCTCACCCGGGTCGCCGACGCCGAGGTCGAGGCCGAGAGCGGCGGTGGCCTCGTCCAGGAACACGCTCGGTGTGCGCGGGCGTTTCGTGCCCGACCAACTCGACCCCGACAGCAGCAGGTGGTCGCGGGCGCGGGTGAAGGCGACATACGCGAGGCGGCGATCCTCGTCGAGCTGCCGCGCACGGTTCGCCTCGACGAAGGCCTCGATGGCCGCCTTCAGCTCCTGCTGGGTCTCGGCACCCCGCCACCCCAGGACCGGCAACCAGGCCGAGTCCCCGCGGAACTCCGACGGTAGGATGCCGAATCCCAGCCACCCCTTCGTGTCGCGGGCGAGCGACGGCAGCTCGTCCGTGACGAGGCGCACGACGGCGACGGCATCCCACTCCAAGCCCTTGGACCCGTGGATCGTGAGGAGCTGGACCACATCGTCCTCGGGCGGCTCGGTACGCGGCGCGAACTCGTCCGCCTGCTCGGCGTGGTCGAGCCAGGCGAGGAGGCTCGTCACCGAACCGGACTCGTCGGCGGCGAGGAAGCCGCGGATCTCGTCGACGAATGCGCGCAGCTGCGCGGAGGCGATGCGCGCCGGCCCGCGCGACTCGTTCGCCGCCAGTTCGACGTCGAGGCGCAGCTCGGTCTCGATGAGGCGGATGAGTTCGGGGATCGGCGCACCGATGTTGCGGCGCAGGCCCGCGAAGACGGCTCCCGCCTCGCGGAGACGCGCGCGCCCCTCGTCGGTGAGGTCGGCGAGCCACCCGTGACCGTCGGTCTGACGGGCGACGAAATCGAGTGCGTCCACGAGGGACGCCCGGTCGGCCCCGGGGGTCGACCGCAGACGCTCGACCACCTCGGGCGCGAGCGGCTGCAGGGCGACGTCGTGCGTGGCGAGGCGCCGCGCGAGCTGCGCGAGGGCGCGGAGGTCCGCGAGGCCGATCGACCAGCGCGGACCCGACAGCAGACGGATCAGCGCCGACCCCGCCTCGGGATCGCTGATGACGCGCAGCGCCGAGACGACGTCGACGACCTCCGGGGTCGTGAGGAGTCCCCCGAGTCCGAGGATCCGGTGCGGGATGCCACGCCTCCCGAGCGCGTCGCCGAACCGCACCATGTGCTTCTTGCTCCGGAACAGCACGGCACCGGTCGTGGGGCGCTCCTGCGCCGCACGAGTCGCCCGCACGCCGGCGAACCACGCGGCGACGCGGTCGGCCTCGGTGTCGAGGTCGCGCTCGAAGAACGCTTCCACCAGACCCGCCGGCGCGCCCGGACGCGGGAGGAGCTCCTCGACGGCGACCGGAGAGCGACTGGCGAGCGGCGCCAGGACGGCGTTTGCCGCCGTCAACACGCTCGCGCTGTTGCGCCAGCTCGTCAGCAGAGAGAAGGTCTGGCATCCCCCCTCCGGGGCGAACGCGGCGGGGAAGCCGCCCAGATTGCCCGCGCTCGCTCCGCGCCACGCGTAGATGGCCTGGTGGGGGTCGCCGACCGCCATGACCCCCGTCCCGGCGAACAGGGTCGAGAGCAGGTCGGTCTGGACGACCGAGGTGTCCTGATACTCGTCGAGCAGGACGACGCGGTAACGGGACCGAAGCTCGTCGACCACGGCCGGATGCTCGCGGACGATCCGCAGGGCACCGGCGACCTGGTCGGCGAAGTCCATGACTCCCAGCCGCGCCTTCTCCCGGTCGTACGCCTCCGCGAGCTCGGCGAGCAGCCCCAGAGCGGAGACCCGGGATGCCGCGTCCGCGACGTCCTTGTAGACGGTGACGCGCGAGGAGGTGGACGGGCGCTCGACGATGCGGCCGAAGTCGGAGGGGAACGCCGCCAGCCGCTCGAGGTCGACCAGGTTGTCCACGCTGTCGCGAGCGATGCGGAGCGCCGCGTCGATGAGGGTGCGCGGGGACTCCTGGCGCTCCTCCAGCCGCGGGTCGTCCGACGTGAACACGACGCGTCGCATGAGGAGCCACGCCGCGGATTCCGACAGCACGGCCGCCTCGGAATCCCGGCCGATCCGCAGACCGTGCTCCCGCACGATCGAGTCGGCGAAGCTGTTGTAAGTGGACACCGTGGGGCGGTGCAGCAGCTGGTCGTCGTCGCCTCCGGCGTCGCCGTCGATTCCGCCCTCCTGGGCGAGCGCGTCCAAGACCCGCCGTCGTTCGGCGTCGCCGCGCGCTCCCTCGACCCGCGCGAGATCGGCGAACACGTCGAGACGCCCCTCGGCGTGCAGGGCGGTCAGCCGCGGAAGCAGCCCTCGCGCCTCGAACTCCGACAGGCGGTGCAAGCGTCGGTGGATCCGTTCGGCGAGTTCGCCCGCCGCCTTGCGCGTGAACGTCAAGCCCAGCACCTCGTCGCGGCGGACGAGACCGTTGGCCACGAGCCACACGACTCGTCCGGCCATGGTCTCGGTCTTGCCGCTTCCCGCACCCGCGACGACGAGGGCGGGCGAGAGCGGGGCCTCGATCACCGCGGTCTGCTCCGGGGTCGGCGGGAACTGGCCGAGCGCGGCCGCGATCGTCGCGGCGGACAGCAGCGCGGTCACGACGCGCTCACCGCCGAGACCGTGTGGATGCGACACAGACCGAACGAGAACTCGTCGCGGCAGTGCACCTCGTACGGAGCGGCGAAACGGTGCCCGCGCATCACCCCGACCGCGTGCTGCACCCGCTCGACGAACTGCGTGCGGGCGTCGTCGTCGAACGGGGGCTGGTGCGGCTCGGCGTAGTCCTTCGTCGCGGCGGTCGGACGCAGCACGAGCAGCTTCGCTCCCCCGGCCGGCATCCCGGCCACCTGCTCGATGGCGCCCGACGAGAACGCGAGCTGGTACGCCGCGAGCTGCGGGTTGTCGGCGACCTTCGCATCGGTCTGGGGCTCGCTCTTGCCCGTCTTGAGGTCGACGATGACGACCTCGCCCTGCGGCGTGATCTCGACGCGGTCGATGTCGCCGCTGAGGATCGCCCCGTGCTCCCCCGCGTCGGCCACGGGGATGGTGACCTCGAAGTGGCGCTCGGCGCCGACGAGGCGACCGCCCGCGTCGTCGAAGCGGCGCAGATACAGCGCCAGCCGTCGGATGAGTTCGCGGGCTCGCACGCGTTCTGCGCGTTCGCGCCAGGCGGCGTCGAAGACGAGTTCGCCCCAGCGCTGCTCCACGACATCCCACAGCGCCTGTTCGGAACCGTCGGCCGCGGTCTCGAGCGCGGCGTGGATGATCGTCCCGACGCCGGCGGTCGTACCGCTGCGATCACCACCGAGGTCGCCGATGACCCAGTCCAGCTCGCACTGCTCGAGCGCGTGCAGTCGGGACGGCGACACCCGCACGTCCTCGCGGTCCAGGTCGCGCAACGGCGCCGTGGAACTCGGTGCGGCCACGCCGTACCACTGCTCGGGTGCGGCGCCGGGCACATCGGCGGCCGCGAGCAGCGCGAGCTGTCCGGCCGCGTGGCGTCGATCCCGCGCCGGCGAACGGGGCGACGTCAGCGTCCGACGGTGGCGCGCCACCAGACCCCGCAGCGAGAGCGGGTGCTCGGGCACGGATGCCGCGGGCTCGGGTGCCGGCAGCATCTCGAAGAGGACGCTCGGCCCGGTGTCGTCGTCGTCGACCGCCGTGGCGATCAGGCGCGAATGCGCCCGCGAGAGGGCCCGGACGAACAGCCGCAGCTCGTCGTGCATCGCGGCCCGGCGCCGATCGAGCATGCCCGCGGCGGGAAGGTCGGGGTAGTGGACGGCGTCGGCGAGGCGCCAGGTCTCGAGCAGCCCGCCCCGCAGCCGCGTGTTCGGCCACACGCCCTCTTGGACACCGGCGATGACGACGGTGTCGAAGGCGGTTCCCGCCGCGGCGGCCGGTGTGAGGACGCGGACGGTGTCGACGACGGCGGCCTGCTCGATCCGGTCTTCGGCGACGTCGCTGTCGAGGACCGACCGGAGGAAGACGGCGGCCTCGCCGTCGGGCTCTCGCTCGGTGAACCGCTTGGCGGCCTGGAACAGCGCGACGATCGCGTCGAGATCGCGGTCGGCCTGCTCCGCGAGCGGCCCATGTCCGCGCGACGCCTCGCGCCACGGACGGGAGAGACCGCTGCGCTCCCACGCGGTCCAGAGGAGCTCGTGGGCGGTCGCCCGCTGCTCGGACTGCGTCCGCAGCGCCGCGAGCGTTTCCCCGACGCGCGTCGCACGGCGGGCCTCGCGAGTATCGATCGTGGCGAACTCCAGCGGATGCCGGAGACCCGAGGTGAGCAGCTCGGCGGCGGAGCGCGACCCTCCGGCGGCGAGCTCCTCCTGGCGGAGCGCGGCACGCAGGCGTCGGAGCTCGATGGGATCGAGCCCGCCGTACGTGCCGAGGAGCGCGTCGAGCACGGCATCCGGCGCCCAGGTCTCGGGGTCGCGCATGCCGAGTTCCACCAGGGCGACGAGGTCACGCACCGGACGCTGGGCACCGAGCGCCGACCCGGGTCCGCTGGCGCGCGCCGGGACCTCGCGAGCGGCGAGTTCGGCCTCGAGGGCCGCGACCTGCCGTGAATCGTGGGCGACGACCGCGCACGAGCTCCAGGGCACGCCGTCGAGGACGTGCCGTTCGCGCAGGAGACGGGCGATCGCGTCCGCTTCCTCGGCGGGCGAACGCAGGAGGAAGGTGCGCACCGACCCCTCGGGCGCCGCACCCGCCGGCGGCCGGCGGTGGGCGACCACGCCCGCGGCGCCGATGCGCGCCGCGACGCTTCGCACGAGGTCGATCTGCTCGGCGGTCCCGCGGTGCGGCTCGCCCAGCGCCGCGAGCGTCCCGAGCTCAGCCGCGAGGCGCGCGAAGTTCTCGGGTGTCGCCCCGCGGAACGCGCCGGAGCCCACATCCGGGTCGCCGAACGCCACCACGCCCATCCCCCGCGCCCGGCACGCCCTCAGCAGATCGATGGCGCCAGAGGTGAGCTCCTGCGCGTCGTCGACGAGGATGCAGCGGATCGCGGCGAAGCGTCCGAGGAGCTCGCGGTCGGTCGCCGCCTCGTCGATGACGGCGACGGCTTCGCGGGCCAGATCGGCGGCATCGCGGTGGGCGCCGCGCATCTGGGCGCGTACCGCGCGGTATTCGGCCGCGAACGACCCGACCGCCGCCCAGACGGGAACCGCGTGCCGGTCGGCCAGCTCGGACAGGTCGTCCGGTGCGAGCCCGAGGTCGGTGCACTCGGCCAGGAAGGCCCGGAGATCCCCGCGGAAACCACGGGTGGCTCGGATCGACGGCCCGAGCCACTCGGGCCACCGCGAACGACCCTCGGCTTCGTCGAGCGCATCGCCCTCGAGGAGTTCTCGGATGATCTGGTCCTCGTCGCCCCCGGTCAGCAGTTGGGGCGGCTCGGCCCCGCGCCGGACCTCGGCACCCCGGACGATCTGGAACGCGGAGGATGCCACCGAACGGGCGAGTGCGCCGGCCGTGGCGCGGTCGACGGCGAGGGCGAGACGGTCGCGGAGCGCCGTCGCCGCGGGGCGCGTCGGAGTCAGCACGAGGATGTGGTCGGGGTCGACGCCCCGGGCCACGAGGGCGCGGACGCGCGCGAGCAGCGTCGAGGTCTTCCCCGAACCCGGGGCGCCGACGATCGCGCCGCTCGCCTCGGGCGCCCAGTCGACGACGGCACGCTGCTCGACGTCGAGTTCGGCCTCGGCGAGCGGGCGCGCGGCCCCCGGTTCGCCGAGCGCTCGCGGGGCGGAATCCGCACCGGTCGCGGGCACCCGACCGCCCTCTCGGGCGAGGGTCACGGCATCCGGATCCAGCATGTGTTCCACGCTAGCCGCGGCCCCCGACACCGGCCCCGCGACCCGCCCCGTTCGCCGTCCGCGAAGCCGGGTCCCCCGCGGGGAACCCCCCTCCGCTGGTGTCGTAGAGTCGGATCATCGCGCCGGGCGGACCGAGTTGCCCGGGCGGAAAGGGAGCACCGTGGAGATCCGCATCGGCATCACCAACACCGGCCGCGAGCTGAACTTCGAGACCGGTGAGTCCTCGGATGCCGTGAAGTCGTCGATCGCCGCGGCGCTCGACCAGTCCGCCACCCACGTCACCTTCACCGACGTCAAGGGCAACTCCTACATCGTCCCGACCGCGAACCTCGCGTTCGTCGAGCTCGGCACCGAGGAAGCCCGCCGGGTCGGGTTCGTCGCCTGAGCCACCGGCCGTGCAGATTCTCCTCGCGCTGATCTTCGGCGCGGTCGTCGGTCTCGCCGCGCACTTCCTGCTGCCTCACCGGGAGTTGCGCGGAGTCGTCCTGTCCCCGTTCGCGGGTGCCGCCGCCGCGGGCGTTTCGTGGACGGTCCTCACGTGGGCGGGCATCGGGTCCGACTCCCCGGTCCCGTGGGTCGTCTCGATCCTCGCGCCCGCGGTCACGACGCTCGTCCTCATCCCGGCCGTCTCGCGAGTACGCCGACAGGCGGACGCCGAACTCCGGGCGCGCAGCGGCATCTGACCCCCGGCATCCCGCGAGCTCCGACCGCTGCGGCGCCGCCGCACGAGGCGACGTCCTCAGGCCGCGAGGCCCATGGCATCCATTCGCCGGGCGTGAGCGCCCATGAGTTCGGTGAACACCGGCTCGACCTTCGCCTCCTCGGCGCTGTCCAACCGGGGGTGGGCCAGCGCCGCGCGGGCGACGAGCAGGGTGTCGCCGACGAGGCGCCTCCCCCACAGCGCGAGCAACCAGCGCCATTCCTCGTCGCTCGCGATCGTCGCGCCGAGGATCTCGACGATGGCCTGGCGATCGTCGTCGGCCTGGAGGATGCGCGCCACGCGACGGCCGGTGTCGCCGTAGCTCGAGGACAGTGCGAGGTAGAAGTCGTCCAGCATGCCCGCGGTGATGTGGACCGACAGCATCGTCTCCTGCGGACGCACGCCGTGCGTGTTGCGCCGGAACGCGTCCAGCGACTCGCGGAAGGGCAGCATGAGCTGCGTGGGGTCGGCGCCCCGTTCGCGGATGAGCGCGACGATCTCCTGGTGCTTGATGAGCGCCGCGCCGGCCGCCCGCGAGAGCGACTCCTTCTCGGCGAGTTCGGGAGTGGAGGCGATCAGCTCGCTCAACGTCTCGAAGAAGCCGAGCTGCAGGTAGGCGGCCTGACCGAGGAAGGTGTCGATCTCGGGAGCGAGCTCGGCGAAGTCGACACGCATCGCGTCGCCGAGGTCTCCGCGCGACCGCAGCTGGAGCGTGCGACCGACCGGTCGACGACGACGGAACCACTCGAACACGCTCTACAGCCTAGGCGTCGGACCCCCGAAACACGCGCCGGGTAGAGTGGACTCGCCCCGGCGATGGATCGGGGCCCCGCGCCTGTGGACGAGTGGAGGGCGTGGATCCGACTCCCCAGGCGGTCTCTCACCGCCGGAACAGGCACGCTCATGACGACTTTCGCCGAGCTCGGCGTCGATCAGGACATCGTCGATGCCCTGGCATCCAAGGGCATCGTGGATGCCTTCCCGATCCAGGAACAGACCATCCCCCTCGGCCTCCCGGGCCAGGACATCATCGGCCAGGCCAAGACCGGAACTGGAAAGACGTTCGGCTTCGGCATCCCCGTGGTCCAGCGTCTCGGGCTGAACCCCGAGCCCGGCGTGAAGGCGCTCATCGTGGTGCCCACCCGCGAGCTCGCCGTCCAGGTCTACGAGGACATGGACATGCTGACGCAGAACCGCGCGACCAGCGTGGTCGCGATCTACGGCGGCAAGGCGTACGAGGGGCAGATCGACCAGCTCAAGGCCGGCGCGCAGATCGTCGTCGGTACGCCCGGTCGCCTGATCGACCTGAACAACCAGCGCCTGCTCGACCTGTCGGGCGCGATCGAGGTCGTGCTCGACGAGGCCGACAAGATGCTCGATCTGGGCTTCCTCGCCGACATCGAGAAGATCTTCCAGAAGGTCCCCGCCGTCCGCCACACGCAGTTGTTCTCGGCCACCATGCCGGGGCCGATCGTGGCGCTCGCCCGCCGCTTCATGTCGAACCCGATCCACATGCGCGCCAACGACCCCGACGAGGGCCTCACCCAGGCCAACATCAAGCACCTCGTCTACCGCGCGCACTCGCTCGACAAGGATGAGGTCATCGCCCGCATCCTCCAGTCCGAGGGACGCGAGAAGGCCGTGATCTTCACCCGCACCAAGCGGGCAGCCCAGAAGCTCGTCGACGAGCTCAACGACCGCGGCTTCAACGCCGCCGCCGTGCACGGCGACATGAGCCAGGAGGCGCGTGAGCGCTCCATGGCCGCCTTCAAGGCCGGCAAGCGGGATGTGCTCATCGCCACCGACGTCGCCGCGCGCGGGATCGACGTGAACGACGTCACCCACGTGATCAACCACACGATCCCCGACGACGAGAAGACCTACCTGCACCGCGCCGGTCGCACGGGTCGCGCCGGCAAGACCGGCATCGCCGTGACCTTCGTCGACTGGGACGACCTGCACAAGTGGGCCCTCATCAACCGCGCCCTCGAGTTCGGCCAGCCCGAACCGACCGAGACCTACTCGTCGAGCCCGCACCTGTACACCGATCTGAACATCCCCGAGGGCACCAAGGGCCGGCTCGTCACCGCACCCAAGGCAGCGCAGGCGCCGAAGGTCGAGAAGACCGACACCGCCGAGGGATCGGATGCCACCGGCGAAGGCGCCTCGCGCCGCCGCCGTCGTCGTCGCGGCGGTTCCGGCACCGGTGAGCAGGGCACCGAGTCCGCGACGCCCCGCGCCGCGGGTGCGGGGACGCACGATGGAGGCGGCAGCGAGCACCACGACGGCAACGCGGCTCCGCGCCGTCGGCGCCGCCGTCGCAGCAGCGGATCCGGGGGCGGCACGACCGCTCCGGTCGCCTGACCCGACCACGCACGCACGGCGCCGTTCCTCCTCGGAGGGGCGGCGCCGCCGCGTTCAGGGGAAGACGGGTGCCGAGCCGGTCCCGGCCGCGATCAGGCGCGCCACCATGTCGTCGTCGGTCGTGTTCTCGCCCGGCAGATTGGGCTTTCCGAGTCCGTGGTAGTCGCTGGAACCGGTGACGATCAGGTCGCGTTCGTCGGCGAGCCGCGCGAGGGCGGCCGTGGCATCCGGGAGATTCTCGCGATGACGCAGCTCGAAACCGGCGAGGCCCGCGGCGAGCATCGCCTCGAGGACCCGACGCGGAAGGAGCGCGCGCCCGGCGGGGTGGGCGACGATCGGCACGCCTCCGGCGCCCACCACCAGCTCGACCGCGGTGACGGGATCGGGGGCGTAGAGCGAGACGTAGTACTCATTGCGCGGGTGAAGGATGCTCGCGAACGCCTCGGTGCGATCGGCGACGATCCCCCGCGCGATCAGCGCATCGGCGATGTGCGGGCGCCCGACCGTGGCGCCGTCTTCGGTCTGAGCGACGATGTCGCCCCAGTCGATGTCGAAGTCGCGCGAGATGCGCTCGGCCATGATCTGCGCGCGATCCAGCCGCGACGACCGGATCCGGTCGGTCATGGCGCGCAGGTCCTCGTCGTCGGGATCCACCAGATACGCCAGCAGATGGACGCTGCGCCACTCGTGCTGGGCCGACAGTTCCATGCCGGGGAGGAACGTCATCCCGAGCGATGACGCGGCCTCGGCCGCCTCGGCCCACCCCGAGGTGGTGTCGTGGTCGGTGAGGGCCACGGTCCGCAGGCCGTGCCGGTGGGCCGCCGCCATGACGAGCGAGGGCGACTCGGTGCCGTCGGAGTGCGTCGAGTGGAGATGAAGGTCACTGGGTCCTTCGAATCGTCGATCTCGCTCCACCCGTCGAGCGTACCGCCCGAGCCCGAGCGACCGCGGCCGGCGTGGAGCCGCCGGAGAGGCGGCATCCGTGGATCTCCCAGGCGCCTCGCCTACGGTCGAGTGCGTGCGTCGGCTGTTCGGAATCGTGTTCGCGCTCGTGTGCGCTGCGGCGGCCACGGCGCTGACGTGGCCGACCCTGTTCGGCATCGAGCGGACGTTCCCGCTCGCGCAGATCATCTCGTTCCGCGTTCCGCTCGCCGCCGGGTTCGTCGCGGCGGCCGCCCTGGCGCTGCTGTTCGCCCTCATCCGGCCGCTGCGGGCACTGGCGCTCACGCTGACGGTGATCTTCGTCGCCGCGGCCGGTGTGAACGGCGCGATGGTGCTGCAGCGCGGCACCGGCACCGACGGTCTGCCGGAGAAGACCGACACGAGTCTGCGCGTGATGACCTGGAACACCGCGGGTTCCGCCACCTCGGCCGAGTCGATCGCGCAGTTCGCCGTGGGCATGAAGGCCGACGTCGTGACCCTTCCCGAGACGACGATCGAGACCGGCACCCGGGTGGCCGAGCTGATGCGCGACATGGGGCAGCCGATGTGGGCGCACCACGCCGAGTACGGCGAGTACGGCATCACCGGATGGGATGCCACCTCCACCACCGTGCTGATCCGGCCCGAGCTCGGCGACTACAGCGTCATCGAGTCCTCGCTGGATGGATCGAGCAACACCTCGACGGTGCCGAGCGCCGTCGCGATGCCGGTGTCCGGCAACGGCCCGATCATCGTGGCCGCCCACGCGGTCGCACCGCGCCAGGAGTACATGACGCAGTGGCGTTCGGACCTGCAGTGGCTCGCCGACCAGTGCGCGACCGACAACGTCATCCTCGCCGGGGACTTCAACGCCACGCTCGACCACATGACCGGCCTGGGCGTCGAGGGCGGCACCCTGGGACGGTGCCGCGACGCGGCGTCGGAGAGCGGCAACGGCGGGATCGGCACGTGGCCGACGGACTTCCCGGCCCTGCTGGGCGCCCCCATCGATCACGTCATGGCCACCCCCGACTGGACAGTCACGGGCTCCGTCGTGATGCGGACGCTCGACGGTTCGGGCAGCGACCACCGGCCCATCGTCGTGCAGTTGGAGCGCACGGCGGGCTGACCGTGCGCTCGCGCGCCGGCGGTGCGAGACTGGGGTGATGGACTCCCCCGCCGACCGCGACACGATCGCCTCCGCTCCGCAGAAGCCCGTCGAGACCACGACGAACCGCAAGGCACCCTTCCCGCGCGGATTCCTCGACACCATCTCCACCGGCTGGGCCGAGCGCCCCGAGACCCTCCCGGCACCGCGCGAGCAGGCCGCATGGGCGGCACGTCGCCGCGAGCGGGTGTCGGCGGCGTTCCCGGGCGAGCGTCTCGTGGTGCCCGCGGGATCGCTCAAGCAGCGCAGCAACGACACCGACTACCCGTTCCGCGCCCACTCGGCCTTCGCGCACCTCACCGGGTGGGCCTCGGATGCCGAGCCCGACTCGGTGCTCGTGTTCGAGCCGCGTGACGGCGGGCACGACGCCGTGCTGTACTTCCGCGAGCGCGCCGACCGGACGACGCCAGAGTTCTACGCCGACGCCACGATCGGGGAGTTCTGGATCGGTCCGCGCCCCGCGCTGGCCGGCGTCGCCGCCGATCTGGGACTGGCGACCGCCCACGTCGACGGCTTCGTCTCGACGGATGACGACCGCGTCGTCGGCGCCGACGACGAGCTCACGCGTTTCGTCTCCGAGCTGCGTCTGGTGAAAGACGAGTACGAGCTCGCCCAGATGGCGCTGGCCGTCGAGGTCACGGCATCCGGATTCGACGACATCATCGCCGAGCTCCCCCACATCGTCGAGCACCCGCGGGGCGAGCGCGTCGTCGAGGGCGTCTTCCACCGCCGTGCGCGCGCCGACGGCAACGCCGTGGGGTACGACACGATCGCCGCGTCGGGGCCCCACGCCTGCTACCTGCACTGGACCCGCAACGACGGGGCCGTCGTGCCGGGCGACCTCATCCTCATCGACGCCGGTGTCGAGGTCGACAGCCTGTACACCGCCGACATCACGCGCACGCTCCCCGTCTCGGGACGCTTCACCGAGGTGCAGCGTCGCGTCTACGAGGCCGTCCGTGAGGCCGCGGATGCCGCCTTCGCCGCGGCGCGTCCGGGCGTGCCGTTCCGACGCGTGCACGAAGCGGCGATGGAGATCATCGCCGCCCGCGTCGCCGAGTGGGGCCTGCTCCCGGTGACGGCACAAGAAGCGCTGGATGCCGATCAGGGCGGCCAGCACCGGCGGTACATGGTCCACGGCACGAGCCACCACCTCGGCATCGACGTGCACGACTGCGCACAGGCACGTCGCGAGATGTACTACGACGGCCTGCTCGAGCCGGGCATGGTCTTCACGATCGAGCCGGGCCTGTACTTCCAGATCGACGATCTCACCGTGCCCGAGGAGTACCGCGGGATCGGGGTGCGCATCGAGGACGACATCGTCATGACCGCCGACGGCCCGGTGAACCTGTCCGCGGGGATTCCGCGGACCGCGGACGAGGTCGAGGAGTGGATCGCGCGGCTCGCGCGATGACGTTCACCCCACCCGCGTCGTTCGCGACGCGGCCGACGCTGCGCGGATCCTTCGGCATGTCGGCATCCACGCACTGGACGGCCACGGCCACCGCGCAGTCCGTCCTGGAGCGGGGCGGCAATGCGTTCGACGCGGCCGTCGCGGCTGCCTTCGTGCTGCACGTCGTCGAGCCGCACCTCAACGGCCCCGGCGGCGACCTCGTCGCGATCGTGCGCCCCGCCGGCAGCGACGAACCGCTCGTGCTGATGGGACAGGGACCCGCACCGGCCGGCGCGTCCGTGGAGGCGTTCCGCGCGCGCGGCCTCGACCTCGTGCCCGGCGCGGGCGGGCTCGCGGCCGCGGTGCCCGGCGCCGTCGACGCGTGGCTGCTGCTTTTGCGCGATCACGGCACGTGGGACCTCGCCGACGTGCTCGACTACGCGATCGGCTACGCGCGCGACGGGCACCCACTCGTCGCCGGCGCCGCCGTGACGATCGGCCGGGTCGCCGACCTGTTCCGCGACCACTGGACGACCTCGGCCGACCTGTGGATGCCGACCGGCGCGGCGCCCGCGCCGAACACGATCGTCCGCAACCCGGCGTACGCCGGCGTGCTGGAAGGTCTCCTGGCGACGGGATCTCCTGCCGACGGTCGGGAGGCTCGGATCGACGCGGCCCGACGCGAGTGGATGACGACAGTGCTGCCGCGGGCCGCCGCGTTCGCGCGCATCCCCCATCGACACTCGGACGGCGGCGATCATCCCGGCGTGCTCGACGACGCCGATCTCGCGGGGTGGAGCGCGTCGTTCGAGCCGGCGGTCTCGGCGACGTTCCGCGGATGGCGGGTCTTCAAGGCCGGCGTGTGGACCCAGGGTCCCGCCCTCCTGCAGACGCTGCGGATGCTCGACCCGCTCGACGACGAGCTCCTCGACCCGTCGACGGCGGCCGGTGCCCACACCCTCCTCGAGGTGCAGAAGCTCGCGTACGCCGACCGCGACGCGTGGTTCGGCGATGCCGACGTCGCTGCCGACGTCGACGCCCTGCTCGCCGACGAGTACCTCGCCGAACGCGCCGCACTGATCGACGACGCCGCCAGCCCCGCCCTACGCCCCGGTTCTCCGGACGGTCGCCCGCCCGTCCTGCCGCCGCTCCGGACGGATGCCGGAGTCACGAGTGCCGGCACCGGCGAGCCGACGGTGGATCGGAGCGGGCAGACCCGCGGCGACACCTGCCACCTCGACGTCGTCGACCGTTGGGGCAACGTCGTGTCCGCGACGCCCTCCGGCGGATGGCTGCAGTCCTCCCCCGCGGTGCCCGACCTGGGATTCTGCCTCGGGACGCGCCTGCAGGCCACGTGGGTGATGACCGGGCACCCGGCATCCCTCATTCCGGGTCGGAGGCCCCGCACCACGCTCACCCCGACGATGCTGACCCGCGGCGAGGAGGTCATCGCGATGGGGTCGCCCGGCGGCGACCAGCAGGACGCGTGGCAACTGCCCGTCCTCCTCCGCATGCTCATCGGGGAATACGAGCCGCAGCAGGCGATCGACGCCCCCTCGCTGCACACGACCGGGGTACTCGATTCGTTCTGGCCGCGAACCTGGACTCCGTCCGGCGTCGTCGTCGAGAACCGCATCGGCGACGAGGTCGTCGCGGAACTCGAACGCCGCGGGCATGCCGTCCGGCGGGCCGGCGAGTGGGCGCTCGGACGGGTGAGCGCCGTCGGCCGTGACTCCTCCGGGCTGCTGTGGGCCGCCGCGAACCCGCGCGGGATGCAGGGGTACGCCGCCGGCCGGTGACGAGGTTCTCCACAGGGTGAAAACACGGCGGTGCGCGTTTGCCTACGATCCCGCGCATGTCGTACTCGGTGGATCCCCCGCAACTGATCGGTCTCGGCGAGCGCATGCGTCGCTCGTTCGACGAGCTCGACGAGGCCGCCCGCGGGCTGCGGAGAGCCGCGGATGCCGCGGCCCTCGGACTCGTGCGCGCCCTGCCCGCCCACGGCGCCCTCGTCGAGCTGACCGCCGGGCGCATCGATCTGGCGCACCGCATCGTCGCGCGCGGCCGAGCCGTGCTCTCGGCCCTCCAGACCGTCGTGCTCGCCTACCTCACCGCGGATGAGGAGATGGCCGGCGCGGCCGAGGTCGCAGCATCCGATGCCGCCGCCGTGACGAATCCGTTCGACCCGATCGTGTTCGGACGGAGACGTCTGTGAGCATGGCGATCGCGCTCCCCGATCCCCCGGCGGAGCCGGAACGTCTGCGCGAGAACGCGGCTCGTCTGCGCACGACGTCGGAGCGATACGAACTCCTGGTCACGCAGGCGCTCTTCGCCTGGAGCCTCCTCCCCGGGGCCTACCGCGCCCCGGAAGCCGACCTCCTGCACGCCTCACTCGCCACGACGCATCCTGCAGCCGCAGAGATCAGCGACGGTCTCATCTCCGCATGTCGTGCGCTGGAGCGGTTCGCGGACGAGATCGACGACCTCGCGCGCCGTCGCACCCTGCTCGCCGACAGACGGGATGCCGGTCCTCCGGCGGATCTCTGGGACGAGAGCGCCGACGGACCGGCCGCGGTGCTGAACGATCGCCGCCGAGACGAGTGGGCCAGCGGGCTCGCTCGCGAAGCCGCCGATCTCGACGAGGCGTACGACGACGCGAGCCGACGCTGCGCGTCCGCCCTGCGCGCGATACCGGACGTCGCCTGGACATCGCTTGCTGCATGGAGTGGTCCCGAGGCGTCGGGGCCCGTGGGCTCCATCTCCGACGCGGCGGGCCTCGCTCTGCTCGAACGGCTGTCCGCGGAACGCGATCCCGCACGACTGCTCGTCGAGCACCCCGAATGGGCGGGCATCATTCGCGGCACCGGTCCCGCCGCGGTCGCCGAGTGGTGGTCCCGCCTCGATCGACGGACGGCCGACGCTCTCGCGACGACAGCGCCCTCGCTCGTCGGCAACCTCGACGGACTGCCGATCGCCGAACGCGTCGAGGTCAACCGTGGTCGCGCGAGCGAATATCTGCGCGAGTTGCGCACACGACGACAGGCTCTCGAGGCTCTGCGCGCCCCTCGCTCCCGAGCGAACGCACTCGAGGTCCTCGATCGCCGGACGGAACGCGCGCGCCTCGACCGCGAGATCGCGTACTTCGACGCCGTCGCGAACGGGACGAAGCAGCTTTACGCGTGGGATCCGGAGCACGGCTCATTGATCGAGATGGCGGGCGATCCGTCCACGGCGAAGGCCGCCCTCTTCGTCGTTCCCGGGACGAACGCGAAAGCGGAAGCGTTCATGTCCGAGCAGCCGATCACCCGATTCGCCGACTGGCAGGTGAGATCGGGCGGCGCATCCGTCGTCGCGTTCACCGTGATGACTGGGCCGATGCCGCAGTTGGACAAGAACCTCCTGCATACCGGCCCAGAGTGGAATTCGATGGCGGTAGACCGCGGACCCGAGTACGCCCGCTTCATACAGGGAATCGGAAGCGTGCAGCCCGACCTCTGGACGATGAGCTACGAGCACTCCTACGGAGGAGCCGTCGGCAGCGAGGCGGAGAAGAACGGCGGCATCGTCGATGCGCGATTCCTCGCCGCGAGCGTCGGCGCCGTCGGCCCCTTCGAGCCGAACCCGGACACGACCTACTTCGCGGCGCAAGCGCCGGACGACATCAACAGGTATTACGCGGGGCTCGGTCTGGGGCCAGCAGGTTTCACCGTCGCGCCCGAATCGATCCCTGGGGTGCACATCGTCGACTCGGGCATACGGGGGTTCGATATGGGGGCAGTGATCCCGTACGCGATGACCGGCAATCCCGGGTACCTTCCCGCGATCGTCGACCAAAGCGTCGACCACCACAACGCACTGATGAGCGACGACGAGTCCGTGAATGGGAAGGTCCTAGACCGGGTCCGGTCAGTCCTCGACGATGGGGGAAGAGCATCGTGAGATGCGCCATCCTTCCCCCACTGATTGTCGCCTCGTTGCTTATGCTCGCGAGTTGCGCGAGCGCCAAGCTCCCGCCCTACTCGCAAGTTCGGGACGAAACACTGGCCGTCCTCGACGCCGTTGCGAAGTCGGTTCCCGAAGCCACGGAGATCGCCCGTACGCCTGAATTCGATCCGTACCCATGCAACGAGAGGCTGACATTTGGAACGCAGTCGGGTGCGTTCTTCACAGGGCAGTGGACAATCTATGTAGACGCGGACTTCGACGTTCCGGACTTCGTCGAACGCGTCCCCCAGATATTGGGAGAAGGGTGGGAGGTAGACCCGCTTGGTATTCCGCTGAGCTTCGCGCAGGTTCGCATGATCCGCGAGTCACCGCACATGTCATTGACCGTCGAAGAGTCGGTCCAGGGCGATCGCAAGGCCGTCGAGCTGCTGGCGATGTCGCAATGTGGTGTCCCACCGCTCGGCGACGACACGCCGACGAACTAGCTCCCCGCCACCCCCGCCACCCCCGCCACGAACTCCCCCACGACCCCGGCCAGCCCGGCGCCGATCTCCTCGGCGGGCCGACGCGCGCCCTTGACCTCGAAGGAGTGGTTGGCTCCCTCGACCCACTGCACACGCGCGTCGAGGCAGGTTGCGACGACCGCGTCGAACTGCTCGCGGGGTGCGATGAACGGATCGTTCTCCCCCTCGACGAACAACTGCGGCACGGTGATCGCGGGCAGGTGGTCGGCGCGAGGCTTGTCGGGACGACCCGGGGGGTGCAGCGGATACCCGAGGTAGACGAGCGCGCGGGGCGACAACGCGCCCTCCGCGGCGGCGACCGAGGCCATCCGGCCGCCGTACGACTTCCCCGCGGCGACGAACGACCCGATCCCCTGCTCGCCGAGCCACGCCTGCACACCCGCCCACGTGGCGACGGCATGGGCGGCGGGGCCCGGCATCCGTCGACCGGCCTCCACGTACGGGAACACGAAGCGCAGAACGGAGAAGCCGTCGCCGGCAAGCGCCGACGCGAGGCCCTCGAGGAAGGGGTGGTCCATTCCCGCACCGGCTCCGTGCGCCAGCGCGACCGTCGCCCGAGCGTCGGCGACCTCCGCCCAGAGACCGGAGACCTCCGCCTCACCCGTCGGCAACGCGACGGGGATGCGAACGTCGCGCGCGCTCACCGCTCGTCGCGCGACGCGTCCGACTCGTCCGACCGGGGCGGCGACGCCGGCGCGTCAGGGTGCGTCGGCTCCTGCGTCTCGACAGGCGGAGTGGGCCGCGGGGCGACCCGCTCACCGTACCGGGGCGGCTCGTCGTCGGCCGGACGCGACGGAACCGGGGGCCGCGGGGGTACCGCGGGCGACGACGCGCCCGGGTTCTGCACACGCTCGCCGTACAGCGGCGGAGCCGCGTCCGCCGTGTCCGGGCGGGCCACCACCGTTCGGGAGGCGCCCACGGGCCCGAGCACGCCCCGCGCCTTCGCGACGCTCCCCGCCGCCACGCAGACGTCGTAGTGGTCGGCGGTCACCTGCATGACGGACGCGAAGTCTCGACGCCGGCGCACGATCGCGTACGTGCCGAGGCTGAGGAGCATGCCGAGCGCCATGCCGACCAGCAGCACACCGAGGAATGCGGAGATCTGCACCGTGGGCGTGCCCAGCACGAAGATGAATGCGAACAGGAGACCGAGCATCAGACCGTTGAGCGCGCCCGAGCGTGCCGCCGTGGCGTAGCCGAGACGACCGGTGATCCGCTCGATCGAGCGGAGTCCGCTCCCCACGATCGCGATGTCGCGCGCGGGAACCTCGCCCGCGATGAGCGAGGACACGGCCTTCTGCGCCTTCTCGTACGTCGGGAACGACGCGACCTTTTCGCCGACCTCGTCCCGACCCGCGCCCATCGGTCCCGCGAACATGCTCATTTCCCCATCTTGTCACGCGGCCCTGTGGGCGCGATGGGTACCCCCGACGCTTCGCGGACTACGCTGGGACGGTGAGCACGCAAAGGGTTTTCGTCGCCCGCTTGGCGGGCTGCACGGTGTTCGATCCCGCGGGCGACCGCCTCGGGAAGGTGCGTGACGTCGTGGTGATCTACCGCGCGTCGGCCGCGCCGCGCGTCGTGGGCCTCGTCGTCGAGATCCCCGGCCGCCGACATGTCTTCGTGTCGATCGGGCGCGTGACCTCGATCCAATCCGGGCAGGTCATCACGACCGGCCTCATCAACGTGCGCCGTTTCCAGCAGCGCGGCGGTGAGGTGCGGGTGATGGCCGAGATGCTCGGACGCCGAGTGCACCTCGTCGACGGCTCCGGCGACGCCGTCATCGAAGACGTCGCGATCGAACGCAACCGCCTGGGCGAGTGGGACGTCGGGCAGCTGTTCCTGCGCCGTCCCCGCACGAGCGCCTCGCCGTTCGCCAAGGGTGCGACCACGTTCGCGGCCTGGAGCGAGGTCCGCGAGCAGCAGACCCCCGGGCAGGCACAGTCGGCCGAGCAGCTGGTGGCGACGTACTCCGACCTCAAGCCCGCCGACCTGGCGAACACGCTCCTCGATCTCCCCGAGGAGCGTCTCATCGAGGTCGCCGAAGAACTCAGCGACGACCGCCTCGCCGACGCCCTCGAGGAGATGCCCGAAGACGAGCAGGTCCACATCCTCGAGCAGCTGGGCGACGAGCGCGCCGCCGACATCCTGGATGCCATGGAGCCCGACGACGCGGCTGACCTCCTCGGCCAGCTTCCCGAGTCGCGTTCGGAGCAGCTCCTCGAACTCATGGAGCCGGAGGAGGCCGACGACGTCCGCGCCCTCCTGCAGTACGGTCCGGACACCGCCGGTGGTCTGATGACCCCCGAGCCCATCGTGCTGTCCGCGGACGCGACCGTGGCCGAGGCCCTCGCACTCATCCGGCGGCACGAGCTGCACCCTGCGCTCGCGGCATCCGTGTTCATCACCCTCCCCCCGTACGAGACACCGACGGGCCGTCTGCTCGGGACGGTGCACTTCCAGCGGATGCTGCGCTACCCGCCGCACGAGCGGCTCGGCGCGATCATCGACGACACGCTCGAGCCCGTACCCGCGGATGCCTCGGCGGCCGAGGTCGCCCGTCTTCTCGCGAGCTACAACCTCGTGTCGCTGCCCGTGGTCGACCAGGCCCACCGCCTCGTCGGCTGCGTCAGCATCGACGACGTGCTCGACTACCTGCTGCCCGACGACTGGCGCACGCACGACAGCGACGATCCGAAACCCAAGACCACGATCAGACCGCTCGCGACAGCGAGCATCCCCCAGATCCCCACGCAGACTCCGAGGAGGCGCTGATGGCACGTGCACAACGACAGACCGCCCTCGACGCCCCGCGCGGGCGCACCGGGATGCTGGCGCCGCGGACCCCGCAGCCCTCCCGCGATCGATTCGGGCGGTTCACGGAGTGGGTCGCCCGCGCCATGGGCACGCCGACCTTCCTCCTCTCGCTCACGCTCTTCTGCGTGGTGTGGATGGGGTGGAACTCGCTCATGCCGGACAACCTCCGCTTCGATTCCGCCGAGATCGGGTTCACGGCTCTGACCCTCGTGCTCTCGCTGCAAGCGTCGTACGCCGCACCGCTGATCCTGCTCGCGCAGAACCGGCAGGACGACCGCGACCGCGTGCAGATCGAGCAGGACCGCCAGCGTGCCGAGCGCAACCTCGCCGACACCGAGTACCTCGCCCGCGAGATCGTCGCTCTGCGCATGGCGGTGCGGGACCTCACCGACGAGGTGATCACGAAGGAGAGTCTGCGCGCCGAGCTGAAGGCCGCGCTCGAGCGCCTCGAGGACAACGACAGCGTCGAACCGAAGACGGCCACCCCGTGAGTGCGGCGGTCGCCGACCGCGTGCGCACCGCCGTCGCCGCCGTCACCGACCCGGAGCTGCGCCGCCCGCTCGGCGAACTCGACATGGTGCGAGACATCACGGTCGTCGACGGCGTCGCGGAGGTCGGAATCGCCCTGACGATCGTCGGGTGCCCCGCCGCGGATCGGATCGAGAGAGACGTCCGCGACGCCGCGGCATCCGTGGAAGGGGTGTCCCGGGTCGACGTAGCCGTCTGCGTCATGTCGCCCGACGAACGGCGTGCTCTCACCGAGCGTCTCCGAGGCGGTCGCGCGAAGCGCGAGATGCCGTTCGGACCCGACTCGCTCACGCGGGTCATCGCCGTGACCAGCGGCAAGGGCGGCGTGGGCAAGTCGACTCTCACCGCCAATCTCGCCGTCGCCCTCGCGGCGCGGGGACTCCGGGTCGGACTCGTGGATGCCGATGTCCACGGCTTCTCGATTCCGGGTCTCCTCGGCCTCGTCGACGCCGACGGGCTGCCCCCGGCGCCGACCCGGCTCGACGACCTGATCCTCCCTGCGGTGGCCTACGGCGTGAAGGTGATCTCGATCGGGATGTTCCTGCGCCGTCCGGGCGAGGAAGCCGCCGGCGCGGTCGCGTGGCGTGGTCCGATGCTCCACCGCACGGTCCAGCAGTTCCTGACGGACGTGTACTTCGGCGATCTCGACGTTCTCCTGCTCGACATGCCCCCCGGCACCGGCGACGTCGCGATCTCGGTCGGGCAGCTCCTCCCGCACGCGGACGTGCTGGTCGTGACAACTCCCCAGGCCGCTGCCGCCGACGTCGCGGTGCGCTCCGGTGTCGTGGCGCGCCAGACGGGCCAGAAGCCCATCGGCGTCATCGAGAACATGGCCGCGATGGCCCTGCCCGACGGGACACTGCTCGACCTGTTCGGTTCGGGCGGCGGTGAAGCGGTCGCCCGCGCGCTCTCGAGCGAGGGAGACGACGTGCCGCTGCTGGCATCCGTGCCCCTCAGCCCCGCCCTGCGGACCGGGGGCGACGATGGACGCCCCGTCGTGGTCGGCCGGCCCGAAGACCCCGCATCGATCGCCATCGACGCCGCGGCCGCCGCTCTCGCGGTGCGCCCGCGGGGGCTGTCGGGGCGGCCGCTGCCGCTGAATCTCGGCTGAGACTCAGGTGGCTTCGTCGTCGAACGGCGGAGTCTTGCCGGGGACGAAGATCGGCGGGACGGCCGGCTTGTCGGATGCCGCCTGGGTCGCCAGCGCCGCGGCCCCGGCCGCGCGCATCGTCGCCGTCGGGGTGTCCTCGAGAAGCGCCTCACGGATGATGCGCCGGGGGTCGTACTGCCGCGGGTCGAGCTTGCGCCAGTCGACGTCGTCGAAGTCGGGGCCCATCTCGTCACGCATGCGTGTCTTCGCACCCTGCATCGCCTCGCGCGCCCGCTTGCTCAGTCGCGCGAGAGACTCGGCGTACTTGGGCAACCGCTCGGGTCCGATGATGAGCGCGGCGATCACACCGATCAGCAGAAGCTTCTCGATGGTGAGCCCGAAGAACATGAGTTCAGATTACCCGCCGCGCCTCGGACGTCCGCACCACTCACCCGTCTAGCCTGGGCGGGGAGGTCCACGTGAGCGGTTACGAGGCGAACGAGCGGTTCGTGCAGGAGTCGACGGTCGAACCGGAGCACATTGCACGCGCACGCGCGCACGCGCTCGAGCTCGGTGCGGCACCGATCAGCCCGGCCGTCGGCGCGCAGATCGCCGTGCTCGCCGCGGCATCCCGTGCCCTCAACATCGTCGAGGTCGGTACCGGCGGCGGTGTGTCGGGCCTGTGGCTGCTCCACGGCTCGCCCCGGGCGACCCTCACCACCATCGACAGTGAGCCCGAACACCTGGGTGCCGCGCGCGCCGCCTTCGCGGAAGCCCGTGTTCCCGCGGCTCGGGCCCGGTTCATCACCGGTCGCGCCGCCGACGTCCTGCCGCGGATGAACGAGGCGTCGTACGACATCGTGCTCATCGACGCGGATGCCGAGGGCGTCATCGAGTACGTCGAGCACGGCCTGCGGCTGGTCCGTGCGGGAGGCACGGTGCTCGTTCCGCGCGTCCTCGCCGGGGGCGGGGTCGCCGATCCCGTGCGCCGCGACGCCGTCACGACCGCCTACCGCTCGCTGATCCAGGAGGTGCAGACCTCACCCGCCGTGTTCGGTGCGCTCTCGACCACCGGCGAGGGTCTCCTCCAGCTGACGACGGTCTCTCCCCTCACCTGACCACCGCCGCGGGCTCACCCCGGCGAGAACGACGAAGGCCGGTCCCCGCGGGGACCGGCCTTCGTTCATGATGCGTCAGGCTGCGCCGACGACTCCTCCGAGCACGTCGTACAGTTCCTTGGCCTCAGCGTCGTTGACAGACACCACCAGGCGTCCGCCGCCTTCGAGCGGGACGCGCACGATGATGAGCCGGCCCTCCTTCACGGCCTCCATCGGTCCGTCACCGGTACGCGGCTTCATGGCTGCCATGGCGGCCCCCTTTTCGTCGTTGGTCTACGGACTAGTTTAGTCGGTCCCCGGAGTACCCCGAGTTGCCGCGCCTCCCCGCGTCGCGTCACACGCGGTCACGGGATCTGCCAGTACGTGTTTCCGAGCCCGTACATGTTGTAGATCCACCACCACTGGCCCAGCAGGGCGGCCGCCAGCACGGCGATCCGCCAGGTGCGCGAGGGGGGAACCGCCAGCGCTCCCCACAGCGGCGAGATCGGGAGGAGCAGGCGGAAGATGCTCGACTGCGGGAAGAACACGAGCAGCAGATAGATGAGGTAGCTCGCCGACCAGAGACGCAGCTCGACGCCGAGACGCTTCACCTGGGGGGCGAACAACAGCGCCGCAGCGGTTCCGAGCACCAGGAGAACGAGCGCCACGTAGCCGGTGACGGGGCCGAGCCCCCACTGCGTGAACCAGAACCCTGCCGCCTGGATCCACCCGTCGACGGGGATGAAGCTCCCGGTGCTGTCGCCGATCCAATTTCGCCGCCACGCGAGTTCGGTGGCGAGGTATGCACCGGAGTCGCCCGTCACCAATCCCGCGATGACCTGCCATGCGAACCCGACCACCACCGCAACGGCAGCGACCCCGACGAGGTGGGCGACATCGCGTAGCGGCAGCGGCTCCACGCGCCGCCGCACGAACCGGTGCACGCCGTACAGCCCGAGGAAGAGCGCGAAGGCCAGGATGCCGGGGCGCGTGAACCCCATCACGGGCACGAGGACGTAGAGCCACCCCCACCGGCGTCGCTGCACGCACCGGAGGGCGAGGAAGAGCAGAAGCAGGAACAGCGACTCGGCGTACCCGACCTGGAACATCGGCGCGAGCGGTCCGCAGGCGAAGAACGCCACCGCCCACATCGCGGCCGAGCCGCCGATGCGGTCGCGCAGCAGCCCGTGGAGCACGACGCTCGCCCCGAATCCCGACAGCAGCGAGATGACGACAGCGCCCGCGGCCCACGAGCCGAGGAGCGTCCCGAGCCCCGCGGCGAGGTACGGGAACACCGGGAGGAAGGCCCACGCGTTCTCGGCGACTCCCCCCTGCGGGGTCAGCGGGAGCTGCGACGGGTACCCGTTGACAGCCGCGTACCAGTACCACTGGGCGTCCCAGCCGAGCGCCAGTTCGCCCAGCGACGGCGACACACCGTAGCGGGACCCCGGTCCCGACAGCGCGGCAGCGACGAGGAAGAAGCCGGTCGTGACGAGGCGCGCCGCGACGTAGACGACCGCGATACGCGCCACCGCGGGCCAATCCTGCCAGGACCGTGCCCGCGGGGATGCCGCGGTCGCCGTGCTCACGACCCGGTCAGCCAGGACCGGAGCCCGCGTTCGACGGACTCGATCTGGGCGAGCGGGACGCGCTCCTGGTCGTGGTGCGCGAGGTGCGGGTCACCGGGACCGTAGTTGACGGCCGGGATGCCGAGTGCCGAGAACCGCGCGACGTCGGTCCAGCCGTACTTGGGCTGGGGGGTGGCGCCGACCGCGGCCACGAATTCGCGGGCCAGGGCGGCGTCGAGTCCCGGACGCGCCCCCACGGCGACATCGACGATCTCGACGTCGAAGCCCGTGAACACGTCGCGCACGACCCGCTCGGCGGCGGCCGCATCACGACTGGGGGCGAAACGATAGTTCACTTCGACCTCGCACGCGTCGGGGATGACGTTGCCGGCCACACCGCCTGTGATCCGAACGGCGTTCAGACCCTCGCGGTAGACGAGCCCCTCGACCTCGATCTCGCGGGCCCGATACTCGGCCAGCCGGGCGAGGACCGGCGCCGCTTTGTGGATGGCGTTCTCACCGATCCAGGAGCGGGCGCTGTGGGCGCGGACACCGGTCGTTCGGACGAGGGCCCGGAGGGTGCCGTTGCAGCCGCCCTCGACCTCGCCGTTGCTCGGCTCGCCGAGGATGGCGAAGTCGCCGACGAAGAGGTCGGGGTGGTTGCGCGCGAGCCGCCCGAGCCCGTTCAGCGCGGAATCGACCTCCTCGTGGTCGTACCACATCCACGTGATGTCGACCGGGGGCTCGGTGAGCTCGACGGCGAGCTTGAGCTGCACGGCGACGCCGGCCTTCATGTCGACGGTGCCGCGTCCCCACAGGAACGCCTCGCCGTCGATCTCGACGTCGCGCGTGGGCAGGTTGTCGTTGATCGGCACGGTGTCGATGTGCCCCGCGATGACCACGCGCCGCGAGCGCCCGAGGGACGTGCGCGCGACGATCGTGTCGCCGTCGCGGATCACCTCGAGGTGGGAGTAGCCCGACACGGCCGCCTCGATGGCATCCGCGAGCGGGGTCTCGTCGTCCGAGACGCTGGGGATGTCGCAGATCGCTCGCGTGATCTCGACGGAGGACGCGGTCAGATCGAGCGTGGGCATGCGTCCGATCCTACCCAGGGCGCCCCGCTAGCCTGTCGGAGTGACGAACGAACGACTGATCACCGGTACCGGCCTCTCGACCATCTCCGCCGACGGGACGGTGCTGGACGCCTGGTTCCCCGCACCCGCGCTCGGCACCACCGATGCCGGCGCCGACCACGACCTCTCGGCGCTCGCCGGGCCCGATGACCGACGTGCCGTCCGCGTCGAGGTCGTGACGGTGACGATCGACGCGGATGCCGCGCCCGCCTCGACCGTCGACGCCTACCTCCGGCTCCAGGCGCTGTCGCACCGCCTCGTCCGTCCGAACGAGATCTCGCTCGACGGCATCTTTGCGCACCTTCCCAACGTCGCGTGGACCAACGCCGGGCCCATCCACCCCGACGACGCGACGCGACTGCGTCCGACGCTGCTCCGCCACGGCATCCAGGTGCAGGGGCTCGACAAGTTCCCGCGTCTTCTCGACTACGTCACGCCGGTCGGCGTCCGTATCGCGGACGCCTCGCGGGTGCGCCTCGGCGCGTACCTCTCCCCCGGCACGACCGTGATGCACGAGGGCTTCGTCAACTTCAACGCCGGCACGCTCGGTGCCTCGATGATCGAGGGGCGCGTGTCGCAGGGTGTGGTCATCGGCGACGGGACCGACATCGGCGGTGGCGCCTCGATCATGGGCACGCTGTCCGGCGGCGGCACCCACCGCGTCTCGATCGGGGCCCGCACGCTCCTCGGGGCGAACGCGGGCATCGGCATCTCGCTCGGTGACGACTGCGTCGTGGAGGCGGGCCTGTACGTGACCGCCGGGACGAAGGTGCGCGTCGGCGACGAGACGGTGAAGGCCGGCGAGCTGTCGGGGCGCGACGGCATCCTGTTCCGTCGCAATTCCCTCACCGGCGCGGTGGAAGCATCCGCGCGCGCGGGCGTCGGCGTGACCCTCAACGCGGCGCTGCACGCCTGAACCGGCGCGGCGTCAGTCGCGCACGCGCACCGAGAGGCACGTGACGCACCCCTCGAGCTTCTCGAACTCGCTCACGTCGACCGTGACGACCTCGAGACCGCGCTGCCGGTAGGCGGCGGCGGTCTCGGGGGCGTCGGACGACATCAGCACCGTGGCCTCGTCGAGCACCACGACCGCGGTGCCGTGCTCTTCGGGGACGGGCGCGAAGACCGGGAAACACGCCGGGTCGTCGACGAGGGGCGCGTAACCAACCACCGTTCCGTCGGGGAGCGCCGTCACGCCCGACTTGAGGTGCAGCACCTTGGTGACGGGCACGTCGACGACGTCCCACCCGCGGGGAGAGAGCAGCGCGCGGAGCTGGGCGATCCCCTCGGCGTTCGTCCTCGAGGAGGCGCCGACGTACACCGTCCGGCCGATCTTGAGCACGTCGCCGCCGTCGAGGGTCCCCGGCGCCACGATCTCGGCGACCTCGAGTCCGGATGCCGCGACCGCCGCGGCCACCGTGGGCGCCTCGCCGCGGCGCGATTCCGCTCCGGCACGGCAGAGCACGGCGAGGTCACCGAACACCACGACGGCATCCTCGACGAAGACGCCGTCCGGCTGCGCATCGGCGGGCTCGATCTCGACGACATCCCACCCGCGGCTCCGGAAGACGTCGACGTAGCCGCGCCACTGGGCGAGCGCCACGTCCGCGTCGACCGGAACCCGGTCGAGATGCGTGAGCTCACCCTCCGCGAGCAGGGGCGAGGGGCGACGGACGAGCAGACGCGGCATGCACCGAACCTAGCGCGCCGACGCCGAGTCTCGGCATCCACCCCTCCGGCCGGGCGGCGCTAAGTCAGCGATCCGCGCAGGCTCAGCCGCATCGACCCGGATCGGGCTGACATTGCGCGCATCACTGAGCGAGCGCAGCCGGCGCGCACAGCGAAACGCCCCGCCCCTCGCGAGAGGGACGGGGCGTCGACGCCGGATCAGATTCCGGGGTAATCGCGCTGTGCGGCGCCCGTGTACAACTGCTGCGGGCGGCCGATCTTGGTCTGCGGGTCGGTGATCGCTTCGCGCCACTGCGCGAGCCAGCCGGGAAGGCGGCCGATCGCGAAGAGCACCGTGAACATCCGGGTCGGGAAACCCATCGCCTTGTAGATGACGCCGGTGTAGAAGTCGACGTTCGGGTAGAGACGACGCTCCTTGAAGTAGTCGTCCTCGAGAGCGATCTGCTCGAGCTCCTTCGCGAGATCCAGCAGCGGGTCGCTCACGCCGAGTGCCTCGAGGACCTCGTCGGCGGCCCCCTTCACGAGCTTCGCGCGAGGGTCGTAGTTCTTGTAGACGCGGTGCCCGAAGCCCATGAGCTTCACGCCGTCTTCCTTGTTCTTGACGCGTTCGACGAAACGCTCGACGCTCTCACCCGAGTCGCGGATGCGTCCGAGCATCTGCAGGACGGCCTCGTTGGCACCGCCGTGGAGCGGACCGGACAGGGCCTGGATGCCGGCCGAGATCGACGCGAACTGGTTCGCGCCGGTCGAACCCACCAGGCGCACCGTCGAGGTCGACGCGTTCTGCTCGTGGTCGGCGTGGAGCATCAGCAGAAGGTCGAGCGCCTTCGTCATGACCGGGTTGACCTCGTAGATCTCGCTCAGCACGCCGAAGTTCAGCTTGAGGAAGTTGTCGACGAAGCTCAGCGAGTTGTCGGGGTACAGGAACGCCTGGCCGATGCTCTTCTTGTGCGCGTAGGCCGCGATCACGGGGAGCTTCGCGAGCATGCGGACGGTGTTCAGCTCGACGTGCTCGGGGTTGTGCGGGTCGGACTCGGACTCGTAGTACGTCGAGAGTGCCGCCGTGGCCGCCGACAGCACCGACATGGGGTGCGCGGTCGGCGGCAGCGAGGAGAAGAAGCGCTTGAGGTCTTCGTGCAGCAGCGTGTGACGGCGGATGCGCTCGTCGAACGCGGCCAGCTCGGAGGCGGACGGGAGTTCGCCGTAGATCAGGAGCCAGGCAACCTCGAGGTAGGTGCTGTGCTGGGCGAGCTGCTCGATCGGGTATCCGCGGTAACGCAGGATGCCCTGGTCGCCGTCGATGAAGGTGATGTCCGACTTGGTCGACGCCGTATTGACGAAGCCGTAGTCGAGCGTGGTGTGACCGGTCTGCTTCGTCAGCGACGCGATGTCGATGCTCGGAACCCCGTCGGTGCCCCGCAGAACCGGGAATTCGGCGGTGGTGCCCCCCACCGTGAGGGTGGCCTTGTCGTGCTCGATACCCGCGTCGCTCACCGCGCCTCCTTGCGATTTCTGGTCGCCCATGTGGTCAGGACCATGGTCCTCGGCCGGGATCCATCTGCGCGGTTCCCGACACGGCGCTCGGCGGAGGGTGACCCGCTCGGAGTGCCCTTACAGCCTATCGGGGCCGACGACGTACAGATGACACCGCCAAAGGATGCCCCCTTCCGATGGAGGGATCCCACTGTTCGGCGGCTCAGGGAGTGAGACGCTCCGCCGCTGCCGCGATCCGCTCGTCGGTCGCGGTGAGCGAGAAGCGGACGTGCTGGGGGAAATGGGTGCCGTAGAAGTGTCCCGGACCGACCAGGATGCCGAGATCGGCGAGCCGCCCGACGCTCTCCCACGCGTCGCGGCCCTCCGTCGCCCAGAGGTAGAGGCCGCCCTCGCTGCGGTCGACGCGGAACCCGGCGGCCTCGACCGCGGGCTTGAGGACGGCGCGCCGTCGGGCGTAGCGCTCGCGCTGCTCCGCGACGTGCGCGTCGTCGCCGAGGGCAACCGTCATGGCCCGCTGCACGGGGGCGGGGGGCATGAGACCGAGGTGCTTTCGACCGGTCAGGAGGCGCGCCACGAGCTCGGGATCGCCGGCGAGGAACGCGGCGCGATATCCCGCGAGGTTCGACTGCTTGCTCAGCGAGTAGACCGAGAGGACACCGGTGAGATCGTCGCCGACGACCGCCGGATCGAGAACACTCGGCACCCCCGCGGTGTCCCACGGCGCGTCCCAGCCCAGTTCGGCGTAGCACTCGTCCGAGGCGATGACCGCGCCCCGTTCGCGCGCCCGGGTCACGGCATCCGTCAGCTCTTGCGTGGACAGCACGCAGCCGTCGGGATTTCCCGGCGAGTTGATCCAGACGAGGCGCGTGTTCGCGGGCCACTCGGCCGGATCGTCGGATGCCACGGCCTCCGCGCCGACGAGACGGGCACCGACCTCGTAGGTCGGGTATGCCGCCCGAGGGTGCACGACGGCGTCGCCGGGACCGAGGCCGAGCAGCAGCGGCAGGAGGGCGACCAGCTCTTTCGAGCCGACCGTGGGCAGCACGTGCGCGGGGGTCAGACCGGGGACGCCGCGGCGGCGGGCATACCAGTCGACGATCGCCTCACGCAGCGCGGGCGTCCCCATCGTCTGGGGGTAGGCGTGCGCGTCGGTGGCCGCGGCCAGGGCCTCGGCCACGACCGCGGGAGTCGGGTCGACGGGCGAACCGATTGACAGGTCGACGATCCCGGCGGGGTGGCGTCGGGCGCGCTCGGCGTACGGCGCGACCGCGTCCCAGGGGTAGTCGGCGAGGTCCGCGACGCCCACGGGTCAGTGGCTCTGCGGAGGGAGCGCCGAGATCACCGGGTGATCCTTGGCGATGACACCGACCTTGGCGGCGCCGCCGGGCGAGCCGATGTCGTCGAAGAACTCGACGTTGGCCTTGTAGTAGTCGGACCACTCCTCGGGGAGGTCGTCCTCGTAGTAGATAGCCTCGACGGGGCAGACGGGCTCGCACGCACCGCAGTCGACGCATTCGTCGGGGTGGATGTAGAGCGACCGCTCACCCTCGTAGATGCAGTCGACGGGGCATTCGTCGATGCACGCGCGATCCTTGACATCGACACACGGGAGGGCGATCACGTAAGTCACCCGCTCAGTCTACGCGTGACGGCGACGGGGGCCCGGCCCCGCGCCGGTGTCCTATGATCCGTCGGCGGGCTGCACGCGCAGCGTCGACACGTTCGGCCAGAAGGCCACGAGGGCGAGGAGGATCGGCCCCACGAACGTCCAGGCGATCGCGATCCACTCGGTGTCGGGGGTCGCGGCGGCCACGATCGCCGAGCCGCCGGGGCCGACCTGCGAGAACAGGTAGGTGGCGCCGATGATCCCGAGTCCACCGGCGATCGCGTTGACGCGGTCCTGCGTCAGGGTGCGGAGAGCAATGAGGAGTCCGGCGCACCCGATGGTTCCGAGGATGAGTCCCAGCGGGACGACCCCGACACGGAAGGCGTGACCGACCGTGGCCGCGGTGCCGTAGAAGGCGCCGACGAGGAAGGCGACGACCCACCCGATGACGCGAACGATCCCTGAACCCACAGGGTCAGTCTAGGCGCGGGTTCATATGGCCCAGCCGAGCGCCCTCAGGAGCGCGGCTGTCACGGCCGCGGCGGCCACGACCACGAGGAACGGTGCCCGGCGCCACAGCAGGCCGGCCGCCACCACGACAGCGGGCAATCGCGCGTCGATCACGATCGCGGAGCCGGCACCCAGGGCCTGCACGACGACGAGCGCCGAAAGCAGGGCCACCGTCAACAGATCGGCGATGCGGGCGGGGCGCGGCGCGTCGAGCCACGCCTGCGGGAGCAGATACCCGATCGCCTTCAGCCCGAGGCAGAGGACGGATGCCGCGAGGACGGCGGTCCAGAGGGTCATGGCATCCCCTTCTCTTCGTCCGTGGCCGACGACGCGGGGCGCGGGTCGAACCATCCCAGCGCGACGGCGACGCCCGCCGCGGCGATGACGGGGATGCCGGGCATCACCCACGGCGTGAGCAGTGCGGCGACGACCGCCGCCCCGACCGCGACCGCGAGCGGCTGGCGTCCGCGCAGACGCGGCCACAGCAGGGCCAGGAAAGCGGCGGCGGCCGCGGCATCCAGTCCCCACGCCCGCGGGTCGCCCAGGACGTCTCCGAGGAGCGCGCCGGCCAGCGTGGTCGCATTCCACCCGATCCAGATCGCGACGCCCGTGACCCAGAACCCGGTGCGGCGCGCCGTGGGCGTCGGCTGCGCGAGCGACACGGCCACCGACTCGTCGATCGTGAACGGCGTGGCGAGGGCGCGGCGCCAGCGCCCCGGACCGATGACGGGCGACATCCGCATCGCGTAGGCGGCGTTGCGCACGCCCAGCAGCCCCGCGGACGCGATCGCCGCGGGAGCCGCCGCGAGCCCTCCGGCGGCGACGACCCCGACGAACGCGAACTGCGAGCCTCCGGTGAACATCAGCAGGCTCAGCACGCACGTCTGCCAGACATCGAGACCGGATGCCACGGACAGCGCTCCGAACGAGATGCCGTACGCACTGGTGGCCAGCGCGACCGCGAGCCCCTGCCGCGTGGCGGCGGGGAGCGGTGTTCGGTCTGGTGAACGCATGATCGGATTCTCGAACGACACGGGTCGTTCGTCAAGTCGAACGAACGGAGAGCATAATGAACGCATGAGCGACCTCGGTGACCGTATCGCGGCGACCCTGCGACGCGAGCGGGAGCGGCGCGACCTGAGCGTCTCCGAGCTGGCGCGCCGTGCCGGCGTGGCCAAGGCGACTGTGTCGCAGCTCGAGAACGGCGGAGGCAATCCCAGCGTCGAGACGTTGTGGGCTCTGGCGACGGCTCTCGACGTGCCCTTCGCGGTGCTGGTCGACGAGGGCGTGCGCTCCCCCACCCTGATCCGCGCGGGGGACGCCCCGTCCGCCGCGGTCCCGGCGTCGGCCGCCGACTACCTCGCCGTGCTGCTCTCGGCCAGTCCCCCGCACGCACGACGCGACATCTACCTGCTGCGCGCCGAACCCGGGAAGCCCCGCCTGTCCGACCCGCACCAGCGCGGCACGGTCGAGCATGTCGTGCTGGTCAGCGGGCACGGACGCGTCGGCCCCCTGGATGCGCCGTACGAGCTGCACCCGGGCGACTACCTGTCGTACGCCGGAGATGCACCGCACGTCTTCGAAGCGCTGACTCCCGGGACGAGCGCGGTCCTGGTGTCCGAGTCGCGCTGACCCGCCCGGCGCCTCGGGGGCGCTGCGGCGCGAGCACGGCATCCAGTGTCCAAGACACGCGGACCGCGCCCGCGAGCATCCGCGTGTCTTGGACACCGAAGCGCCGGAAGGCAGCGGCACCGGCGTGACGGATCGCCGCACCTGTCGCTCCCGGAGACGGACACGGGTAGCGTTCCGCGCATGCACCGCATCTTCGACACACCCGTCGCGGGCGTCTACCCGCTGTATCTCGCGAAGGTCGAGCGCAAGGGCCGCACGCGCGATGAACTGGATGCCGTCATCCGGTGGCTCACGGGATTCGACGATGCAGAGCTGTCGCGCCACATCGCGGCATCCACGTCGTTCCGGGAGTTCTTCGAGGCCGCACGACTGAACCCGCTCGCGGCGAACGTGACGGGCGTCGTGTGCGGCGTCCGCGTCGAAGAGGTCGAAGACCCGCTGATGTACCGCATCCGCCTTCTCGACAAGCTCGTCGACGAGCTGGCGAAAGGTCGACCCCTCGCGAAAGTGCTTCGCGAGGGGTCGACCGTCTGAGAAGGAGACTCAGGCGTTGGCGTCCTGGCGCTTGGCGCGCGAGGCGCTGCGGCCGCGCGCGGTCGCGTCGAGCTCGACCTTGCGGATGCGGACCTTCTCGGGCGTGACCTCGACGCATTCGTCGTCGCGGGCGAACTCGAGCGACTCCTCCAGCGTGAGCAGGCGCGGGGGCGTCATCGACTCGAAGGAGTCGGAGGTCGACGAACGCATGTTCGTGAGCTTCTTCTCCTTGGTGATGTTGACGTCCATGTCGTCGGCGCGCGAGTTCTCGCCGATGACCATGCCCTCGTAGACCTCTTCGGTCGGCTGCACGAAGAAGCTCATGCGCTCCTGCAGGGCGATCATCGCGAAGGGGGTGACGACACCCATGCGGTCGGCGACGATCGAACCGTTCTGGCGGGTCGTGATCGAGCCCGCCCAGTCGTCGTAGCCGTGCGAGATCGCGTTGGCGATACCGGTGCCGCGCGTGATCGTGAGGAACTCGCTGCGGAACCCGATGAGGCCGCGGGAGGGCACGACGAACTCCATGCGCACCCAGCCGGTGCCGTGGTTGGTCATGTTGTCCATGCGGCCCTTGCGGGCGGCCATGAGCTGGGTGATCGCGCCGAGGTGCTCTTCCGGGGCGTCGATCGTGAGGTGCTCGTACGGCTCCTTGAGCTTGCCGTCCTCGCCGCGCTTGGTGACGACCTGCGGCTTGCCGACGGTGAGCTCGAAGCCCTCGCGACGCATGTTCTCGACGAGGATCGCCAGCGCGAGCTCGCCGCGGCCCTGGACCTCCCAGGCATCCGGGCGTCCGATGTCGACGACCTTGAGCGAGACGTTGCCGATGAGCTCGCGGTCGAGGCGGTCCTTCACCATGCGGGCGGTGAGCTTGTGGCCCTTGACCTTGCCCATGAGGGGGGACGTGTTCGTGCCGATGGTCATCGAGATCGCCGGGTCGTCGACCGTGATGGCCGGCAGAGGCCGGACGTCCTCGGGGTCGGCGATCGTCTCGCCGATCGTGATGTCGGGGAAACCCGCGATCGCGACGATGTCGCCGGGGCCGGCGTCGTCGGCGGGGTAGCGCTCGAGCGCACGGGTCTTGAGCAGCTCGGTGATTCGGGCGTTGCTGGTGGTGCCGTCGGAGCGCACCCAGGCGACCGTCTGGCCCTTCTTCAGCGTGCCGTTGAACACGCGCAGCAGCGCGAGGCGACCGAGGAACGGCGAGGAGTCGAGGTTGGTGACCCACGCCTGCAGGGGCGCCTCGTCGTCGTACGCCGGCGCGGGGACGTGCTCGAGGATCGCGCCGAAGAGCGGCTCGAGGTCCTCGTTGTCGGGCAGCGAGCCGTTGTCGGGACGGTTGAGCGACGCGGCGCCGGCACGGCCCGAGGCGTAGACCACCGGCACGTCGAGCAGCGCGTCGACGTCGAGGTCGGGCACGTCGTCGACGAGGTCGGAGGCGAGGCCCAGCAGCAGGTCGTGCGCCTCTTCCTCGACCTCGGCGATGCGGGCGTCGGGGCGGTCGGTCTTGTTGACCAGCAGGATGACGGGGAGCTTCGCCTCGAGCGCCTTGCGCAGCACGAAGCGCGTCTGCGGCAGCGGCCCCTCGGACGCGTCGACCAGCAGCACGACACCGTCGACCATCGACAGACCGCGCTCCACCTCGCCGCCGAAGTCGGCGTGACCGGGGGTGTCGATGACGTTGATCGTCACCGGAACCTCGGTGTGGATGCCGTTGTACGTGATCGCCGTGTTCTTGGCGAGGATCGTGATGCCCTTCTCACGCTCGAGGTCGTTGGAGTCCATCGCGCGCTCTTCGACGTGCGCGTGGTCGCCGAACGAGCCGGTCTGGCGGAGCATGGCGTCGACGAGCGTCGTCTTGCCGTGGTCGACGTGCGCGACGATCGCGACGTTACGGAGGTCAGGACGAAGGGCGTGCGCCATGGAGGGTCTCCAGGAAAATTCGGGGTGGCGCCCGGAATCGGGCCCTACCAGTCTACCGGGCGCCCGCGAGGGAACCGGCAGCGGACGCTCAGGAACCGTCGGGGGACGCGAAAGGGGCGGCATCCTCTCGGGATCGCCGCCCCTCTCTCGACACGCGGTCAGGATGCCGGAGTGTTCTTCAGCAGCTCGTGGCGCAGTTCGCGACGGGCGGCCTGCACCTCGACGTCGGGCACGGGGATGGCCGCGATGAGACGCTGCGTGTACGGCTCCTTCGGAGCGCGCAGGATCTGGTCGCGGGTGCCCTGCTCCGCGATCTTGCCGCGGTTGAGCACCACGATGCGGTCGGCCATGGCATCCACCACCGCCAGGTCGTGGCTGATGAACAGGCACGCGAACCGGTGCTCCTGCTGGAGCTCGCTGAGAAGCTCGAGCACGCGGGCCTGCACCGAGACGTCCAGGGCGCTCGTCGGCTCGTCCGCAACGAGAAGACGCGGCTGCAGGGACAGGGCGCGGGCGATGCCGACACGCTGCTTCTGCCCACCCGAGAGCTCGTGCGGGTAGCGGTTGCGGTAGCTGCGCGGCAGTCGCACCTCGTCGAGGAGCTTCTCGACGCGCGCGTCGAGGGCCGCGCCCTTCGCCTCGCCGGCGAGAAACAGCGGCTCGCCGATGGACTCGCCGATGGGCAGACGCGGGTTCAGCGACGACGACGGGTCCTGGAACACGATGCCCACGCGACGGCGCAGCGACTTGATGAGCTTGCGCGAGCCGCTGGAGATGTCGACTCCGTCGACGACGAGACGCCCGTCGGCGATCGGCTGGAGCCCGATGGCCGCGCGACCGATGGTCGACTTGCCCGAACCGGACTCGCCCACCAGGCCCACGATCTCGCCCTCGGCGATGCCGAGCGTGACATCGTCGACCGCGCGGAAGGCGGCGACCCGGCCCTTCTTGCCGTACTCGATCGACACGTTCTCGAGCGTGAGGACGGGGTGCGCGATCTCCGGCGCCTCGGCGGCCAGACGGATCGTCTCCGTGCGCGCGGGACCGCTCGCGACGGCCGCGGCCAGCGACTCCACGACGTCGACGGTCGCCTCGCCCTCGAGCGTCTCCCCCAGCCGGGGCACGGACGCGAGCAGCTCCTTGGTGTAGTCGTCCTGCGGGTCGCCGAGCACGCGCACGGCGGGGCCCTGCTCCACGACCTCGCCCGACTTCATCACGACGATCCAGTCGGCGAGGTCGGCCACGACACCCATGTCGTGCGTGATCAGCAGCACCGCCGAGTCGAGGCGGTCGCGGAGGTCGCGGATGAGGTCGAGGATCTCGGCCTGCACCGTCACGTCCAGAGCCGTCGTCGGCTCGTCGGCGATGAGGAGCGCGGGCTCGAGGCTGATGGACTGCGCGATCATGGCGCGCTGACGCTGACCGCCCGACAGCTGGTGCGGGTAGGACGCGAACGCCTTCGCGGGATCGGGCAGCCCCACCATGTCGAGGAGCTCCATCGCGCGGACCTTCGCCTCGGAGGGCGCCATGGTCGTGTGCGCGCGCAGCGCCTCGATGATCTGCGACCCGACCGTCAGCACCGGGTTCAGCGCCGTCATCGGCTCCTGGAAGATCGCGGCGACCTCGGGACCGCGCAGCTGCCGCATCTGGTTCGTGCTGAGCGTCGTGACCTCACGGCCGTTGACCTTGATGCTTCCGCGCACACGACTGTTGCGCGGCAGGAGGTCGAGCACCGCCATGGAGCTCACGCTCTTGCCCGAGCCCGACTCGCCGACGACGGCGACGACCTGGCCACGGGCGATGGAGTAGGTGAGGTTCTTCGCCGCGGGGACCCAGACGTCGTCCACCGCGAAGTCGACGCTGACGTCGGTCATCTCGAGCGCGGGAACGCCCGTTTTCTCGGTCGTGCTCATGAGGCTGTCCTCTCCGTCCCGCGCAGCGGGAGTGAGTGATCGGGGAATGAAAGAATCAGGGGATGCCACGCCAGACGTTCCGTTCGACGTTCACCCGCATCCTGTGCGGCATCCTGTGGGCGCTCATCGCCGTGGTCGCGATCGGCCTGCTGGCCGTTCCCGCGGCGGCGGTCTCGCCCGCGCTCGTGATCGTCGGCGCCCTCGGCGCCGCGGCGCTGGTCTACGGCATCCTGTGGTCGCCCTCGATCACCGTCGACGACGACGGTGTCCGGGTCGACAACATCGCGCTCGCGTACGACGTGCCCTGGGCCGCGCTGATCAACGTCGACACGCGCTACGCTCTCCAGCTGCACACTCCGGGCCGCCGCATCGGTGTGACCGCAGCCCCGGCGCCGGGAGCCACCGGCTCCCTGCGCGCCGCGCGGGCGCACCGCCGGAGCGAGGGCACGACGGCTCCCGGAACGCGTCCGGGCGAACTGCCCACGACCGACTCCGGCCGCGCCGCCGCGCTCGTCCGCGACCGCTGGTACGCCCTGCGCGACGCCGGCCGTGTCGAGGCCGGCGTCGCCGAGACGGTGCCCGTCCGTGTCCGCCCCCGGGTCGACAACCTGCTTCTGCTGACCGCGGGTGCGGTCGGCGTCGTGCTGGCGATTGTCCTGGGCTGACATCGCGAGGATGCCACGCGTCATGACGACGGCGTCTCCGGGTGCACGCGCGCCTCGGTGCTGGCCGGCGCCGTCGTCGACGACGCGGGCTGCTCCTTGGTGCGCCGCAGCGAGAAGCGCTTCTGCCGCGGGTCGAATGCGTCGCGCAGGCCGTCGCCGACGAAGTTCACCAGTACGGCGAGCACCACGATGAACACGGCCGGCCACCAGAACAGCCACGGGCGCGTCTGGAACGCGGACTGGTTGTCGGAGATGATCAGACCGAGCGACACGTCCGGCGGCCGCACACCGAGCTGCAGGTAGCTCAGCGCGGTCTCGAGGAGGATCGCGGAGGCGGCCAGCAGCGTCGCCGCCACGATCACCACGCCGATGGCGTTGGGCAGGATGTGCTTGAAGATGATGCGGGCGTCGCTCGCGCCGGCCACGCGGGCGGCTTCCACGAACTCGCGCTCGCGCAGCGACAGGAACTCGGCACGCACGAGGCGGGCGATCGTCGTCCACGAGACCATCGCGAGGAAGAACGCCAGCGGGATCACACCGAGGCCACCGGTCGCACGACCGACGACGGCGCCGATCACGATGATCGGGATGACGATGAAGACATCGGTGATGCGCATCAGAACCGAATCGATCCACCCGCGGTAGTAGCCCGCGAGGGCGCCGATGACGGTGCCGACGGCCGTGCCCACGACGCTGATGATGATCATCACCAGGATCGAGTTCTGGATGCCGCGCATCGTCATCGCGAAGTAGTCGATGCCGATGCGATCCTGACCGAACGGGTGCTCGCCGAACGAGAACGGCCACAGCGTGAGGGTCGGCGCTCCCCCGTCGTTCTGCGGGTTGAGCGAGGTGTAGTCGTGCTTCCACCACCCGGGGATGGGCCCCAGGCCGATCGCCGAGATCGAGAAGATCGCGAGGAGCACGAACAGGATGCCGGAGACGACGGCGACCTTGTTCGACAGGAATCGACGCAGGATGAGTCGTCCCTGGCTGACGCCGACGGTGTGGCGCTCATCGGAGGGCGGCGGAGCGTCGACGTTGGCCGGCTCGGGGAGCATCTGGGTCATCGGAGGACCTCCGGGATTCGGACGGCGGCGATCATGCGACCACTCGCACGCGGGGGTCGAGCGTGGCGTAGGCGAGATCTGCCAGGAAGTTGAACACGATCGCCGTGATGGCGATGACGAGGAAGTACCCCATCACGGGGTTCACATCGACGCGCTGGATCGAGGTGACGAACAGTGCGCCCATTCCCGAGATCGCGAAGACCCTCTCGGTGATGACGGCGCCACCCAGGAGCGCGCCGACGTCGGTGGCGACGAGCGTCACGATCGGGATGAGCATGTTCCGCAGGCCGTGGCGCAGGATGACCGTGCGCTCGGGCAGGCCCTTCGCGCGTGCCGTGCGGATGTAGTCCTGGTTCATCACCTCAAGCATTCCGGCGCGGGCGTACCGCGTGTAGCCGGCGAAGGAGATGAGCAGCAGCGAGATCGTCGGCAGCAGGAGATGGGTGAACGTGTCGATTCCGGTGATCCACATGTCGCCGGTGAACCCGGGGGTGCCGGCACCGACCGTGGCGATCGGTCGGCCGTTGATGCGCGGGTTGCTCACGTACTGCGGCCACGACTGCATGTAGCGATCGAGCACCACGAGGGCACCCGACAGGAAGGCGACCAGCCCGCCGATGCGCGCGACCATCCCGCGGTCGGGGGCGCCGAGGACGTATCCCGAGACGAGACCGACCGCCACGGCGACGACACCGAGGATGATGATCGTCGCGAAGGTCGAGATGTCGAACAGACCCTGCAGGGCGAAGTAGCAGATGTAGGCGATCGCACCGTTGAGCGCCGCGACGAGGAGCGCCCGACGGTTTCGCAGACCGGCGATGAGGGCGGTCGTGATGACGACGATGCCCGCGATCAGCAGAAGGAGCCCGACCGGGCCGAGGCCCGGGTTCCGGAACCAGTCGGTGAGGTTGAAGTACACCAGCAGGGCGACGGTCGCGAGGCCCGCAGAGCCCGCGACGATGAGACGCCGGCGGGTGTCTCCACCGATCATGGCCTGCCACACGACGGCCGCGATCACGCCCAGCAGGACGATGAGCCAGATCGGGATGGCCGTGGCCGATTCCAGGAAGTTGTTGAAGCCCAGGGCCATGAACTCCTTCAGGAGCACGGCGACCAGGAAAGAGGGCAGCGAGAAGAGGAAGAAGCTCAGCAGCGTGATGCCGAAGTCGAACCCGCTGTACTGGCGGAGGGCGGAGACGACGCCCACCACGATGCCGAGGACGATGGCCAGCACGAACGACGCTGTGACGAGCTGGAGGGTCGACCCGATGGCGGTCGGGAGGATGTCGAGGACGGCGGCGTTGGAGATCGTGAGACCGAGGTTGCACGTGCCGGCGAATGGGATGAGGCAGCCGGCGGCACCGCCGAGCCAGAGGAAGTAACGGAGGGGAACGGGGACGTTCAGGTCGAGCGCCGCGACACGCGCGGCGATGAGCTGATCGCGGTTGGCGGCGGAGCTGTCGCGCAGGTCCTGCAACGGGTCGCCGGAGTTGGCGGCCAGCACGTACATGATGAACGACGCTGCCAGGAGGACCAGGATCGAGACGGCGATGCGCCTGAGGATGAATCCGACCATCGCGGGAGGACTTCTTTCGATCGGGTGACGGACGCCTGTGGGCGCCCAGGAAAGGATAGTCGCGCATGCACCGGGGTGGGGTGCACCGCGCGCAGACGAAGTGAGGCGCCGGAGCCGAGCGACTCCGGCGCCTCACGAGGGATTCAGCGGGTCATCAACCCGCGAGCGTCCACTCCTGCGCGTTCCACACGATGCCCGTCTGGCCACCGAAGTAGTCGATGCCCTGGACGGTGCCGTTGTCGGCGAAGAGACCGGGGAGCTGGAACAGCGGCAGACCGTAGAAGTCCTTGGCCGTCTCTGCGTCGATCTTCACCTTGATGTCAGCGAGCTGCGCCGGGTCGGTCGTGACCTGGCTCTCGTCGACGAGCGTGTCGACGGTGGCGTTGCTGTAGTTGTTGTAGTTTCCGCCGCCGCCGCTCTTGAAGATCTGCGGGAGGGCCGCGTTACCGGCGCCGGGCGAGATCCATCCGAAGATGGACACGTCGTAGCTGCCGCTGCCCAGGAGCGAGCTCCAGTCGGGCGAACCGGCGTCGACGATGTTGAAGCCCGCCTGCTGCGCCGACTGCTGGATGGCGCGGAAGCTGTCGACACGGTTGGGGTTGTTGGTGTTGTAGAGGATGCGGACCGTCGGGGTCGCACCGGCGAGCAGCGCCTTGGCACCCTCGATGTCGGGCTCGGTGAACGCGTCGTAGCCACTGGCCGCGACGGCCGTGGTGTACTGATCGCCGTCCGTCGGCAGGAAGATCTGCGAGTTGAGCACCTCGGCGTCGGGGTTGACCGGCTTGATGATCGAGTCGAGGATCTGCTGACGCGGGATGGTCTTCAGGAAGGCCTCGCGGACGTTCGCGTCGGCGAACACGCCACCGAAGCTCAGGTCGACGTGGTCGTACGACAGCTGGCTGCCCGAGTGGACCGTGGCGTTGGCGTTCTCGAGCGCCGTCAGGGTGTCGGCGGAGGCCTGCGGCTGGATGGCCTGCACCTCGCCGTTCTGGAGGGCCGTGACCTGCGCGTTGGCGTCACCGATGAAGCGGATGATCAGCTGGTCGTACTTGGGCGACATGCTGCCCTTGTAGTTGGGGTTCTTGCCCAGCGTGATGCTCTGCTCGGGGGTGAAGTCGGTCACGATGAACGGACCGCTCGCGACGAGGAGGCTCTGGTCGGTCGGCATGGCCGTGACGTCGTAGCCGGTGTTCCAGAAGTCAGCCGCGGCCTTCAGCGTCGCGTTGGGGGCGACGGGCGCTTCGGGGTTGCCCTTGGGGGTGTCCTTCAGGAGCGTGATGAAGTCGGCCTCGGAGACGCCGGCCTTCTCGGCCAGCACGTGGGCGGGCTTGCCGATCGGGTTCACGAGCTCGAAGTCCACGAACGGCTTCGAGTAGACGAGGGTCATCGACATGTTGTCGTCGCTGATCTCGGGGAACGCGGTGGTGTCCAGACCCGCGGTGCTGCCGGCGAGCGTGAAGTACTGGGTGCCGCCGTTGGTGACCTCGCCAGAGGCGGGGTCGAGCTTGGCGTCGTCGTAGTAGCCCGAGTTGATGGCCCAGTTGACGAGCATGTCGTCGGCGTTGATGGGCTCGCCGTCGGACCAGGTGAGGCCCTCGTTGATCGTGTACTTGACCGTCAGCGGGTCGTCCGAGATCTTCTCGTACGTTCCGAAGTCGGTGTTGTCGAGGACGCTGAAGTCCTTGTCGAGGCGCTGGAAGCCACCGAGGCCGAGGCCGCCGCTGACACCGGTGAGGTAGCCCACCATGCCGTTGGTGTCCAGGTTCGCCTCGGGGGTGTCGCCGTTGAACGAGGTGAACGCGTTGGTCGTGGCGATGGTGATGGTACCGCCGCTGCTCGCGCCCGCGTCGGGCGTGGCGGTGGTGGTGCAGCCGGCGAGCGCGAGCGCCGCAACGGCGACACCTGCTCCCGCCGCCAGGGCGCGCGTGCGCCGAGTCTTTTCAGACACTTTGCCTCCTGTGCAAGGTTTGACGGCACCCCGGAACTGCCGGGACAGCGGGGGGCCGTAGATACGGAAACGATAGGTAAACGCTCTGCGTTGGTCAAAACTCCTGGGGAAACCGTTACATACCTTTAATTCGAAGCCCGTCCCATGTGGCAATCTGACAACATGCCGCGCACCCTGGGCGTGTTCGATCCCGGAATCGAACAAGATGCCTTCCGCCGTCGAAGACTCCCGTGGGAGATCGCGCTCGTCCTTCTGGTGAGTGTCGGTCAGTCGGCGATCTACTCCGTCGTGGCCTTCGTCCGTGCCGCGACGCGGGCACCGATCTCACAGCAGCAGACGCAACTGAACCCCTCCCGCAGCGACGAGCCGTTCTGGGACGCGGTTTATCAGTTTCTCGGCATCTTCTTCTCGCTCGCGCTCGTCGCCCTAGCCATCTACCTCCTGTGGGAGCCCGCGGACAACGCGCTCCGACGCATCGGTCTCGACTTCCGACGGTTCGGGTCGGACGTCCTCCGGGGCCTCGCCCTCGTGGCCCTCATCGGGGTCCCCGGGATCGGGGTCTATGCTGTGGGCCGGCTCCTCGGCCAGAGCATCACCGTCGTGCCGGCGCCGCTGGACTCGTCGTGGTGGGTGATCGCCCTGCTCGTCCTCGCGGCGCTGCGCGCGGGCCTCACGGAAGAGGTGATCTTCCTCGGCTACCTCTTCGATCGCCTGCGGCGGATCGGATGGTCCTGGACGACGATCATCGTCGCGACGGCGCTCCTGCGCGGAAGCTACCACCTCTATCAGGGCTGGCCGTCGGCACTCGGCAACGTCGTCATGGGCCTGGTCTTCGGCTGGTGCTACCGGCGCTGGGGGCGTGTCATGCCGCTCGTGGTGGCCCACACGCTCATCGACGTGATCGCTTTCGTCGGGTACCCGCTCGCCGCCGCCTGGTGGCCCGGCGTCTTCGCTCCCCCGTCGCCCTCGCCGTCGCCCAGTGCGACGTCGTGAGCATGTCCCTGTCGGGTCAGGGTGCCGGCGGCGTCCACGTCCAGAAGGACGGCGGGACGCCGTTCGGCTCCGAGGTGTACGTCACTCCCCCGACACCCTTGCCGACCGCCACCGCACCCGTGCGCTCGAGCAGGGGCACACCCGCGTAGGCCTCGAAGAGGGCCTGATCGATCTCCTTCGCGGCGGCCAGGACGTCGACGGGGTCTGTGTCCCGCGTCATCTGGTCGAACGTCTTCTCGGCGTCGACGGTTGTGACGCCCTCGGCCAGACGGTCGCGCGCCGAGCGGTAGAGGCTCTCGTCCTCTCCGACCCAGGCGAGGGTGGCATCCGCGATGTCGGTGTCCGTCGCCGCACGCACCGCGATGCCCGCCTCGGCCCCCATGCTCACCATCTGCGAGAACACGATCGCGGACACCGGATCGGTCGCGTCGTACGCCACACGGAGCACGGCCGGTCGGTCGTCCAGCGCCGATCGTGCGGCACCGACGTCGCTCCCCGTCCCGGGGGCGCCGTTACCGGACGTCAGCTGCCGATAGGTGGGCCCGGTCGCGGGCGACGACAGGAACGACTGCAGGGGGCGCGCGTCGGGACGGACCTCCCCGAGCGCCTCCTCGACGATGGCATCCCGATCCAGTGACAGGCTGATCGCCTGACGGAGCGCGTTCGGTGTCGTGTCGGTGAACCGCAGTTGGAGGGTTTGAGCCGTCGGTCCCGTCGTCACGGTCACGCCGGCGTCGGCGAGCGTCGTGAGATCGGTCGCGTCCGGCTCGCCGATGTTGGCGACGTCGACCTCGCCGGCCGCGACCGCCGCCACCTGCGACGCCTGATCGGGGAAGAACCGGATCGTCACGCCCTCGAGCGCCGGGTAGTGGCCGCCCTGATAATCGTCGCGCCGCACCAGCGATATCGACGTGCTGGTGGCTTCGCCGATCGTCCACGGCCCGGATGCCACGGCCGATGCGGGGTCCAGCGCACCACCGGTGGCGTCGAAACCGGTGTTCCACGCGGCTGCCGCGGCGGCGAGCACGGGGTTCGGGGCGACGGGGGCGGACGGGTCCCCCTCGGCTGTGGTCAGGATCGCCGTCATCAGCTCCTTGACGGTCACGCCCGCCTTCGCTGCGACGACGTGCACCGGACGGTCGAGCAGCCACTGCCGGTTCCAGTCGGCGAACGGCTCGTCGTAGGTGAGGGTCAGGGTGTCGGCGGCGCGGTCCAGCGTGGGGCGCGACGTGCGGGCGTTGGGGTCGGGCAGGTCCGCCGTCTCGAAGTACCGCGTGCCGGACACGACAGCACCGGTCTCGTCGTACGTCGCATCGTCGAAGTAGTGCGAGGAGACGGCCCAGCCGAACATGAGGTCGTCGAGCGTGATCGGGGTGCCGTCCGACCAGACCCGGTCGGGGAAGAGCTCGTAGCTGACGGTCAGCGGGTCGCCCTCGATACGGGTGATGCGGCCGAGGCCGTCATTGGGCACGACCTGGAGTTCGCCGTCGAGGGTGCCGAGGTGTTCGTCCAGAAGCGCGGCGATCGCGCGGTTGGCGACGGTGTCGCCGTGGATGGACTCGGAGTTGAAGCTCGTCGGAGTGCCGACCACGCCGAGCGTGAGGGTCGTCCGTGCGGGGGGCTCCTCCTGCGGGGCGGGATCGGAGGCCGAGCAGCCCGCCAGTGCGACCGCCGCGGCCGTGCCGAGGACGGCCAGCCTGACGAGGCGGCGTCGCGAGGTCATCGTGTTCTGCTGGTACTGCCCGAGGTGCACAGGGGCACCCTACCCAATGCACCCTGTGGGTTCCCCGGAGCGGCCGGGGCGGGGGCCGGCCCCGACCCCGCCGGCCCGGGCCCCGCCGGCCCGGTGGCCGCACCGGAGGCCGCGAGACTGCACGTGCGTGACATGCCCATTGCAGCCTGCAGTGGAGATGTCAGGCAGATGCAGTCTCGGCGACTGGCGCCGGCACGAGGCCCCTCCTCCACACGGAGGTGAGCGCGCCCGGCGGCTGTGGACAACAACGGAGACCAGACGGGGATGCCACAGCCTGAGATCGTGACATCGATACTGAGCGCGGCACCGATACCGCTGCTGCGCGCGACGGATCTGACGCACTCGACGCGGAGCATCCGCCGGGGCGAGGTCGTGCCCGTCCTGCGCGGGGTGTACGCGGCGGCGAACGACTGGCATGGGCTCCCCTGGTGGGAACGCGACCTCGCCCGCGTGCACGCGCACCTCCTTCGGCATCCCGATGCCGTTCTGTGCCTCGAGTCGGCGGCGATGATGTGGGGGCTGCCGGTTGTGGGGCCGGTCGAGGCTGTTCATGTGCTCGCGGATGACGCGGCGACATCACGCCGCGTCACCGGCGTCCACGTCCATACCAGTGCTCACGATGACCGAGTGGTCAAGGACGTGAGCGGCGTCCTGCTCACCTCTCCGGCCGACACGTGTATCGATATCGCTCGCGTTCGCCATCCGGCCGCGGGTCTCGTGGCAGCGGATGCCACGATGCGCCGAGAGGCGATCGCCCCCGCCGTGCTGGCGGCACTCAACGAAGAACGCGCTTCCGCTCGAGGGCGCCGTCGAGCGCGCTGGGCGCTGCAACGAGCCGACGGCGCGGCGGAGTCCGCGCTGGAGTCGGTCAGCCGCGCAGCGTCCGAGTGGTGGGGGTTCCCCGCCCCCGAACTTCAGCACTGGATCGGATCTTCGGACGACGATGGCGATCGTACGGACATGTGGTGGCCGGGGGCCCGAGTGGCCGGCGAGGCCGACGGTCACCTCAAGTACCACGGCAGGTTCGGCGATCCGGGAGCGATGCTGCGTGCGCGGGAGGAGCGGGACCGCCGGCTGCGCCGGCACGGCGCGCGAACGGTGGCGCACTGGTCGTGGGCGGACCTTGTCGACCCGTCGGCCTTCCGCGACATCCTGCTGTCCGCCGGCCTCACGCCGACTTCCCCTCCTGATCTCTCTCAGCTGGCGGGCCTCCGGCGCCTCCTCCGCTCCGACCGCTGACCATGTGCCGTGACGCAACGACCGAGGCATCCCCGAGGTCCGCGAGACTGCACGAGCCTGACATCTCCATTGCAGCCTGCAGTGGGGATGTCAGGCAGATGCAGTCTCGCGGCCGCTCGGCGGCCGCCCCGGGCCCCGCGCCGCTACGCGAACGCCTCCGGGGGCGGGCACGAGCAGACCAGGTTGCGGTCGCCGTACGCCTGGTCGATCCGGCGCACCGGCGGCCAGTACTTGCCGCGGACGAGCGAGCGCTGCGGGTACACCGCCGTCTCGCGCGGGTACGCGTGCGGCCACTCGTTCGCGACGGCCGCCTCCGCGGTGTGCGGGGCGTTCACGAGCGGGTTGTCGTCGGCGGGCCACTCCCCCGCGGCGACCGCGAGGGCTTCGTTCTTGATCGCGATCATGGCATCCACGAACCGGTCGAGCTCGGCGAGGTCTTCGCTCTCGGTCGGCTCGACCATCAGGGTGCCGGCCACCGGGAACGACATCGTCGGGGCGTGGAAGCCGTAGTCGATCAGTCGCTTGGCGACGTCGTCGACGGTGATCCCGGTCTGCTCCTTGAGGGGGCGCAGGTCGAGGATGCACTCGTGCGCCACGAGCCCTCCCTCGCCGGCGTACAGCACCGGGTAGTGCGCGCGCAGGCGGGCGGCGATGTAGTTCGCCGACAGCACGGCGGCCGCAGTCGCTTGTCGGAGACCCTCGGCGCCCATCATCCGCACGTAGGCCCAGGAGATCGGCAGGATGCCGGCCGAGCCGTACGGGGCGGCCGACACGGGTCCGCCGTCGAACACGCCGCCGGCGTGATCCGCGCGCTGGGCGAACGGGTGGGACGGCAGGAACGGTGCGAGGTGGGCCTTCGCGGCCACCGGGCCGACGCCCGGCCCTCCCCCGCCGTGCGGGATGGCGAACGTCTTGTGCAGGTTGAGGTGCGACACGTCGCCGCCGAGGTCGCCGAATCGGGCGAACCCGAGGAGCGCGTTGAGGTTCGCCCCGTCCACGTAGACCTGGCCACCGGCGTCGTGCACGGCCTGCGTGATCTCGAGCACGTCGTGCTCGTACACGCCGTGGGTCGAGGGGTACGTGATCATCAGGGCGGACAGCTCGTCGGCGTGCTGCGCGATCTTGGCCCGCAGGTCGTCGAGGTCGACGTTGCCGGCTTCGTCGCACGCGACGACGACGACGCGCATGCCGGCGAGGATCGCGGAGGCCGCGTTCGTGCCGTGCGCCGACGACGGGATGAGGCACACGGTGCGGGCGGTGTCGCCGTTCGCGTGGTGGTAGCCGCGGATGGCGAGGAGCCCCGCGAGCTCCCCCTGCGAGCCGGCGTTCGGCTGCAGCGAGACCGCGTCGTACCCGGTGACCTCGGCCAGCCAGCATTCGAGCTGCTCGATCATCGCGAGATAGCCGTGCACGTCGGCCTCGGGCGCGAACGGGTGCACGCGCGAGAACTCGGGCCAGGACACCGCCGCCATCTCGGTCGCGGCGTTCAGCTTCATCGTGCACGAGCCGAGCGGGATCATGCCCCGGTCGAGGGCGTAGTCGCGGTCGGCGAGCGTCTTGAGGTAGCGCATCATCGCCGTCTCGCTCCGGTGCGCGTGGAAGACGGGGTGGGTGAGGAACTCGTCGTCGCGGTGCAGCCGCTCCGGAACGCCGCGCAACGCCTCGCCCGCGGGCAGGTCCTCCACGGGCAGCCCGAAGGATGCCACGATCGCGGCGACGTCGGCATCCGTCGTCGTCTCGTCGACGGAGACGCCCACCGTGGCGTCGTCGACCCACAGCAGCTGGTAGCCGCGTTCGCGCGCGCGGTCGACGACGTCCTGCGCCCGACCGGGAACATGGACGCGGACCGTGTCGAAGAACGCGTCAGCGGCGAGGTGCAGGTCGTAGGCCGCAAGAGCGGATGCCAGGGCGTCGGCGGTCCGCGCCACCCGCGTCGCGATCGCGCGGAGTCCGTCGGGGCCGTGGTACACGGCGTACATCGCCGCCATCACGGCCAGGAGCACCTGGGCGGTGCAGATGTTGGACGTCGCCTTCTCGCGACGGATGTGCTGTTCGCGCGTCTGCAGCGACAGTCGGTAGGCGGGGTTGCCCGCGGCATCCACCGACACCCCCACGAGCCGACCCGGCAGCTGCCGCTCGAGGCCGGTGCGCACGGCCATGTATCCGGCGTGCGGGCCTCCGAAGCCGAGCGGCACGCCGAAGCGCTGGGTCGTCCCCACGGCGACGTCGGCGCCCAGGGTCCCGGGGGAACGGAGCAGCGTCAGGGCCAGCAGGTCGGCCGCCGCCACGACGAGACCGCCGTGACGGTGCACGGCCGACGCGACGTCGGAGAAGTCCCACACCCGGCCGGTGGCCCCGGGGTACTGCACGAACGCGCCGAAGCTCTCGGGGACCTCGCCGTCGTACGTCGTCTCGACGAGGCGGATGCCGACGGCGGCGGCGCGGTGCGCGAGGAGCGCCTTGGTCTGCGGCAGCGCATCGGCGTCGACGAGGAAGACGTCGGTCTTCGCCTTCGACGCGCGGCGGGCGACGAGCATGCCCTCGACGACCGCGGTGGACTCGTCGAGCATCGACGCGTTCGCCGTCGCGAGGCCGGTCAGGTCGGTCACCATGGTCTGGAAGTTGATGAGCGCTTCCAGTCGGCCCTGCGAGATCTCGGGCTGGTACGGCGTGTAGGCGGTGTACCACGACGGGTTCTCCAGCACGTTCCGCTGGATCACCGAGGGCGTGAAGGTGTCGTAGTAGCCGAGACCGATCAGGGGCCGGGCCGAGCGGTTCGCCGAGGCGAGTTCGCGCAGTTCCGCCAGCGCCTCGGCCTCGGTGGCGGCCGGGGGCAGGTCGCTGGTCTCGCGGGGACGGACGTGGATGGATGCCGGCACGGCGGTCTCGACAAGGTCTTCGACGCTGTCGTACCCGACGACCTCGAGCATGCGGGCGCGGTCGTGAGCGCCGATGCCGATGTGGCGATCGGTGAAGGCGGCGGGGGCCGCGGCATCCGTTCGGGCAGCGGTGGTCAGACTCATGCCGTGAGGTCCTCGTACGCGGCGCGGTCGAGCAGATCGCCGGGGAGATCGCCGTCGAGACGGATCTTGACGAGCCAGCCGTCGCCGAACGGGTCGGCGTTGACGAGCGAGGGGTCGTCGACGACCGCGTCGTTGACCTCCACGACGGTGCCGGTCAGCGGTGCGTAGAGCTCGCCGACCGACTTGGTCGACTCGATCTCGCCGCACACGTCGCCCGCGGCGACGGCCGCATCGGCGGCGGGAAGGTCGACGAACACGACGTCACCGAGCTTCTCGGCCGCGAAATCGGTGATCCCTACGGTGGCGACGTCGCCGTCGACGGCGATCCATTCGTGCTCGGAGGTGTAGCGGAGTGCGGTCAGGTCGGTCATGCGTTCCTCCGGTAGAAGGGAAGGGCGGTGACGGTCGCGGGGATGCGTGTCCCTCGGACGTCGATGGTCAGGGTGGTGCCGGGTTCGGCCGCGGCCGGGGAGACGTAGGCCATGGCCACGGGGTGGCCGAGGGTGGGGCTGAGCGCTCCGCTGGTGATCTCGCCGACGGTGTCGTCGCCGTGCAGCACCGCGTAGCCGGCGCGACCGGCGCGCTTGCCCTCGGACACGAGGCCCACCAGCACGGGGGCGTCGGCGGGTCCTGCGGCGAGGCCGTCCTTGCCGACGAACGCGGGCTTGTCCACGGCGACGACGCGGCCGAGGCCGGCCTGCGCCGGAGCGACGTCGCGCGAGAGCTCGTGGCCGTAGAGGGGCATGCCGGCCTCGAGCCGCAGCGTGTCGCGGGCCGCGAGGCCGCAGGCGATCAGACCCGCCGGGGTACCGGCATCCAGGACGGCGTCCCACAGGTCCGCGGCGCGCCGCACGGGCACGAGCAGTTCGTACCCGTCCTCGCCGGTGTACCCGGTGCGCGCGATGAAGAGCGAGTCGCCGTCGAAGGTGCCCTCGGTGAAGGCGTAGTAGCCGAGCTCGTCGAGCGGCGTGCCCAGGATCGTCACCGCGGCGACGGATTCGAGGATGCCGCGGGCCCGCGGCCCCTGCAGCGCGACCAGTGCGACGTGGTCGGTGACGTCCTCGACCAGGGGGGCGCCACCTCCGGACACCACCGCGTACTCGCCACCCGGGGGCGGCCCGTCGAGGAACGCCTGGGCCGCCGACCACGTCTCCCGCGCCCGCGCGAACGCGGCGGCGACCGCGTCGCGGTTGCCCGCGTTCGCGATGACGAGGTAGTACTTCTCGCCGGTGCGGTAGACGATCACGTCGTCGACGATTCCGCCGGACTCCGCGAGCACGAGCGAATACTTCGCCTTGCCGATCTTCATCGTCGAGACCCGGCCCGCCAGCGCGTAGTCCAGGAACTCGGCGGCGCGACCGTCGTGGACCCAGAACTCGGCCATGTGCGAGATGTCGAAGAGCCCGGCGGCCTCGCGCACGGCACGGTGCTCGGCGAGGTCGGAGGTGTACCGCACGGGCATGTTCCACCCGCCGAAGTCGGTGAACGAGGCGCCGAGGGCCTCGTGCCGGTCGTGCAGCGGAGACGAGCGCGGTGGAGCGGGGGTGTCGGTCATGAGTTCTGCCGTTCGCAAGGACGGTCAGACGCCGGTCGACGTCTGAGAACTCCCCCTCTGTCATGAGCCTGAGAGTTTCGCCCGGGCGTCACGGGGGACGCGGGCTTTCACCGTCGGCGGACCCGGCCGGTTGCACCCGGGTCTCTTTCCAGAGTGGCCCGATCGACGCGGTACGCGTACCTGAGAGATTGGCGGGGAGGCTTGCTCCTTCGGTGCCCGGCTGCGTTCGCCGGAGCTCTCCCGCATCGATCATGGGGCCGGTGTGGACTTGTGGGCGCCAGCATATCCGAGGCGGCGCACCTCCACAGCCCGTCAGCGTGTCAGCGGGTCGTGCAGCTCCCGGATGCCACGGGCCCGGTCAGCGACCCGAGCTGCGCCAGCACGGGGTCGAGCTCGGCGGGGGTCATGGCGTAGCCGACGTCGTCGTCGGTCTCGGACCGCGCGAAGACCACGCCGGCGACCTCGCCCGCGGGCGTCAGGAGCGGTCCGCCGGAGTTGCCCGGACGCACCACGGCACCGAGCGCGTAGATCTCGCGCGGCGCGGACTGGTCGCCGTAGATGTCGGGGACCGGCACGGTGCCCTCGGAGAGGATCGTGGCGTTCCCGGAGGTGAACGGTCCGCCGTACGGATAGCCCTGCACGACCGCCGCCGACCCGACGGCGAGCGCGGGAACGATCGGGAGGGGCGTGGCATCCAAGCCGTCGACCGCGATCACGGCGAGGTCGTCGATCGGGTCGAAGTAGACGACGCGCCCCTCCTGCGCCTCTCGACCCGGAAGTTCCACGAGCGGGGCGTCGACGCCGGCGACGACGTGCGCGTTGGTGACGACGCGGTCGTCCGCGACCACGAAGCCGGATCCGCTCGCCGTGATGCCGCACGCGTACGCCGTGCCCGTGATGCGCGCGACCGACTGCGCCGCCTGCGTGAGGGCCGGGTCGTCCAGCGCGATGGCGGGCGCGCTCGGCACGGGACCGATCTGGATGAGCTGACCGAGACGCGGGATGCCGTCGGCGAACACCGTGCCGCGGAGTTCGGCGAGCGCGGCGCGCACGGGGTCGGGGGTGATCGAGTCGATCGTCCGAACCACCGTGGACGAGGCCAGGGCTGCGGAGACGACCGGGATGCCGGCGGTGGTGAGCGTGCCCGCGAAGAAGGACAGCGCGAGGGCGGCGGCGGCCAGGTTCACGATGCCGCCGAGGATCCGCTCGGGGACGCGCAGCTTGATGCGATCGACCCCGCGGCGGAGCGCGTTCCCGACCGCGGTGCCGAGGGCCGCGCCGAGCAGGAGGAGGAGCACGCCCGCGGCGACGATCGCCGCACCGCGCCAGGTCGAGTCCACGACCCACTGCCCGACGTACGGGATGAGCCAGTACGCGGCGATCCCGCCCAGGGCGAGGCCGGCGAAGAAGCCGATCGTGGCGAGGAAGCCTCGCGCGATGCCCACGATGAGCGCGAGCGCGAGGAGCACGATCAACACGATGTCGACGAGCGGCATCCGCACCTCCAGAGTCGAGCGCCAGGGTACGCGGGACCGCTGGGAGACAGCCGTTTTGCCCTTCGGGTCAGGATGACACTAAGATCGACCTCGGAGATATGGTCACCATGACACGAACCCCCGAGCCCGAGTCCCGCGACGCCGACGTGCGCGTCGCGGTGTCGACCGTCATCTTCAGCGTCCGTCGCGACGCCGACGACGAGCCGGTGCTCTCGCTCCCCCTGGTCCGGCGTACGCGCGACCCCTACGGCGGCCGGTGGGCGCTCCCGGGCGGCTGGCTCGACCCGACCGAGAGCCTGGATGCCGCGGCATCCCGGACCCTGGAGGAGACCACGGGGCTCACGCCGAGCTATCTGGAGCAGCTCTACGCCTTCGGGGCGGTGGACCGCTCACCGACCCGCGTCGTGTCCATCGTGTACTGGGCGCTACTGCGCTCCGACGAGGTCGACGCCCAGGTCGCCGCCCACGCCCGCGAGGGCGACGCGCCAGAGAACGTCGAGTGGTTCGACGCGGCCGCGCTGCCCGCCCTCGCCTTCGACCACAACCACATCGTGGAGTACACGCTCTGGCGCCTGCGCAACAAGGTCGGCTACAGCCGCATCGCGCACGGACTCCTGCCGGACGAGTTCACCCTCGCCGACCTGCGCGAGGTCACCGAGACGATCCTCGGGCGCCGCCTCGACCCGGCGAACTTCCGCCGGCAGATCGACACCTCCGACACCCTCATCCCGACCGAACGCTTCCGCACCGGGAGCCACCGCCCCGCACGCCTGTACCGCTACAACCGTGACGTGGAGCTCGCCGACCGCGGCCCGCTCACGTCCCGTCACTGATCGGACCGCCCATGAGCACGACATCCCTCACCCTGCAGCCCCGCCCCGAGATCGACCCCTCCGTCGATCACGTCATCCAGGCGATCGTCTCCGGCGCGTCCACCGACGCCACCTGCACGACCGACCTCGCCGTAGGGCCCTGGGACTTCGACACGCGCCCCGGCTACGGCCCGGGTTCGTCGATGGGCGACGTCATCCCCACGGGCGCGCCGCGGCAGGGCGAGCTGCCCCGCGAGTACCGCGAGGCCCCCGACGACGAGCTGGACGCGCGCATCCGCGCGGCGAAGGCGACGCTGGGCGACCGGGTCGTCGTGCTCGGACACTTCTATCAGCGCGAAGAGGTCGTGCGACACGCCGACTACGTCGGCGACTCGTTCCAGCTCGCCAACGCGGCGAAGGACCGCCCCGAAGCCGAGGCGATCGTGTTCTGCGGTGTGCACTTCATGGCCGAGACCGCCGACCTTCTGTCGCGTCCCGAGCAGGCCGTCATCCTGCCCAATCTCGCGGCCGGCTGCTCGATGGCCGACATGGCCGACATCGACCAGGTCGAGGAGTGCTGGGAGCAGCTCGAAGACGTGCTCGGCGACCTCGAGACCCCGGATGCCGACGGCCTCGTCCCCGTGATCCCGGTCACCTACATGAACTCCAGCGCGGCCATCAAGGGGTTCGTCGGGCGTCACGGCGGGATCGTGTGCACCTCGTCCAACGCGCGCACGGTGCTGGAGTGGGCCTTCGCCCGCGGCCGCCGCGTGCTGTTCTTCCCCGACCAGCACCTCGGCCGCAACACCGCGAAGGCGATGGGCGTGCCGCTCGAGCAGATGCCGATGTGGAACCCGCGCCGGCCGCTCGGCGGCTCGACCGCGGAGCAGCTCGAGGACAGCCGCGTGATCCTGTGGCACGGCTTCTGCTCGGTGCACCGTCGTTTCACCGTCGATCAGATCGACAGGGCCCGCGCGGAGCACCCCGGCGTCCGGGTGATCGTGCACCCCGAGTGCCCGATGGACGTCGTCGACGCGGCCGACGAAGCCGGGTCCACCGACATCATCCGCAAGGCCATCGCCGCGGCCGAGCACCCCACGACCTTCGCCATCGGCACCGAGATCAACCTCGTCCAGCGCCTCGCGGCCCAGTACCCGCAGCACGAGATCTTCTGCCTCGACCCGGTCGTCTGCCCGTGCTCGACGATGTACCGCATCCACCCCGGCTACCTCGCGTGGGTGCTGGAGTCGCTCGTCGCGGGCGAGGTCGTCAACCGCATCACGGTGCCGGCCGACGTCGCCGAGCCCGCCACGGTCGCCCTCGAGCGCATGCTCGCGGCCAAGCCGAACGGCGCCGTGAAATGACCGACGTCATCGTGGTCGGCAGCGGCATCGCCGGTCTCACCGCGGCCCTGCACGCGGCGGAGAGGGGGTGCCGGGTGACCGTCGTCACCAAGGGCTTCCTGGCCGACACCAACACGCGCTGGGCGCAGGGCGGCGTCGCCGCCGTCACGGCCCCGGACGACACCGTCGACTCGCACATCGCCGACACTCTGACCGCCGGCGTGGGCCTGAACGACCCCGCCGCCGTGCGGACGCTCGTGACCGAAGGCCCCGACCGGATCGCCGAGCTCGTCCACCGCGGAGTCACCTTCGACCGCGCGGCCGACGGCGACTTCGCGCGGGGACTCGAAGCGGCGCACGCACGCCCGCGGGTGCTGCACGCCGGAGGGGATGCCACGGGCGCGGCGATCCAGGCCGCGCTCGGAGCCGCGGTGCGCACGGCGAGGGGCGTCGAGGTGCTCGAGCACACGATGCTGCGGGAGCTCGTGATCGAGGGCGAACGGGTCGTCGGCATCGACGTCGAGACGGGCGGTACGACGCGGCGCCTCCGCGGCGACGCGGTCATCCTGGCGACGGGCGGTGCCGGGCAGCTCTACTCCCACACGACCAACCCCGTCTCGGCCACCGGCGACGGGATCGCCGCGGCCCTGCGCGCGGGAGCCGCCGTCGCCGATCTCGAGTTCGTGCAGTTCCACCCCACGGCCCTCGCGGTCGGTGACGCGTTCCTCGTCTCCGAGGCGGTCCGTGGCGACGGCGCGACCCTGATCGACGACGCCGGACGCCGTTTCGCCTTCGACGCCCACCCCGACGGCGAACTCGCCCCGCGCGACGTGGTCGCCCGCGCGAACGCCCGCGCGATGGCCGCGCAGGGAGGGCGCCCCGTGCGCCTGGATGCCACGGCCCTCGGCGCCGAACGTCTCGCCCGGCGGTTCCCCACCATCGACGCCGCCGTCCGCGCCCGCGGCCTCGACTGGTCGCGCGAACCGATTCCGGTCACTCCCGCCGCGCACTACCTCATGGGCGGCGTCGTGACCGACCTCGACGGACGGACCACGGTGCCGGGGCTGTACGCGGTCGGTGAGACCGCCCGCACCGGCGTGCACGGCGCGAACCGGCTGGCATCCAATTCGCTCCTCGAGGGCGCCGTGTTCGGCGCGCGCGCCGGCGAGGCGGCGGCCACCGACCGCGCGTGGCCGCCGGTCGAGGCGCCGGCAGCCGTCCCGCTCCCGGTCGTCGCGGCCGCCAGCGCTCCCCCCTTCACCCGTGCCGCTCTGCAAGAGCTCATGTGGGAGCACGCCGGGCTCGTCCGCGACGACGACGGCCTCCGCCGCGCCGCCGGTGTCCTCGCCGCGTGGGCAGCGGACCCCCGCCTCCGAAACGCGGAGGACGCGGGACTGCTCCTCGTCGCGCAGCACGTCGTCGGCGCCGCCCTCGCCCGCACCGGATCGGTCGGCGCCCACTTCCGCGCCGACGAGGCCGGCCCCGCCGTGACGTCCCTTCCCGCACAGGAGGCCCTCGCATGCTGACCCGCGCCGCGATCGACCGCGTCGTCACCGCCGCACTCGAGGAGGACGCCCCGTGGGGCGATCTCACCAGCGAGACGCTCATCCCCGCGGATGCGACCGCCCGCGCCGAACTCATCGCCCGTGAGATCGGCGTCTTCAGCGGGGCCGCCGTGTTCCGCGCGGCGTTCACACTGACCGACCCGACGATCGACGTCGACATCCGCGTCGCCGACGGCGCCGAGTTCGTCCCGGGCGAAGTGCTCGCGGTGGTGACCGGCCCCGCACGGGCGGTGCTGACCGCCGAGCGGATCGGACTGAACTTCGTGCAGCGGATGTCGGGCATCGCCACCCTCACCAGCCGCTACGTCGCCGCCGTCGCCCACACCGGCGCGCGCATCGTCGACACCCGCAAGACGACGCCGGGACTCCGCGCGATCGAGCGGCAGGCGGTCCGCGACGGGGGCGGCCACAACCACCGGTTCTCCCTCTCGGATGCCGTCATGGCCAAGGACAACCACCTCGCCGTGCTCGCGGCATCCGGTCTGCCGCTCACGCAGGCGCTGGAAAGCGCGATCGCGCGACTCCCGCACACCACGCACGTCGAGGTCGAGGTCGACCGCCTCGACCAGATCGACGCCGTCCTGGCCGCAGGTGTCGACACGATCATGCTCGACAACTTCTCGCTCGACGACCTGCGGGCCGGCGTCGAGAAGGTCGCCGGGAGCGTCGTCGTGGAGGCGTCCGGCGGGGTCACGCTCGACACCGTGCGCGCGATCGCCGAGACGGGCGTCGACGTCATCTCCGTCGGGGCGCTCACCCACTCCGCTCCCTCGCTCGACCTCGGTCTCGACATCCGCATCCGCACGACGTGAGCCTGTACCTCGACAACGCCGCGACGACCCCGGTCCGCCCCGAGGTCGTCGAGGCGATGGCGCCGTACCTCACCCGGTGGTTCGGCAACCCGTCGAGTCACCACGAGGTCGGCGAGGCCGCGGCATCCGCTCTCGAGGACGCCCGCGCGCGCGTCGCCGCGATCCTCGGCATGCGCACCGGTGACATCGTGTTCACCTCCGGCGGCACCGAGTCGAACAACACCGCGATCAAAGGCCTCGTCCTCGGATCGGGGCGGCGGCACCTGATCACGACGGCGATCGAGCACGAATCCGTCCTCGCCTCGGCCGACTACCTCGCCCGGCTGCACGGCGTCGACGTCACCTACGCCCCCGTCGACGAGACCGGGACGCTCTCCCCCGACGCCCTCGCCGACGCGCTCCGCGACGACACCGCGCTCGTGAGCGTCGGGTACGCCAACAACGAGGTCGGGACGGTTCAGGATGCCGCGGCCCTCGCCGCCGTCGCGAAGGCCCGGGGCGTGCCGTTGCACCTCGACGCGGTGCAGGCCGCGGGGTGGCTGCCGCTCGCCGGGCTCGGCGCCGACGCGATCACCATCGCGGGGCACAAGATCGGCGCGCCGAAGGGCACCGGCATCCTCGCCGTCCGCGGGCGACTCCCCCTGGAACCGCTGCTGCACGGGGGCGGTCAGGAACGCGGGCGGCGCTCGGGGACCCCGGACGTCGCCGGCGCCGTCGCCATCGCGACCGCGCTGACGCTGGCGGAGGCCGAACGCGAGACCGAGGCCGCCGTCGCCGTGCGTCAGCGCGACGCGTTCGTCGCGGGGGTGCTCGCGGGTGTCCCGGGCGCGCGACTCACCGGGCACCCCGTGCACCGTCTGCCCGCCACCGCCAGTTTCGTCTTCCCCGGTGTGAACGGCGAGACGGTGCTGCTCGAACTCGAACGGCGCGGGATCGTCTCGTCCAGCGGCTCGGCGTGCGCGGCGGGCAGTGACGAGGCCTCGCACGTCCTGCTCGCCCTGGGCATCGACCCCGACGACGCCCGCACCGCCGTCCGGTTCACTTTCCCCCACCGTATGACGCAGAATCTCGACGCCGTGGCAATCGCCGTCGCCGAGGCGGTGACCGCCGTAGGATCACGCGGGTGAGTTCCCCCGCGATCACCGTGATCGTCCCCGGCCGAGACGTGGCCGAGTTCGCCGGTGAAGCCCTGCGATCGCTGCAGACGCAGACCCTCGAACGGTGGCGGGCCGTCCTCGTCGACGACGGCTCGACCGACGACACCCGCCGCCTGTTCGCCGACGCGGCTGCCGCCGATCCGCGCTTCGAGCTCGTCGAGCACGACGAGCCCCGCGGACTCGGCGCCGCCCGCAACAGCGGCCTCGACCTCGTCGACACGCCCTACACGGCGTTCCTCGACGCCGACGACCGTCTCCGGCCGGGGGCGCTCGAACGGCTCTGGACCACCCTCGAGTCCTCCCGGAGCGACTTCGTCGTCGGCGCGTACGTCCGGCTGCGGCCCGACGCCGACGGGCCGGAGTACACCGCGGGCGACGTGCAACCGTGGGTGTCGGCGGCCACCGACCCCGCCCGCACGGGGACGACGCTGACGGAGCACCCCTCGGCATCCGGGAACATCGTGGCCTGGTCCAAGCTCAGCCGGACCGACTTCTGGCACGCCCACGGGCTGCGCTTCCCCGAGGGGCGCTACTACGAGGACCAGGTCGTCGCACAGCGCATGTACACGCTCGCGACCGCGTTCGACGTCGTTCCCGACGTCGTCGTGGACTGGCGGGAACGCCGCGACCGCAGCTCCATCACCCAGCGTCTGAGCGAGGTCGACGTGCTGCGCGACTACCTCGAGGCGCTCGGCGAGGGCATCGCCGTGCTGCGGGCGGCGGGAGCCGACGCCGCCGTGGCCGAGCGCGGACGCCTGATCCGCACGCTCGATCTTCCACCCCTGCAACGCATCGCCGAGACGCACCCCGATCCGGTGTACCGGATCGCGCTCGAGGCGTTCCTCGAGACGCTGCCGGCGTAGGGCGCCCCGCGGCGTCGGTCGAGCGCCCACGACACGCCGCATCGGGTCGCGTCGCCCGGCGAGTGTCCAGGACACGCCGCATCGGGTGCTGCGCTCACGGCGTGTCCTGGACACTCGACCGGGTCCGGGCTGCGGCGGCACGTGAGTGTCCACGACACGCGGATGCCACGGCGAGTGGTCCGCGTGTCTTGGACACTCGACGCCGCTCGGCGAGCGACGCGGCGTGCCCGCCGGGCGTGGAGCGCGCACCGGAGGGCCGGCGCCGACCGGGCGGGGAGCCTACGCCGGCGGCTGGTCGCCGCGACGGGAGACCAGGGCGGGACGCCCGAGATCGACGCTGTCGCGCTCCTCCTCCGTGAGCACGAACGACGCGGCGAGCTGCTCGGCGGCGAGCCCGGCGTAAAGTCCGCCCGCGGCGAGGAGCTCGGAGTGGGTGCCCGACTCGACGATGCGTCCGGCGTCGACGACGTGGATGCGGTCGGCACCGATGACCGTGGAGAGGCGGTGGGCGATCGACAGCGTCGTGCGGCCGTGCGCCGCAGTCTCGAGCGCTTCCTGGACGATGCGCTCCGACACCGTGTCCAGGGCGCTCGTCGCCTCGTCGAGCAGGAGGACCGGCGGGTCTTTCAGCAGCACCCGGGCGATCGCGATGCGCTGCTTCTCGCCGCCCGACAGCCGGTAGCCGCGTTCGCCCACGATCGTGTCGTAGCCCTCCTCGAATCCGGCGATGACGTGATGGATGTTGGCCGCGCGACAGGCTGCCTCGATCTCGGCATCCGTCGCCTCGGGCTTCGCGTAGCGCAGGTTCTCGCGGACGGAGGCGTGGAAGAGGTATGTCTCCTGCGAGACGATGCCGATGTCGTCGATGATCGACGCGCGTTCGAGGGTGCGGACGTCGGCGCCCGAGAACATCACCGCTCCCGCGCTCGCCTCGTACATGCGCGGCGTCAGGTACAGGATCGTCGTCTTGCCCGCGCCGGACGGGCCGACGAACGCGACGTGCTGCCCCGGCTCCACGACGAACGAGACGCCGCCGAGCGTGGGTCGCGCCTGCTCGGGCGCATCGGGATACCGGAACACCACGTCGCGGAACTCGATGCGTCCGACGGGGCCGGGCGCCTCCGACACCGGGATCGCGTCGGGCGCGTCGGCGATCGCGGGCTTCAGGTCGAGGTACTCGAAGATGCGCGCGAACAGGGCGGACGAGGTCTGCACGTCGAGGGCGACGCGCATGAGACCCATGAGCGGCATCAGCAACCGCGCCTGCACCGTCGTGAACGCGACGATCGTGCCCGCCGTGAGCGTGCCCGCGCCACTGCCGACGAGGATGCCGGCCACGAGGTAGATGATCGCGGGGACGCTGGCCATGATGACCTGCACCACCGCGAAGAAGCGCTGCCCGCTCATCGCCTGCCGCACCTGCAGGCGCACCTGGTTGGCGTTCTCGGCGTCGTACCGGGTCGACTCGGTGCGCTGCCGGTTGAACGACTTGGACAGCAGGATGCCGGACACGCTGAGGGTCTCCTGCGTGATCGCGGACAGCTCGGAGAGCGACTCCTGGGTCTGTGCGGCGATCCGTGCCCGTACCTGGCCGACACGGCGCTGCACGAGGACGAGCACCGGCATGATGACGACGGCGATCAGCGTCAGGCGCCAGTCGATGAGGATCATTGCCACGAGTGAGGCGACCACCGTCACCGAATTGCCGAGGATGCTCGTCACCGTGTTGGTGAGCACGCCCGAGACACCACCGACGTCGTTCTGCAGGCGCGACTGGATGACGCCCGTCTTGGTGCGCGTGAAGAAGCCGAGCTCCATCGCCTGAAGGTGATCGAACAGGCGGACCCGGAGATCACCCGTGACGCGGTTGCCGACCGTGGCGGTGAACCACGTCTGCGCGACACCGAGGCCCCCCGAGAGGAGGAAGAGGCCGATCATCGCCGCGACGAGCCCGGTGAGGAGTCGGAGGTCGACCGGCGAGCCGTCGACGGGGAACAGCGCGTCGTCGAAGATGCGCTGCACGAGCAGCGGCGGGATGACGGCGACCGCGGCGCCCAGCACGACCAGGATCACCGTGATGGCGATGCGTCGACGGTAGGGGCGGAACAGGGACGCCACGCGGCGGCCCAGGTCGGGCACGCGCGGCGCCTCGGCATTGCGCTGCCGCTGCGTCTCCGCGTAGACGCCGCGGAACATGCCTCCGCCCATGCCGCCCATGCTCATGCGGGTCAGCCTACGTCCGACCGGGGCCACCGGGACGCGAGGAGCGATGTCGGGGGTCCCCCATAGACTCGGCACAGCCGCTCGACACCGGGCTCCCTCGGTCGACCGGGAATAGGGGGCCGCGTCCCGCGGTTACCCCGCACGTCCGTCGCCTTCCGTGACGCCACGACGCCCTCCCTGGATTGGATCTCGCCATGGCCGCCACCACCGGAACACCCACCGCTCCCCCGACCTCGGTGTCGGGGGTCACGGCCGAGCAGAACCGGGTCATCTGGCTGCTGCTCGTGGCCGCTTTCGTGGCGATCCTCAACGAGACCACGATGAACGTGGCGATCCCGCACCTCATCCGCGACCTGAACATCACGGCCGTCGCGGCCCAGTGGCTGACGACCGCCTTCATGCTCACGATGGCGGTCGTCATCCCCGTCACGGGCTTCCTGCTGCAGCGCTACACCACCCGCCAGATCTTCATCACGGCGATGACCCTGTTCTCGCTCGGCACCCTCGTGGCGTTCCTCTCGCCCGGGTTCGAGTTGCTCGTCACCGCGCGGGTCATCCAGGCGTCCGGGACGGCGATGATGATGCCGTTGCTCATGACGACCCTCATGACGATCGTGCCCCCGCAGCACCGCGGCCGCATGATGGGACGCGTCAGCATCGTCATGGCGCTGGCCCCCGCGATCGGCCCCACCATGTCGGGCGTGGTCCTGGACTCGCTCGGATGGCATTGGATCTTCGGAATCGTCCTCCCGATCGCCCTGGTCTCCCTGTTCGTCGGTGCCCGCTGGATCCGCAACCTCGGCGAGACCAGGGAAGCGCCCATCGACGTCCTTTCGGTCATCCTGTCGGCGTTCGGTTTCGGCGGCGTGGTCTTCGGCCTCAGTCAGATCGGCGGCGGTCATGGCGGATCGACGGATGCCGGCGATGCCGGTGCCACCGCGACGGTGACGCTCGTCGCGTCCTTCGCGATCGGCATCGTCGCCCTGGCGCTGTTCGGGTGGCGCCAGGTGCGCCTGCAGCGCTCCGACGCGGCCCTGCTCGACCTGCGCGTGTTCCGCTCGATCAACTTCACACTCTCGGTCGTCCAGCTCGGCGTGATGTCGCTCGCGTTCTTCGGCGCGATCACGCTGGTGCCGCTCTACCTGCAGAACGTCCTCGGACGCACCGCGCTGGAGACCGGCCTCGCGGTCCTTCCCGGCTCGCTCGCGATGGGGCTCGCGGGTCCTCTGATCGGCCGCATCTACGACCGACGCGGCACGCAGATCCTGCTGATCCCCGGCGCCGTCATCACCAGCGTCGTTCTCTGGTTCTACGCGACCGTCGGCACCGACACATCTTTCGTGCTGCTCGTCGTGGCGCAGACGGTGCTGTCGATCGGGCTCGCCCTGTCGTTCACGCCGCTGTTCACGGCATCCCTCGGGTCGCTCGAGCCCCGCTTCTACTCCTACGGCTCCGCGGTCGTCGGAACCGTGCAGCAGGTCGCCGGAGCGGCAGGCATCGCGCTCCTCGTGACGGTCATGTCGGGCGTGTCCGCCGGAATGGGCGGAGGTGTCGAGGGCGACGCGGCGGGGGCGCGCACCGCATTCATGATCGCGGCGATCGTCTCGCTGCCCCTCATCGTCGGCGCCTTCCTCATCCGCAAGCCCGCCGACCAGATCGAGGGCGCGGGAGTGCCGGCGCACTGACCCGCGGCGCGGCCTCGGCGACGCGTCGAGGTCGCGGTCAGTTCAGCGAGCAGGAACCGCCGCCGCAGCAGCGGGAGGCAGCGGGGGCGTCGTCGTCGGCCGGGGGCGTCAGCAACGCGATCAGCGGCTTCGACGGCGTCTCGGTCTCAGGGGTGGTCTCACCGGACATCCCTCCATGCTACGCCCGCGCGCGCCCGAACGGGCCGCGGTCCCGGCGGCGCTCGGGTAGCCGGGGCGATCGGCATCCGCAACCCCCGTCCACGGGCTCGCGACCCTTCCTAGCGTGGTGGCATCCCCGCCCCCATCGAGAGGAGTCCCATGACGGACCTCACCGGAAAGCGCATCGCCTTCCTGCTCACCGACGGCTTCGAAGACAGCGAGCTCACGAGTCCGTGGGACGCGGTCACGTCGGCCGGTGCCGAGGCGGTGCTCGTCTCCCCCGCCGACGGTTCGGTCACCGGAGAGAAGGGCCACGAGCAGAAGATCGACCTGCCCGTCGGATCCGCCACGGCCGACGACTTCGACGCGCTGGTGCTCCCCGGCGGCGTGCAGAACGCCGACGACATCCGCATCGTGAAGGATGCCGTGCACTTCGCCCGCGCGTTCTTCGACCAGCACAAGCCGGTTGCCGTGATCTGCCACGGCGGCTGGATCCTGACCGAGGCCGACGTGCTGACGGGCCGCACGCTGACCAGCTACCCGACGCTGCAGACGGATCTGCGCAACGCCGGCGCCACGTGGGTCGACGAGGAGGTCCACGTCGACCAGGGCCTCGTCTCCAGCCGCAACCCCGACGACCTGCCCGCGTTCAACGCGAAGCTGATCGAAGAGGTCGCCGAGGGGAAGCACTCCGGCCAGACGGCGTGAGGGTCGCACCCTCGCGGGGCCCCGGGCTGCGGCTCGGGGCCCCGCTCCGTTCAGGCCGGTGACGCCTGACAGGACGGGCAGTACTGGCCGCCGCCCTTCGTCCCCGGGATGTCCTCGATGACGCCGTCCCCTCGGGGGCACGGCTCTCCGGTGCGGCCGTGGACGCGCATGGCGGCGACCTTCGCTGCTTTCTGCTCCGCGATCGGAACCCCGCGGCGAGCGGCCACCGCCTCGTCCAGAACGAGACGCAGCGCCTCGTGCAGGCGCGTCACCTCGTCGTCGCCGAGCGACGCCGCGTGCGCGAGCGGCGAGAGCCGCGCGACGAAGAGGATCTCGTCCGAGTAGGCGTTGCCGATGCCCGCGAGCGACTCCTGCTCCTGCAGGAGGGCCTTCAGCTGCTTCCGGCGCTTCCCGAGGGCGCGCACGAGGTCGTCGCGCGAAAACGCCGGACGGGCGGCATCCGGTCCGAGCTTGGCCACGGCCGGCACATCGAGCGGGTCGTCGACGAGGTGGAGCTGGACGGAGAGCCAGTCGCCCGCGTCGGTGATGCCGAGCACCCCGTCGTCGAAAGTCACCGTCGCGATGAGGGCCGCGCCTTCGGGCGGAGCGGATGCCACGTCGCCGTCGCCCCACGTCGCCCAGCCGGCGCGGCCGAAGCCGATCGCGAGGTGGCGCCCGCCCAGGTCGACGTCGATGTGCTTGCCGTAGCGCTCCACCCCGGTCACCGACCGACCGACGAGTTCCTCGAGGGGACGGGCCCGCGTCTTCAGCGCGCGGAACTCCGCCAGCTCGACGGCGACGACGACGTGTCCGGTGAGGCGCTCACGCAGGAACAGCGTGAGCGCCTCGACCTCGGGTGCCTCGGGCACGGTCCGCTCCCGTCAGGCGCCGGGCTCGGATGCCGTCGGCGCCGACGTCGCCGCCGCGACCGTCTCCGGCTCAACGGGGCGCCGCGACGCGTCGGCGAACGCGTCGGCCACGGCGCGCCCCTGGATGATCGCCGTCAGGTCGATGCCGGTCGCCGCGCGCACGGCCTCGAACGACGAACGCAGCCCCGCCGCCGACTCCGCGGCGAGGTGACCGCTGGCGCCGTCGCCGCCGAGGACGGTGACGTTGCCGACGCGGTCGTACCCCTTGGCGAACTCGGCCATCATCGGCACGAGGGCCTCGAGCGCACGCTGCGCGAGCAGGGCCTCCTGGTTGTGCGAGAGAGCCTCCGCCTCGGCGCGGATCGCCTCGGCGCGCGCCTCACCGGCCAGACGCACGGACTGCGCGTCGGCTTCGGCGCGCACGCGGACGGCGGCGGCTTCCTGCTCGGCGATCTGTGCGCGGGCCTCCGCGGCCTTGATCTGCGCGTAGGCCTCGGCGTCGGCATCCTTCTGCCGCTGGTACAGGTCGGCGTCGGCGACGCGGGCGACCTCGGACTCCAGGCGCGCCTGGGTGTTCTGCGCTTCCTGCTGCAGAACCGCCTGGCGGCGCTCCGCGCGCGTGAGCGCTTCGGCCTGCTCGGCCTCGGCGTTGGCACGGCCGACCTCGGCCTTCGCCGCGGCGCTGTTCTTGTCGAGCGCGGTCTGCTCGATGAGGTTCGCTTCGTCGGTGGCGATCTGCCGCGCGCGGATCTCGCGCACCGCGTTGATGCGCGCGACCTCCGCCTCGCGCTTGACGCGCTCGACCTCGGTGGCGCCGAGCGCCGCGATGTAGCCGTTGCTGTCGGTGACGCCCTGGATCTGGAACGAATCCAGGATCAGGCCCTGAGACGACAGGTCCGCCTTGATGCCCTCGGCGATCTGGTCCGACAGCCGCTGCCGGTCGCGCATGAGCTCCTCGACCGTCAGCGTCGCGACGACGCCGCGGAGCGCGCCCTCGAGCTGCTCCGTCGTGAACTGCTCGATGGCCTTGTCCTGGGATGCGAAGCGCTCGGCGGCACGGCGCACCGATTCGGGGTCGGATCCGATCTTCACGAGAGCCACGCCGCTGACGTTCACGGTGACGCCGTTGGACGACTGCGCCGTCGGCTCCATCTTGATCTGACGGGCACGCAGCGAGATCATCTCGCCGCGCTGCGTGAGGGGGTTCACGATGGCGCCGCCACCGGTGATGACGGTGATGCGCGAGGAGTTCCCGTCGGCGGCCTTCTGGCGCTTACCGACGATGACCAGGGCTTCGTCCGCCTTGGCCACGCGGTACCAGCCGCGAATGAGCCCGGCGATGATCAGGATGACGACGATGACGACGACGAGAGCGATGACGACGACGAGACCGATCGCCCCCAGAGCGGCGATTTCCATGCTTCTCCTTCGATGGGCGCCGCCCGAGGCGACGCAGGGGGAATTCCTTCCAACCTATCGGGGGGCTCTCCGGCGCTGTCCACCCCCTGTGTACGCAAAGGACGTCCCCGCGACCCTCCGAGGGCGCGTACCGTTGAGAGGGAGGCGGCCCGAACCGCCGAAGAAGGGTCCCCCATGAAGATCGTCTCGTCCGCGGATTGGCGGGATGCCATCGCCTTCGATGTCCCCGTCGTCGTCGCCGATGTCGTGCCCGGTGAGCCCACCCGCTGCGCCGGGTGCGGAGCCGACGGTGAGCTGTTCGACCGCACCGAGCTGTGGGCGGTCAAGCACCGCCACCCCAAGCACCACGGCGGGTTCGTCCGGTTCTACTGCGACGCGCACAAGCCGGCGCCGGCGCCCGCGCCACCCGCCCCGATCGAGCTCAAGAAGGCCCGCGCGTCGGCACCGCGTTCCGAGCGGCGCACCGCGTCCCCGAAGCCCACGCCCGTCACCGATCGCCCCACGCGGGCGATGTGCCCCGACTGCTTCGTCGAGGTCTCGGCCGGCGGCGACTGCGGCATGTGCGGCGCGCAGGTCGTCTGATCCACGCGCACGAACGCCGCCCCGGTCCTCGGACCGGGGCGGGGTTCTTCGTCTCAGCGCGCGGAGATCGTCCAGCCGACTTCGTGGCTTTCGCCCGGGGCGAGGGCCACGACACCGGTGGCGAAGTCGTAGGCGTCGTCGTTGAAGGCGTCGGGGGCGCACGTCATCGGCTCGACGGCGAGTCCCGCGCGGTGCGCCGGGTGGTCGGGCCCCTCGGGACGGTCGGCGGTGTGGATCTGCACCCATGCGCATCCCGCGTCCCACGTCATCGCGACACCCGTGCCCGACGGGTCGGTGAGCGTCACGGTCGCCTGCCCGTCGGCATCCCGGGTCAGGTCGGTGAACGCGTGGTCGATCTCGACCTCGCCGATCTCCCGCGGAGCGCGGAAGTCGAACCGCTCGGCGTCGACAGTGACGGATGCCACGCCCACCGGCGCGAGACGGTCGGGGGTGACCTCGAGCACGGTGTCGGCCGGCAGCGCGAACGTCCACGCGTCGAGGGGCGCGGGACCGGCGACCAGGTACGGGTGCGGCCCGGTTCCCCATGGGGCGGGGGTCTCGGACCGGTTGGTGGCGCGGACGGTCTGGGTCAGCCCGTGGGCACCGAGGCTATAGGTCGTGGTCACTTCGACCCACCACGGGTAGCCGTCCTGCGCGGGCACCGTTGCGCTGAGGGTCACGGAGGCGTCGTCGCCGTCGACGACGTCCCAGTCCGCCCACCCGAGGAGCCCGTGGAGAGCGTGGCCGCGGTTCGGCTCGGTGAGCGCGAGCCGGTGCTCTCCGCCGCCGAAACGGTGCACGCCGTCGACGACGCGGTTGGGCCACGGGGCGAGGGTCGCGCCGCGGAAGTACGGGCGCACCTCGTCAGCGTCGAACGGCACGACGAGGTCGCGCCCCTCGTGGGTCAGCGATCGGAGGGAGGCGCCCACGCTCGCGATCGCGGCTTCGTAGCCGTGGGCGCGGAGGACGACGGGGGTTCCGGACACGGCGGTGGTCACGGACGCGGCGACATCGGTCATCCGGCCATTATCCCGATCTCTGAGCCCGGAGACGACGAACGCCCCGACCGGTGTGGTCGGGGCGTTCGGAGGACCGCTTACTTGAAGGCGTCCTTGACGTTCTCGCCGGCCTGCTTGAGATCGGCCTTCGACTGGTCGGCCTGGCCCTCGGCTTCGAGACGCTCGTTGCCGGTGGCCTTGCCGAAGCCTTCTTTCGCCTTGCCGGCGAGGTCCTCTGCGGTGTTCTTGATCTTGTCGTCGAGTCCCATGTCGACTCCCTCCGCTTGGTGGCCGGGTATTTCCCGAATGACGCCACGGTAGGCGCGGTTCCTCGGACGGCCGGGGGGCTTGACCTTCCGGCACGGGTGAGGAAGCGGTCAGACCCGCGGGAGGTCCGCGTGGGCGACCACCACGTCCGGGCCGTCGCGCAGTTCCATCCGCACGGTGTCACCGCGCAGCACCGCGGCATTCATTCGGCAAACGATCGGGACCTCCGAGCCGAGCACCTCTCCCGCGGTGAACTCCTCCCCGTCGGCCGCGACGAACACCAGCTCGTACGTTCGGCCCACGTTCAACCCGCGGGCTTCGAGGTAGGCCTCCGTGCCCCAGGTATGCGCCACCAGCTGTGCGTCGACGTCGACCCCGGCCGTGTCGTCGCTGACCTGGATCTGTTCGAGCGCACCGAGGGTTCCGGGCGGGCCTACCGGGATCGCGGGAGTGAACGCCCCCGCACTGTTCACGCCGACGACGATACCGATCAGGAGGCACGCCGCGGCCACGAGCGGGGTGAGCCACGCTCGCCTGCGACGAGTGCCGACACGCGCGCCGGGCGACGGCGCCGCGCCGACGGCATTCTCCCTCTGGATGGATGCCAGGATCCGGTCTTCCAGCTCCGATGTGTCCCTCGGTGCCACCCAGGTCACATCGCCGTGGCGCAGGCGCTGCGCGACCCCCTGCAAGCTCGCGTACTCCTCCCCACGCCGAGGATCGTTGCGGCGGAGTTCGTCGAACTCGACGGTCTCGGCCGCACTGAGCTCGCCGGCGAGCGCTGCGGCGACGAGTTCGGCCCACCGGTCATCGGGAGTGCGCATCGGAGTCCTCCAGTTCTTCGAGGTGCGTACGGAGCGCGCGGAGCGCGTGGAAAGTGCGGGTGCGCCATGTGGACACCGGGACGCCCGTGGCATCCGAGAGTTCCTGGTACGAGCGCCCGTGAAGGTGAACGGCGACGACGGCCGTGCGATGCGCCTCGCTCAGCACGGACAGCGCTTCCAGCATGCGCAGCCGTTCCAGGGGGTCGATGGCCTCGACGGCCCGGTGCTCGAGTTCGGCGTCATCGCCGAGCAATGGCAGGCGCGCCCGGGCACGCAGCACGTCGACGATGACATTGCGGGCGATCGAGAAGAGCCAGGTCCTCGTCGAGGCCTGACCGGGATCGAACCGGTCGCGCGCCCGCCAGGCCCGGAGGAAGGTCTCCTGCACGCAGTCCTCGGCGAGCGGCCGATCGCGGAGCGCATTCACGGCGTACCCCAGCAGCGAGCCGCCATGCTCCCGGAAGGCGCTGCGGACATCGAATGGAGTCGGATGCCGTCGCGCCATCGGCATGCGGGCTCCCTCGTCTTCCGCGGGTGTCCAGCTCATCGCCCGTCCTCTCCGAGGCTATCGGCAGCGAAGCGCCGTCCCTCGGCAAGAGATACGTCCGCGAGGCGGGAAACGTTCACCACCGACGCTGCGCGACGGATGAACGCGCGGCCGGTCGCCGACGTACACCCCGCAAGCGGCCCACGAGGGTCCCGATCGAAAGGCACGATGATGACGAAGAAGACGTACGCCCGCCCCCTCGCGATCGGTGCCCTCGCGGGTGTGGCGCTCCTCGGGTTCGGCACGCCGGCACACGCCGAGACCGAAGTCGCTGAGCCGGCGGAGTTCACGAGCGCATTCACGGTCATGGCTACCCCCGACCAGGTGATCAACAACGACGGCGTCGCGACCCCCGGCGAGGCCGGCGCGACGGGGACGTTCACGTTCCGCATCAATTCCGAACTCGACATCATCTGCTACGACATCCGGCTCGAGGGCGTGACGGGCGACTACCAGAGCCCCGCCAAGACCGCCACGCACATCCACGAGGCCGCGGTCGGTCAGGCCGGACCGCCGCGCATCGCGTTCCCCAACCCGACCCCCGCCGGCGATGGACCGCGGACCTCGTCCGGTTGCCTCCAGGGCCCCTTCACCACCGGCGTCCAGGCGAACGGTGCCGACACCGGCGACGGGTTCTCGCTCGCGCAGATCGAGGCCAACCCGAGCGGGTTCACGGGCGACTCGCACACCGTCGGCTCGCCGGCCGGTGTCGTTCGCGGTCAGCTCACCGAGATCCCCGTGGGCGGCGTCGACACCGGTGCCGGCGGATCCGTCGAGGCCGGCACGGCTCCGCTCGTCGTCTCGGCGGCTCTCGGCGGTGCGGGTCTTCTGGCCGCCGGGGCTGTCGTCCTGCACCGTCGCCGCGCGGTCTCGACGCGGTGACCTCGCCGTCCCGTGGCGCGCAGCGCGTCGTCTCGAGCAGACGACCGCTGCGCGGTGCGCCGTCGTCGCAGTCGCGGCGGTGTGGATCTGCACCGGGTGCGCGGGCGCCGCGCCCACCGACGCCGCACCAACCATCGTCGCGCCCTCCGACGCCGCGCCGAGGCCGACCCCCGCTTCCGCCGCGGCGAGCGCGGCACCTGCGTCTGTCACGGCCGCCGACCCGACCCGCGTCCGCATCCCCGTGCTCGGTCTCGATGAGCCGCTCATCGAGCTCGGGCTCGCCGCGGACGGTGCCATGGAAGTGCCCGTCGACTACGACGACGTCGGCTGGTTCACCGGCGGCGGGCGTCCGGGCGGGACGGGCCCGACGGTGATCGCGGCGCACGTGGACTCCCCTACCGGCCCCGCGGTCTTCCAGCGACTCGACGAAGTGTCCGTGGGCGACGTCATCGAGGTGTACGACGCCGAGGGGCGCGTGCACGGCTACCGCGTCACAGAGACCGCGGACTATCCGAAGGCCGCGTTTCCCACGGCCCGCGTGTTCGGCGCGACCGCGCGCGACGAGCTCCGGGTCATCACGTGCGGAGGCATCTTCGACCGAGATGCCGGCTCCTATCTCGACAACCACGTGGTGTTCGCCGAACGCCTGTAGGACGGTGTGCTCCGATCTCGTCCCACGAACGGTTAGGGTTCGACGCGGGGGATCACATGGGGCAGACGCAGGATGGCACGGACGAGCTGAATCGGTTCTCCGATCTGATGGACGAGGCACCGGCGGCATCCGGTTCGGGCAGAGCCGGTCGCATTGCGCTCGTGGTGGTGCTGGTGACGATCCTCGCGGTCTTCGGCGGTGCCGGAGGGTACGTGTGGTGGGCGTCCAGCGCCCCGCTCCCGGCGCCGACGCTGGCGACACAATCCCCGGGCGTGACCGCCGGCGAGGCCGCCACCGTGCGCCTGCCGTCATCGGGATCGATGCGCGTGAGCGTGGTGGGCGGAGAGCAGTACCTCGGCGCCGACACCGACGGTGTGTGGGCCACCTCCGGAGGCGATGACCCGCGGCCCATCGCGAGCGTAGCCAAACTCATCACCGCGCTCGTCGTCCTGGACCGGCATCCCCTCGACGGACCTGACGATCCGGGCCCGACCGTGGCGTTCACGGAGGCGGACACCGACCTCTACGACCAGTTCTACGTGCTCGGCGCGACGATCGCGAAGATGCCCGATCGGACGACACTGTCCCTGCACGACGCGCTGGCCACGATGCTGCTCCCCTCGGCGAGCAACTACGCGGTCGCCCTGGCGCGCTGGGGATACGGCTCCGAGGGTGCCTACGTGGACGCGGCCCGCGCGTGGCTGGACGCGAACGGCCTCACCTCGACCCGGATCGTGGATGCCACCGGCCTCGACGACCGCAACACGTCGACGCCGAGCGACCTCGTCGCCCTCGGCAAGATCGCCGAGTCCAACCCCGCGCTCGCGGCGATCGTTGCGCTCCCCTCGATCTCGCTGCCGAACGGACCGGGCTTCGTGACGAACACGAACGACCTCCTCGGCACCGCGGGGGTGCGGGGTCTCAAGACCGGCAACCTCGGCGAGGGAACGTTCAACCTGTTGTTCAGCTCGCTGCTCGACGTCGGGGTCGAGGCGCCGTTGCAGATCACCGGCGTACGGCTCGGCGGCGCCACGCACGACTCCACCGATGAAGACGTGGCGGCGTTCTTGAAGAGCGTGCAGGCCGGATTCCACGACGTCTCGGTCGCCTCGCCCGGCCAGGATCTCGGGACGATCACGACCGCGTGGGGAGCGGAGGCGCACGTCGTGCTCACGCGCACCGCGGCGATCCGGACCTGGTCGGACACGCCGATCACGCCGTCCGTGCAGATCGTGCAGCCGCAGACCTGGGCCGACGGCGAGAAGGTCGGAACGGTCACGTGGACGGCGGGCCCGCACAGCGTCTCGTCGGACCTGCAGGTCGTCGGCGATCTGGAACCGCCGACGCTGTGGTGGCGGCTGACGCACCCGGGGCAGCTCGGGGGCTTCTGACGACGGGTCGCGCGGCGACGAGACGCCCGAGGCGGCCCAGCCTCAGAGCCCGGGGAACGGCGGGAACACGCAGGACATCGGAGCGGGTGAGGCCTCCGTCGTCGCAAGCGTCACGCCGTCCCCGTCGAGCTCGAGGTTCTCTCCGCCGAAGGTCACACCGTCGGCGGCGATCTTGGCATCCGACGACCGGACGCGAGGGGCGTCGACACGGACGTTCGACATAGTCAGACCCAACGGGTGCTGACTGTCAAGTCCGTTGAGGCGCGATCCCGCCCCGGCGGGCGAGTTCGTCGCCGTCAGCCCGTCGATCGAAATACCCGTGAACCACGGAGTCGTGTCGCCCCGGAGGTCGAAGTAGAAAGGATCGATGTCGATCGGCCGCGAAACCTGGTCGATGCAGATGTCGTGGTAGGCCACCTGCTGAACCGTGCCGCCGAAGCGAGTGGCGCTCTTGATGCGGATCCCGACCGACGAAGCGCTGGCTTCTCCGAACGCATCCACACCGCTGATCGTGTTCTCCCGGATGATGACATCATTGACGCCCCCGGTCGTGAACGCCCCGATCGATATGCCGTGGGTGCCGTACAGATGGTTGCCGAAGACACTGACGTGCGCCGTCTTCTGCGCGGATGCCTTGATACCGACTCCGTCGTCGCCCGCCGAGATGAAGGAGTTGGCGATCGTGACGTTGGTGGCCCCGTCGATGTCCAAGCCGTCCGTGTTCCTCGCGTGGGTCGGCGTCAGGATGCGCACGCCCCAGGCCGTGAAGCCGTCACCGTTGGCGTAATAGACGTGGTAGCCGGCGGAGTCGACCAGTTCGACGTCGGAGAGGACGAAGTTGTCCGCGCCATCGGTCTGGAGCAGGCGCGGGACATTCTGGAAGCCGCCCTCACGCGCTTCCTGCGCGACATCCCACCACGTCCTCGAGGCCCCCAGCATGTCCGAGCCGCCGCGACCGTCGATCCGGCCCAACGCCCCGCCGGCGCCCGCGAGGGATTGCACTCCCGCATTGGGCGAGGACGCGGAGAGGAACGGTCGGCAACCCTTCCCGGTCGTGGCCACCGTTCCGCAGTCCGGTGATCCGTCGATCTGGTAATCGGCGGGATTGCGCGACGCGTACAGGGTGACGTCGGAGTCGAGAACGAGCGACACCCCCTGCGGGATTGTGAGCGGCCCACTGAGGAAGGAGTCGGAGGAGCCATCGGCCACGAGTTTCACCGCGACGGTGTCGTCACCGGTCTGGGCGCACGAGTCCATGGCCTCCTGCAGGCGCTGGGTGTCGGGCGGATCGCTCTCCTCCGACGCCGAGGCAGTTCCGTCGGGCAGAGCGAGCTGAGCGGAGACGGACGTGCACGTCGTGGCGGGGAGGGTCGGTTCGCTCACGGTGCGCCGATCACCCGGGCCGGGTCCCATCTCCGTCGCAGCGGGGGTGGGGGTGGAGGAGTCGGTCGGCCACGGACTCGGTTCCGGAACGCATCCCGACATGAGAAGGGCGAGTACGACAATGGCGGCCCCCGCACCGATCCCCCGTTTCCCCATGGTGCGAGTATCCCCGACGATCCTGAGTCGTCTCTCCACGCACGACCTGCACCCTCGTCCGACGGCGTCAGCGCGCGAGGTTGTCCCGCGCCCAGAGCGCCGCGCTGGTGCGATCGCCGACGCCGAGCTGCCGGAAGATGCTGCCCAGGTGCGCCTTGACGGTGCGCTCCGAGATACCGAGGCTCGCGGCGATCTGTTTGTTCGGCATCCCCGTCGCCACGAGGCCGAGCACCTCTTCCTCGCGCGCGCTCAGGCCGGTTCCGGCCGACGCGGGTTCGGGGAGGAGGATTCCCGCGACGCGCGGATCCAGGGGCGCGTGACCCGCGTGGACCGCCCGCACGGCCGCGCGGAGGTCGGCGGGTTCGGCATCCTTCAACTGGTACCCGGTCGCACCCGCCGCAAGGGCGCGTCGGACACGGTCCCGATCGCCGAACGAGGTCAGGACGAGCACGCGGACGCTCGGTGCAGTCGCTCGGACCGAGCGCGTCGCCTCGATGCCGTCGAGCACGGGCATCGACAGGTCCATGACGACGACGTCGACCTGGTCCGCCGAGACCGCCTCGACGGCCGCGGACCCGTCCGCCACCGTGGCGACGATCTCGATGTCGCCGTCGGCGGTGAGGACGGATGCCAATCCCTCGCGCACCATGGCGTGGTCGTCGGCGATGAGGACGCGGATCACGGCTGCTCCCGGGGTGCGGTTCGGTCGGACAGGCGCAGGCGCCAGCGGGTGCCGAGCCCGGGCGCGGTGGCGAGGGAGAGCTCGGCTCCGGCCTCGGCGGCGAGATCGTGCATGACACGGGTGCCGAGGTGTCCATCGTCGCGGGCGAGGTCCAGGACCGCGGGATCGAAGCCGGGGCCGTCATCGGCGACCTCCAGGACGGTCGTTCCCCCATCCCGCGTCACGGCGATCCGGACTCGGCACGGCGCCGCGTGGGTCACCGCGTTGCGCAACGCTTCCTGGGCGACGCGGTAGAGAAGGCGCTGGTCGTCTTCGGCGAGGTCGTCGGCGCCCGGATCGAGGTCCAGGTCGACCTCGATCCCCCGCGCCGACGCGGTCGCGACGAGGTCGCGCACCGTGGCGGCCAGCCCGGCCGAGCGCAGGCTCTCGGGGTAGATGTCGACCAGGAGTGACCGCAGCACGCGGACATTGCCGCGCACGGCACCGGCCACGTCGCGGGCGCGGCCGGCGGCATCCGTCAGACCGTCGCGGTCGGCGGCGACGGCGGCGCTCTCGGCGACGAAGCTCGTGGCCACCAGGTCCTGCACGGGGCCGTCGTGGAGGGTGCCGGCGATACGGCGACGTTCGGCATCCGACGCGTCCACCGCCCTCTGCAAGAGCTCGGCGCGGCGGGCCTCCGCGCCGCGCAGGCGGCGGATGAGCCCCCAGACGATCGGCGCGGTCAGCACGACGAGCAGCAGCAGGCTGCTCGTGGTGACCCCCGCGAAGCCGCGCCACAGCTCGGCGGATCGAGCCGCAACCGGTTCGTACGGGTAGTACACCTCGAAGAGCAACTGCTGGCCCGACGGGGTCCAGACCGGGCGGTACACCTCGAGCAGACGGGGAGCGTCTTCGAACACGTTCTCGTCCTCCGACAGGTCGGACACCGTGGCGCGGGTCGACGGGGATGCCAGCGCGGCGCGCTGCGCATCGTCGAGCGCGAAGGTGCGTCCGATCAACTGCGGTTCGTCGGCGTACAGCACCTGTCCCTGCGGGTTCCAGATCTTCACGCGGACGACATCGGACCCCAGCACCGTCGACCGGACGACCGTGTCGAACGCCTCGACGGCGGCAGGATCCCCCGCGGCGAGCGCGTCGGTGAGCGCGGGACGGATGACGGCCTCGGCCAGCACGTTGGTCGTCTGTGCGGCGTCGTTGACCGCCTCGCGCTCCGCGAGCCACTGCGCGCCGAAGCCGGCCAGAACCGTGACGGCCACCAGCGCCGTCGCCAGCACGGCACCCAGACGCACCAGCACGGCGCGGGCCGAGAGGGACCGTGGCACGACGTCGGGCGCGCGTCCGACGACGCGAACCGACCACGGCACCGCCTCAACGGCGTCCGTGGTCGGTGATCGTGGCGAGGGGGGATCGGATGCCACTCAGTCGTCCTCTCCCCCACGGTCGCCGCCGTGGCGTCCCGAGCCGGTGTCGTCCGTGCCTCCGCCGGAACCCGAGGAGTCGTCGGGCGCCGTCGACGGCTCCGCGGAGTCGTCGACCGTCGCACCCTGCGTCGCCCGGTCGTCGCCGGACTCCACGCGCGCGTCACGGGGGACGTCGCCGCCGCCGTCGTCCGTGCTGCCGGACCCGTCGTCCGTGCCGCCAGAGGCCCCTCCGCGGTCGTCACCGGGCTCCACCCGCTGATCACGTGGTGTCTCGCCGCCGTGGTCGTCGATGGTGGGTGACGGAGAAACCGTCACCACCTGGCCCGACACCGGGACGGGGACAGGAACCGATTCGGCGAACGAGGTGTTGCCCCACAGCCCCAGGGCCGCGGGGGCGGCGGCGAGTACGAGGGCGCCCGCGCCGATGAGGATCCGCTTCTTCATGTCATCCGTCCTTCCCGCCATTCTCGCGTGGATCGCGAGAGACGCTGCGTTCACTGTGGACGGGACGGCCGGTCGGGCACCATCGGACGATGGTCGTACGACCAAGGTCGCATTGTCGCGTCCGCTGCCGCGCGTCGAGGGTGGGACACAGCTCACCCCCTGACGAAACGAGGCACCCATGAGCAGCACGACCCTCACCCGCACGACGGCGGTCCTCGCGGCCGCCCTGGTCGCGGCATCCGGTCTCCTCTTCCCGGCGGCCGCCCAGGCGAAGACGACCTCGACGGGCGGCGACTACGCCGTCACCGTCAACGGCACCACGTACAACCCCGCTCCGGGCAAGGACGCGAAGCTGAAGGACGTCACGGTCTCGACGCCGATCGTCGTCAGCGGACGCAACAACCGCTTCACGATCGACCCGGCGACCCTCGGCGTGTACGCCTACACGCTCACCGGCGCGCCCGACACTCAGCGCATGGTGACGAGTCCCACGGTGGTGTTCGCGTCGAAGGTTCCGACCCTGACCGCGGCACAGCGTTCCGGCACCCGCCTGGCGAGCCTCGAAGTCCGCGACGACGCGCTCGTCGCGATCTTCACCACCGCCGGCGGCAAGCTGAAGATCCAGGCGAAGGACGGCGCTCAGGGCGGCATCTTCCAGATGGAGCCGGAGTTCGCGGCCCCCGTCGAGCTCGTCCACACCCTGGGCCCGGGCCTGTTCTACTTCGTGAACCAGTACACCGGCAAGATCAACTTCGGCAACGGAGTGGATGCCGTCGCCTCCGGCCCCGATGCGCATCAGATGCTCCTCGGCAAGGACAGCCCGCAGGTGGCGACGAAGACCTACCAGGATGCCACCGTGACGAAGTGGATCGTCCAGTCCGGCGGTCGCCTGGGCGGCGTGCTCGGAGAGGATGCCATCGAGCTCTCGGCGGGAGCCACGAACTGCACGAGTCAGTGCCAGGCGCAGAACCGGATCAACGGTTCGCTGCCGGTCCCGCCCGACCCGTCGAACCCGACCCCGATCGGCGGCTGACGCCGTGCACTCGAGCCCCCGGTCACGTGGCCGGGGGCTTCGACGTGCGGGCGGTCAGGACCGCGGTGCGTCCAGGGCGGTGGCCGCTCCTCCGCGCATCGCGAGCGAAGCGACGAGCGTCACCCCGAGAAGCACGGTCAGGTACACGAGGAATCCGACTCCGCCTGCTGTCGCGTGATAGATCAACGGGGCAGTGCCGCCGAAGAGCGAGTTCGCCACCGCGTAGCCGAGGCCGACGCCGAGGGCCCGGATGTGGGCCGGGAAGACCTCCGCCTTGGCGATGCCGTTCACGGACAGGTAGCAGGTCAGAACGGCGAACGAGAGAACGAGGATGCCGAACACCACCGGGGGTGCCGTCACTCGCGCGGCCGTCGACACGAGCACGGCCGCACCGAGAACCCCCGTCGCGCCAAAGGCGACGAGGAGAGGCTTGCGGCCGATCCGGTCGCTCAGCGCCCCGCCGAGCGGCTGCAGGAGCATGAGCACGACGAAGGCCACGAGGACGACGCCCGTGACCGCGAGTTCCGCCGGCGCACCGCCCGCGGCGAAAGCGGTCTCGCGAAAGAGGGAGGGAACCGTGACCGTGGCGGTGTAGAACGCTGCGCTCCCTCCGGCGGTGAGGAGCATCACCCACACGAGCGGACGCCAGTGGGAGTGGAGCAATTCCGCCATGGTCGAGGGCGCCGTCGGTGTCGCCGCCCGCGCGGTGGATCCCGGATGCCGAAGTCCCCGTGCCCACCACAGCGATGCCAGGCCCGCGAGGCCGCCGACCACGAAGGCGGCCCGCCAACCCCATTCCGACACGGAGGCGCGATCACCGACGAGCAGGAGCACCAGAAGCGAGCCCTGCGCGAGCACCAGGCCACCGACGATGGTCGCCCCTTGGAAGGACGCGAAGAATCCGCGGTGCCCCCGGGTGCCGGACTCCGACAGCAGCACGGTGGCGGCCGCGTACTCTCCCCCGGCGGCGATCCCCTGCACGATGCTCACGACCACGAGGATCACGGCGGCCCATCCCCCGATCGCGCGCTCGGTCGGCGCGACGGCAAGAGCGAGCGATCCGGCCGACATGAGGGCGACGGCGGCCACGAGTGCCGCCATCCTCCCCCGTGTGTCCGCGAGCTTGCCGAACAGCCAGGAGCCCACCGGTCGCACGACGAACGTCACGGCGAACAGCGCGTACACGTAGATCAGCGAGTCGGGCGACTGCGCGTCGAAGAACTCGGTCCGGAAGTACGGCGCGAAGATCGCGTAGACGTACAGGTTGAACCACTGGGCGAGGTTCGGCACGGATCCGGCGAGAATGGCTCGCGCGCGGCTGCGGCGGTCGAGGTGCGGGTCGGGTGCGACCGCGGGCGTGGAGTGCACGCGCTGACTTTAGCGAAGGAGCCGCTCGCCCTCAGCCGGCGTCGGGCAGGGTGTCCTTGACCGACGGCCTCCGTCAGACGACGACGCCGCGGAGCCCGTCGATCGGGCGCTCGTCCCACATCTCGAACGGGTCGTCGCCGACCTCCGCCATCAGCGCCGGCCGCGCGGCCGCCGCGGCCGCTTCCGATGCCCATAGCGCGATCCCGACCAGACGACCGCTGCCGTCGTCGACGACACCGGTCCATTCGAGACCCACCTGTTCACGGGCGACCCGGCTGTAGCGCTGCATCGAGTCGATGACGGCAGCCCGGTGCTCGGGCTTCGGGGAGTGCACGGACACAACGGCGTAGGTCATGCCCGATGGTGGCACCGGCGAAGGGTGCTGCGCCAGGGGCGAATCGACGGGCGCGGCGCCGGCACCCACTGGTACCATATCTTGTACCACCTGGCGGGAGATCAACATGGCCATCACCACGAGCGAGGCACGACGTGACCTCTTCGGTCTCATCGAACGCGTCAATCTCGACCACACAGAGATCGAGATCACATCGAAGCGCGGGTCGGCCGTCCTCATGTCGAAGGACGAGTACGACTCCCTCGTCGAGACGAGCTACCTGCTGCGTTCGCCCGAAAACGCTCGGCGGTTGCTGAGCGCCCTCGACAGTGCACGTTCTGGAGATGTCCAAGAGCGCGACCTGATCGAGCCGTGAGCCAGCTCTCACTCGCCTGGACTGCTGAGGGGTGGGAGGACTACCTGTACTGGCAGACGCAGGATCGCAAGACGCTTCGACGCATCAACCAACTCATCGCAGATATGCTCCGCGACGACCCGTTCGAGGGGATCGGCAAGCCGGAGCCGCTCAGACATGCCCTCGCCGGCGCGTTGTCGCGCCGCATCGACGAGGCCAATCGCCTCGTCTACATCACCGATGACACTCACGTGACTGTCCTGCAGGCGCGGTACCACTATTGACCTGCACGACACCCTGAGTGTTCGTGCACCTCAGTTGTTAAAGCGGAACTCCACCACGTCGCCGTCCTGCATGACGTAGTCCTTGCCCTCGAGCCGCGCCTTGCCCTTCGCGCGGGCCTCGGCGACCGAGCCGAGCGCGACGAGATCGGCGAAGGAGATGACCTCGGCCTTGATGAAGCCCTTCTCGAAGTCGGTGTGGATCACGCCGGCCGCCTGCGGCGCCTTGGCGCCCTTCGGGATCGTCCACGCGCGCGCTTCCTTCGGACCCGCCGTGAGGTAGGTCTGCAGACCGAGCGTGTCGAAGCCGACGCGGGCGAGCTGGTCGAGACCCGACTCGTCCTGACCCGTGGATGCCAGCAGTTCGGCGGCATCCTCGGGGTCGAGGTCGATCAGCTCGGACTCGATCTTGGCATCCAGGAAGACGGCCTTCGCCGGCGCCACGAGCGCCGCGAGCTCGGCCTTGCGGGCCTCGTCGGTGAGGACGGCCTCGTCGACGTTGAAGACGAAGATGAACGGCTTCGCGGTGAGAAGGCCCAGCTCGCGGATCGGTGAGAGGTCGAGACCGGATGCCGAGAGCAGCACGCCGCGCTGGAGCGCATCCTGCGCGGCCTTGGCGGCGTCGAGCACGGAGGGGTCGAGCTTCTTGCCCTTGATCTCCTTCTCGTAGCGCGGGATCGCCTTCTCGAGCGTCTGGAGGTCGGCGAGCTGCAGCTCGGCGTTGATCGTCTCCATGTCGCTCGCGGGGTTCACCTGCCCGTCGACGTGGACCACGTCGTCGTCGGCGAACCCGCGGACCACCTGGGCGATGGCATCCGCTTCACGGATGTTCGCGAGGAACTGGTTGCCCAGGCCCTCGCCCTCGCTCGCGCCGCGCACGATCCCGGCGATGTCGACGAACGACACGACGGCGGGGACGAGCCGCTCCGAGCCGAACACGTCGGCGAGCTGCTGCAGGCGCGCATCGGGAAGGTTCACGACCCCGACGTTCGGCTCGATCGTCGCGAACGGGTAGTTCGCCGCGAGCACGTCGTTCTTGGTCAGGGCGTTGAAGAGGGTCGACTTTCCGACGTTGGGAAGGCCGACGATTCCGATGGTAAGAGCCACGGGAGTCCAGGTTACCCGGCCCGCGCCGCCCCCACGGCGTCAGGGGCGTCGCGCGCGGTAGGCGTGGGTGACGTAGGGCAGGTCGACCGCTCCCCCGTCGGCGAGTCCGGGGACGGATGCCACGACCCCGTCGACCTCGGCGTCGATGCGGGCGCGCTCCTCGGGGCTCGCCATGATGACGTCGCTGCGGGAGAAGACGAGATCGCGCAGTTGCGGGAGGGTGATGGGGCGGCTCCACGTCCACGACCGGTGCTCGAGATCGACCAAGGGCTCCGCGATCCGCGGACCGCCCGCGGCGATGAGCCGTTCGCCGTGCGACGCGCCCATCGCGTCGGTCAGACGCCGCACCCATCCGACGCGTTCGTCCCGGATGTTCCAGACCAGCCCGAGCACTCCCCCCGACCTCACGACGCGTCCGACCTCGCGCGAGCCCGCGTCCGGGTCCACCCAGTGCCAGGCCTGTCCCATGACCACCGCGTCGAGACCGGAGTCCGGCAGCGGCAGATCCTCCGCCGTGCCGGCGAACGTCGGGATGCCGCGCACGTTGTCCTGGAGCGACGCCAGCATCGTGGCATCCGGGTCGATCGCGACGACATCCGCGCCGAGCTCGACGACCGCGCGCGTGAGCTTGCCGGTCCCCGCTCCCACGTCGGCGACGCGGAGGGCCCGGCCCGGCTCGCGCACCGGCGCGAGCATCCACTCCACCGCCGCGGCGGGATACTCCGGCCGCCCCGACTCGTAGGCCGCGGCGGCCTGCCCGAACGACGTCGACTTCCGGCTCTCCGTCATGCCCTCGACCCTACGCCGAGTGTTCGAAGCGAGCCGTGCCGCGGAGTCCGTGCCCGCCACGCCGACCCCGGATGCCACACCACGGCGTGTCAGTGACGGACTCCGCCGGACGGCCCGGGGTGAATCGCGGCGCGCCTCCCCGGCACCGCGCGGCGCGCGACGCAGGGTGGAGGGGTGGCACTGGATTTCACCGCGATCGACTTCGAGACGGCGAATTCCAGTGGTGCGTCCGCATGCGCGGTGGGGCTGGCCCGCGTCCGGGGTGGTCGCGTCGTCGCCACCGCCGCGTGGCTCATCAAGCCCCCGTCCGGCCACGACACCTTCGCACCGATCAACGTCGGCATCCACGGCATCCGCCCCGCGGACGTCGTGGACGCACCGGAGTGGTCCACGCAGCTGGAACGTCTGACGGCGTTCGCCGGTGCCGACGTGCTCGTCGCGCACAACGCGGGCTTCGACATGTCGGTCCTGCGCCGCGCGTGCGGCGTGACCGGCGACGAGTGCCCGCCCTACCGCTACCTCTGCAGCGTGCAGATGTCGCGGAAGACCTACACGCTCGACTCGTACCGCCTGCCCCTCGTCGCCGCTGAGGCCGGCTGTTCGCCTTTCGCGCACCACGACGCCCTCGCGGACGCCGTCGCGTGCGCCGAGATCACGATCGACTGCGCGCGCCGCGCCGGCGTCGACGACGTGCACGCCCTGGCCGCCCACCTGGGCGTCCGCGTGTCGCAGATCGCCGCCGGGCCGCGGCTCGAACGCGCCGTCGCCTGAGTCCCGCCGCGCTTCCGGGCGATGTCGGACCCCTCCGGCACACTGAGCACATGGATGCCATCGCCCTGATCCTCGCGGTCCTCGCCCTCGCCGTCGGAGCCGCCGCCGGGTGGTTCCTGGGCACCGCCCGGGCCACCTCCCGCGCCGCCGCCGAGCGCGTCGATCTCGCCGCGCGCGTCGCGGCCGCCGACGCCGCCCGTGCGGGGGTCCAGGCCCAGCTCGACCACCAGAGCACGCTCTACCGCGACCTTGTCGCGCAGACGCGAGCCGACCAGGCTGCGCGCGAGGAGCGCGACCGGCGTGAGCAGACCGTGCTGCGCGCCCTCGACCCTGTGCGCGAAACGCTCGACGCGATGCAGCGCAAGGTCGACGGCCTCGAGCGCGACCGCGTCGAGCAGTACTCGGCGCTCGGCGAACAGCTGCGGCTCTCGCGCGAAGCCGACGAAGCGTTGCGATCGACGACCGAGGCGCTCGCCTCCGCGATGCGATCCGGCAGCACCCGCGGCGTGTGGGGCGAGACGCAGCTTCGCCGCGTGGTCGAGGCCGCAGGCCTCACGCGCTACGTCGACTTCGACCTACAGTCCTCGATCGCCTCCGACGCGGGCGCGGGGCGGCCCGACATGGTCGTCCGCCTCCCCGGTGGGAAGGCGCTGGCGGTGGATGCCAAGGTCCCCCTCGACGCGTTCCTGCAGGCCAGCGCGATCCCGGTGACCGCCACGGGCGACGACGGCGCCCGACGTTCCGCCCTCATGACCAAGCACACCAAGGCGGTGCGCGCCCACGTCGACGCGCTCGCCCGCAAGACGTACTGGGCGGGGCTGACCAGCAGCCCCGAGTTCGTCATCTGCTTCCTGCCCAGCGAGTCGCTGCTGTCGGCGGCCCTGGACGACGACCCCACCCTGCTGGAGTACGCCTTCGCCCGACGAGTGGCCCTCGCCTCGCCGGTGAACCTGTGGGCGGTGCTCAAGACGGTGGCCTTCACCTGGACTCAGCAGGACGTGTCCGACGAGGCCCGCACGCTCTTCGCCCTCGGCACCGAGCTGTACGACCGGATCGGCGTTCTCGCCGGGCACGCGGGCGACCTGCGACGCGCGCTGGAGCGCACAGTCGACAGCTACAACAAGTTCGCCGGCTCGCTCGAGTCACGGGTGCTCGTCTCGGCGCGGAAGTTCCCCGGCATCGACGAGACCAAGTTGGATGCCGTCACCGCTCCCGCCACGCTCGAGTCCGCACCGCGGCGCTGGACCGCGCCCGAACTCCTCGAGATCGAGGACGAGGGGACGCCCACGAGCGACGATGCCACCGCCGACGGAATCGCGTACGCCGATCTCGGCGAGGTACGCGCACGCGCCGGGCTCGCTCAGGACGATTGAGCGGGAACGATCAAGACCCGCCGGGAACCCAGCTGAGCAGGCTCACCACGGCGGCGGACACGGCGACGAAGGCTCCTACCATCCACCAGGCACTGATCTCGTGACCCTCGGCGCGGCGCTTGCGCAGCAGAACATCGGGACGACGCGCGGGGTCGACGGCGCTGGCGATCACCGCCTGCGCACCTGTCTGAGGTGCGGTCGAGTTCGTCGTAGCTGCCATGAAACGATCCCCCTTCGGGTCTCGGAAGAACACAGCGTCGCCGTTGACACTGCTGATGATTCTGCCAGAGGGCCCTGTGAGAACGAGTCACGCTTGCGCAACGACACGCCCGGCTGTACCTGCATGCGCGGGACAGCTCCGGCGCGCCTCCGCTCCGGCGCGCCGCTGCGCACCGCTGCCGCAACGCACCTGTACCGCGAAGCAGCAACGGACTGACATCCCCACTGCACCCTGCAGTGGAGTTGTCAGTCAGATGCAGTCTCGCGGCCCCGGCCGCCCGACGTCAGCGCGTCAGAGCCACTTCGACGTCAGGTGCTCCGACGAGATCCGGCGCAGCGTGCCCGACGCACCGCGGAGCACGACGCTCTCGGTGTAGATGAAGTCGCCGTCGCGGCGCACGCCCTGCACGAGCTGGCCATCGGTGACGCCCGTGGCGACGAAGATCGTGTTTTTCCCCGTCACGAGACCGTCGGCCTCGTAGACCTCGCCGTCGACCTTGAGGCCCGCGTCGCGGCCCTTCTCCTTCTCATCGTCATCGCGCGGCGCGAGTACACCCTGGATGTGCCCGCCCAGCGCCTTGATCGCGCAGGCGGTGACGATGCCTTCCGGGCTTCCACCGATGCCGACGCACATGTCGGTGCGGGCGTTGTGACGCGCGGCGTTGATGCCGCCGGCGACGTCGCCGTCGCTCATCAGGCGGGTTCCGGCACCGGCTTCGCGGATGTCGGCGATCAGCTGCTCGTGACGCGGGCGGTTCAGTACCGAGACCACGATCTCGTCCACGGGCTTGCCCAGCGCCTTCGCCAGCAGCCGGATGTTCTCGCCGATCGGGAGGCGGATGTCGACGACGCCCACGCCCGCGGGACCGGTGACGAGCTTGTCCATGTAGAACACGCTCGACGCTTCCAGCATCGTCCCGTGGTCCGAGACCGCGATGACCGACAGGGCGTTCTGGCGCCCCGCTGCGGTCAGGGAGGTTCCGTCGATCGGGTCGACCGCGACGTCGCACCGGGGCCCCTTGCCGTTCCCCACCCGCTCGCCGTTGTAGAGCATCGGGGCGTTGTCCTTCTCGCCCTCGCCTATGACGATCGTGCCGTCGAAGTTGACCGTGCTGAAGAACGCGCGCATCGCGTCGACAGCCGCGCCGTCGGCGGCCTCCTTGGCTCCGCGACCGATGAACGGAACGGCTCGGATGGCCGCCGCCTCGGTGGCCCTCACCAGCTCGAGAGCCAGGTTCCGATCGGGATGCAGAGGACTCATGTCGGACGTCAGGCTCACCATGTGGCCCACTGTAGCCAGCCTTGTCGTGACAATCGGCAGTTTTCAGCGTCTCGCGGATGAAGGAATCGCGATTCTTAACAGCAGAGGAGAACGGGCAGGTTCCTCGCCCGCCGACCCCGTCACGATCGACCGCCTTCGCTAGAGTGACGGTTGTCCCCGTCACGACCAAGGAGTCTCTCCATGCCCGTCGCCACCCCTGAGCAGTACGCCGAGATGCTGGACCGCGCCAAGGCCGGCAGCTTCGCGTACCCCGCGATCAACGTCTCGAGCTCGCAGACCATCAACTCCGTGCTCCAGGGCCTGACCGAGGCCGGCTCGGACGGCATCCTGCAGGTCACCACCGGCGGCGCCGACTACTTCGCCGGCCACACCGTCAAGGCCCGCGCGACCGGCGCGCTCGCGTTCGCGAAGTACGTGACCGAGGTCGCCAAGAACTATCCCGTCACGGTCGCGCTGCACACCGACCACTGCCCGAAGGACGCGCTGCCCGGCTTCGTGATCCCCCTCCTGGAGGCATCCGAGGAAGAGGTCAAGGCCGGCCGCAACCCGATCTTCCAGTCGCACATGTGGGACGGTTCGGCCGTGCCCCTCGACGAGAACATCGACATCGCCGCCGAGCTCCTCCCGCGCCTCAAGAACATCAACGCGATCCTCGAGATCGAGGTCGGCGTGGTCGGCGGCGAAGAGGACGGCGTCGCGCACGAGGGCTCCAACGAGGCGCTGTACACCACCGTCGCCGACGTGACGAAGGCCGTCGAGCGTCTGGGACTCGGCGAGAACGGCCGGTACATCTCGGCCCTCACCTTCGGCAACGTGCACGGCGTGTACAAGCCCGGTGGCGTGAAGCTGCGCCCCGAGCTGCTCGGTGAGATCCAGGAGGGCATCGCCGCGAAGTTCGGCACCGGCCCCAAGCCCCTCGACCTCGTCTTCCACGGCGGCAGCGGCTCCACCGACGAGGAGATCGCCCTGGCCGTCTCCAACGGCGTCGTCAAGATGAACATCGACACCGACACGCAGTACGCCTTCACCCGGTCGATCGCGGGCTACATGTTCTCGAACTACGAGGGTGTGCTGAAGATCGATGGCGAGGTCGGCAACAAGAAGCAGTACGACCCGCGCGCGTGGGGCAAGGTCGCGGAGTCGGCCATGGCCGTGCGCGTCGTCGAGGCGACGAAGCAGCTCGGATCGTTCGGCAAGTCGCAGGGCTGACCCGAAGGCTCCCCCGCGAACGCCCCGGCTCCGGCCGGGGCGTTCGTGCGTTCCCACCCCTCGCTGACTTCGGGGAGATGTCCGACGGGCGAGGCGCGGGGCGGACGTTCGCCCGAAGTCAGCGATGACGATGCCGCGAGAACGGCTGACCTACGAGCGGTACAGCTCCAGCACGGTGGGGGCGTCCGACGGCGACGACACGATCTCGACCGGGTCGCCGGCGCGGACGTCGCCCGCCCGTCGGACCCGGAGATAGGCACCGAGCCGCCCCTCGTCCGAGAAGCGCTTGACCCACCCGCGGCCCGCCGAGCCGCCGACCCAGCGCGCGAAGGTCGCGCACGGGGTCCGGGGCATCGTCACCTCGAGCTGGACGGTGTCACCGATCCGCCAGACCTCGCCGATCCGCGCGCTATTGACGTCGACGCCGTCGAGCCGCAGGTTCTCACCGAACCAGCCGGGGGCGAGCTCGCGTCCGAGCTGCTGCTCCCAGAACTGGGCGTCGTCCTGCGCGTACGCGTAGACGGCCTTGTCGGGGCCGCCGTGGTGCTTGCGGCTCGCCTGCACGTCGGCGCGGACACCCAGCGGACCGATGCGCACGGCCCCGTCAAGCGCGCGCTTGTCGATGGCGGTGACGCCGACCGAACCGGAGTCGGGGCGGAGGGCGTGGACGGCGCAGACGGCGACGAGGCTCGGCATCCCTCGATGCTACGGGCTGTCGAACACCCGTCGCATGACGACGCGATCGCCGTCGACGGTGCGGATCTCGATGGAGTCGATCCGGGATGCCGCCACGTCGGTGCCCGCGCTCAGCTCGGTGGTCGAGCCGGGGCCGGCGCGCCACGTGGAGAGCATGGTCGTCGCTCCCGAGTCGTCCGTGACGGCGAGGGCGTAGGGCCAGCCGCCGGGCGGAGCGTCGAGGACCTGGCCGGTGTACTGGCAGACGAGATCGATCCGGGTGCCCCACTCGACGGGCGTGAGTCTCACCGACGCCTCCAGCGGCGCGCCCGCCACATCGTCCAAGGCGTAGACGGTGCCGCCACCGTCGGTCGGGGTGCTCGTGAGCGCCAGGACGCTCGGCACCGCGATGACCAGCAGGGCCGCGGCGGCTGCACCCGCCCACAGGGCGACCGCGCGGCGCCGCCGATGCCGCGCGGTGCGCACGACCCGTCCCCGAAGATCGGGATCGGGGGCGGTGGGCGCCGCCCGGAACTGCGGATCGTCTCCGTCGATCGCGCGAGCACGCTCGGGCGACAGCCGCGACAGGAGCCCGGCCGTGGGCGCGAGCTCGGCGACGGCGGCCCGGCAGAGCGCGCAGTCGTCGAGGTGGCGTTCGTAGTCGCCGCGGTCGGCGGCCGACAGCGCACCCAGCACGTACGCGCCGTCCCATTCGGCGAATTTCTCGTGGTCGGAGGTCATCGCGTCACCCCCCTCTCCTGCAGGGCCAGCCGGAGCGCGCGCACGGCGTAGTGCAGACGCGACTTCACGGTACCCGCCGGGATCCCCAGTTCTTCCGCCGCTTGCGCGACGCTCCGGCCCCCGTAGTAGGCCGACACGATGACCGCGCGGTGATCGGCCGTCAGGGTCGCCAGGGCCTCCTCGACGAGCAGCGCGTCGAACACGGCATCCGTGTGATCCCCGCCCGCGGTCTCGGGCAGTTCGTCGACCGGCTGCTCGTGGCGCCGCCGGGCACTGCGCGCCTCGTCGATGACGATGTTGCGGGCGACGGTGAACATCCAGGACCGCAACGTCGAAGGGTCGTCCGCCATGACGCGCGGCGTCCGCCACGCGCGCAGCAGGGTCTCCTGGACGACGTCGTCGGCACCCGCGTGGTCGCCCGTGAGACTCACGACGTAGCGCCAGACGGGTGCGGCGTGCGCGTCGTACAGCGCGGTCAGCTGCGCGTGATCGTCTCGCATCGCGGCATCCCTCCTGTCCTCCTCACGGGAACACGGGATGCCGGGCCCCGCGGTTCAGTTCGCGAACGAGCCGGTGAGGGCCGACAGGAACGCCGGGTCGGCGGTGAGCGCGATGGTGATGCACACGCCGGCGACGAGCGTCGTCGCCACGAAGCCGACGAGCGGCACCCAGAACGCGATCCGCCCGCGGCGCAGGCGCCGCCAGGTGAGCCAGGCCGTGAGCAGATAGCCGACCGCGTACACGACGGATGCCACGGCACCCCACACGTACCCGGTCGACAGCGCCGTGTACGTGGCATCCACGCCCAGGATCTGCGCGGCGCGCTCGGCGTAGCCGGGGAAATCGAGCAGCTGCACGATCGTGGAGATCACCGAGATGAGGCCGTAGACGAGCAGGACGAACGTCGCGACCCGGTCGGCGAGCGGGCCGCGGGCGCGGGCGGCGGCCGGAGTCTCGTCGACGGCGGGCTCGGGCGCCGGGGCGACTCCCGCCTCGAGCGCCTCGGTCACCTCGGGGCGCTGGATGCGCGCGCGCTGCTCCTCGGGCGAGGCGTACTCGCCGTACTGCGGGCGTGGACGGGCATCGTCGCTCACGGGCGACCCCGGCCGCCGAGGGCGCGCTGGTCGCGCTTGCCGGACGAGTCCTGACGCAGCTCCTTGGGGAGCGAGAACATCAGGTCCTCCTCCGCGGTGCGCACCTCTTCGACATCGCGGTAGCCGGCACCGGCGAGCTCCTCGAGCACTTCCGTGACGAGCACCTCGGGCACCGACGCGCCGCTGGTCACACCGACGGTCTCGACACCCTCGAGCCACTCCTGACGCACCTCGTCGACGTAGTCGACGCGGTAGGCGGCCTTGGCGCCGTGCTCCAGCGCGACCTCCACGAGGCGCACGCTGTTCGACGAGTTCGCCGAGCCGACGACGATCACGAGGTCCGCGCCGCGCGCGACCTTCTTGATCGCGACCTGACGGTTCTGGGTGGCGTAGCAGATGTCGTCGGACGGCGGATCCTGCAGCTCGGGGAACCGCAGGCGCAGGCGCCGGACGGTCTCCATCGTCTCGTCGACAGACAGTGTGGTCTGCGAGAGCCACACGACCTTCGACGGGTCGCGCACCTCGACGGTGTCGGCGTGCTCCGGAGAGTTGACCACGGTGACGTGCTCGGGCGCCTCGCCCGCCGTACCCTCGACCTCTTCGTGTCCCTCGTGGCCGATGAGCAGGATCTCGAAGTCGTCGCGCGCGAAGCGCACGGCCTCGCGGTGCACCTTGGTCACGAGCGGGCAGGTCGCGTCGATCGCCTGCAGGTGCCGATCGGATGCCGCCGACACCACGGCCGGCGAGACCCCGTGGGCGCTGAAGACGACGTGCGAGCCCTCCGGCACCTCGTCGACCTCCTCGACGAAGATCGCGCCCTTCTTCTCGAGCTCGGTCACGACGTGGATGTTGTGCACGATCTGCTTGCGCACGTAGACCGGCGCGCCGTAGCGCTCGAGCGCCTTCTCGACCGCGATGACGGCGCGGTCGACACCGGCGCAGTACCCGCGCGGTGCGGCCAGCAGCACCTTCTTCTGTCCGTGGACGGGGATATCCTGGAGCCGCCCGCGTCGACCCGGGATCCGGGGAACGGGCAGGTGGACGGCAGGTGTGCTCACCCCTCGATTCTACGGGGGCGCCCCTGGACGACGGCCGAACCGCCCACCACCGACCCCCACGAGAGAGCATGACCTCCTTCCGACCCGAAGCCGTCGAGGGCCAGGCGCCCCCGGCCGACTCCGTGCACCCGCGCGATTCCCGCACCGACACCCCGACGTCGGTGTCGCGCCTGAACGACACGATCCGCGGCTTCATCGAGCGCTGGGGGTCGGTCTGGGTCGAGGGCGAGATCACCTCGTTCAACCGGCGGGGCGGCAACGTCTTCGGGCGCCTGAAGGATCTCGGAACCGACTCGACCGTCGCTTTCCGCATCTGGTCGAGCACGCTCGCGCGGTTGCCCAAGGATCTGCAGGTCGGCGACCACGTCGTCGCGTGCGTCAAGGCCGACTACTTCCCCCGGACCGGCGACTTCTCGTTCTCGGTGTCGGCGATGCGCCACGTGGGCCTCGGCGAGCAGCTCGAGCGTCTGGAGCGGCTGCGCGTGCAGCTGCGGTCCGAGGGGCTGTTCGACCCCGCGCGCAAGAAGAAGCTGCCCTTCCTCCCCCACTGCATCGGACTCATCACGGGCGAGAACTCGGACGCCGAGAAGGACGTGCACCGCAACGCCGAGCTGCGCTGGCCACAGGTGCGGTTCCGCACGCGGTACGCGGCGGTGCAGGGCGACCGCTGCGTCCCCGAGACCCTGGCGGCACTGAAGGCGCTGGATGCCGACCCCGACGTCGACGTCATCGTGATCGCGCGCGGCGGCGGGGATCCGCAGACGCTCCTCGGTTTCAGCGACGAGCGACTCGTGCGCGCGGTGGCCGCGGCATCCACCCCGATCGTCAGCGCCATCGGCCACGAGAACGACCGTCCGCTGCTGGACGACGTCGCCGACGTGCGCGCCTCCACCCCGACCGACGCCGCCAAGCGCGTGGTGCCCGACGTCAGCGAGCAGCGCGCGCTCGTCGCGCAGTTGCGGGCGCGCCTGACGAGCCGACTCACGCAGCGCGTGCTCCACGACATCGCGCAGCTCGAACAGTTGCGTTCGCGTCCGGTGCTGCGGACGCCCCACTCGATGCTCACCTCCCGCGCGCAGGACGTCTGGATGCTCGCGACCCGCGGGCGCGACGTCGTCGACCGCCGACTGCAGGGCGAGGAGCGGCGGACGCGGGAACTCCGGGCTTCGCTGCGCGCTCTCTCACCGGAGGCCACCCTGGCCCGCGGATACGCGATCGCGCAGGTCGAGGGCGGTGGGATCGTGCGCGACGCGACGCAGGCACCCGCGGGCTCTCGCGTCGTGGTGACTGTCGCCGAGGGCGCGTTCGGCGCCTCCTCCACCGGCCCGATCGACGGCGCCGAGTCCCCGACGGACGGCGGCGCCTCCGCCGGTCGCGCCTAAGATGGATGCCATGACCGCGACGCCTTCCGGCCCCTCCGCCGACGTGGCGTCCCTGTCGTTCGAACAGGCCCGGGACGAGCTCGTCCGTGTGGTCGCCGAGCTCGAGCAGGGTGCGCCCACGCTGGAGGAGTCACTGGCCCTCTGGGAACGGGGCGAGCAGCTCTCGGCCCGCTGCGAGGAATGGCTTCTCGGCGCCAAGCGACGGCTCGACGCCGCCCGCGGCGAGGGTGAGGAGTCCTGATGGCCCGCATCGTCGCCGAGCTCGGTCGCCCCGAGACGCCCGAGGAGACAGCGGCCCGCAAGGCCGAATCGTCGCGCCGCTACCGCTCCAGCAAGACCTTCCGCAACCTCGTCGCCGCGCTCCTCGTCACCGTGGCCGTCGTCCTCGTCGTGGTCGCGGCGGTTCCGCGCGGCGAGCCCGCCCCGCGTCCGGAGCCCGACGTCGTGGCACTCGCCGCCGACCTGTCCCGCGAGATCGGTCGCCCCGCCCTCTCGCCGTCGCTCCCCGACGGCTGGCGCGTGAACCAGGCCACGACCGAGGGTCAGGGCGGCACCGAGGCGTGGACGATGGTCTACGTCCGCTCCGGCGAGTCCGGGTTCGTGCGCGTCGCGCAGGGCCTGGACACCGGCGACGAGTGGGTCGCCCAGATCCTGGGCGGAGCGCGCAGCACCGAGACCGTGGCGATCGACGGGATCGACTGGAACGTCTACCGCCCCAGCGACCCCGAACGTGCCGGCAACATCACCTACGCGCTGTCGACCCCCGCCGGGCCCGATCAGGTGCTGATCTACGGCGACGCCAGCCCCGAGACGACCGCGATCGCCGCGGCATCCGTCACCGCCCAGGTTCGAGAACTGAGAGAGACCCCGTGAGCGAGCGCATCACCCCCCGTGCCGTGTGGACCCAGATGCTCGAGGGCAACCGCCGCTTCGTCTCGGGCGAACCCGCGCACCCGCGCCAGGACGTCGAACGTCGCACGGAACTGGCGAGCTCGCAGCACCCCACGGCGGCCCTCTTCGGCTGCTCCGACTCGCGCCTCGCGGCCGAGATCATCTTCGACCAGGGCCTGGGCGACCTGTTCGTCGTCCGCAACGCCGGCCAGGTCATCTCCGACTCGGTGATCGGCAGCCTCGAGTACGCCGTCGGCGTGCTGGAGGTCCCGCTCATCGTGGTGCTCGCGCACGACGCGTGCGGTGCCGTGGGCGCCGCGATCGACAGCACCGGCATCGACGCCCCGACCCTCCCTCCCTACATCTGGCGCCAGATCGCCCCGATCGTCCCGGCCGTGCGTCGGGTGCAGCGCGAAGAGGCCGCCGCCGGCCGCGCGGCCGACCGCATCGACGCCGAGCTGGTGGGTCGAGAGCACCTGCGTCACACCGTCGCCGACCTGCTGCGCGCCTCCGAGCTCATCGCCGAGGCCGTCGCCGAAGGTCGGGTCGCGGTCGTGGGCGCCAACTACCGACTCGACGACGGGGAAGCCGTCCCCGTCGTGAGCGTGGGCGACGTGGACGACTCCCACGCCGCCTGAGACCGCACGAAACGATCTGGAGGAACGACGACGTGACCGACATCGAGTACCGCATCGAACACGACACCATGGGTGAGGTGCGGGTGCCCAAGGACGCCCTCTACGCCGCGCAGACGCAGCGCGCGGTCGAGAACTTCCCCATCTCGGGTTCGGGGCTGGAGTCGACGCAGATCGCCGCGCTCGCCCGCATCAAGAAGGCGGCGGCGCTGGCGAACAAAGAGCTCGGCACGCTCGACCCGCGCATCGCGGACGCCATCGCCCAGGCCGCCGACGAGGTCATCACCGGCGCGTACGACGCGCACTTCCCGGTCGACACGTACCAGACCGGGAGCGGCACCTCGTCGAACATGAACATGAACGAGGTCCTGGCGACCCTCGCCACCGGGATCCTCGGCGACACCGTCCACCCCAACGACCACGTCAACGCCTCGCAGTCCTCGAACGACGTCTTCCCCACCTCGGTGCACATCGCGGTCACGCAGGCCCTCATCGACGACCTCATCCCGGCGCTCGACCACCTGTCGGTCGCTCTCGAGGCGAAGGCCGAGGCGTGGAAGGGCATCGTCAAGTCCGGTCGCACCCACCTCATGGATGCCACCCCGGTCACGCTCGGCCAGGAGTTCGGCGGCTACGCCCGCCAGATGCGCCTCGGCATCGAGCGCGTGCAGGCCGTCCTCCCCCGCGTCGGCGAGGTGCCCCTCGGCGGAACGGCCGTCGGCACCGGGATCAACACGCCGCTGGGCTTCCCGCAGAAGGTCATCGAGCTGCTCGCCGCCGAGACGGAGCTGCCCATCACCGAGGCCAAGGACCACTTCGAGGCGCAGGCCAACCGTGACGGTCTCGTCGAGGCATCCGGCGCCCTGCGCACCATCGCGGTGTCGCTCACCAAGATCAACAACGACATCCGCTGGATGGGCTCGGGGCCGAACACCGGCCTCGGAGAGCTGCACATCCCCGACCTGCAGCCCGGTTCCTCGATCATGCCCGGCAAGGTCAACCCGGTCGTCCCCGAGGCCACGCTGATGGTGTGCGCGCGGGTCATCGGCAACGACGCCACCGTCGCCTGGGCGGGCGCGTCGGGTTCGTTCGAGCTCAATGTCGCGATCCCCGTGATGGGCACGGCGCTGCTGGAGTCCATCCGCCTGCTGTCCAACGCCATGCGCGTGCTCGCCGACAAGACGATCGACGGCCTCGAGGCCAACGTCGCCCGCGCCGAGGCGTTCGCCGGGATGTCCCCGTCGATCGTCACGCCCCTGAACAAGGTCATCGGGTACGAGGCCGCGGCGAAGATCGCCAAGCACTCGGTGGCCAAGGGCATCACGGTCCGCGAAGCCGTCATCGACCTCGGCTACGTGGAGCGCGGCGAGATCACCGAAGAGGTGCTCGACGCCAAGCTCGACCTGCTGTCGATGACCCACCCGGGCTGAGCCGGATCGCGACGACGCCGGGGAACGCCATAATCAGAGGATGATCCGCCGCACGAGACCCATCTCGGCACGCGTGCGGCTCCTCGCGGCGATCCTCGGCGTCGTGCTGCTCGGCCTCATCATCGCCGGCGGCATCACGTTCTTCGTGCAGAGCGAGCGCGTGCTCGCCAACGCGCAGCGACAGCTCGACGGCTTCGTCTCGACCGTGTCCGCCGGCGGACAGGACGCCGCCGACCTGGTCGCGGCCGCCGTGCCGGGCCGCACGGACGGCACGCTGGCCCTGCGCGGAACCACGGTCCTCGCCACGACCCCGGCCCCGCCGGGCCTCCCGCTCGCCGGCGACGCGGACTTCCTCGCCGATCTGCGTGCCGCGCTGGATCGCGGCGAGATGCGCGGGCGCCTGGACACGGGCGTCGGCCCGGTCCTGTACGCCGCGGTGGCCGACGAGGATGCCGCGATCGTGCAGGCCATATCGATCGACCAGCGCATGGAGCTGGTGACCCTGTCGACCCTCACGTACGCGATCGCGGGGGCGGGCGTGCTCCTCGCCGTCGGAGTGGCCGGTTGGTTCGTCACGGGCCGTCTGTTCTCGCCGCTGCGGAAGCTCCGCGACACGACCGACGCGATCACGATCGCCGATCTCGGGGTGCGCGTCTCGAGTGAGGGCAACGACGAGATCGCCGACCTGACGGCCTCCGTGAACTCGATGCTCGACCGACTGGCGATGTCGGTCGCCGCCCAGCGGCAGCTCCTCGACGACGTGCGGCACGAGCTGAAGACGCCGATCACGATCGTCCGTGGCCACCTCGAGACGATGAACCCCGCCGATCCCGAAGACGTCGTCGAGACCCGCGACCTCGGAATCTCCGAGCTCGACCGGCTCTCGCGCCTCGTCGACGACATCGACGCCCTCGCCGACGTCGAAGCCGGTTCGCTGTCGGCGGGAGTCGTCGACGTGAGCGCGCTCACCGACCGCGTCGGCGAACTCGTCGAGGCCATCCCCGAACACACCTGGACGATCGAAGCACGCGGCCGCGGCCGGATCGTCGGCGACCACGACCGTCTCGTGCAGGCCTGGTTGCAGCTCGCCGACAACGCCGCGAAGTACACCCCGGCCGGAAGCCCCATCGAGATCGGCAGCTCCGACGACGGCGTGGTCGCGACACTGTGGGTCCGCGACCACGGCCCCGGCATCCCTCCCGCCGCCCGTCATCGTGTGTTCCGCCGCTTCGACCGCGTCTCGACCCGGCGCGGCGTCGACGGATCCGGGCTCGGCCTGTCGATCGTGGATGCCATCGTGAAAGCGCACGACGGACACTGCACCATCGCCGACACCCCCGGAGGCGGCGCGACCCTGACCATCCACGTGCCCCTGGGCGGAGCGCACGCACCGACCCACCTTCCGACGCCCGTCCGTGCCGGCGACGTCGTCCAGCAGAGAGAGGCCACCGGATGACCCGCATCCTCATCGCCGAAGACGAGGAGCGCATCTCTGCGTTCGTGGCCAAGGGTCTGGAGGCCGCCGGCTACCAGACCCTCATCGTCGAGGACGGAGCCGAGGCTCTCGACACCGCGCTCGCCGGCGAGGTGGACCTCGTCCTGCTGGACGTGGGGTTGCCGACGATGGACGGCTTCGAGGTGCTGCGGAGCCTGCGCGGGCAGGGGTCGTCGATCCCGGTCATCATGCTCACGGCCCGCACCAGCACCCGCGACACCGTCGACGGACTCGACGCCGGCGCGAACGACTACGTCGCCAAGCCGTTCAAGTTCGACGAGCTGCTCGCCCGCGTCCGTTCGCGCCTACGCGAGCCGGTGTCGCTCGGGTCCATCACGATCGCGCACGGCGACGTGTCGCTCGACGTCCTCACCCGCCGCGCCGCGATCGGCGCGCGGGAGATCGATCTCAGCGCACGCGAGTTCGCCCTCGCCGAGGAGTTCCTCCGTCACGCCGGGCAGGTGCTGAGTCGGGAGCAGTTGCTCAGCCGCGTCTGGGGGCTGGACTTCGATCCCGGCTCCAACGTGGTGGACGTCTACGTCCGCTATCTGCGCGCCAAGTTCGGCGCGGCGCGCATCGCCACCGTGCGCGGTGCCGGTTATCGATGGCAATAGACCCCCGAAAACCCAAAAGCCCCCGGTTGGGGGGAAACCGGGGGTATGGGGATGCGGTCCACGGCGGTCTTCCGACGTACCCGAAACGTCGGTGACCTGCACGGCGAACCGTTCTCTTTTCATTTATGGGGGGAACCGCCGAGGCGGTGACGAGGTCTCCCTCGCCGTTGACACAACTCTGTCGGTTCCCCGTGAGAATGCGAGGAGGTGCAGATGAGAAAGCTCTCATCTGCCCGACCCCACAGAAGAGGGGCCGGGATGCGTGGCATCCCGGCCCCTCCGTACGCGATCTCTAGGAGAGTTCTCCGGCCTCCAGCAGCTCGGTGACGAGCGCGGCGATGGCGGACCGCTCCGACCGGGTCAGCGTGACGTGACCGAACAACGCGTGGCCCTTGAGCGTCTCGATGACCGAGGCGACACCGTCGTGGCGGCCGACCCGCAGGTTGTCGCGCTGCCCGACGTCGTGGGTGAGCACGACGCGCGAGTTCTGGCCGATGCGGCTCAGCACCGTCAGCAGGACGTTCCGTTCGAGCGACTGCGCCTCGTCGACGATCACGAACGCGTCGTGCAGCGAGCGACCGCGGATGTGGGTGAGGGGCAGAACCTCGAGCATGCCGCGGGCCAGTACCTCTTCGAGCACGTTCCCCGACACCACCGAGCCGAGCGTGTCGAACACCGCCTGCCCCCACGGGCCCATCTTCTCGGCCTGATCGCCGGGGAGGTAGCCCAGCTCCTGCCCGCCCACGGCGAACAGCGGACGGAAGACGATGATCTTCTTCTGCTGCTGACGTTCCAGCACCGCCTCGAGCGCCGCGCACAGCGCGAGTGCCGACTTGCCTGTGCCGGCACGGCCTCCGAGCGAGACGATCCCCACCTCCGGGTCGAGCAGCAGGTCGATCGCGATCCGCTGCTCGGCCGAGCGTCCGTGCAGACCGAACGCGTCGCGGTCGCCACGGACGAGCCGGAACTCGCCGTCGCCGGTGACACGACCCAACGCCGAGCCCCGCTCCGAGTGGATGATGAGGCCCGTGTTGACCGGGAGGCCGCGGACGTCGTCGCTGGCGGCGACCTCGGATTCGTACAGGTCGCTGAGGTCGTCTCCCGAGACGTCGATCGAGGCGATCCCGGTCCAGCCCGAGTCCATCGCCTGCTCGGCGAGGTATTCCTCGGCGGAGAGACCCAGTGACGACGCCTTGACGCGCATCGGCAGGTCCTTCGACACCACCGTGACCTCGGCGCCGTCGCGCGCGATGTTCATCGCGACCGCGAGGATGCGGCTGTCGTTGTCGCCCAGGCGCATGCCCGACGGGAGCACCGAGGGGTCGGTGTTGTTCAGCTCGACGCGGAGCGTGCCGTCGGTGCCCACCGGGACGGGGAAGTCGAGGCGGCCGTGCTCGATGCGCAACTCGTCGAGGTGACGCAGCGCCTGCCGCGCGAAGTAGCCGATCTCGGGGTCGTGGCGCTTACCCTCGAGCTCGGTGATCACCACGACCGGGATCACGACCGAATGCTCGGCGAAGCGGAAGAACGCCCGCGGGTCGCTCAACAGGACGGAGGTGTCCAGAACGTAGGTGCGCAGAGCCTGATCGGCTGAGGCATCCGGTTCCGAAACACTGCTGTCGACGACGTTCCGCTGGTCGTACGGTGCTCGTGCAGTCACAACCCACTCCCGACCCGGGTGTCTCACCCGGCTGTCACGAGTCGACCTGTGGGTCACGAGTCGCGATCCGAAGGCCGACTCGACCGGGCTCCGTGCCCGATGACCTCACCGTAAAGCCTTCCGCGGGCACGTGGGGTCGCGAACACGCCCGGAAAAATGACGAGTGCGTTAACGCTGACGCACGGCTACTGGCCGAATCGGCGGTCGCGCGCGGAGAAGTCGCGAATTGCGCGAAGGAAGTCCACTTCGCGCAGGTCGGGACCGAGCGCCTCGACGAAATAGAACTCCGAGTGCGCCGACTGCCAGAGGAGGAAGTCACTCAGACGCTGCTCCCCCGAGGTGCGGATGACGAGGTCGGGGTCGGCCTGGCCGCCGGTGTACAGGTGCTCGCCGATCTGCTCGGGAGTGAGGCTCGCCGCCAGCTCCTCGAGCGACCCGCCCCGCTGATCGTGTTTAGCGATGATGCTGCGCACCGCGTCGACGATCTCGCTGCGGCCGCCGTAGCCGACGGCGAGGTTGACGTGCAGACCGGTGTGCGAGCGGGTCCGGTCGGTGACCTCCCGCAGCACCTCGGCGAGGGCGGGGGGCAGGTCGTCGGCCCGCCCCACGTGCTGCACACGCCAGTCGGGCTCGTGCGACAGTTCGCGGGCGAGCTCGGCGATGATCTCGATGAGGTCCTCCAGCTCGCGGGAGTCGCGCTTGCGGAGGTTGTCGTTGGACAACAGGTACAGCGAGACGACCTTGATGCCGAGGTCGTCGCACCAGCGGAGGAACTCGTGCATCTTGGCCGCGCCGGCACGGTGGCCGTGCGCGGCGCTATCGAACCCGAGCTGCCGCGCCCAGCGGCGATTGCCGTCGATCATCATCGCCACGTGATGCGGCACGGTCGCGGGCATCTGCCGGCGCAAGCGCTGGATGTACAGCCGGTAGAGGGGACCCCGCCCCTCGTTCCTCCACACGCGCGCCACCCGGCTACGCTACCGCGTCGACCTCCTCGCGGCACGGTTCGCCCGTCTCCGCGGCGAGCCGCCGTGGGCCGACCATGTGCCCGCGCGGGTATGCGGGCCGACGTAGGCTCGACGCGTGACGCCTTCCCCCACCGGTGACGGACCGGAGATGCCGCAGCTCCCCCTCCTCGAGGCGGGGGCCGTCGGTGCGCAGGCCGATCTGAAGCCCACCTGGCGCGGCTGGATCCACGCCGGCACGTTCCCGGTGGCCATCGCCGCCGGCATCGTCCTGATCAGCCTCGCGCAGGGTGCTCCGGCGAAATGGGCCTCCGCGGTCTTCATGGCGACGTCGATGCTGCTGTTCGGCAACTCGGCGCTGTACCACCGGTTCAATTGGAAGCCGAAGACGAGGGCGGTACTCAAGCGCATCGACCACGCCAACATCCTGCTGCTCATCGCGGGGACGTACACGCCGTTGGCCGTCCTGGCACTGGACACCCCGCAGACGATCCTGCTGCTGTCGATCGTCTGGGGCGGGGCGATCCTCGGGATCTTCTTCCGCGTGTTCTGGATCAACGCCCCGCGCTGGCTCTACGTGGCGCTCTATCTCGCCCTCGGCTGGGCGGCGGTGATGTACATCGTCGACCTGTTGAACGCGAACGTCGCGATGATGGTGCTCGTCGTCATCGGGGGACTGCTCTACACGGCGGGGGCCATCGTGTACGCCCTCAAGCGCCCGAACCCGTGGCCCGGCCACTTCGGCTTCCACGAGATCTTCCACGTGTGCACGGTCCTGGCGTTCCTCTGCCACTGGACGGCGTGCCTGCTGATCGCGATGCACCCCGCCTTCCACGGCGGATAGCGACGGATGCCGCTCCCCCGCGGCGCGGATCAGCTGCGGGGAGCGTCGCGGTCGATGTCTTCGTCGTCGGTCTCGCTGGCGGCTTCGGCCGCGCGGGCCTGCTCCTCGGCATCCAGTTCCGCGTTGACCTCTTCGCGATAGCGCCCGCGCCGGATGCGGCGCAGCATGTCCCACACGAGGAGGAAGACCGCGACGCCGATGAAGGCGACCGCCGCGAAGCCGAGCGGTCCCGGGGTCACGATCGACTCGTCGGGGGTCGTGGCGGGGGTGGGCGTGGCCGCGAGGGCCGCGAGCGCGGTGAGCATGGAGTCCTTCGGTCCGGGCGGGAGCGCGTAGCCTGGAAGTCCAGCCTAAAGCCCGGGGAGACCATGACGACGCAAGCCCAGCTCGACGACCGCTACGGCCGCACCCGGTCGCCGCGTCGGCGGATCGTGCTGTGGAGCGTCGTGGGCGTGGTCGCGGTGGCTCTCACCGTCGCGCTCGGATGGACGACCGTGGCGAACAACCTGGCGTCCGTGACCTCCACCGACACCGGATTCGCGGTGACGGATGCCGAGCGCGTCACCATCTCGTTCCAGATCACCGCACCCGTGGGGCAGCCGGTCGCCTGCGCGATCGAGGCGCAGGACGAAGAGCACGGAACCGTCGGGTGGCGGGTCGTGGAGTACCCGGCATCCGAGGATCACACCCGAGCCTTCTCGGAGGAGATCCCGACCCTGGCGCTGGCGACGACGGGTTTTGTCAACTCCTGCTGGGTGCCGTAGTCTCGATCACCAAGACGCGCCCCGGCCCGAAGCCGGGGCGTTCGACATATCCCCCGGCGGTCGGCGGTTTCTCCCTGCCCGACTCCGGCCCGATCGACGAAGGAGACCACCGTGTCCACTGACGCTCAGGTGACGTTCCTCACCCAGGATGCCTACGACCGTCTCGCCAACGAGCTCGAGCACCTCTCGACCACGGGCCGCGAAGAGATCGCCAAGCGCATCGAGATCGCCCGGGAAGAGGGCGACCTGAAGGAGAACGGCGGCTACCACGCGGCCAAGGACGAGCAGGGCAAGCAGGAGGCCCGCATCCGCACCCTCCAGGCGCTGCTGAAGAACGCCAAGGTCGGCGAGGCGCCCGAGAGCACGGGCGTCGTCGAGTCCGGCACGGTCGTCACCGCGATCATCGCCGGGGGCGAGGAGAAGTTCCTCCTCGGCAACCGTGAGATCGCCGCCGACTCCGAACTCGACGTGTACAGCGAGGCGTCGCCGCTGGGCGCCGCGATCCTCGGCCTCAAGGAGGGCGACAGCGGCTCGTACACCACGCCCAACGGCAAGCAGATCTCGGTCGAGATCGTGAAGGTCGAGACCTACTCGGGTCAGTGACCGCTACGTGCGAAGAGCCGCTCCCCCGTTCGGGGTGAGCGGCTCTTCGCGTCTCGCCCGGTGTCGCCGGGGCGGGGGCGTCAGTCCGGGACGACGGTCGCGAAGAAGCCGGCTTCCTCCAGCGTGCGGATGACGAGCGCCCGGTGCTCCGCGCCCCGTGTCTCCACGCTCAGCTGCAGGATGACCTCGCTGATCTGCAGGCCCTGTCCGTGCCGCGTGTGCAGCACCTCGATGACGTTGGCGCCGACCTGGGCGAGCAGCTCCGACACGCGGGCGAGCTGCCCGGGGCGGTCCGGGAGCGGGATGCGCAGCGACATGTAGCGACCGGATGCCGACAGCCCGTGGGCCACGACCCTCTGGAGGAGCAGCGGATCGATGTTCCCGCCGGAGAGGATCGTCACGGTGGTCCCCGTCGCCTGGATCTTCCCGGCGAGGATCGCGGCCACCCCGACTGCGCCCGCGGGTTCGACGACCTGCTTGGCGCGCTCGAGCAGGACGAGCAGCGCCCGCGCGATGTCGTCCTCGGTGACGGTGACGACCTCGTCGACGAACTGCCGGATGAGCTCGAACGGCAGATCACCCGGACGCGCGACGGCGATTCCGTCGGCGATCGTCGGGGTCGTCGGCACCTGGATCGGGTACCCCGCCGCGAGGGAGGTGGGATACGCGGCGGAGTTCTCCGCCTGGACGCCGATGATCCGCACGCGGCGCCCCTCGGCGGCCGCCCGCGCCTTGACCGCGGCGGCCACGCCGGCGGCGAGACCGCCGCCGCCGATCCCGACGATGACGGTGTCCAGATCCGGCAGGTCTTCGACGAGCTCCAGGCCGAGCGTCCCCTGACCCACGACGATGTCGCGGTGATCGAACGGATGGATCAGCACCGCGCCCGTGCGTTCGGCGAACTCGGCCGCGAGGCGGAGAGGTGTCTCGACGGTCGCCCCCTCCAGGATCACCTCGGCGCCGTACCCGCGGGTCGCGAGGAGCTTGGGCACCGGCACGCCGAGCGGCATGAAGATCGTGGCCGTGATGCCGAGCTGCTGCGCCGCGAGGGCGACGCCCTGCGCGTGGTTGCCCGCGGATGCCGCGACGACGCCGCGCGCCCGTTCCTCGGCGGTGAGGCGTGACAGGCGGTACGTCGCTCCGCGGATCTTGAACGACCCGGTCCTCTGCAGATTCTCGAGCTTGAGGTGCACGGGGACGCCGAGCAGCTCGGTCAGGTGCAGCGACTCGTCGAGCGGGGTCCGCGTGATGATGCCGCGCAGGGTCTGCGCGGCATCCTCGAACTCGGCCAGGGTGGGCGTGTCGTTCATGATCTCCTTCCGCGTTCGCGGGGCACGGTCTGCCAGATGAGGTCGGCGGAGTCGACGGCGGAACCGCCGTCCCGCCACGCATGGCTGCTGAGGTACACCGAGACGACGTTGACGAACGCGGCGAGCGGCACCGCGAACAGCGCACCGGGGATGCCGCCGATCATCGCCCCGCCGGCGACGACGAGGACCACCGCCAGCGGGTGCACCTTCACGGCGGATCCCATGAGGATCGGCTGCAGCACGTGGCTCTCGATCTGCTGGACGCCCAGCACGACGATGAGCATGAACAGCGCGATCAGCGGCCCGTTGTAGACCAGCGCGATGAAGACCGCGAGGGCCCCGGTCACCACGGCGCCGACGAACGGGATGAACGCGCCCAGGAACACCAGGACGCCGATCGGGATCGCGAGCGGCACACCGAGCAGGAACGCGCCCAGGCCGATGCCGATCGCGTCGATCGTGGCCACGAGCAGCTGCGTGCGGGCGTAGGTGATGACGGTGCGCCACCCGGCGCGGCCGGCGCCGTCGACGGCGGGGCGCGCGACGCGCGGGAACAGCCGCGTCGTCCAGCGCCAGATGCCGCCGCCGTCGGCGAGCAGGCAGAGCAGGATGAACAGCGTCAGCAGCAGCCCCGTGCCGACGTGGCCGATCGTCGTCCCGATCGCCAGCGCACCCGTCCACAGCACCTCGGCCTGCTGCTGCAGGAACGTCCCCGCCTGGCGGAGCCCGTCGTCGATCTGCTGCGCCGACAGGTGCAGGGGGCCGTCGATGAGGTACTGGCGGAACTGGCCGATCGCTTCCACCGTGCGGTCGCGCACCGAGCCGAATTCCCGCGTGATCTGCCAGACCGCGAGCCACAGCAGCCCCGAGATCACGGCGATCGTCCCGAGCACCGTGACGACGATGGCGAGCCAGCGCGGCCACCGGTGCCGCAGGAGGAACGAGAACGCGGGCCACACGAGCGCGGTGATGAGGATCGCGACCAGCAACGGGATGACCAGGAGCTTCAGCTGGATGACCAGCCACACCACCACGCCGATGGCGGCCGCGATGACCAGCAGTCGCCACGAGTAGGCGGTGGCCTGGCGGAGCGCCGAGGGGACCGCCGGCGAAAGGTCGCTCGAGACGGTGCGCCGACGCAGGGCGTCGAAGAACGATCCGCGGTCCTCGGGATCGGTTCCGGTCATCCCGTCAGCCTACCGCCGCCCCCGCCCCGGGAACGCCGGGAATGTCGGCAGCCATGCCTACGCTGGGATGTATGACGACGACCCTTCGCCGCGCCGAGGCACGCCGCATCGCGCTCGCCGCCCAGGGCCTCGGACGCCCGCGTCCCGCGGTGGTCGGTACACGCCAGATCACCTCGACGCTCCGGCGCATGCGGATCCTGCAGATCGACTCCGTCAACGTCTTCTCCCGCAGCCACTACATGCCGCTGTTCGCCCGCCTCGGGGCCTACGACACCGCCCTGCTCGATCGCCTGGCGTTCTCGCGCCGCCCGCGGTGGGTGGAGTCCTGGGCGCACGTGGCATCCCTCGTCGAGGTCGCCGACTGGCCGCTGCTGCAGTTCCGCCGCGACGCGGCCCGCGAGAAGTACGGCACCGACGACTGGGCGCAGGCCAACGCCGCACTGCTGGGCTGGCTGCGCGACGAGCTCGCGGCGCGGGGACCGCTCCGCCCCGCCGACATCGAGCACGATGCGCGCGCGGGGTCGCGCGGATCGTGGTGGGGATGGGACGACGTCAAGAACGGCCTGGAGCGGTTGTGGCTCATGGGCGACGTCGCGATCGCGGGCCGTCGCGGGTTCGAGCGCCGATACGCGCTGGCCTCCGACGTGCTGCCGCCCGAGGCCCTCCACTCCCCCGTCCCCCGGGCCGAGGCCATCCACGAGCTCGTCCGACGCGCCGCCGTCGCGTACGGCGTCGCCACCGCCGCCGACCTCGCCGATTACTGGCGCATCCGCGACCGCCCCGCCGTTCTCGGCGCCGTGCGCGACCTCGTCGATACCGGCGAGCTCGAGCCCGTCGTCGTCGAGGGGTGGCGAGTCGCTGGTCGGCCCGCCCAGGCCTGGCTGCACCGGGATGCCGCCCGCCCCCGCCGCGTCGATGCGACGGCCGTCCTGACCCCGTTCGACCCCGTCGTGTGGTTCCGCGACCGCGCCGAGCGGCTGTTCGACTTCGACTACCGCATCGAGATCTACACCCCGGCCGAGAAGCGGCGCTTCGGCTACTACTCGCTGCCCGTGGTCGTCGGCGACGACGTGGTCGGACGCGTCGATCTCAAGGCCGACCGGGGTGCCTCCGCGTTGCGGGTGCAGTCGGCGTGGTGGGAGCACGGCGCACCCGCGGATGCCGCCGAGCGGCTTGCAGCGGAACTGCGGACCGCCGCGGAATGGCAGGGGCTCGAGCGCGTGACGGTGTCCCGGTGGGGCGACGCCGCCGACGCCCTCGCGGGAGCCCTGCGCGCCGAACGGCACGAGCACCCTCGGAACGACGCCGCCCCCTCACCCGTGACGGGCTGAGGGGGCGGCGGAGTCGATGCCGTCAGAACTGGACGCGCGGTGGCTCGGAGATCGCGGCGCCGTCGACGACCTCGAAGAATTCCCGCGCCTGGAAGCCCAGCTGGCGGGCGAAGAGGTTGTTGGGGAACACCTTGATCTTGGTGTTGAGTTCGCGCACGCCACCGTTGTAGAACCGGCGCGACGCCTGGATCTTGTCCTCGGTGTCGACGATCGACTGCTGCAGCTGCAGGAAGTTCTGGCTCGCCTGGAGCTGCGGGTACGCCTCTGCGACGGCGAACAGCGACCGCAGCGCCTGCTGCATGTGGCCTTCGGCGACGCCCGCCTCCGCGGGGCTCTGCGCCGAGATCGTCTCGGCGCGGGCCCGCGTCACGTTCTCGAACACGGCCTTCTCGTGAGCCGCGTACCCCTTCACCGTCTCGATGAGGTTGGGAAGGAGATCGGCGCGACGCTTGAGCTGGACGGTGATGTCGCTCCACGCCTCGTCGACCCGGACGTTGAGGGAGACCAGGGCGTTGTACGTCGCCCACAGATAGATCCCCGCGATCGCCAGGATTGCGACGATCACGATGACGGGGACGAGCCACTCCCACATGTTCCGGTTCTCCGTTCGACGACTGCCGCACAATCCTAACGGCGGGGGCGGCGCGCACCAGGGGCCTGGGAACGACTCCCAGTCGATACGCATGCAACGCGATGAGCGATGCGCGCGCGGCGCCCCGACACGTACCCCCGGTGGGACTCGAACCCACACCTGGAGCGATTTTAAGTCGCCTGCCTCTGCCATTGGGCTACGGGGGCGGATGCCACGCTCCACCGTAGCGCGGAGGGTGACGGCATCCGGAAACGACGAGACCCCCGCACGCGACGTGCGGGGGTCTCGAACGCGATCACTTGGCGGCGACGGCCTCGGGCTTCTTGTCAGCCGGGGCCGGCTCGGCCGCGGACTGCGCCGGACGCGGGCGGGCGGCGAACTCCTCGAACGTGGCACGCGGGTTCTGCACGGCCTCCAGCGACACCGTCTCGCGGCCGTGGAAGAAGTTCTGCACCCAGTCGCCGACGACGCGGAACTTGCGCTCCCAGGTCGGCATGGCCAGGCCGTGGTAGCCACGGTGGGCGAACCAGGCGAGGAGACCCGTGAGCGCGATCTTCCCGGACTGGAACGCACCGTTGTACAGACCGAGTCCGGCGACCGCGCCGAGGTTCTTGTGGAAGTACTGCTTGGGCTCCTCGCCGCGGAGGACCGCGACGATGTTCTTCGCCATGAGCTTGCCCTGACGCACCGCGTGCTGCGCGTTCGGGACGCAGAAGCCGCCCACGCCGCCACCCGAGAGGTCGGGGACGGCCGACACGTCGCCGGCGGCCCAGGCACCCTCGACGAACTCCTCGTCGGTGCCCACGCGCAGGTCGGGACGGGTGCGGATGCGACCGCGCTCCTCGACCGGCAGGTCGCTGCCGCGCACGACGGTCGGGTTGGCCATGACACCGGCGGTCCAGATGATGAGGTCGGTGGGCAGCTGCTCACCGGTGGAGAGCTCGACGACGCCGTCGACGGCGCCCTTGACCTGCGTGTCGAGGTGCACGAACGCACCCTTCTTCGCCAGGTCGGCCAGCACCCACTCGCTCGTCTTCTGCGACACCTCGGGCATGATGCGGCCCATCGCCTCGATGAGGTGGAAGTGCGTGTCGTCGAAGGTCAGCGTCGGGTACTGCTTGAGCAGCGACGACGCGTACGCGCGCAGCTCGGCGAAGACCTCGATGCCGGCGAAGCCACCGCCAACGACCACGACGGTCAGCAGACGGTCGCGCTCGGGACCGGCGGGAAGCACCGACGCCTTGTCGAAGTTCGAGGTCAGACGGTCGCGGATCGCGACGGCCTCTTCGATCGTCTTCAGACCGATCGCGTTCTCGGCGATGCCCGGGATCGGGAACGTGCGCGAGACGGCGCCGGCGGTCACGACGATCTGGTCGTACTCCTGCGTCCAGGTGTCGTCGCCCGCGATCGGCGTGATCGTGGCGGTCTTCGTGGCGTGCGAGATGCCGGTGACCTTGCCCGCGATGACGGTCGTGCGCTTCAGGTGGCGACGGAGGCCGACGACGACGTGGCGGGCCTCGATCTCGCCGGCCGCGACCTCGGGGAGGAAGGGCTGGTACGTCATGTACGGCAGCGGGTCGACGAGAGTGACCTCGGCCTCGTTGCGGCCGAGGAGCTTCTCGAGCTTCCACGCAGTGTAGAAACCCGCGTAGCCTCCGCCGACGATGAGGATCTTGGGCACGGTGCTGGTCACGATGGAAGAGACTCCTGGTTTGTGGTGCGGCTCGGCTCGCGAGAAATGCGCGCCTTACGGATACGCCGGGCAGCAGCACTGACGCCGAGCGTGATCATTATAGCGGCGAGGGTCGCGCCCGCGAGCGGCAGGGTCCCGTACAGCAGGCTGTCGCGGGTCGGCAGCAGCGGCGACGACGCGCGCGGCGCGGACTCCACCGGCGGAAGGGCCGGGATCTCCACCGGTGCGGACGTCGCTGCACCGGTGGGCGCGGGGGCGTTCGCTCGACGGTAGAGCCGCACCCACTCGGCCAGGTCACCGAGTGGATTCGACGACACCGACGGCACCGAGACCGACGACACGGCGGCCGCGGCGTCGACGAGTCCGTATCCGTAGAGCGGGTCCTGACCCGACCCCGCGCCGGGGGTGGACTTGGCGGTGCGGATCAGCCGATTCAGCACGTTGTCGGCATCCAGGTCCGGATGCGCGGCGCGGACCAGCGCCGCAATGCCGGAGACGATGGGCGCAGCGCCGCTCGTCCCGTTCCACTGCACCAGCGAGCCGTCGGCGGACACGCCGAGCAGACGCTCGCTCGGCGCGGAGAGACCGATGGTGATGCCCTGGGTGGAGGCGTCGTTGCTGGCCGTGCCCGACGGGTCGACGCCGCCGACGGCGAGGACCCCGGGGATGGTCGCCGGGGCACCGACGCGCGACGTGCCGCTCCCCCGGTTGCCGGCGGCCACGACCACGACCACGTCGTGATCGAACGCGTACTGGAACGCCTCGTCCCAGCTCTGGTCCCAGTCCAGGGTGTTCGTGGTCAGCGACATGTTGATGACCGTCGCACCCTGGTCGACGGCCCAGTGCATCGCGTCGACGATCTGCTCGGTGAACGACTTGGAGGTGACGGAACCGAAGCCGACCGAGATCGAGAGCAGCTCGGCATCCGGGGCGACGCCGATCATGCCCTTGCCGTCGCCCGTGCCCCGCGAGGCGGCGAGAGACGCCACCCAGCTGCCGTGGTTGGAATCGACCGCGCCGACCGGGGTGCGCCCGTCGGCGGCGCCGACTCCCGAGACGTCGGTGCCGCCGACGACGGCACCGGAGAATTCGACCGGGCCGCGTGCGATACCGGTGTCGATGATCGCGATCTTCTGCCCCGCGCCGCGGGTGGTCTTCCACGCCTCCGTGATGCCGTACTGATCGAGCCAGTACTGCGACGCGCGGACGGGGTCGACGGAATCCTGCGGAGTCGGGGTCGTCGCCGCACCCGTCAGCACCACGACGCCCACGACGACGGATGCCACAGCCGCGACGACGCGTCTCATCCGCCCGCCCCGGGAGTCTCGCACTCGCAGCGCTCCGGCGACCAGGTGCCGCGGGACAGGGCCAGGTCGCCGATGGGGTTCACGCCGGGGCCCGCCGCCAGGGCGTGCCCCGCCAGGGCATGGAGGCACTTCACACGCGTGGGCATCCCCCCGGCCGAGATCCCCGCGATCTCCTCGGGCTCGCCGTACACCGCGCGGTCGCGCAGGTACGCCTCGTGCGCCGCCGCGTAGGCGGCGCTCAGATCGTCGTCGGCGGCGAGCTCGTCGGAGAACTCCTTCATCACGTGACCCGCCTCGAGCACCGACATCGCCGCCGTGGCCGCGGGGTGCGTGAGGTAGTAGAACGTCGGGAAGGGGCTGCCGTCGTCGAGCCGCGGAGACGTGGCGACGACGGTCGGGTTGCCGCAGACGCACCGCGCCGCGATGCCGACGACTCCGCGCGGGACACGACCGAGCTGCGACTGCAGGACGTCGAGGTCGGCGTCGGATGCGGGGGGCAGGGGCGGGGTGCTCATCGCATCCAGGGTACCCGGCGGTGTCCGCGGCACCGATCGGGCGGTCCTGGCTCAGGGAGCCGGTGTCGACGCGGCGGGGTCGGGCACGCCGATGCTCGGAACCGCGACCTGCGCGGCGCCGGCCGAGGTCACCGACCGCACGAGCTGCGACATCCAGTCGGTCCGGGTCTGGCCGACCTCCTGCACGACGTCCTGCTGCTCCTGCGGTGCCGCCGATGCGGGCAGGTCGTCGTCGATCAGGTACACGACCTCGCCGGGCATCGTGTAGTACAGCCGCTCGCGCGCCTGAGTGGTGATGTACGCGGGATCCGACCATCGCTCGCGCTGCGACTGCAGGTCGGCGACCTCGCTCTCGCTGAGCGCGACGGCGCTGCGCAGGGCCTGGATCTGCTGGCGCTGGTCCATGTACGTGCCCACCGTCGGGACGAGCACGAAGGTGCCGAGCACCACGAGGCCCAGCATGATGACGACGAACCCCGAGATGCGCAGGCCGCCGAGCCACTCTCGGACGTCGACGCGGCGCGCGGCCGGACGGGTCCGCGTCGGAGCGGCGGGACGCGGGGTCGACTCCCGCGCGGCACGCGTACGCCGGCGCTTCGACGCGGCAGGTGCCGGCGCCTCGTTCCGTCCGCGGGGGGACGGGAGCGTCGGTCGATCCACGACGTCTCCTTCCTCGCACCCGCGGCGCTGCCCGCGACGGCCGGTATCCGACTCTACGTCGCGGGACACCGACGCCCGGATGACGCGCCGGGCTCACGGGATCCCCTCGGCCGGGCCCCGCGAACGACGAAGGGGGGAGCCGATCGGCTCCCCCCTTCCGGCGCGGGTGCGTTCAGCCCTTGAAGCGGGGGAACGCCGAGCGGCCGGCGAAGACGGCGGCGTCGCCGAGGTCCTCCTCGATGCGCAGCAGCTGGTTGTACTTGGCGACGCGCTCGCTGCGCGCGGGCGCACCGGTCTTGATCTGGCCGGCGTTCACCGCGACGGCGAGGTCGGCGATCGTGGTGTCCTCGGTCTCACCCGAACGGTGCGACAGCATCGAGGTGTAGCCCGAACGGGTCGCGAGGGCGATGGCATCCAGGGTCTCCGACAGCGTGCCGATCTGGTTGACCTTCACCAGGAGCGAGTTGGCGACACCGAGGTCGATGCCCTGCTTCAGGCGCTTGGGGTTGGTGACGAACAGGTCGTCGCCGACGAGCTGGACCTTCGAGCCGATGGCGTCGGTGAGCTTCTTCCAGCCGTCCCAGTCGTCCTCGGCGAGGGCGTCCTCGATGGTGACGATCGGGAAGTTCGCGACGAGGTCGGCGAAGTAGTCGACCAGGGTGTCGACGCTCCACTCCTTGCCCTCGACGGTGTAGACGCCGTCCTTGTAGAACTCGGTGGCGGCGACGTCGAGGCCGACGGCGATGTCCTGGCCGGGGGTGAAGCCGGCCTTCTCGATCGCGCGGATGAGGAAGTCGAGGCCCTCGCGGTTGCTGGGCAGGTCGGGGGCGAAGCCGCCCTCGTCGCCGAGACCGGTGTTGTAGCCCGCGGACTTCAGCTCGCCCTTGAGGACGTGGTAGACCTCGGTGCCCCACCGGAGCGACTCGCCGTAGGTCTCGGCGCCGATGGGCGCGAGGAAGAACTCCTGGAAGTCGATGCCGTTGTCGGCGTGCTCGCCACCGTTGATGACGTTGAACAGCGGCACGGGCAGCAGGTGCGCGTTCGGGCCGCCGAGGTAGCGGAACAGGGGCAGGTCGGCGCTGTCGGCCGCGGCCTTGGCGACGGCGAGCGAGACGCCGAGGATCGCGTTCGCGCCGGTGCGCGACTTGTTCTCGGTGCCGTCGGTCTCGATGAGGATCTCATCGATGATGCGCTGCTCGCTGGCCTCGACGCCCTCGATCGCGGGGCCGAGCTCGTCGACGACCGCGGCGACGGCCTTCAGAACGCCCTTGCCGCCGTAGCGGCTCTTGTCGCCGTCGCGAAGCTCGTAGGCCTCGAACGCGCCGGTGGACGCGCCGGAGGGGACGGCCGCGCGCTGGACGATGCCGTCGTCGAGGAGCACCTCCACCTCGACGGTCGGGTTACCGCGCGAATCCAGGATCTCGCGCGCGTTGACAGCCTCGATAAGTGCCACGAAGGACTCCTCGTTGGTTCTGGGTGGAAGAGAGCGGAGCGTCGTCGGTCCGTGGTCGAGTCTAGTGATCGCGGTCGGAGCGTGTGGGGCGAGGATCGGGCCCGGATGCCACGGCGTCGGTCAGGAGGGCCAGAGCGAGCCCGTCCCACCCCTTGCGGTCGAGCGTCTGCAGCGCGGTCGCGTCGAAACGGGGGTCCTCCCCCAGCATCACGACGCCCGCCCTCGCGCCCGCGACCTTCGTGTCGCCGGGGGGCGGGTCGGCGACGGCGCCGGCGCGGACGACGTTGTCGAGCACGACCACGGTCCCGGGGCGCCCGAGGCGCGCCGCCCAGTCGAGGTAGCCGGGGTTCGATTCCTTATCGGCGTCGATGAAGACAAGGTCGAACGGCTCCTCGCCGACGAGGGTCGGGAGCACGTCGAGCCCCCGGCCGACCCGGATCTCGACCCGGTCGGCCACCCCGGCACGCGACAGGTTGTCGTGGGCGAGGCGGGCGTTCCGCTCCTCCGCCTCGATCGTCACGACCCGACCGCCCTCGGGCAGGGCGCGGGCGAGCCAGATCGTCGAGTACCCGCCGAGCGTGCCGATCTCCAGGACGCGCCGCGCCCCGCTGATCCGTACGAGCAGGTGCAGGAGCTTCGCGCTGACCGGGGACACCTCGATCGCGGGGAGTCCCGCCTCCTGCTGCGCGGCGAGTGCGGCATCCAGCGAGGGATCGCGCCCGACCAGGGTGTCGGTGAGGAACGCGTCGACGTCGTCGTGTGTGGGCACTCCCCCAGCCTGACGAGGCGCGGCCCGCGGGTCAACGGGGTCCGTGGAGGTGGGCGCGGGTCATCTCGTCGTACTCCTCGTCGGTGAGGTCGTCGAAGGTCTTCGCCTCGGCCCGGTCGGTCCGCATCCAGCGGACCATGAGGATCACGAGGATCGGGACGTCGGCGAACTCGGCGATGAACCAGATGAGGTCGCCGGCGAGATGCTGGTCGTGCAGCGTCGAGGGCCACCACGACACCGCCCGCGCGGCATCCGGGATCAGGTCGAGCACCGTGTCGTTGAGGCGCAGGAGCAGGCCCGGGACGGAATCGATGAGGAGCTCGACGAACGCGAGCAGGAACTCGATCGCGATGAAGGTCCCCGTGTGGACGGCGCCGAGCGCCATCATCGGCAGCACCATCGCCAGGCCCACCAGCGGCACGACGACGCCGAGCGACGCCTCGACGACCGGGTTCACGCGCAGGATGCCGGCCACGGGCGTGAGGAACAGGCAGAACACGGCGGCGATGACGACGGTGGCGACCATCGCGTTGCCGGTGATCCGCACGATCCGGGTCGCCAGCAGTCGATCGAGGCGCGCGCGGCCGCGATCCCCGGTCGCGCGGGAGTACAGCTCGAGCGGACGCCCCGCCGCGACACCCGCGGGGACCGCGAAGATCAGCAGCGCGATGCGGGTCGAGAACGCCCAGCGCAGCTCCGACGAGTACGTCCCGAGGAACCCCAGTTCGATCACCGCGTACGGGGCGAGCCCGAGCCCGAAGAAACCGATCGTGCGCAGCACCGGCCACGCTTCCCCGCGGCGCCGCACGCGGACCACCCCGACGATGTAGGCGATGGATGCCACGAGCAGCACGCCGAGCGGGACGGGCGCGGCGTGCCAGGTGGAGAAGAGGACATGCAGAGGAGGCGTGGCAGCACGGTAGGCCGCGCGGCTATGCATTCGCCGGGACGCGGTGCTTCTCCAGCGCGGCGAGGACCGCGGGGAGCAGGGCGTCGGCGGTGCGGCGGTATCCGAGCGCGCTCGGGTGGAAGCGGTCGACGCTGAACATCTCGTCGGGGCGCTCGGCGAACACCGGTCCCACCGCACGCGCGAGGGCGACGACGCGTCCGCCCGCACGGTGCACCGCCGCGGCCTGCGCCGCGGCGAGCTGTCGCGACGACCGTGCGGCAAGCGCACGCAGCGGCTGCGGGATCGCGCGGAGCGTTCCCAGGTCGGGGCAGGTCCCGACCACCACGGGGATGCCGCGATCCCGCAGGTCGCGCACGACCTGTTCGAGCTGCCCCGCGGCGCGGGACGCGGGGATCCGGTGGGTGACGTCGTTTCCGCCCACCACGATCACCGCGACGTCGGCGCGGTACGGCTCGGGGACGGCCGCCAGCTGCCGCGCGAGCGCCGAGGTCTCCGAGCCGACGACCGCGGCCGTACGCAGCCGCACCGGACGCCCCTCGACGCGTGCGATCCCTTTCGCGAGCCGCGCGCCCAGGGTGTCGCGGCGGTGACCGGCTCCGAGGCCCGCCGCGATGGAATCGCCGAGGAGGAGCAGCTCCACCGGCGCGCCCGCGTGCTTCTTACGCCGCCACACCCGGTCGGCATCCAGCGCCTGCTCCCCCAGCGGCTTGCCGATACGGCGACGGGCGATCGCCGCCTGGCGGGCGATCAGGGTCCGCACCCCCACCGCGGCGGTGCCGAGCACCGCGACCAACGATGCCACGGTGACGGTGATCGGCCGACGCCTGCGCATGCCGACATCCCACCTCGCCGCGGTGAACGGCGGGTGACGCGCCGGGGCGTCCGGAGCGGCGGAGCGGGCTTAGGGAGCTGTGGTCGTCACCGCGGATGGCCGGTGGTGGTTCTGCAGGTAGTCCGCGAGGCGATTCACCCCGTCGTCGATGCGGTCGCCGTCGCTGGCGAAGCACCACCGGACGAAGCCCTCTCCCTCGTCACCGAAAGCGATCCCCGGAGCGAGGCCGAGGCCGACCTTGTCGATCAGGTCGCGGCAGAACGCGAGGCTGTCGGTGACGCCCTCCACACGGAAGAAGCTGTACATGGCCCCTCGGGCCGGGGCGCCCAGTTCGACCTGCGGCAGGGCGCCGAGCGCGGTCGCCAGGTGATCACGCGAACGGCGCAGGCGGCTGACGGTGTCGGCGATGATCGGTTCGCCGTGTCGCACCGCATGTTCGGCGGCGGCCTGGACGAAGCCGGGTGAACACGTGGTGGAGAACTCGATGAGTTTCGACATCTCGGGGATGAGCACGGCGGGGGCGGTGATCCACCCGATCCGCCAGCCGGTCATGAGCCACGTCTTCGAGAAGGAGTTGGTGCTCACGAGCCGGTCGCTCGCGTCGGCGATGTCGAGGAACGACGGCGCGGCGTCTCCCGCGAAGTAATAGCGCTCGTACACGTCGTCGGAGACCACCCAGATGCCGAGGCGCCGGCAGTGCTCGAGGATCACCCGCTGCTCGGCAGCGGTGAGGACCCAGCTGGTCGGATTGTTCGGCGAGTTGATGAGCAGGGCTTTGGTGCCGGGAGTGAGCGCCGAGAGCAGGCGATCCAGATCCAGCTGCCAGCCGGCCGGACCGAAATCCAGCGACACGGTCTCGACGACCGCGCCGTACACCTTGGGCATCTCGACGAGATTGGGCCACAACGGGGTCACGGCGACCACCCGGTCGCCCGTGGTGATCAGCGCCTGGACGGTGATCATGAGCGCGGCCGTGCCGGAGTTCGTCACGGCGATCCGATCCGCCTCGACCGCTCCGTGCAGAGTCGCGCCGTAATCGGCGAGCGCCGACCGGAGCGAGGCCGTCCCGAGGCCGTGGGTGTAGAACACGTTGCCCGCGTCGAGCTCGGCGATGGCGACGTCGCGAATGGCCTGGGGCGTGGGTACGTCCGGCTCGCCGAACCAGAACGGCAGCACGCCGGGTCGTCCCATGCCGGCGTTCGCGACGTCGCGGATCTTCGACGAGCGCAGCGCCCGCACACCTTCGCGCGCGCGCAGGTCCGGGTTCGACAGCGGATTCTCCACGTCGACGCTCCCTCCGAGGGTGATGGTCATGTCGTGACGACTCTCCCCTCCACGGTGTGCGATTGTCAAGTTTCGGCGTGTGCCACTGGACATTCGATCACCGCGAAGCGACTATTGTCGCTGTGTGCAGAGTCCGAGGGCACGAGAGGGAGCGAACATGAAACCGGTCGACACGCGGCATCCGACATCCGCCCTCACTCCCGTGAGCCGGGCGGCACTGCAGCCCGTCCCCGACCCCGTCGCCGTCGACGCCACGGACCTGGCCCTGCTCAGACTTCTCGCCGCGGATGCACGGCTCTCGCAACGGCAGCTCGCTCGCGAGATCGAGATGTCGGCGGGCGCGGTGGGCGAGCGCCTCGCCCGGCTCGAACGCCTGGGAGTGCTGCAGCGCTACACCGTGGCCGTCGACTGGGCGCGGATCGGGTACCCGTTGTCGGTCTTCCTGCCCATCGTGGCCGCCGTCGGCACCGACATCACCGAGATCCTCGAGCACCTCTCCCGCCTGCCCGAGGTGGAGAGCATCAACGTCGTCTCCGGCGCCTACGACCTGCTGGTCTTCGTCCGCGTGCGCGACAACCAGCACCTCACCGACCTGCTGCTCGATCGGATCTGGCCGATCCCCAGCCTGCAGCGCACGGAGACGCTGCTCTGCCTGGCGTCGACGAAGCAGAAGAACTTCACCGAGGAGCTGCTCGCCGTCCTCGTCGAGCAGTCACGTACCGCCACCGATTGACACGATCGACCGCCACCCGAGGATCTGCCCACCATGAGTCACCGCACCCTGCCCGTCCTCCCCGCCGACCCCGATGCGCTCCTCGTCGGACGCGTGTGGGATCCGTCCCTCGGCGGGCCGCGCGTGGTCGCTGTGCGCGGTGTCGACGTCTACGACCTGACGGCCGTGGCCGGCACCGTCGCGGAACTGCTCGAGCGGGACGACCGCCTCAGCATCGTCGCGGGCGCGTGCGAGGGCGAGCCCACGTGGGACGCGAACGACCTCGTCGACGCCTCCCTCGCCCAGGCCGCCGACCGCCCGACCCTCCTCGCCCCCATCGATCTCCAGGTCGTCAAAGCGTGCGGCGTCACCTTCGTCGACAGCATGATCGAGCGGGTCATCGAGGAGCGCATCAGCGGGGACCCGACCCGCGCCGCGACCGCCCGCGCTCAGGTCGCGGAGGCGCTGGGCGGCGAGATCTCCGCCATCCGGCCGGGCTCGCCCGAAGCCCTCCGGGCCAAGACGATCCTCCAGCAGCAAGGACTGTGGTCGCAGTACCTCGAGGTCGGCATCGGCCCCGACCCCGAAGTCTTCACGAAGGCGCCCGTCCTCGCCTCCGTGGGCGTGGGCGCGCACATCGGCGTCCCCCGGGCATCTCACTGGAACAACCCCGAACCCGAGCTCGTTCTCATCGTCTCCTCCCGAGGCGAGATGGTCGGCGCCTCGCTCGGCAACGACGTCAACCTGCGCGACGTCGAGGGCCGCTCGGCCCTGCTGCTGGGCAAAGCGAAAGACAACAACGCCTCCAGCGCCGTCGGCCCCTTCATCCGCTTGTTCACGGCGGACTTCACTCTCGACACCCTGCGCACCGAGGAGATCCTCCTGCACGTGACCGGCACCGACGGGTTCCACCTCGAGGGACGGAACAGCCTCGCCCGCATCAGTCGCCCCTTCGAAGAGCTCGTGGCAGCGACCGTGGGAGACCACCATCAGTACCCCGATGGCTTCGCGCTGTACACGGGCACCCTCTTCGCCCCCACAGCCGACCGCGACGTCGCGGGGCAGGGATTCACGCACAAGCCCGGCGACGTCGTTCGGATTCACAGCGAGCACCTGGGCACCCTGGTGAACACCGTCGGCATCGCCGAGGAACTCCCCCGGTGGACCTTCGGTCTGACCCAGCTCCTGCGCCACCTCATCGCCCTCGAGACGACCGCTCGATGACCCCCGAAACGAGTACTGAGATGACGACGATTCCGGATACCGCGCCCGACGCGCTCGAGACGCTCCTCGCCCGGGCCGAAACCGCCTCCGACCGCTGGGCTCGGACGGGACGATCGGCGCGCGCCGCCGTGCTGACCTCCATCGCCGATCGCCTCGACGCGGGTGCCGACGAGCTCGTGCCGATCGCCGTCCGCGAGACGCATCTGACCGAGGCACGGCTCCTCGGGGAGCTGACGCGGACGACCTTTCAGCTCCGCTTGTTCGCGGAGGTCCTCCGGGACGGCGGCTACCTCGACGCCCGGATCGACCATGCGGATCCGGCGTGGCCGATGGGCGCCCGCCCCGATCTGCGCCGGATCCTCGAGCCGCTCGGCCCCGTCGTCGTCTTCGCCGCGAGCAATTTCCCGTTCGCGTTCAGCGTCGCCGGCGGTGACACGGCGGCCGCGCTGGCGGCCGGGTGCGCGGTGATCGTGAAAGCCCACCCCGGACACCCCGAGCTGTCCGCACGCACGGGCGAGCTGATTCGCGAAGCCCTCGCCGCCACGGGGGCACCGGGGGGGATCCTCGACGTCATCCACGGCGATGAGGCCGGTCGCATCGCCCTCACCGACCCCCGGGTCAAAGCCGCGTCCTTCACCGGATCCATCCAGGGGGGTCGAGCCCTCTTCGACCTCGCGAACTCCCGACCCGAACCCATTCCGTTCTACGGCGAGCTGGGGAGCGTCAACCCCGTCTTCGTCACGAAGGCCGCCGACGCCGCACGGGCCGAGGAGATCGCCCGACAGTTCCTCGCCTCGATGACGCTGGGCGCGGGGCAGTTCTGCACGAAGCCCGGGGTCCTGCTCGTCCCCCACGACTCGCCGATCCCCCACGTGCTGCGCGACCTCGCTCCTCCGGCACCCGCCGCGCTGCTGAACGCCCGTATCCAGCGCGGGTACACCGACGTGTTGGGCGATCTCCTGGCGCACCCCGACGTCACCCTGATCACATCGGCGGACGGTGCCTTCGCCGATCCGCCGACACCCACCGTCCTGACCGTCGACATCGACGCGGTGCTGCGCGCGCGGGAAGAGCTGTTCCGAGAGTGCTTCGGACCGACCGGGATCGTCGTCACCTACCGCGACGAAAGGCAACTCCTCGACTTCGCCGCAGCGATCGACGGGCAGCTCACGGCCACCCTCATGGGTCAGGGCGACGAGAACTATCTCCCCGAACTGGTCCGGCTCCTCGCGAGACGCGCGGGGCGCCTGCTCTGGAATCAGTGGCCCACCGGCGTCTCCGTCACCTACGCCCAGCATCACGGCGGCCCGTATCCCGCGACCACCGCCGCCGGGACCACGTCGGTGGGGACCGCCGCGATCACCAGATTCCTCCGGCCCGTCGCCTACCAGGGGTTCCCCCTCGACCTCCTGCCGCACGAACTCACGGACACGCCGACGCAGAACGTGCCCCGGTTGATCGACGGCCGTCTCGGCTGACGGCGACCGATCGACTCGGGTCGGGCGGCGCGTCGGCGACGTGGCGACTCAGTCGGCGAGGTGCCGACGCCCGCGCGCCCGGAGCACCAGCGCGAGGACGAGCACCGCCGCCGCGAGCAGGACGTCGAGGGCGAGCCCCGCCAGCAGCTCGTCACGGCCGACGACACCCGTGAACGACACCACCCCGCCGATCACGATCACCCCGAACGACAGCGCCAGCTGCTGGGCGGTGCTGAACATGCCGCCCGAGAGGCCGGCGGCCCGGACGGGGACCTCGCGCACGACGAGCTGCGTGAGCGGCGAGAAGATCAGCGCCTGCCCGGCGCCGAGGAGCACCAATGCGGGCTGCAACCACAGACCGATGTCCGGCCCCCAGGCCAGCACGACGGTTCCGGTCATCGCGAGCAGGGCGACCAGCTGCACCCCGACGCCCCACGCCAGCGTCGCGTCGCCGAGCCGCGCCTGCACCCGGGCGACGGTGAGCGACACCACCGCGAACACCACGGCGAACGGCAGGAGCGCCAAACCCGCCTGGAGGGAGGTCATCCCGCCGTGCTCCACGGCCCGCGGGAACACGTACAGCAGGGCCGAGTAACCGGCGAAGAACAGCGCCGCCGACAGCAGGCCGAGCTGCAACGGGCGCAGGCGCAGCACGCTCGGCGGCAGGAGCGGTACGCGCCCGCTCCGCTCCACGGCATCCTGATGCCGCCACATCGCCACCAGCGCGACGGCGGAGACGACCAGGGCCCCGAGCACGGGCCACGACCAGTTCCACGCCGGCCCGAAGGTGAGGGCGACGGAGGCGGCGAGGATGCCGACACCGAGCGCGGCCGTGCCCACCAGGTCGATCGCGACGTGCTCGTGCGAACGACTCCGCGGGGCGAGCGGCGCGAGGGCGATGGCGGCGGCGGCGACCAGCGCCACGACGACGAAGACCGCCCGCCAGCCGTCGACGACGCCGAAGCTCGTCGCGGCGAGCGCACCGCCCGCGACCTGCCCGACCGCCGATCCGATCCCGCCGCTCGCGCCGAACGCGGCGATCGCCCGCGTGCGGGCCGCGCCGCGCGAGGTCGCCTGAATGGTCGCGAGCACCTGCGGGGTGCACAGTGCCGCCCCCAGCCCCTGGACGACGCGGGCGGCCACGAGGGTCTGCACCGACGGCGCCAGCGCGCACGCGACCGCCGAGACGAGGAACAGCCCCATGCCGACCGTGTAGAGACGGTGTCTGCCGAAGCGGTCGCCCAAGCGACCACCGAGGATCAGGAACACCGCGAACGGGATGCCGTACCCGGCGATGACGAGCTCGAGCGAGACGTCGTCCGCCCCGAACCGTTCGCGCAGCGTCGGCAGGATGACGGTGACCGCGTTGAACGCGAACGTGCCGACCCCGGGTCCGAGGAGGAACCCGATGTAGCGCCAGGTCGGGACCGCCGGTGCGGTGTCTCCCGGCACGGGGGTCGCGCCGGTGTCGGGTCGAGCGGAGGTCGTCATGATGCCAGCATGAGGGGTGCGGCATCCTGGTACCAGGAGCCTGCTCATCCTGGTACTGGCGGCACCTCTCTCCGGCCGTCTCCCCCCGGCGCCCGCGCCTATGCTCACGACGAAAGGAGACGCCATGACCCGATCCGACGACGCCCGCGCGGAGTTCGCCGCCTTCCTGCGTAGCCGCCGCGCGCGGTTGCAGCCGTCCGAGGTCGGCCTGCCCGACGGCACGCGCCGCCGCGTCGCCGGACTCCGACGCGAAGAGGTGGCGCAGCTCGCCGGCGTGGGGCTGACCTGGTACACGTGGCTCGAGCAGGGGCGCCCGATCGCGGCATCCGCCCAGGTCGTCTCCGCCATCTCCCGCGCCCTCCGTCTCACCGACGACGAGCGCGACCACCTCTTCGCACTCGCCGACCTTCCGCGCCCTGAGCGCGCGGCGCGGGCGTGCGTCGACACGCCGCACCTGGATCTGCTCGAGAAGCTGCTGCCCTACCCCGCGGCGCTGCAGACGTCGCGTTTCGAGATCCGCGCCTACAACCGCGCGTACCGCTACCTCTTCGACGACCTCGACGAGATGCCCGTCGAACGGCGCAACTGCGCGGTGCTGCTGTTCACCGACGACACATGGCAGCGCGCGCACGTCGACCTCGACCACGCGCAGCGGCGCATGGCGGCGCGCCTCCGGTCCGCGTACGGCCGCCACCACGACGAGCCGACGTGGCAGCGCTTCATCGCCGAGCTCGAGCAGGCCTCGCCCCGCTTCGCCGAGCTGTGGAGCCGGGGGGACGTCGGCGGCGAGCGCAACGCGGTCAAGCATCTGGTGAACGCCCGCGTCGGAGAGCTGCACCTCGAGATGTCGAGCCTGTGGGTCGACGAGAGCCTGGGCTCGCGCGTGGTGTGGTTCGCCCCGCGGGATGCCGCGACCGCGGCGCGTCTGGAGCGTCTCGCCGCCGAGCACCCCGACCAGGCGCTCATCAGCGCGGTCGCGTGACGCGCGCCGCGCGGGTCAGTCGAGGGGCTTGATCTCCAGCGACTCGACCGTGGTGTCGGACCGCACCGCCGCGAACGTCGTGTAACCGTCGGCGCTGGAGCGCTCGAGCAGTGCCTTGAGGTTCTTCGGCCGCTGCTCCAGACGCACCCGGGCACCCTCGGCCACCAGTGCGGCCTTGAGGCGCAGCAGGGTCGACAACGGGACGTCGCGGTCGTGGACGAGGACGAGGGATCGCTCGCCCGAGTCCGCGGCATCCTGGAGCAGATCCACGATCCGCTCGAAGCCGATCGAGAAGCCGACGGCCGGGACGTCCTGCCCGAGGAAGCGCCCGATCATGCCGTCGTAACGACCTCCGCCACCGAGCGAGTAGTCGACGCTCGGGTGGGCGAGCTCGAAGATCGTGCCCGTGTAGTACCCCATGCCTCGGACCAGGAACGGGTCGAAGCGCAGCGGAGCCTCGACGCCGCGCGCGGCGGCGACGGTGTCGCCGAGGGCGACGAGGTGATCGACGATGTCGTCCGGGATGCCGTCGGGCAACGCCGATCGGATGCCCGCGTCGTCGAACGTCGGGGTCCCCGCGGGTCGACCGAGGTAGGCCTCGAAGGCGTCGACGGCCGCGGCGGCGGCTCCGCGTTCCCTCAACTCGGCGACGACGCCCGAGGGACCGATCTTGTCGAGCTTGTCGATCGTGATGAGCACGCCCGGGCGCTCGTCGGCAGCGAACCCGAACACGTCCAGCATCGCGTCCAGGACCCGACGGTCGTTCACCCGGATGACGCCGCCCTCGAGCCCGAGCGCGTCGAGCACATCGAGGCTCGCGGTCATGAGCTCGGCCTCGGCGCGCGACGAGGCGTCTCCGATGATGTCGATGTCGCACTGCACGAACTGGCGGTAGCGCCCCTTCTGGGGCCGCTCGGCACGCCACACGGGCGCCATCTGGATCGCGCGGAACACCGTCGGCAGCTGCGCACGGTTGGTCGCGTAGAACCGGGCGAGGGGCACCGTCAGGTCGTAGCGCAGCCCGAGGTCGGCGAGTGCGGCCGGATCCTCGGCTGCGGCGCGGATCGCCTCGGAATCCATCCCCCGCTTCAGGATGCTGAACGAGAGCTTCTCGTTGTCGCCGCCCATGCCCGCGTGCAGGCGCGAGTACTCCTCCATGACCGGCGTCTCGATCTCGTCGAAGCCGTGCGCGCGGTAGCGCTCGCGGATGACGGCGAGCACGCGCTCGCGACGGGCCTTGTCAGCGGGGAGGAAGTCGCGCATGCCGCGCGGCGGGTTCACGGATGCCACGGTCCCATTGTTCCAGGCTCCCGCGCGGCGCCCGCGCGTCGCGGACGCGAGCCGGCGCCGAAAGCACACGATCCGCCCGAGCGCACACGGTGCGGACCGCGCGGATGTGTGCGCTCGACCCGAACGTACGGATTCGTCGCGGCTACTCGGCCGCCCGCACCTCGGCGGACAGGGCGCGGAGGCGCGACCGGAGGGCGCGGTCGGCGTCCCAGCCGTGCTCGCGGGCCAGCTGCACGAGGGCGAGGAGCGCGTCGCCGAGCTCGGACTCGTCGGCGGGGGCGAGCGGCGGGCGACCGGCGACGACGCCGACCTGCGCGGCCTTGCCGAGCACCTTCTGCGCCAGAGCGAGCGAGGGCATGTGGGCCGAGACCCCGTCCAGCACGCTCGTGCGCTCGCGCTTCTCGGCGGCCTTCGCCGCGTTCCAGTGCACGAGCACCTCCTCGGGCGTGGATGCCACGGCGTCACCGAACACGTGCGGATGGCGGCGCACCATCTTCTCGGTGAGCCCGCGAGCCACGTCGTCGATGTCGAACGGATCCTCGGGGTCGCCCGCGGCGATCTCGGCGTGGAACAGAACCTGCCACAGCAGGTCGCCGAGCTCCTCCCGCAGGTCGGCACGGGTCCCGGACTCCACGGCGTCGATGACCTCGGCGCTCTCCTCGACCAGGTAGGGCACGAGATCGTGGTGATCGATCGTCTGCGTCCAGGCGCAGCGCTCGCGCACCGCACGCATCGTCTCGGCGGCCTCCCGCAGCGCGTCCTCGCTCACGGCCCCTCCTCCTGCGGCACCGGCGCGCCACTGCCCCGAGTATCCCCCGGTGCGGGGTCGCACGCGTCGAGGCCGGGCACGATCCGGCGGATCCGCCGCGCCGACGCGGCGCGTGCTCCCGTGCTCCCGCGCGCCGACGACGTACCGAGCCTGGGGCGACACGACGAAGGAGTTTCCGGATGCCGAACCCCCAGCCCACGCGAAATCCTGCGGCATCCGCTTCGTCCGCCCGGAGGATCTCCTGCATCGTGCGCCTCCGACGGGGCGAAATGTACCGTGTGACATGGCCGCAACGTGACGCAACTACTCTGGGGCGTGTGCGTGAACTGACCCCGACCGAGGCCATCGACCTCGTGGGCCGCTTCGAAGCCGGCCAAGAGCTTCCCGAACAGATGCGCGCCGACGTGCGCCTCCTCGGCTCCCTGCTGGGCCGGGTGCTCCGCGAGAGCGGCTCCCCCGGCCTGTACGACGATGTGGAGAAGCTGCGGACGGCGACGATCCAGGCGTACACCGACGAGACGCCCGAGGCGTTCGAGCGCGCGGCGGCCATCGCCGACGGCTTCTCGATCGCCCGCGCCGACGAGGTCGCCCGCGCGTTCACCGCGTACTTCCACCTCGTCAACCTCGTCGAGGAGCACCAGCGCGTCCGCGTCCTGCGTGAGCGCGGCGACCGCCCCTCGCGTGGCGGCACGCCCGACACGATCGCGGCCGCGTTCGAACGGCTCGCCGGCGAGGTCGGCGAGGAGACCGCCCTCTCCCGCCTCCAGGCGCTGCGGTTCCACCCCGTCTTCACCGCCCACCCGACCGAGGCCCGCCGTCGTGCGATCTCGACGAGCATCCGCCGCCTGTCCGAGCTGCTCGGCGAGCACGATGCGGCCGCCGAGAACGAGGGCGAGGTCCGCCGCACCGAGCGGCGCATGCTCGAGGAGATCGACACGCTGTGGCGCACCGCGCCGCTGCGTCGTGAGAAGCCGTCGCCGGTCGACGAGGTGCGCTCGGTGATGGCGGTGTTCGACGAGACGCTCTACACGGCCGTTCCGCGCGTCTACCGCCGGATCGACGACATCCTGCAGGGCGAGGATGCCGGGGCGAAGGCCCCCATCGTCAAGCCGTTCGTCCGCGTCGGCTCGTGGGTCGGCGGCGACCGCGACGGCAACCCGTTCGTCACGGCATCCGTCACCCGCAAGGCCGCCGCGATCGCGAGCGAGCACGTCCTGCTGGGCCTCGAGCGCACGGCCCAGCGGGTCGGACGCGGCCTGACGCTGGATGCCGAGACCACCCCGCCCAGCGACGCCCTGCTCGCGCTCTGGAACCGGCTGCGCGCCGCCGACGAGGACGCCGCGGCCGAGATCGCCGAGCGCTCCCCCGCCGAGCCGCATCGCCGGATCCTGCTGCTGCTCGCCCGCAAGATCGCCGCGACGCGCACGCGCAACGCCGACCTCGCCTATCGCGACCCCGAGCACCTGCTCGCCGACCTCCGCACCGTGCAGGACTCGCTGGTCTCCGCCGGCGCGGCCCGCCAGGCGTACGGCTCGCTGCAGCGCCTGATCTGGCAGGTCGAGACGTACGGCTTCCACCTCACCGAGCTCGAGGTGCGCCAGCACTCCGCCGTGCACCGCAAGGTGCTCGCCGAGCTGCGCTCGGGCGGTGCGCGCAGCGAGCTGACCGACGAGGTGCTCGACGTGTTCCGCTCCGTCGCCTACGTGCAGGAGCGTTTCGGGCCGCGTGCGGCTGGCCGCTACATCGTGTCGTTCACGCAATCCGCGGAAGACCTCGCGAACGTCCACGAGCTCGCGTCCTACGCCATGGGTCCGGGCGAGGCGCTCCCGGTGCTCGACGTCATCCCGCTGTTCGAGACGTTCGCCGACCTGCAGGCGGCGCCCGGCATCCTGGCGGAGATCGTGGAGCACCCCGCGTTCGTCCGTCGCCTGGATGCCACCGGCCGCCGCCTCGAGGTCATGCTCGGCTACTCCGACTCGTCGAAGGACGTCGGACCGGTCGCCGCGAACCTCGCGCTGTACGAGGCGCAGGCGAAGATCTCCACGTGGGCCGAGGCCGAGGGCATCGAGCTGACGCTCTTCCACGGCCGCGGCGGCGCACTCGGTCGCGGCGGCGGCCCCGCCAACTCCGCGATCCTCGCGCAGCCCCCGCACTCGGTCGACGGCCGCTTCAAGCTCACCGAGCAGGGCGAGGTCATCTTCGCTCGCTACGGCGACCCAGACATCGCGATGCGACACATCGACCAGGTCGCGGCGGCCGTGCTCACGGCATCCTCGCCCTCGATCGAACGTCGCAACCGCGGGGCGGCCGAGGCGTTCGCCGAGGTGGCGGCGACGATGGACGTCGCCTCGCGCGAGCGGTTCTTCGCGCTGGTGAAGGCACCCGGCTTCGCGCCGTGGTTCGCGACCGTGACGCCCATGGAGGAGCTCGGCCACCTCGCGCTCGGTTCGCGGCCCGCCCGCCGCGGGCTGTCGGTCGAGTCGCTCGAAGACCTCCGCGCCATCCCCTGGGTGTTCTCGTGGACGCAGGCGCGCATCAACCTCGCCGGATGGTTCGGCCTCGGCACCGCCCTCGACGCCGTCGGCGACGAGCAGCGCCTCCGCGACGCGTACGAGCAGTGGCCGCTGTTCCGCACGATGATCGACAACGTCGCGATGAGCCTGGCGAAGGCCGACGAACGCATCGCCCGCCGCTACCTGGCCCTCGGCGACCGCGACGACCTGGCGGGTCTCGTCATGGACGAGATGCTCCTCACCCGCACGTGGGTCGAGCGCATCACCGGCGGCGAACTGCTCGGCAACAAGCCGGTGCTGCAGCGTGCCGTGAAGATGCGCAGCCCCTACGTCGACGCGCTGTCGCTCCTGCAGCTGCGCGCCCTGCGCGCACTGCGCGACACCCACGCGGAAGACCCGACCCCGGATGCCGAGCACCAGCGCCTGCTGCTGCTGTCGGTGAGCGGTGTCGCCGCGGGTCTGCAGAACACGGGCTGATCCGGTCCCACGCGCAAGCGCCGGCGTCCTCCGGGACGTCGGCGCTTCCGCGTCTCCGGTGCCCGCTCAGTCGAGGTGCCGGTCGTGCGCGTGCCGGGCGAGGCTGCGGCCGTAGCGTTCGGTCAGCTGCACCATGAGGTCGGGCGTCTCGCGGTCGAGGCCGAAGACGTATCCGGGGAAGTCGAGCTCCTTCTGTGCGGCCCAGATCTCGTCGTGCCGGTCGGGCGAGAGCAACTGCACGGGGTCGCCGACGGCCACCCAACCGATCGGGACGACGGTCTCGGCGGGCAGGACGGTGCGCAGGTGCACGATCGCGTTGATGCGCACTTCGCTGCGGTCGCCGATCTCGGCTCCGTTGAAGATCCGGGTGCCCGTGGCCAGGAACACCTCTTCGCCGATATCGGCTCCCGCGACGCTCGCCATCGGGCCGATGAGCGTGTGCGCGCCCACGTGCACCGCGTGGGTGGAGCTCGCCCGCAGCAGCGCGTTCTCCATCACGATGGTGTTCTCCCCCAGCACGATCCGGCTGCCCTCGGCCGTGAGGACCGCGCCATGGAGGACCTGGCATCCGGGGCCGATCGTCACATCACCGCTGATGACCGCGGTGGGGGCGACGACGGCGTCGGGGTGGATGCGGGGCTCGGCCCCGAGGTGAGCGAAGCGCATGGCGGCGTCCTTCCCATCGGTGCCCGTCAGCGTAGTCCCGCGGGCCGGGGCGAGGACATGCTCACTCGCGGTCGTAGGCGAAGACGGCGTCGAGACCGACCCCGAACTCGCCGGCGATCTGGAACGCCAGTTCCAGGCTCGGCGAATACCGCCCCTGCTCGATCGCGATGACCGTCTGTCGCGTGACGCCCAGTCGACGGGCGAGTTCGGCCTGGGTGGTCCCCGCGCGTTCGCGATGCTCGCGGATGGTGTTCGTGACGCGCGTGGGCTTGGCCATCACGGCATCCCCCGGTAGTACAGGCCGAGCCGCGCGAGGCTGCCGATGATCGCGGACAGGGCGAAGCCCGCGTACACGGCGTTCGCGATCCAGAACAGGGGCGCCTGGACGGCGCACAGCACCAGCGCCGCCAATCCCCCGAACACGAGGAAGGCCTGGCCGACGCGGTCGCCCTGCGTGGCGATCTCGCGATCACGCACGTCGGAGCGGTGGTCGGTATCGGGATCGCGGCGTGACTGCACGATCCCCCACACGATGCTCACGGCGATCGCGACGACGATGCCGGCGACGATGGTCGAGACCATCGGCCACACCCAGTCGATGCGGTCGACGGGGGTGTCCCGGGCGATCACGAGCATCCACACCGTGTAGACGATCACCCCGGGGACACTGGCGACCAGCCCCGCCCAGGTGTTGCGCTCCTCGAACGACATCGGGGCCTCCATGTAAAGAAAACTTGACATAGCGACCGTAGAACGGGCACGATCCGGTGTCAAGAATCTTTGACACTTAGGAGTCATCATGGACATGAACGCGGCCGTCGTCGACACCTACGGATCGCCCGAGGTCGTCCGCATCCAGCGCCGCCCCCGCCCGCGCGCCGCCCGGGGCGACGTCGTCGTCGACGTCTCGGCGGCATCGGTCAACAGCGGCGACGCCCGGATCCGCGGCGCGCGCTTCCCACGGGGCTTCGGCGTCCCCGCCCGGATCGCGCTGGGCGTGTGGCGGCCCCGTCGACCGGTGCTCGGCGTGGCCCTGTCCGGACGCGTGGTCGAGACGGGCCCGAGGACGACCGATCTGCGACCGGGCGATCGCGTGTGCGGAATGACCGACATGCGCATGGGCGCGCACGCCGAGTACGCCGCCGTCCCCGAGGGGCGACTGGTGCGGATCCCCGACGGGGTGAGCGACGACCACGCCGCCGCCGTGCTGTTCGGAGGAACCACCGCCCTGTGGTTCCTCCGAGACCGCGCGCGGGTGCGTCCCGGCGAGCGCGTCCTCGTGATCGGCGGTGCGGGCGCCGTCGGCACCCACGCCGTGCAGCTGGCCCGCTCCCTCGGGGCGGAGGTCACGGCTACGGCGAGCACCGGGAACCTGGGGCTGCTCTCGCGCCTCGGGGCCCATCACGCGGTGGACCGCACGGCGGTTCCGCTGTCCGACCTCCCCGGTCCGTACGACGTCGTCTTCGACACCGTCGGCGCCCTCCACCCGGCCACCGCCGCACCCCTGCTCACGACCGAGGGGCGGGCGATCCTCGCGGCGGCGACCCTCGCCGAGACCCTCGTGCGGAGGTCGCGCGTGATCACCGGAACCGCCGGCGCGGGCCGCGAACTCGTGAGCGACCTGCTCGACCGGGTCGCCGCGGGCACCCTCACGCCCGTGATCGAGACGACGCTCCCGCTGGACCGCATCGCCGAAGCGCACGCCCGCGTGGACTCCGGACACAAGGTGGGCAGCATCCTGGTGCGCCCGTGAGCGGGTGGCCGCCCGATCAGACGGAAGCGCCCTCCGACTCCTTCGCGGTCGGCAGCGGCCAGAGCGCGTCGAGGAGCTGGCGGACCCAGGCGATGAGGTTCGCGTCATCGGCGTCCTGCGGAAGCGGGACGACCATGGCATCCCCGTTCGCGACGAGTTTCGCCTTGGGGTAGAGGCGCTGGAGACGCACGCGCATCGAGTCGGGCAGGTGCGCCGGGGCGATCCGCAGGTTCGACCCCATCGCGACGACGTCGGCGAGCCCCGCCTGTGCGGCGCGCCGCCGCAGACGCGCGACGGCGATGAGTCCCTCGACCTCTGCCGGCGGCTCGCCGTAGCGGTCGCGGAGTTCCTCGACCACGAGATCGATCGCGTCGTCCTTGGCGGTGGCGGATGCCGCGGCCGACAGCTTCTGGTACGCCTCGAGGCGCAGGCGCTCGCTGTCGATGTAGGTCTCGGGCAGGCGCGCATCCACCGGGAGTTCGAGGCGCAGCTCGGTGGGTCCGTCGGTGTCCTCGCCGCGGAAGGTGGCGACGGCTTCCCCGATCATGCGGAGGTACAGGTCGAATCCGACACCCGCGATGTGACCGGCTTGCTCGGCGCCCAGGAGGTTTCCGGCGCCGCGCAGCTCCAGGTCTTTCAGCGCGACCTGCATGCCGCTGCCGAGGTCGTTGTTGACCGCGATCGTCTCGAGGCGGTCGGCGGCCGTTTCGGACAGCGGCTTCATCTCGTCGTACAGGAAGTACGCGTAGGCGCGGTCGCGCCCGCGACCCACGCGACCGCGGAGCTGGTGCAGCTGCGACAGGCCGTACTTGTCGGCGCGGTCGATGATGATCGTGTTCGCGTTCGAGATGTCGAGGCCGGTCTCGATGATGGTGGTCGACACGAGCACATCGGCGCGACGCTCCCAGAAGTCGTCGACGACCTGTTCGAGCGCGTGCTCCCCCATCTGGCCGTGGGCGACGACGATGCGCGCCTCGGGCACCAGCTCGGCGAGGTGCGCGGCGACCCGCTGGATCGAGGAGACGCGGTTGTGCACGTAGAACACCTGTCCCTCGCGCAGCAGTTCACGCCGGATCGCCGCGGCGATCTGCTTGTCGTTGCGCGGACCCACGTACGACAGGATCGGATGCCGGTCCTCGGGCGGCGTGGCGAGCGTCGACATCTCGCGGATGCCGGTGACCGCCATCTCCAGCGTGCGCGGGATGGGTGTGGCGCTCATCGCGAGGATGTCGACGTTGGTCTTGAGCTTCTTGAGCGAGTCCTTGTGCTCGACGCCGAAGCGCTGCTCCTCGTCGATGATCATGAGGCCGAGGTCTTTGAAGATCACCTTCTCGGTGAGGATGCGGTGCGTCCCGATGACCATGTCGACGGTTCCGTCGGTCAGGCCCGCGAGCGTCGCCTTCGCCTCCTTGTCGCTCTGGAAGCGCGAGAGCGGCCGGACCGTCACGGGGAAACCGGCGAAGCGCTCGGCGAAGGTCTCGAGGTGCTGCTTCACCAGAAGGGTCGTGGGGACGAGCATCGCGACCTGCTTGCCGTCCTGGATGGCCTTGAACGCGGCGCGCACCGCCACCTCGGTCTTGCCGAAGCCGACGTCGCCCGAGAGCAGACGATCCATGGGGATCGGCTTCTCCATGTCGGCCTTGATCTCGTCGATCGTCTGCAGCTGATCTTGCGTCTCGGCGAACGGGAACGCCTCTTCGAGCTCGCGTTGCCACGGTGTGTCGGGACCGAAGGCGTAGCCCTTGGATGCCATCCGCGCCGAGTACAGCTTGACCAGTTCGACCGCGATGTCGCGGACGGCCTTGCGCGCGCGACCCTTCGCCGCCGCCCAGTCGCTGCCGCCCATCTTCGACAGCACGGGCGCCTCGCCGCCGACGTACTTCGAGAGCAGATCGAGCTGATCGGTGGGGACGAAGAGCTTGTCGCCCGGGTAGCCGCGCTTCGCGGGCGCGTACTCCAGGACGAGGTACTCCTTCGTGGTCTTCACGGCGTTGCGACCGCCGCTAGAGACCTCTCGCTGGGTGAGCTCGAGGAACTTGCCGATGCCGTGGGTGGCGTGCACGACCACGTCGCCCGGCTTGAGCTGCAGCGGGTCGACGACGTTGCGCCGACGGGACGCGAGCTTCTTGGCCCCGCGGTTGTCGCCGCCGACCGACCGCCCGTAGAACTCGGTCTCGGTGATGACCGCGAACTTGATCTCCGTCAGTTCGAACCCGCGCTCCAGCGGCGCGCACACGACGTGTGCGACGCCCGGCTCGGGCGGGGTGTGCACGTCGTCGACCTTGCGGGCGGCGATCCCCCGCTCGGCGAGGACGTCACGCGCACGGTCGACGAGCCCCGGACCGGATGCCGTGACCACGACGGCCCAGCCTTCGGCGAGAAGTGCCCCGACGTGGGCCGTCGCCCCGTCGACGTTGCCCTGGAACGACGGTACGGGGTCGGCCTTCACCCGCTGGGCCGAGTCGTCGGCGACGACGAGGCCCTCGGCCTCGGCATCCACCGCCCCCGAGTCGAACGCGCTCAGCCGCCACCACACGCCGCCGCGACCGCTGGCGATCTCGTGCAGATCGTCGAGCGTCACGAAATCGCCGGCACCCAGGTCGACCGGGGTGTCGGCGCCCGCCGTCGCGGCCGACCACGCGGCCTCGAGGAACTCGCGGTTGGTGTCGCCCAGCGTCGTGGCGCGCGCGAGGGACCGCTCGGGGTCGACGAGCGCGACGGCGCTTCCGCCCGGGAGATAGTCCGCGATCGTGACGAGGTCGTCCACGAGCACGGGGATCAGGGACTCCATGCCCTCGGCCGGAATGCCCTCGGCCATCTTCTCGAGGAGTTGCCGGAGCCCCGGGTAGCCGTCGCGCAGCTCGGCGGCGCGCTCGCGCACCTCCGCGGTGAGCAGCAGCTCGCGGCTCGGGACGAGCGAGACCTCCGACACCTCGCCGGGCAGCGAACGCTGGTCGGCGACGGAGAACGCGCGGATCTGGTCGACCTCGTCCCCGAAGAACTCGACACGGTAGGGGTGGTCGGCCACCGCCGGGAACACGTCCAGGATGCCGCCGCGCACGGCGAACTCGCCGCGACGCGAGACCATGTCGACCCGGTGATAGGCCAGCTCCACGAGTCGGATGGTGACCGCCTCGAGCTCGCGCCCGCGCCCTCCCACACGCAGGTGCACCGGCTCGACGTCGCCGAGACCGGGCGCCAGCGGCTGCAGCGCGCTGCGGACCGAGGCGGTGACCACGAGCGGAACCGATCCGTCCCAGGCCGCGACGCGGCGAAGCACGTCCAGGCGACGACCGACCGTCTCGGGGCTCGGGCTGAGGCGCTCGTGCGGCAGCGTCTCCCACGCCGGGAAATGCAGCACCTGCGCACCGGGGAGCACGGCCTCGAGGGCGGGCCCGAGCGACTCCGCGCGGCGTCCGGTCGGCGCGATCACGAGGACCGCGCCCGGCGCACCCGCGCTTCGTCGATGCTCGAGGAGACCGGCGATGACGGGCGCATCGAGCCCGTCGACGAGGGAGAGAGACAGATCGGAGGATGCCGCTGCAGCGGCCTCCCGGTACGACTCAGCCTGCTCGAGGGCGCGCACGATCCCGGGAACTGTCACTCGACACATCCTACGCGGGGGCTCCGACATGCGGCTCGTGTCGCGGCCACGCAGACGCCCGCCGCGGCTCGACGAAGCCAGGGTCGTACAGTGGGCTCATGACCTCGCCTGGCGTGCCCGGATTCGCCTCGCCGCACCCTGCCCCGCCGGTCGGGACGCTTCTCGCGCCTCCCCCGCCCGCGCCGAGGCGACGACCGCTGGGCGCGACCGCCCTGGTCCTGTCGATCCTCGCCGGGGTCGTGGCATCCGGCATCGCGGGCTTCGCTTGCTTCCGGGTCGCACAGGGCGCGGGGGCCGAGTTCGTCGCCCGCGGCGGCCAGGCCGTGGACTGGCGGCTGCTCTCGCCCGTGCGCGACTTCGTGCTCGTGGCCGAGGTCGCCTTCTGGTCCGGAACGGCGCTCGGCATCGCGGCGCTCGTCATGGGGATCGTGGCGACCGCCCGGAACCTGGGCCGTGGTCCCGGCATCGCCGCGATCGTCGTCTCCGCCCTCGGACCGTTCGTGTTCGCCGCTCTCGTGCTCATCGCCCTCGCCGCGGGAGCGGGCGGGCTCGCCGGCACCGTCGTCTGACGCGCCTTAGCGGGTTGGGCCCGGGCTCGTCCACCCCGAACAGCGCATCCCCGGCCGGTCCATAGCCTTGTCCGGACGAGGGTGCCACATGCCCTCGACGATCCCAGGAGGACACAGTGACCACCACACCGCCGCCCCCCGAGCCGCACAACCCCCCGCCGGCCACCCGTGCCGAAGCCGCACAGAACGGATACGCCGCGCCGCCCGCCGCGTATGCCGCGTCGGCATCCCCCACCCGCTCCCAGGGATCGAACCGACTCGGACTCATCGCGTTCGTCGCGTCTCTGCTGGCCGTGGTCATCGGGTCGATCCTCGCCTTCTTCGGCGGTATCCAGAGCGGGAGCCTCGCGCAGTTCGCCGGTGCCATCGACAGCAACGGCAACGTCGAGAGCGGGGCGCTGCCCGCGTCCGCGAACCAGATCGCCCTCGCCGCCGGAGCGCTCTCCGTGGCGGCGTTCCTGGTGTGGGGTGCGTTCGCCCTGTGGGGCCTGATCCAGGGCATCATCGCCGGCGTGAAGAACCGGGGACGCGGCTGGGGCATCGCCGCGATCGTGCTGTCCGTCGTCGGAGGCGGCATCGTGTTCGTGTTCTTCGTCGTCGGAGCCGGGATCGGCGCGGCGCCGTACGCGTCCTGACCGCACCGGGATCCGTCGCGTCAGCGCGGGATCCCCGCACTTCGAGAAAGAGCCTCGGCCGGACGGCCGGGGCTCTTTCGTCGTTCCGGCGGGCGGTCTCCGGCGCGGGGCGACCTGCATCACGTCCGGGCACCCCTCCTCCACAGGCGGCGATCCGAAGGATTTGTCCACAGATTTGCGCTCCTGCTGAGCGAGAGCTCCCCGCCGCCTCCTAGCCTCGCCGGGAGCCGGACGGTCCGGCCGGACCACCCGAGGAACCCCCATGCCCGAGCCCCCCCGCGCGGATCCCCCCGCCCGCCCCGCACCCCGGCCGGCGTCGGCCCACACCGCCGCGTTCGTGCCGCCGCACGACCCCGGCGCCACGGGCGCCGTCCCGCACGCGAAACCGTCGCGACTCCGCCCGTTCCTGGCGTTCGGGACCATCAGCCTGGTGCTGTTCGCCGTCGCCGGAATCCTGCGCCGCGATCCTGACCCCCTTCTGGTCGCTGTGGGCGACTACAGCTGCCTCGGGGCGTGCCTGAGCGGCGTCGCCGCCGCGATCTTCGGATGCGTCACGCTGACCCGCGCAGCGGGAAGGCGCCGACGATGACGCCGCGCCTCAGAGTCAGCGCGGCGCGCCGCGGGGTCAGCGCGGCGCGTGGAACCGCTGCTGGGCCGTGACGAGCCCGTCCTCGACGAGCAGCTCCACGGCATCCGCGGCGTCCGACACCAGGATAGGCAGCGTCTCGCGCTCCTTCGCGCCGAAGGGATCGAGCACCCAGTCCGCCGGGTCCTGCCGGCCCACGGGGCGACCGATGCCGACGCGCACGCGCGGGAATTCGGGCGTCGCGAGCGCCTTCGCCACATCACGGACACCGTTGTGCCCCCCGTGCCCGCCGCCGACCTTGAGCTTGATCGTGTCGAACGGGATGTCGAGCTCGTCGTGCACGACGACGACGCGCTCAGGATCGACGGCGTAGAAGCGCGCCAGGCCCGAGACCGGCCCGCCCGACACGTTCATGAAACTGTTCGGCTTGGCCAGCACGAGCTTCGCGCCCCCCGGACGCAGCCACGTCTCGACGACGCGCGCATTGGCTTTGTGCGCGCGGAACGATTCGCGCCGTCGGGCGGCGAGCTCGTCGATCACCATCTGGCCGATGTTGTGCCGCGTCGTCTCGTATCGCGGCCCGGGATTCCCGAGCCCGACGATGAGCCACGTGTCCGCCATGGCATCCATCCTTCCGGATCCGCACACGGACCCTGACATGAAAAAACGAGGGGGCGTGAGACACGCCCCCTCGTCGATCGCGGACCGAACGACGGCCCGCTGAGATCAGTTCTCGTCGCCCTCGGAAGCCGCCTCGGACTCCTCGGACTGCTCCTCGGCGACCTCGGCGTCGGCCTCGGCGATCTCCTCGTCGGCGGCGAGGGTGTCGAGCGGGACCGAGACGCCGATGATGAGCGTCTCGGGCTCGGTGACGAGCGTCGCGCCGGCGGGCAGGACCAGGTCGGCCGCGGTGATCTGCGTGCCGTCCTCGAGGCCCTCGACCGAGACCTCGATGTTCTGCGGGATGTGGGTGGCCTCGACCTCGAGCGACACGGTGGTGTTGTCGAGGTTGGCGATGGTGCCGGGGAAGGGCTCGCCGGTGACGAAGATGGGGACGTCGACCGAGACCTTCTCGCCCTTCTTCACGACGATGAGGTCGATGTGCTCGATGATCTGGCGCACCGGGTCCTTCTGCACGTCCTTGACCAGGGTCAGCTGGCCCTTGCCGTTGATGTCGAGGTCGAGCAGCGCGTTGGCGCGACGGATGAGCAGCGACACCTGGTGGCCGGGGAGCGCGACGTGCTGGGGCTCGGTGCCGTGGCCGTAGATGACCGCGGGGATCTTGCCGGCGGCGCGCAGACGACGCGCGTAGCCCTTGCCGAAGTTCTCGCGCAGCTCGGCGACGACCTTGTTGTCTTCCGACATGTTGTTCTCCTCGCGGGCTCGGGTCCCGCAGCTTGTGAGCGGACGGTGTCCGCGCGTATGTGGTCTGGATTCGACTCGAACGCGATCGCGTGAGGAAAGCCGGAAGCCTTGCATCACCGCGTCGATCACGGATGCGTGAGCGCCCGCCGGGCGCACGAGGACGCATCCCTCGCCGAAGTTCCCGGGAAGTCTACCAGCGACCCGCCTCGCATTTCGACCCGGACACCGGGGCTCCCCCGGCCGCCCCGGTAGGATCGCGAGAGACTTTCACCCCGACCGGAGGAACATCATGGACAGCGGCTTCTTCTCTCACGTCGTGCTCTGGACGATCGGAGCGGTGACCGCGATCGGTGGCGTCGCCGCGATCGGCGCGCTCTTCTCGATGGGGCGCAACGCCAACTACAAGAAGCACTGACCCGCCGCACCAGAACGCCCCGGCCGCCGCTCTCTCGAGCGGTCACCGGGGCGTCGTGGTGCGTCAGAGGGCGAAGACGACCTTGCCCGAGCGCTGCGAGTCGCGTGCCGTGGCGAAGGCCTCGTCGGCATCCGTCACCGCGAACTCGTGCGTGAGCGCCGCCTCGATCCCGGGAGTACGGGCGAGCAGCTCCACGGCGCGGTCGATCTCGTCGAGGAATCGGAACGCCCCCAGGTAGCGCACCTCCTTCGAGATGAAGGGGGCGAGGTTCACCGGCCGCGGGTCGTCCGGCAGCATGCCGACCTGGACGACGGTGCCGCCGGGGCGGACCGACTTCAGCGCGGTCGAGATCGACACGGGTACACCCGAGCACTCCAGGACCACCGCGAACGAGTTCGGCTCGACCGCTTCGGCCGAGACGTCGATCGTCGCCGAGGCCCCCAGCGCCGTGGCGCGTTCGAGCGGGCCGGAGAGCACGTCGGTCGCGGTGACCCGTGCGCCCGCCGCCACGGCCGCGGCCACCGCCATGAGACCGATCGGACCCGAGCCGGTGACGAGCACGTCGAGTCCGGCCACGTCGCCCGCCTTGCCGAGGGCGTGGAGGGCGACCGCCAGGGGCTCCGCCAGCACCGCGCGGCGCACCGGGAGGTCGTCGGGGAGCACCCGCACCATGTCGGCGTCGACGATCAGGTACTCGGATGCCGCGCCCTGGGTGTGCGGCCAGGTCGAGGCACTGCCGAGATACGATCCCCCGGGCCACAGGTGCGGCGCGTGCTCGATGCCCTCGCGCGGCGTGCCGAAGCGCGCCGGGTGCACGGTCACGGCCGTGCCCGCGGCGAGGACGCCGGAGGGGTCGAGGTCGACCCGCCCCGACAGCTCATGGCCCGGCACGAGCGGTTCGCGCACGACGAAGGCACCGTTGGCGCCCTCGTAGTAGTAGTGCAGGTCGGATCCGCAGATGCCGACGTACTCCACGCGCAGGCGGACCTGCCCCTCCCCCGGTTCGGGTACGGCGACATCGCGCACCGCGGCGGACAGGGCCTTCTCGATCAGCAGAGACTTCATGGTTTTCCTCTCCACGGTCAGACGACCGCGGTCATCCCGCCGTCGACGAAGATGTTCTGCCCCGAGACGAAGCTCGACGCGTCGGAGGCGAGGAACAACAGCGCCCCGTCGAGCTCGGCGAAGTCGCCCCACCGGCGGGCCGGGGTGCGCTGGGTGAGCCACGCGGTGAACTCCGGGTCGTCGACCAGGTCGCGGTTCATCTCGGTCGCGAAGTACCCCGGAGACAGCGCGTTCACCTGGATGCCGAAGCGCGCGAGGTCGGCGGCCATTCCGGCGGTCAGCTGCGCGACGCCGCCCTTCGTCGCGGAGTACGGCGCGATGGTCTGTCGCGCGAGCCGCGACTGCACCGAGGCGACGTTGACGACCTTGCCGGAGCCGCGCGCGACCATCGCCGGGGTGACGAATCGCGAGACATAGAACACTCCGGAGAGGTTGGCCGCGACGATGTCGTCCCAGTCGGCGACGGCGAACTCGTGGATCGGCGCCCGGCGCTGCACGCCCGCGTTGTTGACGAGGATGTCGGGCACGCCGACGTCTCGGAGCAGAGGGGCGATCGCACCCTCGACCGCCACGGCGTCGGTCACGTCGAACGTCACCGCGTGCGCGGGACGACCGGACAGCTCCTCGGCTTCGGCGCGGGTCTGCTCGACCGCGGCCGCGTCGCGACCGTGCACGACGACACGCGCTCCGCCGCGGGCCAGGGTCAGGGCCAGCGCACGGCCGAGGCCCCGCGACGACCCCGTGACGAGGGCGAGTCGGTCGGAGACGTCGAACAGGGCGGCGGCGGAACCGGTCACAGGAGCGCTCCGATGCCGAACACGGCGAGCGCGGCGAGGAAGCCGAGCACCGACTCGATCGCTTGCTGCACGGTCCACGTCTTGAGCGTGGTCTTGACGTCCATGCCCATGAGGCGGCCCACCAGCCAGAAGCCGGAGTCGTTGACGTGACCGGCGAACACCGATCCCGCCGCGGTGGCGAGGGTGATCGCGACGACCTGCAGGGGCGAGAAGCCGCCCGCCAGGACGGCGGGCGCGGCGAGACCTGCCGCGGTGACGAGGGCGACGGTGGCGGAGCCCTGCGCGAGACGCAGGATCACGGCGATGATGTACGCCGCGACGATGACCGGCAGGCCCAGGTCGCTGAGGCTGTCGGAGAGCGCGTCACCGATGCCCGAGGCGCGCAGGACGGCACCGAACATTCCACCGGCGCCGGTGATGAGGATGACGGATGCCACGGGTCCGAGCGCCGAGTCCACGACCTTCTCGAGCGCGGTGCCGTTCTCGCCACGACGGAAGCCGAACACGACGGTGGCCACGAGCACGGTGATGAGCAGGGCGACGGGCGAGTTGCCGAGCAGGACGAGCACCTGCACGAGGGTGTTGTTCTTGTCGACGACGCCGGCGGCGCTGAGCGTGGTGAGCCCGGTGTTCAGGAAGATGAGGAGCATCGGCAGGAGCAGGACCGCGATGACCGTGGCGGGCTTCGGCGGGTTCGCCGGCTGGTCGGCATCCATGTCTCCGAAGAGCGCGGGAACGGGCAGGACGATGCGGCGCGCGATGAACTTCCCCCACAGGTAACCCGAGAGGTACCAGATCGGGAAGGCGATGATGAGGCCGACGATGAGGACCAGTCCGAGGTTGGCGCCGTAGAGGCCGCTCGCGGTGACCGGACCCGGGTGCGGCGGCAGGAAGACGTGCATGACCGAGAAGGCGGCTGCGGCGGGCAGACCGAACAGCAGCACGTTGTTGCCCGAGACGCGGCGCGCGATGGCGAAGATGATCGGCAGCATCATGACGAGCCCGGCGTCGAAGAACATCGGGAACCCGAGGATGAGCGAGACGATGCCGAGCGCGAAGGGCGCCCGCTTCTCGCCGAAGATGCGGACGAACGTCTCGGCGAGCGACTGCGCCCCGCCGGAGTGTTCGATCAGACGCCCGAGCATCGCTCCGAGCGCCACGAGCAGCGCGACCGTCCCGAGCGTGCCCCCGAATCCACCGGTCAAGGTGGTGACGATGGCCGAGACGGGGATGCCGGCGGCGAACGCGGTGGCCAGCGACACGATGATGAGGGCCAGGAAGGCATGCACCTTCAGCCAGATGATGAGCACGAGGATGAGCGCGATCGCGCCCGCGGCGATGGCGAGGAGTGGCGCCGTGCCGAGTGTCTGGGTCCAGTCGTCCAAGAGATCTCCGTTGATTCAGGGTGGCGCGGCATCGGGCAAGCTGTGATTCGACCCGCACCTATGGGTGAGTGAGGGCATCTTCACACAAAGATCGTATCTTTGACAAGATAAGGTCGTACCAAAGACCTAAGGAGGGGTCATGGCCCGCGCGTCGCACGGATCACTGGTCGATGCCCTCGGCATGCGCATCGTCGACGGGGAGCTCCCCCCGGGCCACGTCCTGACCCTCGCCGCCCTCGAAGCCGAGTACGGCGTCTCCCGCACCGTCGTGCGTGAGGCCGTGCGCGTGCTGGAGGCGATGGGCATGCTCGAGCAGCGACGCCGGGTCGGCATCACCGTGCGTCCCCCCGCGGACTGGAGCGCCCTGGACACCCGGCTCATCGGCTGGCAGCTCGCGGGCAAGCGCCGCGACCAGCTCATCGCGAACACCACCGAACTCCGCGCCGCGATCGAACCGGTGGCCGCACGACTGAGCGCTCGCCGCGCGACCGACCTGCAGCGCGGGGAGATCCTCCGCCTCGCCGAGGAACTCGAGCGCCTCGGCGCCGCCGGCCTCGGCAACTCGCCCGAGTACCTCGCGGCCGACATCGCCTTCCACGACCTCATCCTCGTGTCCAGCGGCAACCTCATGCTCGCCGCCGCACGCGCCCCCATCGCCGCGGCGATCGAGGGACGCGCGATGCACGGACTGACCCCCGGCATCCCGAATCCCGACGCGCTCGACAACCACGTCGCCACCGCCGCCGCGATCAGCCGGGCCGACGCCGACGCCGCCGAGGAGCACACGCGGCTCTACGTCGCCGCCGTGCTCACCGAAGTCCGCCGCTCCATCTGACCCCTTCCCCCGACGAAGAGAGAAGCCATGACCGCCACCGCCCCGATCCTCGTCTTCATGGGCCCTGCCGGCACCGGTAAGTCCACCGTCGCCGGAATGCTCGCCGGCCGCCTCGGGTGGGACTTCCAGGAGGGCGACGACCTGCACCCCGCGGTCAACGTCGCGAAGATGGCGGCCGGGCACGCGCTGAACGACGACGACCGCTGGCCGTGGCTCGACCGCGTCGCCGCGTGGATCGACGGCGAGATCGCCGCGGGGCGCCCCGGCGTCATCACGTGCTCGGCTCTCAGGCGCAGCTACCGGGACGTGCTGCGCCGCGACGGCGTGACCTTCGTGCTGCTCATGGGCGACCCGAAGCTCGTGCTCGACCGTCTCCTGCGCCGCCAGGGCCACTTCATGCCGCCCGCCCTGCTCTCCTCGCAGTTCGAGACCCTGGAGATCCCGGATGCCGACGAGCAGGCGATCCAGATCGACCTCGACCTGACGCCGGGCGAGCAGGTGCAGGAGGTCATCGACCGCCTCCAGCTCACGCACAGCCCGTCCTGAAACACCCGCGGGCCGAGCCGATAAAGTGGCGGAGGCGGCCCGCGTGAGCCCGCCCACCCCCTCGCACCTGAATACGGAGCAACGCATGACGTCGACCACTCCCCCGACCGGACCTTCGACCGACCAGGATCAGGCCCCTCATCAGGCCGCCCAGGTGCACGAGGGTGCGCCCGGCATCGAAGAGGTGGAGCGTCCCACCGCCGAGGCCGACTCCCGCCCCCAGGGTGACGGCGACGGCCGCGCCAACATCGGCGTCGTGGGCCTCGCGGTCATGGGCTCGAACCTGGCGCGCAACCTCGCCAGCCGCGAGGGCAACACCGTCGCGATCTTCAACCGCAGCCACGACAAGACCGAGCACGTGCTCGCCCAGCACCCCGAGGCGAACTTCGTCGCCTCCTTCTCGTACGAGGACTTCGCCGCGTCGCTGTCGAAGCCCCGCACCGCGATCATCATGGTCAAGGCCGGCCGCCCCACCGACTTCGTCATCGACGAGCTGGTGAAGGTCTTCGAACCGGGCGACATCATCGTCGACGGCGGCAACGCCCTGTTCACCGACACCATCCGCCGCGAGAAGGCCGTCCGCGAGACGGGAATCAACTTCGTCGGCATGGGCGTCTCGGGCGGCGAAGAGGGCGCACTGCGCGGTCCCTCGATCATGCCCGGCGGCTCCGACGAGGCCTGGGCCACGCTCGGCCCGATCCTGAAGTCGATCGCCGCGATCGCCGAGGGCGAGCCCTGCGTCACGCACGTCGGCCACGACGGCGCCGGCCACTTCGTGAAGATGGTGCACAACGGCATCGAGTACGCCGACATGCAGCTCATCGCCGAGGCGTACGACCTCATCCGTCGCGCCACGGGCAAGACCCCCGCCGAGATCGCCGACGTCTTCGCCGAGTGGAACCGCGGCGAGCTGGAGTCGTACCTCATCGAGATCACCGCCGAGGTGCTGCGTCAGACCGACGCCGACACGGGCAAGCCCCTCGTCGACGTCATCCTCGACCAGGCCGGCGCCAAGGGCACGGGCGCCTGGACGGTGCAGACCGCCCTCGACCTGGGCGTGCCCGTCTCGGGCATCGCGGAGGCCACGTTCGCGCGGTCGCTGTCGAGCCACCCCGAGCAGCGCGAGGTCTCGGGCGACCTCCCGGGCCCCGACATCTCGGAGGGCGTCGTCTTCCTCGAGGGCGAGGATGCCGACACCTTCATCGAGCAGGTGCGCCTGGCGCTGTACGCCTCGAAGATCGTCGCCTACAGCCAGGGCTTCGACGAGATCCGCGCCGGCGCAGCCCAGTACGACTGGAACATCGACCTCGGCGCGGTGTCGAAGATCTGGCGCGGCGGCTGCATCATCCGCGCGCAGTTCCTCAACCGCATCGCCGAGGCCTACGACGCCGAGCCCGGACTGCCCGTGCTGCTGACGGCACCGTACTTCGTCGAAGCCCTCGGCCGCGCTCAGACGCCGTGGCGCAACATCGTGTCGCTGGCGGCGGCCGCCGGCATCCCGGCTCCCGCGTTCAGCTCGTCGCTGGCCTACTACGACGGCCTGCGGGCCGAGCGTCTGCCCGCCGCCCTCATCCAGGGTCAGCGCGACTTCTTCGGTGCGCACACCTACCGCCGCATCGACAAGGAGGGCACGTTCCACACCCTCTGGTCCGGCGACCGCACCGAGATCGAGGCAGAGGACACGCACTGACGACAGCGCTCACGAGGCGGCGGCGGGCGTTGCTCGTCGCCGCCTCGGCGCTGTATGCCTTCGGGCTCTGGTGGATGACTCTGCGCCCCACGCCGTACGACGACGGCACGGCGGGAGTGCTTCGCGCGTTCCTCGGACTCCTCGCCTCCTCGCCGGTGACGGCATGGGTCACCTTCGACGTCGTCGAGTTCGCCGCCAACGTCGTGATGTTCGTCCCGTTCGGTGTGCTCGCGATCCTCTGGGGCGGGGCCTGGTGGGTCGGCATCCTGAGCGGTCTGGCCACGAGCGCGGTGATCGAGACGAGCCAGGCGCTGTTCCTGCCGACGCGCGTCGCCGACGCGCGCGACCTCTTGGCGAACACCCTCGGCACGGCCCTCGGAGTCGTCGTGGGACTGCTCGTGGCGCGCGCTGTCCGTCTTCACAGCGAGCGCATAGCCGACGCCATAGAAAGCTCATAGATACCGGCGCACAATGAGAGCCATGACCGCAACGGCCCCTGCTCCCGCCTTCACCCGCCCGGACGGCAGCGCCCTCCGCGTCCTCGTCGTCGACGACGAGCAGATGCTCACCGACCTGCTGTCGATGGCCCTCCGCATGGAGGGCTGGGAGGTCCGCACCGCGGGCTCCGGCTTCGACGCCCTGCAGTCCGCCCGCGACTTCGAACCGGATGCCATGGTGCTCGACATCATGATGCCCGACCTCGACGGGATGGCCGTGCTGCAGCGGCTGCGCCACTCGGGCAACGACGTTCCGGTGCTCTTCCTCACCGCGAAGGACGCCGTCGCCGACCGGGTCGCGGGGCTCACCGCGGGGGGCGACGACTACGTCACGAAGCCCTTCAGCCTCGAAGAGGTCGTGGCGCGACTGCGCGGCCTCATGCGCCGCGCCGGCACCGCGTCCACGCGCGACTCCGAGCCGATCCTCCGCGTGGGCGACCTGTCGCTGAACGAGGACAGCCACGAAGTGGTGCGCGCGGGCACCGAGATCGAGCTGACCGCCACGGAGTTCGAGCTGCTGCGCTTCCTCATGCGCAACCAGCGCCGCGTCGTGTCGAAGGCGCAGATCCTGGACCGCGTCTGGAACTACGACTTCGGCGGGCGCTCGAGCGTCGTCGAGCTGTACATCTCGTACCTCCGCAAGAAGATCGACGCGGGCCACGAACCGCTCATCCACACGGTCCGGGGCGTCGGCTACATGATCAAAGCGCCTCAGTGACCCGACAGAAGGCGCGCCACCGCTGGACGCTGCAGTCGCGCCTGATGGTCGCGGTGATCGGCATGGTGGCGTTCATCCTGGTGATGATCGCGGTGTCCACGAGCGCGATCATCACGGGCGTCCTGCAGACGAACCTCACGGCGCAGGTCGCGGCCGCCGGCAACAACGTCGCGGTCGGACCGACGAGCACCGCGAGCGATGTCCTCGCCGGGGGCCCGTTCCCCGATGGCACCGTGCTCGTGCTGCGCAGCGCCAGCACCGGCGACACCGGCGCCTACGTCGACGGACGGTCGGTGAAGGCGCTCGACGACGAGCAGGTGAGCGAGATCCGCGACGCCGTCGCGAACGCCGTCACGACCGGGGCCTCCTCGTCCGACACCGTCGATCTGCCGGGCCTCGGGGATTACCGCATCGGCGTGCGAGGGAACCAGTTCGGGACCGTCGCGGTGCTCGGACTCCCCCTCAGCCAGATCACCGCGACGATCGGCACCATCCTCACCACGGTCGCCCTGGTGACGGCGGGCGGTCTGCTGCTGCTCTCCGCGATCATCGCGGTCGTCATCCGCGTGGGCCTCCGGCCGCTGCGCTCCGTCGCCGAGACCGCCACCCGGGTGGCCTCCATCCGGATGGACCAGGGCGACGTCTCGATCGACGAACGCGTGCCCGAGGAGCAGGTGGACGAGCACAGCGAGATCGGACAGGTCGGTCTGGCGCTCAACTCGCTGCTGGACCGGGTCGACGCCTCACTCGCCGCCCGCCAGCGTAACGAAGAACTGATGCGCCGATTCGTCGCGGATGCCAGTCACGAGCTGCGCACTCCCCTGGCATCCATCCGGGGGTTCTCCGAGCTGTCGCTGCGCGCCATCCGCCAGTCGCAGGACGACGAGAGCCGACAGCGCATCGCGATGGCCGTGGAAACGACCGAGCAGTCGCTCGAGCGCATCCAGGCGCAGTCGCTGCGGATGACCACGCTCGTCGAGGACCTGTTGCTTCTTGCGCGCCTGGACGAGGGACAGGAACTCGTCTACGGCACCGTCGACCTCACGCGTCTCGCGGTCGAGGCGGTCGGCGACGCGCGCCCCGCCGGCCCGGATCACGCGTGGTCGCTCGACGTCGACGACGAGCCGGTGGAGCTCGCCGGTGACGCGGCGCGCCTGAACCAGGTCGTGGCCAATCTGCTCGCCAACGCCCGTACGCACACACCCGCCGGGACGGAGGTCACGGTCTCGGTGACGCGTGAGGGCGAGGACGCCGTGCTCCGCGTGCACGACGACGGTCCCGGAATCGACCCGTCCGTGGCCCCGCAGCTGTTCGCGCGGTTCTCCCGCGCCGACCGGTCGCGCGATCGCAAGACCGGCGGCACGGGCCTCGGGCTGTCGATCGCGAAGGCGATCGTGGAGGCCCACGACGGCACGCTCACGGTGCAGAGCACACCGGGCGACACGACGTTCGAGATGCGGCTCCCGGCCAAGCCCGCCGACCCGGTGTGACACGGCCCCGGCGAACCGATGTCACCCGGCGTTGGCGGCAGGTCGCCCACCGTCACTTTTCGGAAACGTCCCTCTCGATAGGCTGGGCATCACCTGGGGGGCCCGGGTCCTTCTCGCGGAAGTCGAGGAGGAGCAATCGGAGGTCTGTGTGATGGTTCGTGCCCGCATGTGCGGATTCCTCACCGTCGCCGTCATCGCATCGGTCATCTCGACCGCCGGCGCGGCGCGCGCGGAGACCGTACCCGCACCGGAGCCCTCCGGCGGCGTCATCGACCAGCCGGCATTGCCCGGCGGCGACCCCCCTCACAACGAGTCCTCGGTACCCGAAGGCACGTTCTCCCCCGATTCCGAGGAACCGGTGCCGACCGGGTGGTCGACGGTGCGTCCGGAGGCACCCATCGGCACCGGCACGTTCGAGTCGAGCCACCCCGCCGAGACCGCCATACCGTACTTCCCCTCAGGAGGCCGAACGACGACGTATCGCGGCACGGACGGCGAGGTGCCGCAGGACATCGCCCCCGCGCCTCAGGGTGTCGAATCGGTGGAGGAGCCCGCCGAGACAGCCCCCGCATCGCCCTCCCCGGAGGTTCCCTCCGCATCACCGTCCCCCACCGGGACACCGGAACCATCGGTGCAACCGGAGACGGCCGAGCCGACGATCTCGGCGCAGAGAGCGCCCGCGTCCGCCCTGCCCGGTCTGATCATCGGCATCATCGTCCTCGTCGCCGGAGTGGCGATCGTGGGGTATCGCCGACCGGTGTACGCAGCCGCGGCGCGAGCGGAGGCGCGGTGGTTCACGAGGGGTTCCGCCGACCGCGCTCCGCGACTCCGGGGCCCCTTCCCGGTCGCCCTCGTCGGTGCATTCGGTGCGCTGGCGGGCGTCGTCACGATCGGCTACGTGCTGTGGGGGCTCTCGGGCTGATCGCCCGGACGGCGATTCGCGGGAACCGGACGCCGGCCTTCGTCAGTACCCCGCGAAGGCGTCCGTGGTGAGCGAGGTCGCGCGCGACAGCGCGGGGGCGAGCGACGCGATCAGCCGCGGCGGTCCGGACACGTACGCCGTGCGCTGCGCGATGTCGGGCACCGTGCGCAGGAGCGCATCGGCATCCACCCGGTCGGGACCGGCCCACACCCACCCGGCGGGAAGGTCACGCGGCTCGTCGCGGGAGAACACGACCACGGGGATGCCGGCGGCCGCGATGTCGTCGCGGAACGCGAGCTCGCTCGCTTCGGAGACGACGTACACGAGCACGACGTCGCGGGTCTGACCGGTCGCCGTGAGGTGACGCAGCTGCGAGACGAACGGCGTCACGCCGATGCCGGCCGCGACCAGGAGCACCGGGGACGTCGGACGCGACGGAAGCACGAAGTCGCCCCACACGCCTGTCACGGCGAGCGTGCCACCGACCGGCACCGCGGCGAGGGCTCGCTTGTACGACGACTGCGAGCCGTCCTTGAAGGCGATGCGCACGGTCGGCAGGTCCTCGGGGGCCGAGGCGATCGAGAACTCCCTCCGCGTGCCGCGGGCGTCGGGACGGCGGTGCGGCACGTCGAGCTCGAGATACTGCCCGGGCGAGAAGGTGAACGACCGCTCGGCCCGGAACGTCAGCTCGCGCACGGTCGGGGTGAGGTCGCGTCGCGCCTCGAGCCGGAGTCGCACGGCGGCGCGCAGGCAGAACAGGAACGCCACGAGATTGCCCACCAGCAACGCACGCTCCTGACCGAGGGTGATCCCCCCGAGCGCGATCGGCCAGCCCGCGAGCACGCCGACGACGACGGCGACGACGAACTGCTGCCGGCGACGGGGAGGCAGGGTCAGCGGCTCGGACAGCATGAACGCGCCGAGGAACAGGAACGGCGACGAGAACGCGACCTGCACGAGCACTGCCGGAACGTCGACGGGGAAGCCCGCCGCCTGGAACTGCACGGTCGTGCGGACGAACGCCACCACGGCCGCCACCAGCCAGAACACCGCCACGATCGCGAAGCGCTCGGTGCGCGCCAGGAGCAGGATCCCCAGCACCAGCACGGGACCTGCGAGCCAGGGCGACCCCACCCACCACGCCGAGGCGCCGAGGTCGGGAGCCCAGATGCCCACGATCGTGAGCACGGTCGCGCCCGTCGCCGCCGGGTTGAAGATGTGCCGCCCGCGCCACGCGAGCACGTACTTCGACAGGGATGCCGCGACCCCGGCGAGCACGAGCCCCGCGAGGCCCAGCGGCTCCACGGTCGGGCGTACGACGAACAGCAGGATCGCGGCCGTGATCAGCGAGGACTCCAGGCGCCGTGGCATCCGGAGCACGCTCTGCGCGACGAGGTCGGTGAGGCCGCACGCGAGGGCGAGCACCACGGCGCTCACGAGGATCTCGAGCGGGTCGGGGACCACGAGTCCCGCGAACGCCAGGGCGAGGGCGATGAGCGTCAGAAGGCCCAGCGACGCCAGCACGAGCCGGTACATCGAGACGCGGCCGAGGACGCCGAGGACCCGGGTCGAACCGGCGGTCAGGGTCGCACTCATCAGAAGATCTCTCCCTCGAATCCGGGCGACCACTCCACGCGGCCGTCGGTGCGCATCCGCACCCAGGGTGCGTTCCAGGCGGCCGCGAGCTCGGGACCGCCGTCGAAGAACAGGGCCGTCGCCAAGGCGTCCGCGCGCATCGCGGTGTCGGCGACCGCCCAGGTGGCCGCGTACGCCTGGACGGGCGCTCCCGTGCGGGCGTCGAGGACGTGGTGGAGTCCGTCGCCCCACGCGCGGCGCGTGATGGCCGAGGCGCAGAGCGCCGCATCGCGGACCTCCACGATGCCGATCGCGCGGGTGGGGTCGTACGGGTGCTCGAGTCCGATGCGGACGGGCGCTCCGCTCACCGCGAGGTCTCCGGAACCGTCGACGATCACGTCGCCGTCGACATCGGTGCGAACGACCTCGAGCACGCGGTCCACCAGTCGCCCCTTGCCGAGCGCGCCCACGTCGAGCGTGGCGGGGCGGGACAGCGAGAGGAGGCCGCTCCCCCACGTCACGACCGCGCGCCAGTCCGGCGCGGGCTCCGGCGACCCCCACGGCGCGAGGGTCAGGCGCGCGTCGTACCCGAGCCGGGCCAGGGCGTCGCCGACGAGCGGGTTCACCGCCCCGCGCGTCGCGACGTCGAGCTCGTCGTAGAGCGCCAGCATGGCATCCGTGTCGCGAGGCGCGTCGACGGATGCCACGCGTCCCTCCGCGAGCGAGGACACCAGCGAGTCGCCGCGGAAACGCGACCACTCGCGGTCGAACCCGTCGACGACGTCGGCGACCGCGGCGCGCGTGGCCTCGGGCAACGGCTCCGCCGTCTCGATCGCCCAGGCGGTGCCGATCGCGTCGAACGTCCACACCGCACCGGTCGCGGTCACCGAGGTCACGAGATCAGGCCTTCGCCTCGGACTTGATCGTCTCGAGGGCCGTCATGAAGCCGCCGCTGGTGAGCGAGGACCCCGCGACCTTGCTGACCGAGATCTCGTCGACGTTCTTGCCGACCACCTCGTCCTTGATGCCCCCGATGAACTCGCTCTGGTAGCGGCGGGATTCCGCCGCCTGCGGGTCACCGGTCACCGTGACATCGGTCACCGTGTCGCCCGCGATCGTGAGGGTCACGTCGACCGTCTCGACGCTCTCGGGGGTGGCGTACTGGCCCGTGGCCTCGTACGTGCCGTCGGTGTAGACGGTGCTGGACGCCGCCGCGCTGGAGGACGCGTCGGCCGTGGCGCTCGCGCTCGGCGTCGAGGACGCCGCGGGAGCGGACGACGATTCCGCGGGCGCGGCCGCGTCGGCGTTGCCGCCGGAGCATCCGGCGAGGGTGACCACTCCGGCCACGCCCAGGAGGGCGGTGCCGATGCGGACGGGGCGGGGGACGGCGGTCGTTCGGATCATGAGGGTCCTCTTTCGGTCGTGCCTCGCGGAGCGGTCGTGCTCACGATGAACACACGATCTCGAAACGGACCTGGTTCAGACCTCACCGAACCTATGAGTGCGCCATGAATGTCAGGCGTCGCCGCCGAACATGCTGGTGACGGAACCGTCCTCGAAGACCTCGTGGATCGCGCGCGCGAGCAGCGGCGCGATCGGCAGGACCGTGAGGCGGTCGAACCGACGCTCGGGGGGCAGCGGGACGGTGTCGGTCACGACGACCTCGTCGATCGCGGGGTCCTGCAGACGCTCGGTCGCGGGATCGCTGAAGATCGCGTGGGTCGCGGCGACGATGACCTTGCGCGCACCGCTCGCCTTGAGCGCCTGCGCGGCCTTCTGGATCGTGCCGCCGGTGTCGATCATGTCGTCGACGAGGAGGCACGTGCGGCCCTTCACGTCACCGACGATCTCGTGCACCGAGACCTGGTTGGCGACCTTCGGGTCACGACGCTTGTGGATGATCGCGAGGGGGGCGCCCAGGCTGTCGGACCACGTGTCGGCGACGCGCACCCGGCCCATGTCGGGCGAGACGACCGTGAGGGTCTCGCGGTCCTCGCCGGTGAGCCCCTGTTCGAAGTGCTCGAGCAGGACGGGCTTGGCGAAGAGGTGGTCGACGGGGCCGTCGAAGAAGCCCTGGATCTGCGCGGCGTGCAGATCGACGCTCATGATGCGGTCGGCGCCGGCGGTCTTCAGCAGGTCGGCGATGAGGCGGGCGCTGATCGGCTCACGGCCGCGGCCCTTCTTGTCCTGACGCGAGTACGGGTAGTACGGCGCCACGACCGTGATGCGCTTCGCCGAGGCGCGCTTGAGGGCGTCCAGCATGATCAGCAGCTCCATGAGCCACTCGTTGACCGGCGGGCCGAACGACTGCACGACGAACACGTCGCAGCCGCGGATCGAGACCTCGAAGCGCGTGTAGATCTCGCCCGAGGCGAAGGTCCGGTGCTCGGTCGGCGCGAGCTCGGTGCCGAGGTGACGGGCGACCTCGTGCGCGAGCTCGGGGTGCGAGCGACCCGAGGCGACGACGAGCCGCTTCTTGGTCTTGGCGACGAGCCCGGGGGCGATGCCGTTGTCGCGGTCGAGATCTACACGGTTCTTCTTACGAGCCATCGGCCGCTTCCTGTTCACCCCGGGCCCGCACGGCCACGTCGGCCGCTCCGGTGCCCGGTCGATTCTTCTCGACCCACCCCTCGATGTTCCGCTGGGGGGCAACGCTGAGTGCCAGGGCACCGGCGGGGACGTCCTTGCGGATCACTGCGCCGGCACCGGTCTTGGCGCCATCCCCAATCGTAACGGGCGCGACGAAGACGTTGTGCGAGCCGCTGTGCACCTCGTCACCGATGACGGTGCGGTGCTTGGCGATGTCGTCGTAGTTGGCGGTGATCGCTCCGGCGCCGAGATTGACGTTGCGCCCGATCTGGGTGTCGCCGATGTACGACAGGTGCGGCACCTTGCTGCCCTCGCCGATGGAGGAGTTCTTCACCTCGACGAACGTGCCGACCTTGCCGTTCACGCCGACGCGGGCGTTGGGTCGGAGGTACGCGAACGGGCCGACCGTCGCGCCGGCTTCGACGACGGCGAGGGTCGCGTCGGTCCGCGTGATCGAGGCGTCCTCGCCGACCTCGCAGTCCACCAGGCTCGTGTCCGGCCCGATCGTCGCGCCCGCGGCGATCACCGTGGCCCCGCGGACGTGCGTGTTCGGCAGGAGCGTCACGTCCGGCGCGAGCACCGCGGTGACGTCGATCCAGGTGGTGGCGGGGTCGACGACCGTGACGCCCTCGCGCTGCCAGTGCCGCACGGTGCGGGCGTTGAGCGTGCGCCCCGCCTCCGACAGCTGGATGCGGTCGTTCACTCCGAGAGCGGCGGACGCGTCGGGAGTGATGGATGCCGCGACGCCCAGTTCCGCGTCGCGCAGCAGGGCGATCACGTCGGTGAGGTACTTCTCGCCCTGGGCGTTCGCCGTCCCGACCCGCGCGAGCTGGTCGCGCAGCGGAGCCGCGCGGAAGACGTAGACGCCGACGTTGATCTCGGTGACCGCGGCCTCGTCGGCCGTGGCATCCTTCTGCTCCACGATCCGGCGCACGCCCCGGGCGTCGTCGCGGATGACCCGGCCGTACCCCTGCGGGTCGTCCACGTGCGCGGTGAGGAGGGTGACCGCCGATCCTCCGGAGCGGTGCGTCTCGACGAGGTCGGCGAGCGTGTGCGTCTGGAGCAGCGGGACGTCGCCGCTGAGGACCAGCACGTCACCGGCGAAGTCCTCGAGCGCGCCGAGGGCGGCCTCGACGGCACGACCGGTGCCGGGGATCTCGTCCTGGTCGACGATGACCACGCCCGGCGCCAGATCGGCGACTGTCTCTGCGACACGGTCGCGTTCGTGCCGGACGACCACCACGATGCGGGCGGGATCCAGGGATGCCGCGGTGTCGAGCACGTGACCGACGAGCGGGCGACCACCGACGGCGTGGAGGATCTTCGGGGTGCGCGATCGCATGCGGGTGCCCTGGCCCGCGGCGAGGACGACGACGGCGAGCTCGGTCGATGAGGTCATGCTCCGCCGCCAGGATTCGAACCTGGACCTAACAGCTCCAAAGGCTGTCGTGCTGCCGTTACACCACGGCGGACCGTGCCCGCGGGCACCGGTCAAGTCTGCCAGACGGCGACGGCGGGGCGTTCTCGACATAATGAACGGGTGAGCCGGGACAGCGACGAAGTCGATCGCATCGTCGAGGCGTGGGTGCAGCAGCGACCCGACCTCGACTTCTCGCCGCTCGAGGTGCTCTCGCGCGTCGCCCGTCTCTCGCGACACCTCGACATCGCGCGCAAAGAGGCGTTCCGTCGCAGCGACATCGAGTCGTGGGAGTGGGACGTGCTCTCGGCCCTCCGCCGTGCGGGCGAGCCCTACCAGCTCAGCCCCAAGCAGCTGCTGCAGCAGACGCTCGTCTCCAGCGGCACGATGACCAACCGCATCGACCGGCTCGTCGCCCGCCGGTTCGTCCGACGCGAAGCCGACCCCGGCGACGGACGGAGCATCCTGGTGACCCTCACCGACGACGGCCGTGTGCGCGTGGATGCCGCGATCACCCGCCTCGTCGACGCCGAGGCACTGCTGCTCGAGGGGCTCTCCCGCGGAGACCGCGACCGGCTCGCGACGCTCCTGCGCAAACTCAGTCTGGGGTTCGACGCGTGAGCGCCACCGTGGCCGGACCGACGCCGTGGCAGCGGGTCAAGGCGTGGCTGGACGTGCGGTTCCGCTCGCCCTCGGCGATCTACGGACTGATCGTGTTCACGACGTTCGTGACCCTCGCCGACGACGAGGCGCACGACGTGGCCGAGGTGCTGCTGAACTCGACCTCGACCCTGATCGTCTTCTTCATCGCGCACGTGTTCGCCCACACGTTGACCGACCACGGCGACCACGGCTTCCGCGCGTCGACGCGCAACGCCGTCCGCCATGCCGCGGGGATGCTCTACGCCTCGGTGCCGTCGATCCTCGCCCTGGCGTTCGGCATCGCCACGGGTCAGACCGTCTTGGACGCCGTCGACAACTGCATCACGGCGATGTTCGTGGTCCTCGCGATCCTCGGGTACCACGCGTTCCGGCGCCGCGGCTACCGCGTGTTCGGGCGCATCATGGGCGCGCTCGCGACGTCGTTCCTCGGCATCGTGATCGTGATCCTGGAGGTCGCGGTCCACTGACGCGGCGCACGCCGCGAACGCCGAGGCGATCGGGGCGCCGATTCAGCCGATGGCCTCGGTGAGTTCGAACCAGCGCAGTTCCAGTTCGTCGCGCTCGGACTCCCACTGCGAGATGCGCTCCATCTCTTTGCCGAGCCCCACGTAGTCGGCCTGATCGTGGTCCGCGAGGGCCGCCTTGGCCCGGTCGATCTGCTGCTGCAGCTTCTCGATCTTGCGCTCGGCGGCCGAGACCTCCTTCTGCGCGGCACGGAGGTCGGCCCCCTGGAGACCCGCGGATGCCGCGGCCGCGGTCGCCGTGGACCGTTGCGGTTCGGCATCCTGGATCGCCCGCAGGCGCAGATATTCGTCGACCCCGCCCGGGAGGTGACGCAGGCGCGCATCGAGGATCGCGTACTGCTGATCGGTGACGCGTTCGAGGAAGTAGCGGTCGTGCGAGACGACGATGAGGGTGCCCGACCACGAGTCCAGCAGGTCTTCCATCGCCGCGAGCATGTCGGTGTCGAGGTCGTTCGTGGGCTCGTCGAGGATCAGGACGTTCGGCTGATCGAGCAGGATGAGCAGCAGCTGAAGGCGCCGCTTCTGCCCGCCGGAGAGGTCTTTCACCGGCGTGGAGAGCTGCGCACTGGAGAACCCGAGACGCTCGAGCAGCTGGCCGGGGGTCAGTTCCTGCGCCTTGGAGCCGGCGCCGAAGCTGTACGTTGTGCGGAGCCCCGCGATCACCACCCGCACGGGGTCGTTCAGGTGCTGCTCGAGCTCGTCGAGACGCTGGGTGAGGGTCGCGACCTTGACGGTCTTGCCGCGCTTCACTCGGCCCGCGGTGGGCTCGAGGGTGCCGGTGACCAGACTCAGCAGGGTGGACTTGCCGGCCCCGTTCACGCCCAGGATGCCGGTGCGCTCACCGGGCGCGATGCGCCACTCGATGTCGCGGAGCACCGTCTTCTCGCCGTAGGACACCCCCGCGTCCAGCAGATCGACCACGTCCTTGCCGAGGCGCGCGACCGCGAGCGACTGCAGAGCCACCTTGTCGCGGATCTCGGGCACATCGGCGATGAGCTCGTTCGCCGCGTCGATGCGGAACTTCGGCTTCGAGGTGCGCGCCGGAGCCCCGCGGCGAAGCCACGCCAGCTCCTTGCGAGCGAGGTTCTGACGACGCTGTTCGATGGATGCCGCCTGGCGATCGCGCTCGACCCGCTGCAGGATGTACGCCGCATACCCGCCCTCGAAGGGCTCGACGATGCGGTCGTGCACCTCCCACGTCGCGGTGCAGATCTCGTCGAGGAACCACCGGTCGTGGGTCACGACGAGCAGGCCCCCCGCGCTCGGCGCCCAGCGCTTCTTGAGGTGCCCGGCGAGCCAGGTGATGGCCTCCACGTCGAGGTGGTTGGTCGGCTCGTCGAGGAACAGCACGTCCCAGTCGCCCGACAGCAGCTTCGCCAACGCCACGCGACGACGCTGACCGCCGGAGAGGTCGCCGAGGCGCGCGTCCCACGGGAGGTCGCCGAGGAGTCCCGCGATGACGTCGCGCGTCCGCGCATCGCCGGCCCACTCGTGCTCGGCGCGGTCGCCGACCACGGCGTGACCGATCGTGTCGTCGTCGTCGAGGGTGTCCTGCTGGTCGAGGACGCCGACCGTCACTCCCCCGCGCACGGTCACGCGTCCGCCGTCGGGCTCGCGGATGCCGGCGAGCATGCCGAGCAGGCTCGACTTGCCGTCGCCGTTGCGGCCGACGATGCCGATGCGGTCTCCCTCGTTCACGCCGAGCGAAACGGAGTCGAACACGACCTTGGTCGGGTATTCCAGGTGCAGGGCTTCGCCCCCGAGCAGATGTGCCATATCCGTCCCAGGCTACGCGGCTCCGGCGGGGACGAACCGCGAGACTGCATCCGGCGGACGAAACCCGCGCACCCTGCGGGGGGTTCGTCAGGCACGTGCGGTCTCGCGGAGACGCGCGTGCGCGAGCGCCCGCACAACCGGAACGGACAGCGGGGCCGCCCGGAATCCCGGACAGCCCCGCTGGTGTGGCGTCGGCTCAGAGGTTGTTGTCGGCGAGCCAGGCCTTCGCGATGTCGGCCGAGGACTGCTGGTCGACGGTCGACTTCACGTTCAATTCCACGAGACCCTCGGGGGTGAGGGCGGCGGAGACCTTGTTCAGGACGTCGGACACCTGCGAGGCGACCTTCGAGTTCACGACCGGGACGACGTTCGAGGCCAGGAACAGGCCCTTCGGGTCTTCCAGCGTGACGAGGTCGTCGGTCTGGATGCGCGGGTCGGCGGTGTAGACGTTCGCGACCTGGATCGTGCCTGCGACGAGGTCGTCCACAGTGGTCTCACCGGTGGGCGAGAACTGCACGTCGACACCGTAGGTCGACTTCAGGCCCTGCGGGCCGTACGGGCGCTCGGCGAGCTCGGCGTTGCCGCCGAGGGTGAGGCCGGTCGTGACCTTGGACAGGTCGGCGATCGAGGTCAGGCCGTTGGCATCCGCGAACGCCTTCGTGACCGTGTACGAGTCCTGGTCGGTGGCCGTCGACTGGTCCAGGACCTCGAGGCCCTCGGGCAGCGCCGACGGCAGGGCCGCGTAGACCTCGTCTGCGGTCCGGGCGGTGGTCGCGTCGTCGAAGAACTGCAGCAGGTTGCCGCTGTACTCCGGGAACACGGTGACGGTGCCGTCCTCGAGCAGCGGGATGTACGCGTCGCGCTGACCGATCTGGAACTGACGCTTGACCGTCAGACCCGAGTTCTCGAGAGCCTGCGCGTAGATCTCGGCGATGATCTCGTTGGAGAAGTAGGCCTGCGAGCCGACGACGATCTCGGCGGACGAGGCGCTGGCGTCGCCGCCGTTGTTGCTCAGGGGATCGCTCGAGGCGCCGCAACCGGCGAGGGCGAGCGAGGCGACCGCGAGTCCGGCGAAGACGCCGAGACCCTTGCGAGTTCGTGCTGTGAACATGGGTTCCTCTTTCTGGTGGTGGGGAGTCGGGTGAGTCAGGGGGTGCTCGGCGGCGCGGCCGGGGCTCCGACCGCGATCGCCTCGGCGCGACGCTCGCGCGCCGATCGCGTCCGCGGAGAGGCGGCGCCCGCGGCCCGGATGCCGCGCGGGACGACGAGGTGCTGCAGGAGGGCGAACAGACCGTCGATCACGAGCGCGAGCACCGCGACGAGGATCGCGCCGCCGATCAGGATGTCGAACCGGCGGAGCGGAATTGCGGCGATGATGTACTGCCCGAGACCGCCCAGACCGATGTACGCCGCGATCGTCACCGTCGCGAGGACCTGGAGGGTGGCGGCGCGGATGCCGCCGACGAGGAGAGGCAAGCCGAGCGGCACCTCGATCCGCCAGAGGATCTGCGCCTCGGTCATGCCCATCGAACGTCCGGCGTCGATCACGCGGCGGTCGATCGCCTCGAAGCCGGTGTAGGCCCCGGCGAGGAGCGACGGGATGGCGAGGACGACGAAGGAGATCACCGCGGCCTCGGGCTTGTGCAGCACGCCGAGAAGCAGGGTCAGCAGGATGAGGAGCCCGAAGGACGGGATCGCGCGCGCCGCGCCCGCGATCGCGACCGCGGTCTCGCGCCCCCGGCCCGTGTGACCGATGTACCACCCGAGCGGGATGGCGATGGCACCGGCGACGACGATCGAGACGAGCGTGTAGAGCAGCTGCACGCCGATCGCGGCGGGGATGGAGTCGAAACCGGTCCCGGGGTTGCCGGAGAAGATCCAGGCGATCGCTTCGCCGATGAGGTTCATGCCTTCACCAACGTCCGGTTCGCCTGGCGTGAGACGGTCTTCGTGCCGCGGGTCCAGGGCATGAGCAGGCGACCCGCGATGATCAGGAGCAGGTCGATCACCAGGGCGATCACGACCACCGCGAGCACACCCGTGAAGACCTCGGGGATGATCCGTCGCTGCAGACCGTTGGTGAACAGGTACCCGATGTTCTGGATGCCGACGAGGATGCCGACCGTCGCCAGGGCGATCGTACTCGCCGACGCGACGCGGAGGCCCGCCAGGATCACGGGCCCGGCGAGGGGGAACTCCACCGCCCAGAAGCGGCGGAACGAGCCGTACCCCAGGGCGGTCGACGCCTGCCGGACGCCGGCGTCGACCGAGTCAAGGCCGTCGGCGACGGCGCGCACCAGGATGGCGACGGCGTAGATCGCGAGCGCCACGATGAGGTTGGTCTCACTGACGATCGAGTACCACCCGGTGATCACGGGCATGAGGATCAGGAGGGCGAGCGAGGGGATCGTGTACAGGAGTCCGGTGATGGTGATGACGCTGCTGCGCACGAGCCGGTAGCGCCACGCGACCCACCCGAGCGGCACGCTCAGGACGAACCCCACCACGAGCGCGATCAGGCTCTGGCGGAGGTGTGCCACCGTCAGCTCCCCGATCAGACCGAGGTTGTTGAGGACCCAGGTCACGCGCGCGGCTCCTCCACGAGAGCACCCTGCGTGCGTCCCTCGGCATCCACGACGACCGTGCCGTGCTCGGTCGTCTTCAGTCGCAGGGCGCGCTTGCCCTTGACCGCGCCGATGAAGCTCGCGACGAAGTCGCTCGCGGGGTTCTCGATGATCTCGCTCGGCGCGCCCACCTGGGCCACGTGCGCACCCTTCTCGAGCAGGACCACCTGGTCGCCGAGCAGGAAGGCCTCGTCGATGTCGTGCGTGACGAACACGATCGTCTTGCCGATGTCGCTCTGCAGCCGGATGAGCTCCTGCTGGAGTTCGTCGCGCACGATGGGGTCGACCGCACCGAACGGCTCGTCCATGAGCAGGATGTTCGGGTCGGCGGCGAGGCCGCGGGCGACGCCCACGCGCTGCTGCTGACCGCCGGACAGCTGACTCGGGTAGCGGTCGGCCATCGCGGTGTCGAGTCCGACGGTCTCCATGAGCTCGAGGGCGCGCGTGCGGGCCTTCTTCCGGTTCTCGCCCTGGAGCACGGGCACCGTGGCGATGTTGTCGGCCACCGTGAAGTGCGGGAGGAGGCCGGAGTTCTGCATGACGTAGCCGATGCTGCGCCGGAGCTGCACCGGCGGCCGCGACGCGATGTCGTCGCCGTCGATCGTGATCGTGCCCGCAGAGGGCTCCACCATCCGGTTGATCATGCGGAGCAGCGTCGTCTTCCCGCACCCCGACGACCCGACGAAGACGGTCGTCTTGCGGGACGGGATGACGAGACTGAAGTCGTCGACGGCGCGGGTGCCGTCGGGGAAGACCTTCGAAACGCTCGAGAACTCGATCATGCGCGTGCCCGACTCAGTCGGAGACCACGACCTTCCGGTCGAAGGCGACGTAGCCCGCGAAGTCGGTGCCGACCCGGTCGACCGCGCCCGGACGCAGGTCGGGGTAGGACCACGCGCCGTCGCGGAGCTCGGCACCGTCGAGGGCGACGTTCCAGTACTGGGCCGCACCCTTCCACGGGCAGGTGTAGGGGGTGGGGCTCTGCGACAGCGCACCCTCGCGGACCGCGCTCGGCGGGAAGTACCAGTTGCCCTCGATCGAGACGAGATCGTCGCGGTCGGCTTCGGCGATGACCACGCCGTCGAGTTCTGCCTTCATGGGAGTTCCCCTTTTCGTGGCCGCTCGCGGGCACAGCACCCGCCGGTGCGGGAGCACCTCGACCGAGGCTACTGAGGGCCACCGACACGAAACGCAAGATTGCCCCGTGTGACGACCTGGGCTATGGTGCGGCGCGGTCAGACCACGCGCGCGCCGGAGACAGGCCCGTGAACGTGGAGGGCGTGGAACCCGGCCGCGCTCAGGGTGACCTGCAGGTCGATCGCCGCGGTCTCATCCGCGGCCAGGAACGCCAGGGTCGGACCCGAGCCCGACACCAGCCCTGCGAGCGCTCCGGAGCGCTCTCCCCGCTCCAGGACGCGCGCCAGATCGGGCCGCAGGTGCAGCGCCGGAGCCTGGAGGTCGTTGCGCACGGTGGCGGCGAGCATCCGGGCATCGCCCTGGCGGATCGCGTGCAGCACGTCGGGATCGACCGCCGGGACGCGGGGCGCCGGTCCGATGTCGACCGCGTGCCGCTCGCGATGGGCGTCGAGCTCGCCGTACACCACGGGCGTGGACAGCCCGTGGTCGTTGGGGACGAGCACCCAATCGAAGCGTCCGGACGCCAGCGCGGGGCTCAGTTCGTCACCCCGGCCGGTTCCGACGGCGGTGCCGCCGAGCAGCGCGAACGGCACGTCGGCGCCCAGCTGCGCCGCCAGACGCGCAAGGTCGGCGGTCGGCATCCCGATGCCCCACAGCGCGTCGCACGCGACGAGTGCCGCCGCGGCGTCCGCGGACCCGCCGCCCATGCCTCCGGCGACCGGGACCGCTTTTCGCACCGACAGGTGGACGCCCGCCTCGATCCCGCTGACACGGGCCAGGAGCCGAGCGGCGCGCACCGCGAGGTTGCGCTCGTCGGTGGGCACGCCCTCGACGTCGACCGCGGACGTGCCGGCGATCTCGATCGTGACGTCGTCGGACGCGGTGGCGGTGATCTCCTCGTAGAGCGAGACCGCCTGATAGGCGGTGGCGACCTCGTGGTACCCGTCGTCGGCGACGTCGCCGACCTCGAGGAAGACGTTGATCTTCCCGGGCGCGCGCACGCGCACCGGAGCCGGGGTGTGAGCGCTCATCGCCGACCCCGCACGGCCGTGAGTCCGCATGCTCCGCCGTGTGCGAAACTGGAACGTCGGACCGACATCCCCCGACCCGCTGACGACGGGTCGACGGCGGCCGGTCCGGAACGGGCGATCTCACTCACTCTTCGACAGTAGCGCCCCCCTCACCGCCCTTCGGCGCCGTCGCCGAAACGCGGACGTAACGCCGGCTCCCTACGGTGTACGAACCCGTCCCCACATCCCCCGAGGAGGCACAGTATGCGATCGATGGTCCCCCTTTCTGTCGAGACCGACCCGTGGCGCGCCCTCCTGTCGAGGGATGACATCCGCATGGTCGACGGCATCCTGCACGTCGTCGACGACACCCGCACCCCCGCCGACGCCGAACGCGACGACCTGCTCACGGTCGCTGCGGCGATCGAGGCGGCGGGCGTCGCGGTCATGCTGGTCCGGGATGCCAATCGCCGCCCCAAGATCGTGGTCGACACCGCGCACGCCGAGGTCGCCCTGGCCGCTCTTCGCGATCCGGACCTCGGCCCCGTCTACCTGAAGGCCCGCGGCGAAGACCCGGTGCCCGCGCACAGCGTGGTCCCGAGCCGCAACGCCGTGGAGGCGTACGCGGTCTTCCGCCCGCGCACCTCGATCGAGGGCTCGTACCGCTACGGTGCCGCGCTCGCGCCGCGTCTGGAACTGTGGCGGTTCGGTGCCGAGACCATCGAGGCGCCGCGCCCGAGCGCGCTGACGCGCCGGAAGTTCGCGACCGCAGACCTGGACGTCGTCGAGGTCGAGCGCTACGGGCGCCGCTGGCGCACCGTCGCCGGCATGTTCGATCCGCACCCCAACGAGTTCACCGAAGACGTCGACATGGTCTTCTCCTGGGTGGACGGCTCCTCCAGCGAGTTCCAGCGCCAGCGCGCGGCCCGCATGAAGGGGTACGTCGTCGGCGACGGCGACGACAACGCCGCGCGCTACCGCCAGGTCGACGAGCTGCGCTACGCCCTGCGCAGCGTCCACATGTACGCGCCGTGGGTGCGTCGCATCTTCATCGCGACCGACTCGCCGACGCCCGAGTGGCTCGCCGATCACCCCAAGGTCACCGTCGTGCGCAGCGAGGAGTTCTTCGGCGACCCCTCGGTGCTGCCCACGCACAACTCGCACGCCGTCGAGGCGCAACTGCACCGCATCCCCGGTCTCGCCGAGCACTTCCTCTACAGCAACGACGATATGTTCTTCGGCCGCCCGGTCACCCCCGAGCTGTTCTTCAGCGGGGCGGGGATCAGCCGCTTCGTCGAGAGCGGCATCCGGATCGGCAGCGGCGCCCCGCACCTCGGCCGGTCGGGTCACGACAACGGGCTGCGCGTGAACCGCGCTCTGCTCGAGGAGCGGTTCGGGCGCGTCATCACCCTCGACCTCGAACACTGCGCGACGCCGCTGCGGCGCTCCGTGGCGTACGAACTCGAACGCGAGTTCGCCGATGACTACGCCCGCACGGCGGCGAGCCGTTTCCGCTCGGCGACCGACATCTCCGTCACCAACAGTCTCTACCACTACTACGCGCTGGCCACCGGCCGGGCCGTCATCACGACCGAACCGCGTACCCGGTACGTCCAGACGACGCAGCTGGACTCGCTCCGCCGGATGGAACGCCTCGTCACCGGACGCGACACCGACATGTTCTGCCTCAACGACGGCAGCGTGCCCGAGATCCCCGAGGAGGTCCGGGTGCCCGCGCTCCGCGCGTGCCTCGAGCGCTACTTCCCCGTGGCGGCGCCGTGGGAGAAGTCCGAGGCGATCAGCGCAGGATCGGCAGGGGCGTCGTCGGCGGCGACACCCGGCCGCTGAGCTCGCCCGCGGTCGGCACGGCGATTCCGGCCGACCGCAGCCGTTCCTGCGACTCGGCGGCGTCGACGTACTGCAGGACCTCGGCTGTGCCGACCGGCACGACCGAGTGCACGATCGTCTCGTCGTACACGTGGACGAGGTTGAATCCCTGCGCGCCGTCCTGGGGGCGCGTGCCGCCGACCGGCACCATCAGGTCCTGCGTGTAGCAGGTGGCCGAGGCCACCGACACGGGGATGCCGGCGAAGGTGGCGAACGTCGAGTAATGCAGGTGGCCGGCGAGGATGGTCCGGACGTCACTCCCCCGCAGCACGTCGGCCAGCGAGCGCTGATCGCGCAACTCGACGGTCGCGGCGAGGTCGAGGACGCTCGGCACCGGCGGGTGGTGCATGGCGAGGATCGTGCCCAGAGGTGCGGGGACCGACAGCACGTCGGCGAGCCACGCGCGCTGCGCCGCGGTGACCTCGCCGTGGTGCTGCCCGGGCACCGAGGTGTCGAGCGTGATGATGCGGAGGCCGTTGAGCTCGTCGACGCGGTCGACCGGGGCCTCGGGATCGGCGGAGTCGCCCGGGAGCAGGTGGGAGCGGAACGTCGCGCGGTCGTCGTGGTTGCCCATCACCCAGATGACCGGGGCGCCGATCCGGGCGGCGGCCGGTTCGACGATCGCCCGCACCCGTGCGTAGGCGTCACCCTCGCCGAAGTCGGCGAGGTCGCCGGTGAAGACGAGACCGTCGGGCCGGATGCCGGATGCCTCGATCGCGGCGATCGCCTGGGCGAGGTGCGCCTCGGAGTCGACGCGGTCGTACAGCGGGGCACCGCCGGCACGCAGGTGGGTGTCGCTCAGGTGCAACAGCACACGTTCGGCGCGCGGATATTCGGCGTAGCGCATCTCGTTCCCTTCGGGTCGTCGGGTGCGACCTCTGCCCGGCGTGATGCTCCCGGTTGGGCTGAAATGTTACCGGCATGTTTCAGGAACATGTGATGAACACGGCAAGAAGTTACGCCGTCGCGATCCGCGTGAGTCGCCAATATTTGTCGCCTCCGCCCGCGGAGAAGCGACAAATCTTGGCGACTCACGCGACGACATCGCGGAGCAGGGAGAGGTCAGCCGCGGGCGATCCGCACGAAGTCGTCGATCGACAGCTGCTCGCCGCGCAGCGTGGGGTCGATCCCCGCCGCCTCCAGAGCCTCCGACGCCGCGGCGGCCGACCCGCCGAGCACGGTCGACAGCGCCTGCCGCAGCATCTTGCGGCGCTGCTGGAACGCGGCATCCACGATCGCGAACGTGCGGCGCCGCAGCTCTTCGTCGCCGCGGGACTCGGCATCCCGTTCGAATCCGACCAGCACGCTGTCGACGTTCGGAACCGGCCAGAAGACCTGGCGGGAGACCGTTCCGGCCAGGCGCCACGGACCGTACCAGGCGGCCTTGACGCTGGGAGCGCCGTACACCTTCGACCCGGGCGGGGCGGCGAGCCGCTCCCCCACCTCGGCCTGCACCATCACGACCCCGCGCTGCAGGAACGGGAAGGTCTCAAGGAAGTGGAGCAGCACCGGCACGGAGACGTTGTAGGGCAGGTTGGCCACCAGCACCTCGGGCTCACCGGGCAGGTCACGCACCTGCAGGGCGTCGGCATCGATCACGGTCAGGCGGTCGGCGGGAACGCCGTGGGCGGCGGTCGTCTCGGGCAACCGCGCGGCGAGGCGGTGGTCGATCTCCACCGCGACGACGGACGCCCCCGTCTCGAGGATCGCCAACGTCAGCGATCCGAGGCCCGGCCCGATCTCGACCACACGATCGGATGCCTCCACCTTCGCCGCCTGCACGATCTTGCGGACGGTGTTGGCGTCGACGACGAAGTTCTGGCCCAGCTTCTTCGTCGGCGTGACGTCGAGGTCGGCGGCGAGCCGGCGGATCTCGGAGGCGCCGAGGAGCGAAACGGGCATTGTTCCACTGTAACCAGGGCGGCCGCCAGTCACCGCCTCGGCGCCCGAGCGGCAGTAACGTGGGTGGGTGAGCCAGACGCAGTCGATCCCCGCCAATGCCTTCACCCTCCGCGGCCCGTACGGGCGACGAGCGGTCGGGCTCTCGATCGCCGCCGCGGTGGGCGGCTTCCTGTTCGGCTTCGACTCCTCCGTCATCAACGGAGCGGTGGATGCCGTCCAGGGCAACTTCGAGCTCAGCCAGGTGCTGACCGGCTTCGTCGTCGCCGTCGCCCTGCTCGGCTGCGCGGTGGGTGCCGTCGTCGCCGGCGCGCTGTCCGACCGCTGGGGTCGCCTCAAGGTGATGCTGCTCGGCGCCGTCCTGTTCTTCGTCTCGTCGATCGGTGCGGCGCTCACGTTCAGCGTCCCCGACCTCATCCTGTGGCGCGTGATGAGCGGTCTCGGAATCGGTATCGCCTCGGTCGTCGCCCCCGCATACATCGCGGAGGTGGCCCCGCGCCAGATCCGCGGATCCCTCGCCTCGCTGCAGCAGCTCGCGATCACGCTCGGCATCTTCGGCGCTCTGCTCTCCGACGCCCTCCTCGCCACCTCCGCGGGCGGCGCCGCCAACGAGCTGTGGCTGGGCATGGAGGCGTGGCGCTGGATGTTCCTGGTGGGTGTCGTGCCCGCCGCCGTCTACGGCATCCTGTCGTTCACCGTCCCCGAGTCCCCGCGGTTCCTGCTCGCGAAGGGACGCAAGGAGGAGGCGCGCGCGATCTTCGCCCGCCTGGTCCCGCCGGCCGACCTCGACAAGACCATGAACGAGCTCACGAGCGCCATCGAGACCGACCGCAAAAACAAGAACGTCTCCCTGCGGGGCCCCGTGCTCGGACTCCAGGGCATCGTCTGGACCGGCATCCTGCTGTCGATGTTCCAGCAGTTCGTCGGAATCAACGTGATCTTCTACTACTCCACGACGCTGTGGAAGGCGGTCGGATTCGACGAGAGCAACTCGCTGCTGATCTCCGTCATCACGTCGGTGACCAACGTGGTCGTGACCTTCGTCGCGATCTTCCTCGTCGACCGCGTCGGCCGGAAGCCGATCCTGCTGACCGGTTCCGTCCTGATGACGGTGTCGCTGGCCGCGATGGCGCTGGCGTTCACGTTCGCCCAGGGCAGCGGCGACGACGTGTCGCTCCCCGCTCCGTGGGGCGGGATCGCCCTGGTCGCGGCGAACCTGTTCGTGATCGGCTTCGGCGCCTCGTGGGGTCCGCTGGTGTGGGTGCTGCTCGGCGAGATCTTCCCGAGTCGCATCCGCGGCAAGGCGCTCGGTGTCGCGGCCGGTGCGCAGTGGATCGCGAACTTCGCGATCACGGTGTCGTTCCCCGCGATGGCGAGCTGGTCGCTGCCGCTCACGTACGGCATGTACGCGCTGTTCGCCGCCCTGTCGCTCGTGTACGTCGCGCTGCGCATCCCGGAGACCAAGGGCATGGAGCTCGAGCAGACCGAGACCCTGTTCGTCCGGAAGGACAAGAGCAAGGCCTGACGACGACGAAGGCCGGCGCCCCGAGGGGTGCCGGCCTTCGTCGTGCTCGACGCGGGTCAGAACTCCCCGTAGACCTCGAGGGTGTTCGCGGCGACCTGGGCGGCGAGCTCGTCAGCGTCGGCACCGAGTTCGGATGCCAGGAAGCGGAGCGTCACCGGGATCAGATACGGCGCGTTGGGGCGACCGCGGTACGGCGCGGGCGTCAGGAACGGCGCGTCGGTCTCGACGAGGATCCGCTCGCGCGGGGTTACGGCGAGGGCGTCGCGCAGGTTCTGGGCGTTCTTGAACGTGACGTTGCCCGCGAACGAGAGGTAGTACCCGCGGTCGGCGGCGACGCGGGCCATGTCGGCGTCGCCCGAGAAGCAGTGGAACACCGTCTTCTCGGGGGCGCCGACGCGCTCGAGCGTCTCGAGCACGGCGTCGTGCGCGTCGCGGTCGTGGATCTGCATCGCGATGCCGTGCTTCTTCGCGAGGGCGATGTGCGCCTCGAACGAGCGGATCTGAGCCGGGATGCCATCGGCCTCGGTCCGGAAGAAGTCCAGACCCGTCTCACCGATCGCCCGCACGCGCGGCTCGGCCGCGAGTTCGTCGATCACCGCGATCGCGGCATCCAGCTCGCCCGCGGCCGCGTACGCGGGAGCCTCGTTCGGATGGATCGCGACCGCGGCGAGGACGCGCGGATGGGTCGCCGCGGCCCACGCCGACCAGCGCGACGAGTCGACGTCGCCGCCGGCCTGGACGACTCCGTGCACGCCGACCGCCAGCGCCCGCTCGAGCTGCTCGTCGAGCGAGAGGCCGGTCTCGCCGTCCTCGATCTCGAGGTGCGTGTGGTTGTCGTACACCGGCACGCCGAGAGGTTCGGGCGCGGGCGGGTAGCTCACGTCGCGGCGACCGTCGACCGAACGCTCGCGCACGTACTGGCTCGGGTCGCCGCCCTCGATCGTGCCGCGGGGACGCTCGACCGGCGTGCTCATGCCTGCTCGACGCGCGGGAACAGCGGCGACAGGCCGTTCACCGACGTGCCCGGCCGCAGCACCCCCCACGCGCCGGCCTCGCGGAGAGGCTGGTCCTGCAGGCGTCCGATGCTCTCGGCGGCGCCCAGCGCGATCCAGAGCTTCTCGGTCGAGACCGGCATGACCGGCGACAGCAGCACCGCCAGGGCGCGCAGGCCCTCGGCCGCGGTGTACAGCACCGTGCCCAGGCGCTCACGCTGCGCGTCGTCCTTCGCCAGCGCCCACGGCTCGTTCTCGGTGATGTACAGGTTCAGCGCGTCGACGATCGTCCAGATGGCGTCGATGGCCTCGTCGATGCGGAACCGTTCGATCGCCGCGTCCGCGGTGCTCACGGCATCCGCCACCGTCTTCTGGATCGCGAGGTCGGCGTCGGTGTACTCCCCCGCCGGCGGCACGATCCCCTCGAAGTACCGCTCGATCATCGCGATGGACCGGGATGCCAGGTTGCCGAAGCCGTTGGCCAGTTCGGCCTGGTAGCGGGCCGACAGGTCTTCCCAAGAGAACGACCCGTCCTGACCGAACGCGATCGCGGAGAGGAAGTAGAAGCGGTACGCGTCGGAGCCGAAGACGTCGGTGATCTCGGTCGGTGCGATGCCGGTGAGCTTGGACTTCGACATCTTCTCGCCGCCCACCAGCAGCCAGCCGTGCGCGAAGACGCCGCGGGGCACCTCGAGCCCCGCCGCCATCAGCATCGCGGGCCAGATCACGGCGTGGAAGCGCAGGATGTCTTTCCCCACGACGTGGTACGCGGGCCAACGGCGCGCGAACTCCTCGGGGTCGCTGCCGTAGCCGACGGCCGTGGCGTAGTTCAGCAGCGCGTCGACCCAGACGTAGATGACGTGCGAGTCGTCCCACGGCACCTGGATGCCCCAGTCGAACGTCGAGCGCGAGATCGACAGGTCTTTCAGGCCGTTCTTCACGAACGAGACGACCTCGTTGCGCGCCGAATCGGGCCGCACGAAGTCGGGCACCGAGCGGTAGAGCTCGAGCAGCGGCTCCTGGAACTCGCTGAGCTTGAAGAAGTAGTTCTTCTCCTGCAGCAGCTCGAGAGGCTTGGAGTGAATCGCGCAGACCTTGAGGCCCTCGAACGGGCCCTCGCCGTCGACGATCTCGGCCTCGGTCTTGAACTCCTCGCAGCCGACGCAGTACAGCGCCTCGAACTCGCCCGCGTAGATGTAGCCGCGGTCGTACAGCGCCTGCACGAACTTCTCGACGCGCTCCTCGTGGCGCGGCTGGCTCGTGCGGATGAAGTCGTCGTTGGCGACGTCGAGGGTCTTCAGCAGCGGGAACCACGACTCGCTGACGAGCTTGTCGACCCACTCCTGGGGCGTGTGGTTGTTCGCGGCGGCGGCACGCATCATCTTCTGGCCGTGCTCGTCGGTGCCGGTGAGCATCCAGGTGTCGTCACCGGACTGCCGGTGCCACCGCGCGAGCGCGTCCACCGCCACCGTCGTGTAGCCGTGCCCGATGTGGGGCACGTCGCTCGGGTAGTAGATCGGCGTGGTGATGTAGAACGAACGGCCGGAAGTCACCCCAGGATTCTACGGGGGACGGCCGACCCGTCCGGTCGTATGTCGGCGTCAGCGCTTCACGGCGAGCGCCGCCTGGTACAGCTCGCGCGAGGAATGCCCCGTGAGGGACGCCACTTCGCCGGCCGCCTCCTTGAGCCGCGCGCCGTCGCGCACCAGTTCGAGCACCTGGGTCACGGCATCCGGGAACGCCACGTCGCGCGCCGACGCGCCGCCCACGACGATCGCGATCTCGCCGCGCACGCCCTCGGCCGCCCACGCGGCGAGTTCGGCGAGGGTGCCGCGGCGCACCTCCTCGTGCAGCTTCGTCAGTTCGCGGCAGACCGCGGCGGGACGGTCGGCTCCGAACGTCGCCGCGAGGTCGTCGAGAGTGGATGCCAGTCGCGACGGCGACTCGAAGAACACCAGGGTCCGCGTCTCGGCGGCGAGGTCGGCGAAGGCGCGACGCCGTTCCCCGGGCTTGCGGCGCGGGAAGCCCTCGAACGCGAAGCGGTCGGTGGGGAGCCCGGCGACGGCGAGGGCCGTGACGACGGCGCTCGGGCCCGGAATCGCGGTGACCGTGACGCCCGCGGCGGCGGCCGCCGCGACGAGCCCGTAGCCCGGATCGCTGACCGTGGGCATGCCGGCGTCGCTCAGCACGAGCAGGTCGTCCTCGCGGGCGAGCTCGACGAGTTCGGCGGCGCGCTCCTTCTCGTTGTGGTCGTGGAGCGCGATCAGCCGCGGGCGGTTGGCGACGCCGAGACCGGCGAGCAGCCGCTGGGTGGTGCGAGTGTCCTCGGCCGCGACGACCGTGGCGTTCTCGAGCGCTTCCACCAGCCGCCGCGACGCGTCGCCCAGGTTGCCGATGGGGGTCGCCGCGAGGATGATCACCGCCCCACCTTATGCTGGGGGCCGTGACCGCCGTCCCCTCGCTGATCCCCTCAGAAGAACGGACGCGCCTCGACCGCTGGCGCGACAGCCTCCTCGCGGATCCCCGGCGCGGCCGGCTGTGGCGGTGGCTCGCCCCGACGCTGATCACCGTGTTCGCGTTCGTGCTGCGCATGGTGAACGTCGGCGACCCGCACCAACTGATCTTCGACGAGACGTATTACGTCAAGGACTCGTGGAGCCAGTGGATTCTCGGCTTCCCGTCGGAGTGGCCCGGGGGCGCCGACGAGCGCTTCGTCGCGGGTGACACCAACTTCTTCACGGGCGTCGGCAGCTACGTCGTGCACCCGCCGCTCGGACGCTTCTTCATCGGCGCGGGGATGGCGCTGTTCGGGTCCGACTCCTCGACCGCGTGGCGGATCGCCGCGGTCGTGTTCGGCACGGCCACGGTGCTCCTGGTGTACCTGTTCGCCAAGACGCTGACAGGGTCGCTCGTCTTCGCCTCCGTGGCATCCGGTCTGATGGCGATCGACGGCCTCGGAATCGTGCTCAGCCGTGTCGCGCTGCTGGATGTCTTCCTGACGTTCTTCATCGTGCTGGCGCTGTGGTTCGTCGCTCTGGACCGCCGAGCGGCGCTCGCCCGCTGGGCCGCGCGCGCACCGGGCGAGTCGACGTGGGGTCCGGTGTTCTGGAACCGGCCGTGGCTCCTCGCCGCCGGCATCGCTGCGGGAGCGGCCACGGCGGTGAAGTGGTCGGGGCTGTACGTCCTCGCCGGGATCGGGATCTACGTCGTGATCACCGACGCCCTCGCGCGCCGTCGGGCGGGCATCGCGCAATGGCCGGTGGACGCGGTGCGGCAGGGCCTGGTCTCGTTCGTCCTCATCGTCCCCGTCGCCGTGGTCGTGTACCTCGCGAGCTGGGCCGGCTGGCTCTTCACCGACGGCGGCTACAGCCGCCACGCGCTCGACGCGAGCCCCGCGACGGGCTTCTGGGCGTGGGTGCCGCTGCCCCTGCAGAACTTGTGGGCCTACCACCAGTCGATGTACGCCTTCCACGTGGGCCTGTCGACGCCGCACTCGTACGCGAGTCCCGCGTGGCAGTGGCCGCTGATGATCCGCCCCACCTCGATGTACTGGCACCAGGACGATTTCGGGGTGAACGGATGCCAGCTCCCCAGCGGCTGCACCGAGGCCATCTCCAGCATCGACAACCCGCTGCTGTGGTGGGCGGGCATCGCTGCGTCGATCTACCTGCTGGTGCGATTCGTCCTGGTTCGCGACGGACGCTACGCCCTCGTGCTCACGGGGCTGGCCGCGACCTACGTGCCCTGGCTGCTGTACCCCGAGCGGACGATCTTCCAGTTCTACACGGTCGCGATGGCGCCGTTCCTCGTGCTCGCCCTCGCCTTCGCACTCCGTGACCTCGCGCGCGGGCCGGGGTCGATGACGCGCGCGAGCGGGCAGGCGTGGGTGGTGGTGTTCCTCGCCGTCTGCGTGCTGCTGTCGGCGTTCTGGTACCCGGTCTGGACGGGCCTGCCGGTGCCGTACGAGTTCTGGCGCCTGCACAACTGGCTGCCCACCTGGATCTGACCGTGGCCCGCGGCGACGAGTGGCTGCACGACCCGCGCCCCGTGCAGCGGGCGAAGCTCTTCGCCGACGCCGCCATCGATCGGGCCGCGTGGCCGGCGAACATCCCCGCCGTCGCGCAGTTCCTGGACGTGGCCGGACGGGACGGGTGGGAGTTCGGCCCGGGCGTCACCTTCCTCGTCGGGGAGAACGGATCGGGCAAGTCCACGCTCATCGAGGGCCTCGCCGAAGCCTACGGGCTGCCCGCCGAGGGCGGGTCGTCGAACGGCGGAGGGCAGACCCGCCGCACCGAGAGCCCGCTCGGCGAGTGGCTGCGGTTGGAACGGAGTCCTCGGGCACCGCGGTTCGGCTTCTTCCTGCGCGCCGAGACGATGCACGGCTACTACTCGTGGCGCGACGACCTGCCCGACGCGCCGCCGAGCCTGCACCCGATGAGCCACGGCGAGTCGTTCAACGCCCTGCTCGATGAGGCGCTCGACCATCCGCGGTACGTCGCCGGGCTGGCGTGCCTCGACGAGCCCGAAGCGGCGCTGTCGTTCTCGTCCACCCTGCGGTGGCTGGCCTCCCTGGATCGCATGCGTTCGCGGGGCACGCAGGTGATCTGCGCGACGCACTCCCCCGTGCTCGCGGCGCTCCCCGGCGCGACGATCCTCGAGCTCGGCGAATGGGGAATCCGCGAGACGACGTGGGACGACCTGGAGGTCGTGCGCCTGCACCGCGGGTTCCTGGACTCACCGGGGCGGTATCTGCGACACCTGCTGGACTGAGCGTCAGTCGTCGACCTCGACGGCGGTGAGGGCGACGATCTCCTGCTCCTGCGGGGGCTGCGGGGAGCGCGTGACGATGTCGTGGATGAAGGCGAGCTTGCGGACGACTCCGGGCACGATCTCGAACGGGTAGAGGTCGCCCATTCCCATCGACCGGTTCACGCGGTTGAAGGCGTGCGACATCCAGCGCCAGTCGCCCACGAGCCGGTGCACGGGCTGGTCGGCGTAGTTCGCCAGCGGCTCGACGTCGGAGTCGCGGTTGGCGTACGCGTCGCCGTCGAGGGTCATGCCGATGGCCGCCGCGGTCTGGAGGGTGCCGGTGATGTGCAGGTAGTGCGCGAACGTCTCGGCGAAGTCCTCCCACGGGTGCATCGTGGCGTACTCCGAGATGTAAGTCTCGGCCCACCCGTCCGGTGCGCCCTCGCGGTAGTGGCGGGAGATGGCATCCCGGTAGCTCGTCCGCTCGTCGCCGAAGAGGGCGCGGCACTGCGCCCAGGTCTGCTCGTCGGTGATGAGGACGTTCTGGTAGTAGTGGCCGATCTCGTGACGCAGGTGGCCGAGCATCGTGCGGTAGGGCTCGCCGAGCTTGATCCTCAGCGCCTCGCGGCGGTCGTCGAGGCTCTCAGCGAGATCGAGCGAGATGATCCCGTTGGCGTGCCCGATCGTCACGCGTCGTCCCTCCGACAGGCTCGAGAGCAGGTCGAAACCGAGTCCCCCGGGGCCGTCGTGCCAGGAGCGGATCGGCAGCCCCAGGTCGCCCAGCTGCAGCACGAGGCGGCGCTTGGCCTCCTCGGTCTTCGCGAGCTTCTCGAGGGCGACGGTGTCGCTGGACTCGGGGGTCGTGCGTGTCAGCCGGCACGAGAAGCAGCGGCCGCTCGGCGCGTCGTCGCGCACCAGCCAGTTGCACTGCCAGCCGCGGTTGGAACACGCGTACCAGGTCTCGTCGCCGACGACGGCCTTGCCCTTGAGGAGCCCCACGAACTGGCGCAACCGCGGGTGATACCCCAGCTCACCGCCGCACTCGGGGCAGACGAGCTTGTCGAGCGAGAGGAAATGGCGGCAGTGCGGACACCGCGGCGTGGGAATGGCGGCCACGGGCTCACTGTAGTGGGAGCGGCGTCTCGAACCCCGCACGACGGCACTCAGGTCAGGGCGGCGGGGTCCGTCGTCGGCAGGGCGCACGTGAACGCCCGGCAGTCGTAGGCGGTCGCGGCACCCCCGCGGGAGATCTTCCCCTCGAACAGCTCGAAACCGGCGCGGGCGAAGTCCTGCGCCTGCGCGGGCGTGACGACCGCGACGACGTCGGCGGCGACCCGGCGCGCGGCGTCGGCGAGGGCGGCATCCGTCTCGCCCACCACGACCACCTGCCGCGGGGGTGTCGCCAGGCCCAGTGCGACGTCGAGGATCGCGCCGTACGCGAGCGGTGCCGCGAGGGCGGCAGGCGCGGCGGCGCGGACGAGCGTCTCGGCCGCCTCGCGGTAGCGCTCCCCCGCACCCACGCGCCAGAGGTCGAGGGCCGCGGCGGCGAACGCCGACGGACCCGAGGGTGCCGCGCCGTCGCTCGGGACGCCCTGTGGCTGCATGCCCTGCACCGCCAGCACCGGGTCACCGCCCCCAGGCGGACGGATGCCGTCGTCGCCGAGGCACGCGTCGACCAGGGCCCGTGCGCGCTCGGCGTACGCGACTTCGCCGGTGACGCGTCCGAGGGCCAGGAGGCCGCGGGCGAGGCCGCCGTAGTCCTCCAGCGTCGCGGGTGCGGACGAGCGGATCTCGTCGAGAGAGGCGCGGCGGAGCGTCCCGTCGTCGGCGACGTTGTTCTCGAGCACCGTGTCGGCTGCCCAGCGCGCGGCCTCGACGAACCTCGGATCGGTGCGAGACCCGGCCGCGGCGAGCGCCGCGATCGCGTGCCCGTTCCAGCCGGTGACGACCTTGGCATCCAGGGCGGGCGGCGCGAGGCCGACGCGCTCGGCGGTGCGGTAGTACCCGCCCTCGGAGCGCTGCCCGTCGATGATCGACTCGGAGTCCTGCGCGGCGGCGATCCCGCCGGACGGGAGCTGCAGCACGTCGACGAGGAACCCCGCGGTCTCGGCGGCGGTCGCGTCGTCGCCCGCGGCGAGGGCGACCTCGATGAGACCGGCGTTGTCGGTGAGCATGCGCTCGTAGTGCGGGACGGTCCAGTCGCGGCGGGTGGCGTAGCGGAAGAACCCGCCCTCGACGGGATCGCGCAGTTCCGACGACGTCATCGCCGACAGAGCGCGGGATGCCACGCCGGCGGCCTCCGGCACGAGGGCGGCGAGCGCGGGGTGCTGGAACAGCCGCAGGACCGGGGTGTTCGGGAACTTCGGGGACTCGAGCGAGGCGCCGGCGGCGAACCCGCCGAACTCGCGATCCTCGCGGGACACGACGTCGGCGACGGCGGCCGCGAGCGCGTCGGCGTCGGGGATCGCGTCGGCGGCGGCGGGGGCCGCGGACGCGAGCGCCTGGCGGAGGGAGGCGCCGGTGGCATCCACCTCTCCCCGTCGCTCCGTCCAGGCCTCGCGGACCGCGGCGAGCACCTGCGGGAACGACGGGAGCTGCCCGCGGGGCTGGGGCGGGAAATAGGTGCCGGCGTAGAACACGCGACCCTCGGGGGTCGCGAACGCCGTGAGCGGCCAGCCGAGGTGGGGCGTGAACGCGGAGGCGGCATCGAGGTAGGCCGCGTCGACGTCGGGATGCTCCTCGCGGTCGACCTTGATCGCGACGAACCCGTCGTTCACGAGGGCCGCGGTCTCGGCATCCTGGAACGACTCCCGCGCCATGACGTGACACCAGTGGCAGGTGCTGTAGCCGATGGAGACGAGGACGGGGACGTCGCGCTCGGCCGCGACGGCGAACGCCTCGGGCCCCCACGGGAACCACGCGACGGGGTTGTCGGCGTGGGCCCGCAGGTAGGGGCTCGAGGCGTTCGCGAGGCGGTTCAGTTCACTGACCCGTCACTCGACGTCGTCGGGGTGCGAACCGACGCGGCCCGAGCCGTCGCCCGGGTCGATCTGGTCGATCGCGGCCATCTCGTCGGCGGTGAGCTCGAAGTCGAACAGGTCGAAGTTCTCTTCCAGGCGCTCGCGGCGCACCGACTTGGGGAACACGATGAGACCGTGCTGGATGTGCCAGCGCAGCACCGCCTGAGCGGGGGACTTGCCGTGGGCCTCGGCGGCGTCCTTCACCGCGGGGATCTCGAACAGGTCGTACTTGCCCTGTCCGAGCGGACCCCACGACTCGATGTGCATGTCGTGCTCGGCGCCCCACGCGCGGATCTCGCGCTGGCTGAGCGCCGGGTGCAGCTCGATCTGGTTGACGACGGGGGTCACGCCCGTCTCGGCGACGATGCGGTCGAGGTGCGGCACGAGGAAGTTCGAGACGCCGATCGAGCGCGTCTTGCCGGCCTCACGGATCTCGATGAGCTTCTGCCACGCGTTGAGGTAGTTGTCGGCCTTCGGGGTCGGCCAGTGCACGAGGTAGAGGTCGACGCTGTCGAGGCCGAGCTTCTCGAGGCTCTCGTCGATCGCGGCGTGCGGCTCGTCGCCGTCGTGGCGCGAGTTCCAGAGCTTCGTGGTCACGAAGAGCTCGTCGCGCGGGATGCCGCTGGACGCGATGGCGCGGCCGACGCCTTCTTCGTTCTTGTAGATCGCGGCGGTGTCGATGTGGCGGTAGCCGACCTCGAGCGCCTCGGATACGGCGCGCTCGGCGTCGTCGGCAGGCACGAGGAACACGCCGTAGCCGAGCTGGGGGATGGAGTTTCCGTCATTGAGCTGGACAGAGGGAACGGTCATGGCATCCAGCCTAGAAGTCCCCGCCGACATCGGCTCCGGGGTTGACGCCTCTAGGCGAGCGGCGCGGCCGACGCTGCGCGCGCGAGCGCCTCGGCGACGAGCCGGACGTTCTCGACGACCGATCCGGCCGTCACGCGCACACGGCCCGCGCCCGGTTCCGGGAGCTCCGGATCGATCACGAACGGCGATCCGGCGGCGATGCCGATGCCCTCCGCGGCCGCGTGCACGAGGGCGGCGCGTTCGTCGCGCACCGGCATCCAGAGGTTGATGCCGTCGGGGTCGCCGACGTCGATCCCAGACCGGCGGAGCGACGCGGCGAGGCGGTCGAGGCGATCGCGGTAGATCAGCCGCGCGGTGCGCACCGGGGCGGTGGACCGCGGGTCGGTGAGGAGCTCGTACAGCACCGACTGCAGCAGGCGCGAGGTCCAGCCGGGGCCGAGCATGCGGCGGCGGACGATCCGGTCGACGACCGCCGAGGGGCCGCCGAGCGCGGCGATGCGCAGATCGGGGCCGTGCGACTTCGAGAAGCCGCGCACGTGCACGACCTGCGCGGGAAGCCACAGCGCGAGCGTCACCGGCGGCGCGCTGGCGATGAGCGCCGAATGGTCGTCCTCGATCACGGTGACCCGGGTGCCGCCCGGCACGCTCAGCAGCACGTTCGCGAGCCGCCGCGCACGCTCGACCGACATCGACACCCCCGTGGGGTTCTGGGCGCGCGGCTGCAGCAGCACCGCCGAGGGCCCGAGCGCGAGGGCGCGCGCGAGGGAGGCCGGCACGACGCCGTCCGCGTCGGTCTCGAGCGTGACGGGAACGGCACCCGCGGCCTCGATGAGGTCGAAGAAGTACGGGAACCCCGGCGACTCCACCGCGACACGATCGCCGAAGCGCACGACCTGGTCGAGCGTGCGGGAGATGCCGTCGAGCGCGCCGTCCACCACTGTGAGGGCCTCCACCCCGCGCACGGGCCACTGGTCGCGCAGCACGTCGTACAGGTCGGGAAGGACGGGGAGGTCGTGGTACCGGCCGGTGTCGGCGCGCGGTCGCGCGAGGGCCAGCGCCCGCTCGATGGAGGGAAGCATCGCGGGGTCGGGCGTGCCCAGCGACAGATCGAGGCGGAGCGCCCGCACGTCCCGTCCGGTGCCGAGACCGCGCGGTGCGCCGGGGATCCGGTCGGCCGACATACCCTGCACGCGCGGACTCAACCACTCCCGCTTCTCGGCGCGGACGAAGGTGCCGGCGCGACCCCGCGACAGGACGACCCCGGCATCGGCGAGCGCGCGCCACGCGGTGGCGACCGTGCCGGTGGAGACCTCGAGCGCCGCGGCGACCTGGCGGACCGTCGGTAGCCGTTCGCCCGGCGGGAGCGTACCGTCACTGACCAAACGCGCGATCTCAGCGGCGAGTCCTGCAGCGGTGCGTTCGACGAGGGCGTCGGGCGCCAGCATCCGGACCTCCAATTTACGGGGGCGTCACTCGTGGAAATCGTCGAGAAATGTTCAGGCGCGACAGTAACAGAACCGGCGCAGAGCCGGAGGAACGAGGGATCCCGATGACGACGGTGCGCGCAGCGATCACGCAGACCACCTGGACCGGCGACAAGGAGTCGATGCTCGACAAGCACGAGCAGTTCGCCCGGGATGCCGCGGCGCAGGGCGCCGAGGTCCTGTGCTTCCAGGAGCTCTTCTACGGCCCCTACTTCGGCATCACGCAGGACCAGAAGTACTACCGCTACGCCGAGCCGGTCGACGGCCCGATCGTGCAGCGCTTCGCCGCCCTGGCGAAGGAGCTCGGGATCGTGACCGTCCTCCCCATCTACGAGGAGGCGCAGACCGGCGTCTACTACAACACCTCAGTGCTCGTCGACGCCGACGGAACCGTCCTCGGCAGCTACCGCAAGAACCACATCCCGCACCTCGACAAGTTCTGGGAGAAGTTCTACTTCCGCCCCGGCAACCTCGGATACCCCGTGTTCGACACCGCCGTCGGCAAGGTCGGGATGTACATCTGCTACGACCGGCACTTCCCCGAGGGCTGGCGGGAACTGGGGCTCAACGGCGCCCACATGGTCTTCAACCCCAACGCGACCAAGCCCGGCCTGTCGAACCGCTTGTGGGAGGTCGAGGGACCCTGCGCCGCCGTCGCGAACGGCTACTTCGTCCTGCAGCCCAACCGCGTCGGCCGCGAGGACAACGAGTACGGCGAGGATGCCGTCACCTTCTACGGCACGAGCCAGGTCATCGACCCGCGGGGCAACCACGTCGGCGCCGTGGGCTCCTCCGAGCACGAGGAAATCCTGATCCGCGACCTCGACATGGATCTCGTGCAGCAGATGCGCGACGACTGGCAGTTCTACCGCGACCGCCGGCCCGACACGTACGGCGAGATCGTGGAGGCGTGAGATGACCACGACTCTCCTCACCGGCGGCACGGTCGTCTCGGCGACCGGACGCTCCGCCGCCGACGTCCTCATCGACGGCGAGACGATCGTCGCCGTGCTCGCGCCCGGGTCCACTCTGCTGGGTCACGACCTCGCGGCATCCGTCGACACCGTCATCGACGCGACCGGGAAGTACGTCATCCCCGGCGGGATCGACGCGCACACGCACATGCAGCTCCCCTTCGGCGGGACGAGCGCCTCCGACACGTTCGAAACCGGCACCCGCGCGGCCGCGTGGGGCGGCACGACGACCATCGTCGACTTCGCCGTGCAGCGCACCGGCGAGCGCATCCAGGACGGCCTCGCGCACTGGCACGAGCTCGCGGCGGGCAACTGCGCGATCGACTACGGCTTCCACCAGATCGTCGGAGGGGTGGATGCCGACTCCCTCGCGGCCCTGCCCGGCCTCATCGACGAGGGCATCTCGAGCTTCAAGATGTTCATGGCGTACCCGGGCGTGTTCTACGCCGACGACGCGCAGATCCTCCGCGCGATGCAGGTGGCCGCGGACACGGGGCTGCTGACGATGATGCACGCCGAGAACGGGCCCGTCATCGACGTTCTCGCCGAGCAGCTCGTCGCGAAGGGCAAGACCGACCCCTACTTCCACGGCGTCGCCCGCGCGTGGCAGATGGAGGAGGAGGCGACGCACCGCGCGATCATGCTGTCGAACCTCACCGGAGCCCCGCTCTACGTCGTGCACGTGAGCGCGAAGCAGGCCGTGGAGCAGCTCGCCTGGGCCCGTGACAACGGACAGAACGTGTTCGGCGAGACGTGCCCGCAGTACCTCTACCTTTCGCTCGAGGACCAGCTGGGGGCGTCGAGCGAGGAGTGGGGCGCGTTCGAGGGCGCGAAGTGGGTGTGCTCGACGCCGCTGCGCTCGAAGCACGAGGGCCACCAGCACCACATGTGGCAAGCGCTGCGCACGAACGACATCCAGATGGTCTCCACCGACCACTGCCCGTTCTGCATGAAGGACCAGAAGACGCTCGGTCTCGGCGACTTCCGCGCGATCCCCAATGGCATCGGCTCGGTCGAGCACCGCATGGACCTGATGTACCAGGGTGTCGTCACCGGGCAGATCACGCTCGAGCGCTGGGTGGAACTCACCAGCACGACCCCCGCGCGCATGTTCGGCATGTACGGCAAGAAGGGCGTCATCGCCCCCGGCGCCGACGCCGACATCGTCGTGTACGACCCCGCCGGGCACACGTCCATCGGCGTGGGCAAGACCCACCACATGAACATGGACCACTCCGCGTGGGAGGGCTACGAGATCGACGGACACGTCGACACCGTCCTCTCCCGCGGAAAGGTCGTCGTCGACGACGGCGCGTACCTGGGTGCCAAGGGCGACGGACGCTTCGTCAAGCGCGGCCTGAGCCAGTACCTGGTCTGAGAGGAGAACCCATGGATTTCGGCGTCGTCCTGCAGACCAACCCTCCCGCCGCCCGCACGGTGCAGCTCTCCCAGCTCGCCGAGGCGCACGGCTTCAGCCACGTGTGGACCTTCGACTCGCACCTGCTGTGGCAGGAGCCGTACGTCGTGCACTCGGCGATCCTCGGGGCCACCCGCCGGGTCACCGTCGGCCCGTTCGTCACGAACCCGGCGACCCGCGACTGGACGGTCACGGCATCCACGTTCGCGACCCTCAACGAGATGTACGGCAACCGCACGATCTGCGGCATCGGCCGCGGTGATTCCGCGGTGCGCGTCACCAACGGGCGTCCCACCACGCTCAAAGCGCTGCGCGAGTCGATCCACGTCATCCGCGAGCTCGGCAACTCCCGCGCCGTGGAGTACAACGGCGCGACGCTGCAGTTCCCATGGAGCCGCGGGTCGAAGCTCGACGTGTGGGTCGCCGCCTACGGTCCGCTCGCGCTCAAGCTCACGGGCGAAGTGGGCGACGGCTTCATCCTGCAGCTCGCCGACCTCGACATCGCCGAGTGGATGATCACGACCGTCCGTCAGGCCGCCGAGAACGTCGGCCGCGACCCCGACGAGATCGCGTTCTGCGTCGCCGCCCCCATGTACATCGGCGACGACACCCCGGAGAGCCGGGCCCACATGATCGAGCAGTGCCGCTGGTTCGGCGGCATGGTCGGCAACCACGTCGCCGACATCGTCGCGAAGTACGGCGAGGGCTCCGACGTCCCGGCGGCGCTCACCGACTACATCGCGGGCCGCACCGGCTACGACTACAACTCGCACGGCAAGAGCAACAACGACCACGTCGACTTCGTCCCCGACGACATCGTCGAGCGGTTCTGCGTGCTCGGCACCGCCGAGGAGCACATCGCCAAGCTCGAGAAGCTGCGAGCGCTGGGCGTGACGCAGTTCGCCGGTTACCTCCAGCACGACAACAAGGAGGAGACGATGCGGGTCTACGGCGAGACCGTGATCCCCGCCCTCACTCCCCCGGTGACGGCGAAGCGGTGACGGATCAGGCGGTCGTTCCGGGGTCGGTGACCTCGATCGTCGAGGGCGCCGGCGACGGGATGCCACGCCCCCGGGGTCGTCGCGGAAGCCGCCTGGGTCCGGTCGGCTGGGGTGTCGCCGGGGTCGCGGCCGTCATCGCGATCTGGGAGCTGTACAAACTCCTCGGCCCCGCGGACGGCGTGACCGTCGGGGGCGACGGGTCGGCGGGGTCGGGGGTAATCCTCCTCCCCCGCACGCACGACCGCGCCATGCCGCACGTGTGGGACATGGTCGCGCGCATGTTCGCCCCGACGAGCGGCGGCGACACCCCGCCGCTGATCCTCTCGGTGCTCGGGGCGGCCGGGACCACGCTGGGCCTCGCGGCGCTGGGATGGCTCATCGGCGTGGTGGTCGGCGGCATCCTGGGGATCGCGATGCAGCGCTGGCGTCTCGTCGAATGGGGGCTCCTGCCCTGGATCGTCGTGAGCCAGATCGTGCCGCTCATCGCCTTCGCCCCCGTCGTCAACGCGCTCGGCAACCAGATCGACCGGGCGGGGGTCTTCCCCTGGCCGCAATGGTTCTCGGTCGCGCTGATCGCGTCGTACCTGGCGTTCTTCCCCGTAGCCGTGGGCATGCTGCGGGGCCTCGAAGCCCCGGATGCGCTGCACCTCGACCTGTTCCACGCGGGAGCCGCCGGCTGGTGGGCGACGCTGATCCACCTGCGGCTCCCCGCCGCCGTGCCGCACCTGCTGCCCGCCCTCCGACTCGCGGCCGCGTCCGCCGTCGTCGGCGCCGTGGTCGCCGAGGTGTCGATCGGGCTGCGCGGCGGCATCGGGCGCATGCTCATCCAGCTCGCAGGGCAGGCCTCGTCCGACCCCGCCGCCCCCTGGGCACCGACGTTCGGCACCGTCGCCATCGGGCTCGTCGCCGCCGCGGGCGTCGCGCTCATCGGTGTGACCCTGCACCGTTTCCGTCGCGGAGAGGAGATCCGATGACCGCACCCGCCGTCCACGCCACGGGCGTGGGCAAGGTGTTCCCCTCGACCGGAGGCGAGGTGACCGCCCTCACCGGGGTCGACCTCGACGTCGCCGCCGGAGAGTTCGTCTCGCTCATCGGCCCCTCGGGGTGCGGGAAGTCGACGCTGCTGCGCCTCATCGCCGATCTCGACACGCCCAGCGCGGGCGACCTCGCCATCTTCGGCAAGCCCGCCCGTCAGGCGCGCATCGACCAGGACTACGGCATCGCGTTCCAGCAGGCCGGGCTCCTCCCCTGGCGCACGGTCGCCGCGAACATCGCGCTGCCGCTCGAACTGCACCGCTGGAGCCGTGCCCGCCGCGACGCGCGCGTCGCCGAGCTCGCCGACCTCGTCGGGCTGTCGGAGTTCGTCGGCCGCTACCCCGACCAGCTGTCCGGCGGCATGCAGCAGCGCGTCGCGATCGCCCGGTCGCTCGCCGCGTCGCCGCAGCTCCTCCTCATGGACGAGCCCTTCGGCGCGCTCGACGAGATGACCCGCGAGCGACTCCAGACCGAGCTCGCCCGCATCGCCGCCGAGACCGGCGCCGCGGTGGTCTTCGTCACCCACTCGATCCCCGAGGCGGTGTTCCTCTCCGACCGCGTGGTCGTCATGAGCCCGCGCCCCGGACGCATCACCGACGTGATCGACACCCGCCCCGGGCGGGCCCGCGACGAGGCGCTGCGCGAATCGCCCGAGTACTTCACGCGCGTGACCGCGGTGCGCGAAGCGCTCCACGGCACCCCCCTGCAGCGGGCGAACGAGCGATGACCGCCACCCGCCTCCCGTCCTGGATGCGGTTCGCCGCGCCCGTCGCCGTCGGGCTCCTCGGGCTCGGCGTGTGGTTCGCGTACGTCGCCTCGGGCAGCGCACCGCGCATGCTCCCCGACCCCGCCGCGATCCTCGGCGAGTTCGTCGGCAGGTTCCCCCTGATCGTCGACGCCGCGGCGATCACCGGCACCAACGCCCTGATCGGTCTCGTCGCCGGCAGCGTCGTGGCCGTGGCACTGGCGGCCCTCGCCGCGACCTGGCGCCCCGTCGACGGCATGACCGCGCCGCTGGTCGCCATGCTCGCCGTGGTGCCGATCGTGGCGATCACCCCGATCCTCAACACGATGTTCGGCGCCTCCAGCCAGTTCGGCCGGCAGGCGGTCGCGGCGATCGCCGCATTCGTCCCCGTCTTCGTCAACACGCTGCGAGGGCTCCGGCAGACCCGGCCCGTCCAGCGCGACCTGTTCCGGGCGACGGCCGCGAGCGGCGGCCAGACGTTCCGCTTCCTCACCCTCCCCACCGCCCTGCCGTACCTGCTCACCGGCATCCGCGTCGCCGCGTCCCTCGCGGTGATCTCCGCCCTCGTCGCCGAATACTTCGGCGGCCCCTCCGACGGCATCGGCACCGCGATCGCCACCTACGCCAAGTCGGGGCGCGCCGCCCTCGCCTGGGCGTTCGTGGGCGGCGGCATCCTGATCGGTCTCGTCTTCTTCCTCGTCACCTCGCTGCTCGAACGCGTCGTCGCACGGCGCCTCGGGGCGGGGCGTCCGCCGGCCTGACCGGCATCCTTCCCATCCGCCCTCGACAGAACAGGCCCACCCGCACCACACCTGCACCACCCGCACCCGAAAGGACTCCCATGACACACAGCACACGTCGCGCCCTCGGCGCGGCCGCGGGGATCGCCGTGGCATCCCTCGCCCTCTCCGCCTGCGCCGGCGGTTCCGCACCCGCCGCCTCTGGCGACGCCGACTTCACCCCGCTGACCTCGGTCAAGCTGCAGCTGCAGTGGCTGCCGCAGGCGCAGTTCGCCGGCTACTACGTCGCCCTCGACAAGGGCTACTTCCAGGAGGAGGGCTTCGACGAGGTCGACGTCGTCCCGTCCGGCGGCGACATCGTGCCCCAGGACGCCCTCGTCGCCGGTGACGTCGACTTCGCCGTCGCGTGGGTGCCGAAGGTCCTCGGCACCATGGAGAACCAGGGCGTCGAACTCACCGACATCGCCCAGGTGTTCCAGAAGTCCGGCACCACGCAGGTGTCGTGGAAGGACTCCGGCATCACCTCGGTCGACGACTTCGAGGGCAAGCGCATCGGCTCGTGGGGCTTCGGCAACGAGTGGGAGATCTTCGCCGCGATGGCCGACAAGGGCCTGGACGCCTCGACGGTCAAGATCACCACGCAGGACTTCTCGATGAACGCGCTCCTGGACAAGGACGTGGATGCCGCCCAGGCGATGACCTACAACGAGCTCGCGCAGCTGCTCGAGACGGTCAACCCCGCCACCGGCAAGCTCTACACGATGGACGACATCAACGTCATCTCGTACGAGGACACCGCCGGCGCGATGCTGCAGGACGCGATCTGGGCCGACACGAAGCGCCTCGCCGACGACCCCGCGTACGCCGACGCCGCGACGCGATTCCTCAAGGCCGTCATCAAGGGCTGGGTGTTCGCGCGCGACAACCCCACCGAAGCCGCCGACATCACCTATACGGCCGCGACCGCTCCCGGCGTCAGCGCCTTCCCCGTCGGCCCGACCCACCAGCTGTGGCAGATGAACGAGGTCAACAAGCTCATCTGGACCGGCGGCGACTTCGGTCTCGTCGACTCCGCGGCGTGGGACAAGACCGTCAAGGGCGCCCTGGCGGCGAAGAACCAGGACGGGCTCAACCTCATCACCACCGAGCCCGCGGCCTCGGCGTACTCGAACGACTACATCGAGGCGGCGCTGAAAGCCCTGAAGGACGAGGGCGTCACCGTGGACGGCGAGTACACGCCGATCGACGTCACCCTCACCGAGGGCGGCCAGTAATCCCCCGCGGGGCGGTCGGACTCCCGGCCGCCCCGCGTCCCACCGATTTCCCGGAACGGCGTGGTTGACTACCCGGATGACGCAGCCTCCCGCGCAACACGCGCGCCGTAAGCCCGAGTCGGGCTGGCGCCGCGGAGCCAAGGTCCTCGCGATCGCGCTGACCGTCGCGGTCGTGGCCGCTGTCGCCGTCGGCGGTTTCTACGCCTGGTCGCTGACGCAGCGTCTGGCAGAGGCGGCCGTTCCACTCAAGGACGCCCCGGCGCAGCCCCCCGCGCTGAGCGCGTACGACGAGGCGTTCTCGGTCCTCGTCGTCGGCACCGACGAGTGCGACGACCAGGTGAAGGCGGCCTTCGGCGCACGCTGCACCGACCCCGAGAACGACGGTGCACGCAACGACGTGAACATGCTCGTCCACGTCTCGGTCAACCCGCGGCGCGTCACGGTGGTGTCGTTCCCGCGCGACCTGCAGATCCCCATCCCCGAGTGCGTCGGCGCCGACGGCACCACCTTCGGCGGTGCGTACAAGGCCCCCATCAACAGCGCGTACGAGGACGGCGGACTCACCTGCGTCGCCGACACCGTCTCGGAGCTGAGCGGCCAGAGCATCCCGTTCGCCGCGAAGGTCAGCTTCGGCAATGTCGTGAACATCACCGACGCGATCGGGGGCGTCGAGGTCTGCATCGGCGGCGAAGGCATCAACGACCCGGATGCCGGCATCAACTGGGAGCCCGGAGCCCGCGTGGTCACCGGCTACGACGCCCTCGCGTTCCTGCGCACCCGCAAGGGGATCGGCGACGGCAGCGACCTCGCCCGCATCGGGAACCAGCAGCAGTACCTCTCGCGCCTGGTCAACAAGCTCCGCAGCGACGAGGTGCTGTCCAACCCCGGCACGCTCATCGGCCTCGCCAACACGGCCGTGAACAACATCACGCCCAGCGAGAGCCTCGCCGACCCGATCCGGATCGCGCAGCTGGCCTACACGCTGAAAGACGTCCCGTTCGACGACATCACGTTCGTCCAGTACCCCGTGGTCGACGACCCCGACGACGCGAACCGCGTCGTGCCCGACGAGGCATCCGCCGCCATCCTGTGGGACGCGCTCGAACGCAACGCCCCGCTCGCGCTCACGGGCGAGGCCGGCGCGAACGGCGGCGTGATCGCCGACCCGTCCGCGCCGACGCCGTCCGCGGCTCCCGTCGAGACGACCCCGACCCCGGATGCCTCGGGGGCCAGCGCCGCACCCGAGGTCGTCGAGCTGCCCAGCAACGTCAACGGTTCCAAGGCCACCCAGGCGACGTGCTCCGCCGGCAACGGCTGAGCGCGGTTCAGTCCAGGTACGCGGCGGCGTGGACCGCCATCGCGTCGCGCACGACCCGGGCGTGCGCGACCCCGCCGAAGTTCACGGCGAATCGAGGATCGTCCACATACAGGTCACCGAGCCCGCGGTAGGCCTCGGGAGAGGGCACGCGGCCCCACTGCTCGGCGATCCACGCGTGATGGATGCCGATGAGGTGCTGGAACTCCGTGGCATCCGGGCTCAGCCCGCGCTCCGCGGCCGCTCTCAGCGCCGCGATCACGTCGTGGCCGCGCACGTCGTCGGCCCGGCGCTCGCCGGGGGTCATGGCTGCGCGGCGTGCGGCGCTGCGCTCCCACGCGTCGTCTCCCCAGCGTTCGCGCACCTCGCCCTCCCAGCGCGCGTCGTCGACACCCGCGAGCACGTCGTCGATGTCCATGGTCTTTCCTTCCTCCAGGGCGGCGAGGGCGTTCCTCACCGCGGCGATGCGACGCTCCATCGCGGAGCGCGTCTCTTCGAGCGCGGCGACATGCGCGCGCATGGTTTCCGTGAGCGATCGCTCGTCCGCCAGAGCCCGGGCGATGTCGGGCAACGGCAGATCGAGAGAGCGCAACGCGAGGATGCGGTACAGGCGCGCGATCTCGGTCTCGCCGTAGAACCGGTAGCCGTTCGCGGCGACGCGCGACGGGCGGAGCAGCCCGACGCTCTCGTAGTGGCGGAGCGTGCGACTGGTCACCCCGGCCGCACGGCCGACCTCGGCGATGGGCCATTCGTTCATGGCATCCACTGTGTCGGTTGACGTTGCGGCAGAGTCAAGCCCGCGACGGATCCTCCCGACCGGCCGCTCGATGCGACACCATCGAGGGGTGAGGAACATCGCGCGGTCGACGATCCTGGTCCTGCTCTCCGCCGTGCTGCTGACCGGCTGCGTGCCGGAACCTGCTCCGACGCCGACGGCGACCCCTGCGACGCAGACGCCCACCCCGACGCCCACTCCGACACCGACGCCGGATCCGCTCGCCGGCCTCAGCCTCGAGGACAAGGTCGGGCAGATGTTCATGGTCGGCACGTCGGTGAGCGGCGCCGATGCGACGACCGTCGCCGCGGTGCGCGACGACCATGTGGGCGGGATCTTCCTGCACGGACGATCCGACGCCGGGGTGCAGGCCACGGCCGAGCTCGTGGGCGGGTTCACCTCACTCGTCGCGGCCGGCGCCCCCGAGCTGTGGGTGTCGACCGACCAGGAGGGCGGTGACGTGCAGGTGCTCTCGGGCCCCGGGTTCGACGGCATCCCCTCGGCCCTCGAGCAGGGGCGGCAGGACGACCTGCGCGCCAGCGCCGCGACCTGGGGCGCGCAACTCGCGCAGGCAGGGGTCAACATGAACCTCGCGCCCGTCGCCGACATCGTCACCAGCCCCGATACGGCGCGCGGCAATCCGCCGATCGGCCAGCTCGACCGCGAATACGGCTACGACGACGCACGGGTGGCCTCCCAGGCCGGGGCGTTCGCCGCGGGGATGCGCGACGGCGGCATCCTGCCGACCTTCAAGCACTTCCCGGGGCTCGGACACGTGGGCGAGAACACCGACACGACCGCGGGAGTCACCGACGACTTCGTCACGGCCGACGGCCCCGATGTCGGCGTGTACTCCACGGTGCTGCCGCAGGGTCCGGCGGTGGTCATGCTGTCGACCGCCGTCTACGCCAAGATCGACCCGAACGCGCCCGCGGCGTTCTCGCCGACGGTGGTCGGGGTGCTGCGCAACACGGTCGGGTTCGACGGCGTCGTCACCACCGACGACCTCTCCGCCGCCCGTCAGGTGCAGGCGTGGTCGCCCGCCGACCGCGCGACGCTCGCCGTGGACGCGGGCATCGACCTGCTGCTCGTCTCGGCCGACCCCTCGGTGTACCCCGAGATGCGGCAGGCGGTGCTGGCGCGTGCGCAGAGCGATCCGGCATTCGCCGCGAAGGTGGATGCCGCGGCCCGACGGGTGCTTGCGGCCAAGGCCGCGATGCCGTGACGGCGGCCCGCGCCGCCTCCCTCGCCCTCGCGACGCTCCGCCTGCACGGCGCTCCACCGATGACTTCGGCCACATGTACGCCGCGCGGGTGCGAAGGCGCACATGTCGCCCGGCTCAACGTGGAGCGAGACGGGACGCGGGGAGGGCGCGGAGGCGGCGACCGCGATAGGCTGGAAGGCTGTGTCCGTCGAACCCGTCATCGTCTACCCGCCCGAGCTGCCCGTCAGCGCCGCGCGGGACGAGATCGCGCGCGCCATCCGCGACCACCAGGTCGTGATCGTCGCCGGCGCGACCGGATCGGGCAAGACGACGCAGCTGCCGAAGATCTGCCTCGAGCTCGGTCGCACGTCCATCGCGCACACGCAGCCTCGCCGCATCGCCGCGCGCACCATCGCCGAGCGCATCGCCGAGGAGCTCCAGGTCCCCCTCGGTTCCACCGTCGGCTACAAGGTGCGGTTCACCGACAAGGTGTCGGCCGACACCCGCGTGGCACTGGTCACCGATGGCATCCTGCTGAACGAGATCCACCGCGACCGGCTCCTCCGCCGCTACGACACGATCATCGTCGACGAGGCGCACGAGCGTTCGCTCAACATCGACTTCCTGCTGGGGTACCTGCGGCGGATCCTTCCCCAACGCCCCGACCTCAAGGTGATCGTCACGTCGGCGACGATCGACCCCGAGAGCTTCGCGCGCCACTTCGCCGCCGCGCCCGCCGAACCCGGCGGCGAGCCGATGCCCGCGCCGGTCATCGAGGTGTCCGGCCGCACGTACCCGGTCGAGATCCGGTATCGGCCGCTCGACGGGGCGGACCGGGCTCCGGAAGAGAACGGCGATTCGGATCCGGATGCCGCCACACCCACGCCGCAACCGAAGAAACTCCGGAGCCCGGCACAGGGCAAGCGTGACAGCGACGACGCCGACGAGGTCGGCGCCGTCGTCGCGGCGCTCCGCGAGCTCGACCGCGAGCCCGCGGGCGACGTGCTCGTCTTCTTCCCCGGCGAGGCCGAGATCCGCGACGCGGCTGATGCCATCCGCGGTGCGTATCAGAAGGATGCCTCCCCGACCGAGGTCCTGCCCCTGTACGGGCGTCTCTCCGCCGCCGAGCAGCACCGCGTGTTCGAGCGCTCCACGGTGGCGGGCGTCCGCCGCCGTGTCATCCTCGCCACGAACGTCGCCGAGACGAGCCTCACCGTCCCCGGCATCCGGTACGTGGTCGACACCGGCACCGCCCGCATCTCGCGGTACAGCAACCGCTCGAAGATCCAGCGGCTGCCGATCGAGGCCGTGTCGCAGGCGTCGGCGCAGCAGCGCTCGGGTCGCGCCGGCCGCACGTCGCCGGGCATCGCGATCCGGCTGTACTCCGAGGACGACTTCACCCGCCGCCCGGAGTACACCGAGCCCGAGATCCTGCGGACCTCGCTGGCATCCGTCATCCTGCAGATGCTGTCGCTCGGGTTCGGCGACATCCAGGCGTTCCCGTTCCTGACCCCGCCCGATTCCCGAGGCGTGAAGGCCGCGTTCGACCTGCTCGTCGAGCTCGGCGCCGTGAAGCTCCCGGCGCCCGGGTCCCGCGCCGCCGATGTCGACCGCGACGTCCGCGACGACGGCGACCCGTCCCGGCAGCGGCGCGGACGCGGCGACGAGCGCGGCCCGCGGCTCACCGCCATCGGCCGCGAGATCGCCCGGCTGCCGATCGACCCGCGCTTCGCGCGCATGCTGCTCGAGGCCCGTGACGCGGACGTGCTGCCCGAGGTCATGGCGATCGTGGCCGGCATGTCGATCCAGGACGTCCGCGAACGCCCCGAGGACCGCCGCGAGGAAGCCGACCGCTTCCACGCGCGCTTCACCGACCCGACCAGCGACTTCCTGTCGCTGCTGAACCTGTGGGAATACCTGCAGGAGAAGCAGGCCGAGCTTGGTTCGAGCGCGTTCCGGCGCCTGTGCCGCAGCGAGCACCTCAACTACGTGCGCGTGCGCGAGTGGGTCGACGTCCATCGGCAGCTCTCGTCGCTGCTCGGCGCCGGTCGTGAGGGCCGCGGAGCGCGGAACCGTGTCCCAGAAGTCGCTGGTTCGGGTCGCTCGAAACCGCAACGATCGGGACATGCTCCGTCGCACGTGGGACGAGGGTCGCAGGACACCGCGCCCGAAGGGCACACGCAGGGGGATGCCATCCACCGCGCGATCCTGTCGGGGCTCCTGTCGCACATCGGCATCCTCGATCCCCGAACGATCGCTCAGGCCAAGGACCGCAAGGCGCCCGGCGACGCGCGTCCGACGAAGGGCGAGTACATCGGCGCGCGCGGCGCGCGGTTCGCCATCTTCCCGGGCTCCGGGCTGAAGAAGCGGCGTCCCTCCGCGGTCATGGCGGCCGAGCTCGTCGAGACGTCACGCTTGTTCGCCCGGACCGTCGCGGCGGTCGACCCGGCGTGGGCGGAGGACCTCGCCCCCGACCTCGTCAAGCGGTCACTGAGCGAGCCGCACTGGTCGAAGGATGCCGGCTCCGCCGCCGCGTACGAGAAGGTCACGCTGTTCGGCGTCGAGCTGGTCGGACGCCGCCGCATGCAGCTCGCGCGGTTCGATCGCCCGCTCGCGCGCGAGATGTTCGTGCGCCACGCGCTGGTCGAGGGCGAGTGGGACCCGTCGGTGCTCGACAAGCGCCTCACCGCGTTCCTCCGGCGCAACCAGGAGCAGCGCCGCCTGCTCGAGAAGATCGAGGAGCGCGAGCGCCGGCGCGACATCCTGGTCGGCGACGAAGCGGTGTTCGCGTTCTACAACGCGCGGATCCCCGCCGATGTCACCGACGTCCGCTCGTTCGAGACGTGGTGGAAGGATGCCTCGAACCGCACGCCGCATCTCCTCGATCTGCGCGAGTCCGACCTCACCGGCGACCGCGCGCAGGGCGACGACCGGGCCTTCCCCGCGCGCTGGCGCCAGGGCGATCAGACGCTGAACCTCGCCTACCGCTTCGAACCGGGCGCCCCCGATGACGGCGTGACCGTGGTCGTTCCGCTCCCCCTGCTCGCGCAGCTGCGGCCGGACGGCTTCGACTGGCAGGTGCCGGGTATGCGCGACGAGCTCGTCACGGCCCTGCTGCGCGCGTTGCCGAAGACGATCCGCCGCAACGTCGTTCCCGCGGCCGACTGGGCCGAGAAGTTCAGCGCCGAGCTGGCGGAGAAGGGTCCGGAACACACGAACGGCCTGCCGAAGTCCACGCTCGTCGACGCGCTCGCCGCGCTCGTCCAGCGCGTGGCGAACCAGCGCGTGAGCGCCGCGGACTTCGAGCTCGACCGCGTCCCCGGTCACCTCATGCCGTCGTTCCGCGCGGTCGACACCCGCGGACGGGCCGTGGGCGCGGACCGCGACCTCGGAGCACTGCAGCGCCGCCTCGCCGACCGGGCGCGCTCGAGCGTGGAGTCGACGATCGCGCGCCCCGCAGCCCGAACGGCCGCGCGAGTCGCCGAGGCCTCCCCCGCGTTCGCGTCGCGTGCGAAGCTCACGACCTGGGATTTCGACGAGCTCACCGAGGTCGTCGACACGCCGGTGGCCGGCGGTGTCGTCCGCGGCTACCCCGCCCTCGTCGACGAGGGCGACAGCGTCGCACTGCGCGTGGAGGCGACGCCCGAGGATGCCGCGCGGCACACCCGCGCCGGCATCCGGCGACTCCTTCTCCTCGCCGTCCCCTCCCCCGCGTCGTACGTGCTCGACCACCTCACCGCGAACGAGAAGCTCGCGCTCGCGGCATCCCCGTATCAGAACGCGAAGGCGCTGATCGAGGATGCGCGCGTGGCCCTGGCCGACGACGTCCTCGGGCGGGAGAGCCCGACCGGTGTCGTGCGCACGAAGGCGGAGTTCGAGCGCGTGCGCGATGCGTTCTCGGCCGCCTCGGTCGAGCAGACCTTCCGCGCGGTGTCGCTCGTCGCGAAGATCCTGCTGGCGCAGCGCGATGTCGAGCGGGCGATGAAGGATGCCGCGTCGATCACGCTCCTCGGCGCCCTCAACGACGTACGCGGACAGCTGAAGGGCCTGATCTTCCCGGGGTTCGTCTCCCGGACGGGGCTCGCGCGCCTCGCGCACCTGCCGCGGTATCTGGCGGGCGCGCTCGAGCGGGTGAAGACGCTGTCCGACAACCCCGGCCGCGATCGCCAGCGCATGACCGAGTACGAGCGCGGCGCCGCCGGTTTCGTCGAGGCCGGAGGCACGATGCCGCTTCCCGCGGAGGCACCCGGGAACCTCGTGCAGACCCGGTGGCTGCTGGAGGAGTTCCGCGTGAGCCTCTTCGCCCAGCGCCTCGGCACCGCCGAGCCGGTCTCCCCCCAGCGTCTCGCGAAGGCGCTGAAGGGCGCGTGAGTCGCCAGGATTTGTCGCCCGGACGCGACCGGAAGCGACAAATTCTGGCGACTCACGCGGGGGGGCTAGACCCCCAAGAAGCCTCCCCAGGTGCGCAGCAGCGCCTCCAGGTCGGCGCGCTGGGCGGGGGGCAGACCCTCGAGCAGGCGCTGCTCGTTGCGGACGTGGGCGGCGAACGCCTCGTCGATGACGCGCACCCCGGCGGGCGTGAGGGCGACGATGCGTCCGCGTCCGTCGTCCTCGCTCCCCTGACGGACGACGAGACCGGATGCCACGAGACGGTCGACGCGTTTGGTCACAGCACCGGTGGTCACCATCGTCGTGCGCGCGAGCTCGCCCGCCGCGCACGCGTAGGGCTCGCCGCGGCGCCGCAGGGCGGCGAGGATGTCGAACTCGCCCTCGCCGAGCCCGTGCTCGCGGTAGACGCGCAGGAGTTCCTCGCGGAGCCGGTCGGCGACCCGGTGGAGGCGGCCGATCACCTGGAGGGGCGAGACGTCGAGGTCGGGCCGCTCGTCGCGCCACTGCTCGACGATCCGGTCCACGCGGTCGATGTCGTCCACCGTCCCCACTTTACCTTCCTCGGAAGCTATTGTGTCTTCCATGGAAACTACCTGGCGTGCCGTCGCGATCACCGCGGTCGCCCCGATGGCGTGGGGCGCGACGTACGTCGTCACGCGACACCTCCTCCCCGCCGACGCACCGCTGTGGGGCGCCGCGCTGCGCGCTCTGCCGGCGGGACTCCTGCTCTGGCTCCTCGCCCGACGGATGCCACGCGGCGCCTGGTGGTGGAAGGCACCGGTGCTGGGCGCGCTCAACTTCGGCGGCTTCTTCGTGCTCGTCTACGTCGCCGCGCAGCTCCTGCCCTCCTCGGTCGCGGCGTCCATCATGGCGCTCGCGCCGCTGGCGCTGGCCGGGCTCGCGTGGCCGCTCCTGCGGCAGCGTCCGACGACCCGGTGGGCGCTCGGATCCGTCCTGGGCATCGCCGGAGTGGTGCTCATCGTCGGGCTCGGCGCCGAGGGTGTCTCCCCCGCCGGGGTGGTGGCATCCGCGATCGCCCTGCTGTCGTCGTCGCTCGGCGCGATCCTCACGACACGGTGGCGTGACGACACCCCGCTCCTCGCGACGACATCGTGGCAGCTCACCGCGGGTGGGATCGCGCTGGTCGTGGTCGCCGCGGTGGTCGAGGGCGCGCCGCCGAGAGTGGATGCCACGGGCGTCGCCGCCTACACCGGGATCGCGGTGGTGGCCACGGCGCTCGCCTTTGTGTGCTGGTTCACAGGTCTGCGCCTGCTGCCCGCGGGGACCGTCGGCCTGATCGGCCTGCTCAACCCGGTGACCGGCGTGGTGCTCGGCGTGCTCGTCGGCGGCGAGTCTCTCGGCATCGGCCAACTCGTCGGCATCCTCGCGGTCCTCGCCGCCATCGCCGTCTCGCGCCCGCCCCGCCGCGGTACGCCTGAGTCGCCAGGATTTGTCGCTTCCCGCTGGCCGCGGGCGACAAATCCTGGCGACTCACGCGCACGATGACGGCTCAGGACGTGCGGAGCGTCACCGAACCCAGGGTCGCCTGCACGTCGATGCGGGGCGTCGCGGTGGGCGAGGTGCGCAGGGCGCTGTCGACCGAGCCCGGGCCGTCGCTCGTGAGCCGGTAGGTGTCGTCGGGCAGCCCGATGTCGGCGGAGCCCGCCGTCACCTCGATGCTCGTCCGCGCCGGCGCCGCACCGGTGAGGTCGGCGACCAGGTCGCCGTCGGTGACCTCGAAGGTCGCGGCATCCACGCCTTCGACGTCGGCCGTCGCCGATCCGCCCGACACCGAGATGCTCAGTGCGCTCGCGCTCCCGGTCACCGTCGCCCCGCCGCCGGCCACCTGCACGTCGACGTCGCCGTAGTCCCCGGCGAGATCGAGGCTGCCCCCGGCGACCTCGACCCGGAGATCGAGGTTCGTGCGCTCGAGGTCCTGCGGGAGGGTCAGGGTGGCCTGTGCCCCGTTGCCCCAGTCGGCGAAGGACCGACGCGGCGTCGCGACCTTGAGGGTGTCGCCGTCCTGCTCAAGGGTCCACCCGCCGATGCCGCTCCCATCCAGCTGAGCCTCCGAGACGTCGGCGAACACGACGGTCAGCGCGCCGCCGCTGACCTCGATGTCGAGGTCGCGCACGCCGTCGACGGCGGTCTGCTGCAACGGGGCGGTCGCGTCGCTGCTGCGCAGCTCTCGGGCGGCCGTGAAGCCGGTGCTGAGCAGGGTGCCGACGATGACGAACCCGCCGATGACGATCGTGCCGATCGCGACCGCCAGGGAGCGCGGGGAGCGTCGCGGCGGGGTGGGCACCGGGGCCGGGGCCGGCTCGAGCGGGGTCTGGAGGGTCATGAGGATGCTCCGGTGGTGTCGTGGCCCAGGTGGACCAGGGCGGCGATGACGCGACGGTTGCCCGTCTCGTCCTGCTCGAGGCCGAGCTTGGTGAAGATCGCGGTGATGTGCTTCTCGACGCTCGCGGGCGACACGAACAGCGCCTGGGCGATCGCCTGGTTCGACCGCCCCTCGGCGATCAGGGCGAGCACGGCGCGCTCGCGTTCGGTGAGCGCCTGGAGCCGGTCGTCGCGTCGACGACGGGCCAGCAGCTGGCCGACGACCTCGGGGTCGAGGACCGTGGCCCCGCCCGCGATGCGGGCGACGGCGTCGAGGAAGTCGCGGACGTCGGCGACCCGATCCTTCAGGAGGTAGCCGAGCGACCCCTGGCCGTCGGCGATCAGGTCGCTGGCGTACTGCTCCTCGACGTACTGGGACAGGACGAGGACGGCGAGCCCGGGATGCCGCGACCGCAGACCGATGGCGGCGCGGATGCCTTCGTCGGTCCAGGTCGGCGGGAGCCGGACGTCCAGCACGCACAGGTCGGGCGTCGTGTCGGTGACGGCGGCCTCGAGACCCGACGCGTCGGGGAGGGCGGCGACGACCTCGTGGCCGTCGTCGGCGAGGAGGCGCACGAGCCCCTCGCGCAGGAGGACGGAGTCCTCGCAGATCAGGATGCGCACGGAACCGTCACCTCCACCGACGTCGGACCGCCCTGCGGGCTGTCGATGCGGGCCGTTCCCCCGGCCGCGGTGACGCGGTTGACGATGCCGTCGAGTCCGCCGCCGGGCACGACGCGCGCCCCGCCGAGGCCGTCGTCCTCGACGCGGGCCCACAGCGAACCGTCGTCGCGCACCCGCACATCGACCCGGCAGTTCCCGGCCCGGGAGTGCTTCGCGGCGTTGGTGAGCGCCTCCGCGATCGAGAAGTACACGGCGGCCTCCGCGGGGCGACTGCACCGACGCGGCAGGCGCACGTCCAAGGTCACGGGGATGTGCGATCGGGACGCGAGCGCCGAGAGGGCGGCATCCAGTCCTCGATCCTCCAGGACGGACGCGTGGATGCCACGTGCCAACTGCCGGAGTTCGGTGATCGCCGACTTGGTCGAGGCGTGCGCCTCGGCGACGAGCGCTTTGGCGGCCTCGGGGTCGTCGTCGATCTTGGTCTGGGCGAGCCCCAACGTCATCCCGATCGAGACGAGCCGCGGCTGGACGCCGTCGTGGAGGTCGCGCTCGATCCGCGTGCGCTCGACCTCGGCTGCGCGGACCGCGCCCGCACGGCGGGTGTCGGAGGTGCGCGCCTGCTCCTCCAGCAGCGCCTCGCGGGACGGCACGAGGATCGCCCGCGCGAGCACACCGTGCAGCAGGCCCAGCCCGATCACCGCGCCCGTGGCGACGAGCACGGTGAGGGCGCCGATGAGCGGGGCACCCGCACCCTCGAGGGGCAACAGACCGAAGAGCGCCGTGTGCGCCCACCCGAAGATCGGACTGAACACGAGCGCGAGCCCCCACGCGGCCGACCCGACGAGGAAGAGCGCGACGAGTCCGAGCAGGGTCGACACCGTGAAGGAGGCAATCGCCCGCCACTGGCGCAGGTCGATCGCCTGCAGCCAGATCGTGTGCAGCACGCCGACGAACCCGGTCTTGGGGCTGCGCCTCGGGCGGAGAGCCGGCAGGTCGAAGCCGTAGAGCCCGTCGAGGCGGGCCTGTTCGAACCATGCCACGCCGAACAGCGCGTACACGAGACCCGCGAGCAGGACCACGCCGATGAGGAGGGCGAACAGGAGTCCGACGCCCGCGCCCAGGAGGCCGAAGAGTCCGCCGAAGACGACGGGGCCGATGGCGCCGAGCGCGGCGAGCTGCGCGATCGCGCCGGCGACCTGGCCGGGCGACGAGATGCGCACCGACCTCCGCGGCAGCGCACCCGGGGGTGCGGGCAACGTCGGCGGCGAGGGAGGGAGGACGGATGCCGTGGTCATGGGTTCCACGGTAGGACGCCGCTGCTCCGGGGTCAGCAGGGGCAGCCCGCCTCCTCGTTCGGGTTATCCCGAAAGGTCGTCGGCGCGCAGCCAGCCGCTCTCGAGGAACACCGACTCCACGGCATCCCGTTCGACGGTGGTCGGGGGCGGGCCGGCACTCGGCGTCGGTTCTTCTCCGTCGAGCGCGGCGACGACGGCGTCGGCGATCGGGCCGGCCGACGCGCGGGTGTCGACGAAGACCGTCGCCGCGACGACCCCGTCCCGCAGCGCCCGGACGGTGAGCGCATCGCCACCGGAGGCGACCACCACGGGCGGCGGGGGCGGCACCGCCTCCGGATCAGCGGATGCCGTGGGGCTCGGCGACGCGGTGGCGTCGGGATCGGGTGTGGTGAGGGCGGTCACGACGCCCCGGCCGACGGCGTCGCCGAGCGCGAGGATCGCGTCGGGCGTCTCACCGCCGGGGGTTCCGTACAGGGCGCGGACCCGTTCCTCGCCCGCCAGCTCGACGTCACCGGGGAGGTCGGCCACCGCGGCGGACTCGAGGTCGGCGCCCGCGACGATCCGCACGGGCCCTGCGGCGAGGACCTCCGTCGCGGCGGCGTGGGCCGCGGCCGCCTCGGGATCGTCGACGACGCCGGCGACGATCGCGACGGTCGGGGGTCGTCGCGCGTCGCCGCGTCGTCGCGCGCGAGCGCCTCCAGGAGCGCCGTCGCCTGCGCGCGCCCGGTCGCCGCGGGATCGAACGCCTCGACGGCGCCACCCTCGTCGAGCGCGCGACCCACCGTGACCAACGGGGCATCGCCGCCGTCCGCGGCCGCGCGCGCCCCGTCGAGAGCGTCGGCTGACAGCGGCACGAGGACGACCGCCTCCTCCCCCTTCGTCACCATGTTCTGCACCTGGGAGATCTGGGTGCGTTCGTCAGCGGCGGCGTACTGCAGATCGACGCGGTACCCCCGCGCCCGCAGCTCGTCGCGAAGCGCCTCGCCCAGTCGCTCGACGGCGAGGTCGTCGGCCGTGGGCAGCGCGACGCCCACCACGCCCTCGCCGTCGCTCGTCCCCGTCTCGGTCCGCGTGCTCGAGGTGCAGCCGACCAGCGCCAGCACCGCCACGGCGAACACCAGGAGAGCGCGGCGGAAGGGACGGCGGGAGGTCACCCGTTCCATCCTGCCCCAGGAACGACGGGCGGGAAGCGGGCGGATCAGCCGGCCGTCGCCCGGTCCACGGCGGTCGCCGGAAGCACGAGATCGAGTCGGAACCCGTCGCGTTCCCGAGCCGCTCGGACGGACCCGCCGTGCGCCTCGGCGATTCCGCGCACGATCGCGAGCCCCAGCCCCGCGCCGGGCGTCGCGCCGCGGGCGGGGTCGCTCGAACGTGCGGCATCCGCGCGCCAGCCGGTCTCGAAGAGACGGCCCAGGTCTTCCTCCGCCACCCCCTCGCCGGCATCCCGCACGCTCAGAACGAGGTGGCCGTCGCCGGCCACGGTCGCCGACACCGTCACGACGCTCCCCTCCGGTGCGTGACGGACGCCGTTGCTGAGCACGTTCGAGATCGCACGGGTGAGTTCTCGCGGATCGGCCCGGAGCTGGCATCCCTCGATGCCGTCATGGGTGATGCGCACCCCGCGTGCGGCCGCGTCCGCGCTGACGTCGATGACCGCGTCGGACACGAGGTCCAACAGCGACACCGTCTGCGGATGAAGGGCGAGAGTCCCCCCGTCGATCTTGGACAGTTCGAACAGGTCGTCCACCATGCGGTCGACCGTGTCGACCTTGGTCCGGATGAGCGTGACGTACTCGCCCGGATTCGGCGCCATCCCGTCCTCGAGCGCCTCGGCCAGCGCCCGGATGCCGGACAACGGCGTTCGCAGATCGTGCGAGATCCACGCGAAGAACTGTCGCCGCGCCGACTCCAGCCGCTCCACCTCCGCCCGCGCCGCGGACAGCTTCTCGGCGGTGTCGGCGAGTTCGATCGCGACCCGGTCGAACTCCTGCCAGCCCGAGGCGAGCGGTGCCACGACACCCCCCACTGCGATCTGCCGTGCCGACGACACCAGTCCGGCCGTCGCCTGTCGCACCGTGCGATGCAGCACGAACCAGGCCGAGGCCGTGCTCACCACGGCCGAGACCCCGACGATCCAGATCACCACGATCAGTTCGTGCGAGCCGAGGAACATCTCTCCGGCGGCGGCGACGGTGGAGACGACGACCGCGGCGACCGCGGCGACGAGCACGATGGTGAGCTTCACGAGGATCGGTGCCCCGCGCGTCACGCGCAGCAGCACGACACCACCGCCGATCACGATGAGCGTGCACACGAGGGTCGTCGTCACGATGAGCACCAGGTCGTCAGTCGACAGCACGGACATCTCCCTCGGGAACGAAGCGGTACCCCGCGCCCCACACGGTTCGCAGGTATCGGGGGAAGCGGGGATCGGGCTCGATCTTCTCCCGGAGGCGTCGCACGTGGACCGTCACCGTCGCCGCGTCCCCGAAGGTCCAGCCCCACACCTCGCGCAGGAGGTCGTCGCGGGTGACCGCCTCCCCGGCCCTGCGGGCGAAGTGGACCAGCAGGTCGTACTCGCGTGCGGTGAGCACGACTTCGCGGCCGTCGCTCCACACGCGCCGTCGGACCGGGTCGACCCGGAACGGACCCGTCGTGAAGACGGCGCTGGAGTCCGACGGAAGCCGCCGTCGCAGCAGCGCCCGCACCCGCAACTGCAGCTCGCGCATCGCGAACGGCTTGGTGAGGTAGTCGTCGGCGCCGGTCTCCAGCCCCTCGATGCGCTCCTCGACCGACCCCCGCGCGGTGAGCATGAGGACGGGGATGTCCGACCGCGCCCGGACGAGCGCGCACAGCTCGTCGCCGGAGACCCCGGGAAGCATGCGGTCCACGACGAGGACGTCGGGGAGCCCCGTGCGCAGGGCCTCGGCCGCCGCGGCGCCGTCGGTGTGGACGACGACGTCGTAGTCGTCGGCCCGCAGGTATTGCGCGACGACCGCGGCGACGGTGGTGTCGTCTTCGACGAGGACGACGCGGGGCCTACCGGACATGGGATCACCGTACGCGCCGCATTCCCCCGTCCGGACCGTGCGCGGCATTCCTTACGGAAGCGAAAGAACCGCTCTGCGGCGACGGACGACGTGATTGCGTCGTGGCACCCCGGGCGATCCCCGCCCGCTCGATCGAAGGACACTCCTCATGCGCCGCACCCCCACCCTCCTCGCCGTCCCCGTCCTCGCCCTCGGCCTCGCCCTCGCCGGCTGCTCCTCCGCGGGGAGCGCGGCGCCCGCCGACACGACGACGTCGAGCGCCGCGGTGACGTCCGATGCCATGGCATCCACGGTGCTCCAGGGCACCTTCGCCGGGGAGGGTGGGAAGGCGGTGTCGGGCACCGTCACCATCACCGGCGACACCGTCACCCTCGCGGGCTTCGCCACCGAGGAAGGCCCCGATCTGCACTTCTATCTCGCCAACGGCACCGACGAGCAGGCCGTGAGCGCCGGGGTGCGCATCGCGGCCGTGTCCACCGAAGCCGCGCAGACGTTCACACTGCCCGCCGGTGTGTCGGCCGACGACTACACCGACCTCGTCGTGCACTGCGACAAAGCGAAGGCCGTCTTCGGTGCGGCCGCACTGACGCGATGACCCGCCGCGCGCCGCAGAGCGTCGGGGCGGTGTTCGCCACGGTGGCACGCGTGGTGCTCGGCGCGCTGTGGCTGTGGGAGGGCACGACGAAAGTCCGTGCCGGATTCGGAGCGGCGGACATCGGCCTCGTCGCGGCCGCCGCGGGGCCGAACTCCCGCGTTCCCGGCTACTTCGCCCTGTTCGCCGGCGACGTCCTGGGACCTCTCGCCGGTCTGTTCGGCGTGGTCATCCCCCTGCTGGAGTTGGCGCTCGGCGCCGCTCTGGTGGCGGGGGTGCTCACCCTCCCGGCTGCGGCGGCGTCCCTGGCGACGCTCCTGCTGTACTGGTCGTCCGATCAGCTCATCACGGAGTACCCCGTGATGGCCGCGCTGTCGGCGATCGTGCTCATCTGGCCCGGGGCCGCGCGCCGCTTCGGACTCACCGCGCTGCTGCGCCGAGGGCGGATGAGCGCGACATCGCGCTGGATATGACGAGTGGGCCCCCTCGCCGATGGTGAGGGGGCCCGTTCGTCAGGCGTGGATCAACCGCGGGTGCGGTTCTTGTTCCACACGTCGAAGGCGACGGCCAGAAGCAGCACCAGGCCCTTGATGAACTGCTGGACGTCGGTCGAGATGCCCATGAGCGACATGCCGTTGTTGAGCACACCCATGACCAGACCACCGGCGATGGCACCGACCACGCGGCCGACACCACCCTGGACGGCGGCGCCACCGATGAAGGAGGCGGCGATGGCATCCAGTTCGAACAGGTTTCCGGCGCCCGGACCCGCCGAGTTGAGTCGACCGGTGAACACGATGCCGGCGAGGGCCGCGAGCACGCCCATGTTCACGAACAGCAGGAAGTCGACGCGGCGGGTGTTGATGCCCGACAGCTTCGCGGCCGTGCGGTTGCCACCGATCGCGTAGATGTGGCGGCCGAAGACGCTGCGGCTCATGACCGTCGAGTACCCGATGATGAGGATCGCCAGCACGACCAGCACGATCGGCGTGCCGCGCGAACCGGGGGCCACACCCAGGAGGTAGGTCAGGTAGGCGATGAGCGCGCCGCCGCCGATGACCTTCACCAGGAACGCCGCCATCGGCTCGTTCTGCAGTTCCAGGGCCGCGCGCTTGGTCCGCTGCCGCACCTGCGAGAAGACGAACAGGACCAGGGTCAGCGCGCCGAGGGCGACGGTGATCCACTCCGCGGGCGAGGTGGCCGCGGGGAACAGGTCCGGGAAGAGGTAGCCGCCGCCGAGCTGACGGTACTCGGTGGGGAACGGCGTGATCTGGGTGTTGCCGAGCGTCATCTGCGTGAGGCCGCGGAACAGCAGCATGCCGGCCAGGGTCACGATGAACGCCGGGATGCCGACGTACGCCACCCAGAAGCCCTGCCACATCCCGACCACCGCGCCGAGCACGAGCGAGAGCAGGATGCCGAGCCACCAGGGCAGACCCCACTGGACGATCAGGACGCCCGAGACCGCGCCCACGAAGGCGGCGACCGAACCTACCGACAGGTCGATGTGGCCGGCGATGATGATCATCACCATGCCGATCGCGAGGATCAGGATGTAGCTGTTCTGGACGATGATGTTCGACACGTTGCCCGCGGTGAGCAGGCGCCCGCCGGTGAGGGCCTGGAACAGCAGCACGATCACGATCAGCGCGATGAAGATGCCGATCTCGCGCAGACGCGAGGTGAAGAACTGCACGAGGCCGGCGGCTCCCCCGGCACCACCGCCGACGGGGCCCTTCGGCGTCGCCGGACCGGTCTCGGTCGCGGTGTTGTTAAGCGCTGACATGGTCGGCTTCCTTCTCCTTCGTCATGAGCACCATGAGGGCCTCGGGTGTGGCCTCCTCGATGGGCAGCTGGCCGGTGATGTGGCCTTCGCTGAGGGTGTAGATGCGGTCGCAGATGCCGAGCAGCTCGGGAAGCTCCGACGAGATCACGAGCACCCCCTTGCCCTGGGCCGCGAGGGAATTGATGATCGTGTAGATCTCGTACTTGGCGCCCACGTCGATGCCGCGGGTCGGCTCGTCGAGGATCAGCACCTCCGGGTCGGAGTACAACCACTGCGACAGGACGACCTTCTGCTGGTTGCCGCCCGAGAGCTTCCCGACCACGACGTCGACCGACGGGGCCTTGATGTTCATCGACTTGCGGTACCGGTTGGCCACGAGGTACTCCTCGTCGCCGTCGACCCACCCGTTCTTGGCGAGCTTGCGCATGCCGGCGAGGGAGATGTTCCGCTTGATCGTGTCGATCAGGTTGAGCCCGGCGCCCTTACGGTCCTCGGTGACGTACGCGAGGCCGCTGCGGATCGCGGCGGGCACCGTGGAGGTGTCGGCCTTCTGGCCGCGGATGTAGACCTCGCCCGAGATGCGCGAGCCGAAGCTCTTGCCGAACACGCTCATCGCCAGCTCGGTGCGCCCGGCGCCCATGAGCCCGGCGATACCGACGACCTCGCCGGCGCGCACGGTCAGGTTCGCCTCATGGATGACGACGCGGCTGGCATCCGTGGGGTGATGCACGGTCCAGTCGGCGATGCGCAGGACCTCGTCGCCGATCTCGACGTCGCGGTCGGGGTAACGGTTCTCGAGCTCGCGCCCCACCATCCCCCGGATGATGCGGTCCTCGCTCGTCCCGCCCGTGGCTACGTCGAGCGTCTCGATCGTGCGACCGTCGCGGATGATCGTGACCTCGTCGGCGATTGCGCGGATCTCGTTGAGTTTGTGGCTGATGATGATGCACGTGATGTTCTGGCCGCGGAGGTGCCGGATCAGATCGAGCAGGTGCTCGGAGTCGTCGTCGTTCAGCGCGGCGGTCGGCTCGTCGAGGATGAGGAGCTTGACGTCCTTCGACAGCGCCTTGGCGATCTCGACCAGCTGCTGCTTGCCGACGCCGATCTCGTTCACGGGCACGTCGGGGCTGTCGCCGAGGCCCACGCGAGCGAGGAGTTTGGCGGCCTCCTTGTTCGTGGCATCCCAGTCGATGAGTCCGCGATGGGTGATCTCGTTGCCGAGGAAGATGTTCTCCGCGATCGAGAGGTAGGGGCTGAGGGCCAGCTCCTGGTGGATGATGACGATCCCGGCCGCTTCGCTGTCGCGGATGTCCTTGAATTCCACGGTCTTGCCGTCGAAGACGATCTCGCCGCGATAGTCGCCCGCGGGGTAGACACCGCTGAGCACCTTCATGAGGGTGGACTTCCCCGCGCCGTTCTCGCCGCAGATGGCGTGCACGGTTCCGCGCTCGACGGTCAGTGACACGTCCGCCAGGGCGATGACGCCGGGGAATTCCTTGGTGATCGAGCGCATCTCGAGGATGGTGCTCACGAGGTCCTCCTTGCAGGACCGGCTCGCAGGCCGGTGGGGATGTGGGAACAGGGGCCTCCGCCGCGACCCGGTGAGGGGGTCGCGGCGGAGGCGGGGCGGGAGGGCCGAAGCCCTCCCGCGGGGATCACTTCAGGTCGTCGGCGGTGTAGTAGCCGCTGTCGACGAGGACCTTCTCGTAGTTGTCCTTCGTGACGATCGTCGACTCGAGCAGGTACGAGGGAACGACCTTCTCGCCGTTGTCGTACGTCTCGGTGTCGTTGACCTGGGGCTCGGTGCCCTTGCGGATGTCGTCGACCATGCTCACGGCCTGCTTGGCGAGCTCGCGCGTGTCCTTGAAGATCGTCGAGTACTGCTCACCCGCGATGATCGACTTGATCGAGCCGACCTCGGCGTCCTGACCGGTGATGACCGGCAGGGCGTCGGCCGAGTAGCCGCCCGAGGTGAGGGCCGAGATGATGCCGATCGACAGACCGTCGTACGGCGAGAGCACACCCTGGAGCTTCGTTCCGCCGATGACGGTGAGGATGTTCTCCATGCGCTTCTGCGCCGTCTCGGGCAGCCAGCGCAGGATCGCGGCCTGGCCGAAGTCGGTCTGGCCGGACGGGACGACGAGCGTGCCCTTGTCCAGGTACGGCTGGAGGGTGTCGATGGCGCCCTTCCAGAAGAACGTCGCGTTGTTGTCGTCGGGGCTTCCGGCGAACAGCTCGACGTTGAACGGACCGGCAGCGCCCGTGTCCTTGCCCGAGGCGTCGAGGACGCCGAGGCCCGTGAGGAGCGACGTGGCCTGCTGGACGCCGACCTTGTAGTTGTCGAACGTCGTGTAGTAGTCGACGTTCTTCGTGCCGTTGATGAGGCGGTCGTACGCGATGACCGGGATCTTCGCGTCGGCGGCCTGCTGCAGCACGTCGGTCAGGGTGGTGCCGTCGATGGAGGCGATGATCAGGGCCTTGGCGCCCGAGGTGATCATGTTCTCGATCTGCGAGACCTGGGTGGGGATGTCGTCGTTGGCGTACTGCAGGTCGACCTGGTAGCCGAGCTCCTCGAGCTGCGACTTGACGTTGTTGCCGTCGGCGATCCACCGCTCCGACTGCTGGGTGGGCATCGCGACACCGATGATGCCGCCCGCCTCCTGGGCGTCGCCGCCGCCGCTGCCGGTGCGGTCGCCCGCGCAGCCCGCGAGGCCGATGCCGAGCGCGAGGACGCCCGCTCCCGCGACCGCCTTGAGCATGCTGTGCTTCTTCACTCTGGTTCCCTTCGTTGGGTTGGATGTCACGGTCTCTCCGCACGGAGCCCACCGCTTCAGCGCGGACGGCACGCCGACACGCGTCCGACGGGGCGAAACGAGGCCGGTCGGCGGCGCGCGGCTACGCGTCGTTCGAAACGTCTTCGTCTCGACGGAGTCGCTCCGCAGCGAGTCCCGTCGGCGTGGTGTGGCGGTCATGTGACCGTTCACATTGTGTGTGTGATGCTACCCCGCGCATCGCTCCCGCTGTCAAGTCCCCCTGCGTTCGGCGACCAGCCGTTGCCAAACCGTGACGTGTCAGCGGCTGGGCGGCGCGGTCGACGAGCGCACGATGAGCCGCAGGTGATCGGGCTCCGGCATCGCCTGGTCGTCATGAGAGACGCCCAGGTCAGAGAGCAGATCCCAGACGGCGCGCTGACCGATCCCGGCGAAGTCCTGGCGCACGGTGGTCAACGGCGGCCACAGGTGCGCCGCCTCCGGGACGTCGTCGAATCCGACCACCGACACGTCCTCGGGGACGGATCTGCCGATCGCCCGGACGGCGTGCATGAACCCCAGCGCCATGTGGTCGTTGCCGGCGAAGACCGCCGTGGCATCCTCGGTGCGCAGGAGCTCGAGCCCGGCCTCGTATCCGAACTGGGCGGTCCAGTCCCCCAGCACCGGCGGCCGCGGCGCGAGGTCCTGCGCGTCCATCTCGGCGAGGTATCCGCGCATGCGATGGTCGGCCTCGATCCAGTCGCGGGGCCCGGCGATGTGCAGGATGCGGGTGTGCCCGAGGTCGACGAGATGGCGCACGGCCGCGCGGGCACCGGCGATCTGATCGTTGAAGGTCGCGGTCGGGGTGGACGGCCCCGTGGACGAGACGATCCGCACCGGGACGGGGAGCTGCATCTCGTCCAGGATGGGAACGACGCGCGTCTGGGGCGCGACGGCGATGAGACCCTCGATCGACTGCTGCATGAGGTGATCGATCGAGGCGCGCACGTCGTCGGGCGCGCTCGTGCCGAGGTTCGTGACCGTCAGACGGTACCCGGCTCGCCGGGCCGCCGACTCCACGGCCAGCACCATCGCCGACGTGCCGTGCGTCGTGGCGCGCGGTCCCAGCACACCGATGAGGCGCGTCCGGCTGGTCGCGAGCGCCCGCGCGGCCTGGTTGGGCACGAACTTCAGTTCGGCGATCGCCTCGCGGACGCGGGCCGCCGTCTCGGGACGCAGCTGCGGACTGTTGTTGATCACGCGCGAGACGGTCTGGTACGACACTCCGGCGAGCCGGGCCACGTCGCGGATGCTCGGCGCCCTGGCCGCGGCATCCGGGATGTCGGTCTCGCTCATCGATCTCGCTTCTTTGCGTCGCCGATCGTGTCGTGACCGGTCACACGAGGATAACCGACGCGCGCCCGCTCGCCCGTTCCAGTCGACTCAGGATGCCAGGAGGGCGCGGTAGAAGCCGATGCCCCGCAGCCACACCTCGACGCGGATCCGCTCGTCGGGGGCGTGCAGCGCGTCTCGCTCGGCCCGCGTGAGGTGGAACGGGGTGAACCGGTAGACGTGGTCGGTGAGCGCGGTGTAGAACCGGCTGTCGCTCGCGCCGAGCTGCAGATAGGGCAGGGGGATCACGTCGTCGCCGAGGGTCTTCGCCACGGCCGCTGCCAGGCGCCGCCAGGCCATCCCCTGCCACGGCGACACGGGAGACGGATCGCTGCCGTGCCGCAGCTCGATGTCGATGAGCGGATCGTCGATGGCGCGGCGCAGATGGATCGCGGCATCCGAGATCGTCTCGCCCGTGAGCAGTCGGACGTTCACCGTCGCGCGCGCCGTCGTCGCCAGGACGTTGTCGCCCGCCGAGCCCTCGAGCCGCGTGACCACGGCGGTCGTGCGGACCAGAGCGTTCGTCTCGGGGCCGAGCAGGGCGAACGCCGCGGTCAGCACCGGCGCGGTCACCGCCGTGCGACGGAACACCGTGCGCACCGGTTCCGGCGCGTGGGCCGCGGCGCTGGCGAGCATCGCGCGCACCGGCGGGACGAGCCGGCGCGGGAACGGGCGCCGACGGACCCGGTCGATCGCGCGCGCCAGGCGGGCCGTGGCGGGGAACGAGGGCGGCGTCGACGCGTGCCCGCCCGCCTCGCGGGTGATCAGCTCGAAGGTTGCGCTGCCGCGCTCCGCGACGCCGATCATCGCGGTCGGCGCGCCGACGCCCGGCAGCGCCCCCTCCACGACGGCTCCGCCTTCGTCGAGCACCAGCGCCGGCCGGACGCCGCGTTCGGCGAGCAGCGCCGCGATCGCCCGGGCGCCCTCGCCCAGGGTCTCCTCGTCGTGCCCGAACGCCAGCCAGACGTCGGCGCGCGGCACCACCCCCTCCGCCAGGGCCCGCTCGACCGCCTCCAGGATCGCCACCAGGGCGCCCTTGTCGTCGATCGCGCCGCGGGCGTAGAGCGTGGCATCCTCCCCCTCCCCCTCGACGACGGCACCGAAGGGGTCGCGCGTCCAGGGCTGGCCGGCCGTGTCGACGACGTCCTGGTGCGCCAGGAGCAGCAGCGGGTCGAGGCTCGACGCGCCGCGCCACCGGTAGAGCAGCGCGTGGCCCGCCACGATCTCCCGCTCCAGGTGCGCGTGGACGAGCGGATACAGACGCTCGAGCGCGGCGTGGAACTCGTCGAACCGCGCGGTGTCCGTCCGCGTCGGGTCGACGTACGACACGGTCGGGATGGCCAACAGCTCGCGGAAGCGCTCGACGGGCGTCATGACGCGAGCCTACGCGGACGGCATCCGTCCCTCGCGGTTCGCGCGGCGTCCGTCGTCGACCGCCACCCCTCGGGCGCCGATACGGTGGTCCCATGACCGGACTGCACTGGGGCATCCTCGCAACGGGCGGCATCGCGCACGCCTTCACCTCCGACCTCCGCACCGCGGGTCTCGACGTCGCCGCGGTCGGTTCCCGATCGATCGACAGCGCGCGGGCGTTCGCCGAGCAGTACGGCATCCCGCACGCGCACGGCTCGTACGAGGAACTCGTCGCCGATCCCGACGTCGACATCGTCTACATCGCCACTCCGCACCCCGCCCACGTCGAGAATGCGCTGCTCGCCCTCGATCACGGCAAGCACGTCCTGGTCGAGAAGCCGTTCACGCTCAACGAGGCGGAGGCCGGCCGCATCCGCGATCGCGCCGCCGAGAAGGGCCTCCTCGCGATGGAGGCGATGTGGACGCGGTATCTGCCCCACATGGTCCGCATCCGCGAGATCCTCGCCGCCGGAACGCTGGGCGAGGTCCGCGTGGTCTCGGCCGACCACACCCAGAAGATCTCCACCGACCCGCAGCACCGGCTCAACGCCCTCGAGCTCGGCGGCGGCGCCCTCCTCGATCTCGGCATCTACCCGGTCTCGTTCGCGGTGGACGTGCTGGGCCTCCCCGAGCGCGCCACCGCCTTCGCCCGGATCTCGGATGCCGGCAGCGACGCCGAGGTCGCCACGGTGTTCGTGCATCCCGGCGGCGCCGTCTCGACCACGGTGTCGTCGTCGCGCGGCGCGGGCGCGAACGTGGCGCAGATCGTCGGCACGGAGGCCCGGATCGAGATCGACCGCGTCTGGTACACGCCCACGACGTTCCGCGTCGTCGGCCCCGACGGCACGGTCATCGAGGAGTTCGACGGCGGCGTCGACGGTCGCGGCATGCAGTTCCAGGCGCTCGCCGCCGAGCGTCTCGTCGCCGAGGGAGCGACCTCGAGCGATGTCCAGCCGATCGACGAGACGGTCGCGATCATGGGTGTGCTCGACGAGGTCCGCCGACAGATCGGTGTGGTCTACCCCGGCGGACGCTGAGCGGGCTACCCGTCGCCCCGCCTCGCGGGAGAGACTGGACGCATGCCGGATCCTCAGAACGCCCGTGTCGCCGTCTACCTCGATTTCGACAACATCGTCATGTCCTGGTACGACCGCGTCCACGGGCGCAACGCGTACTCGCGCGATCGGCAGAAGATCGCCGAGAACCCGATCGAGCCCGAGATCGCCGAGCGGCTGACGAAGGCGACCATCGACGTCGGAGCGATCATCGATTACGCCGCGTCTTTCGGCACGCTCGTGCTGACCCGCGCGTACGCCGACTGGTCGGCCCCGGTGAACGCCGAATACCGCTCGCAGCTGGTCGCCCGCGCGGTCGACCTCGTGCAGTTGTTTCCCGCAGCGGCATACGCCAAGAACGGCGCCGACATCCGACTCGCGGTGGATGCCGTTGAAGACATGTTCCGCCTCCCCGACCTGTCGCACGTGGTCATCGTCGCCGGCGACAGCGACTACGTCCCCCTCGCGCAGCGGTGCAAGCGGCTCGGACGTTACGTCGTGGGTGTGGGGGTCGCGGGCTCGACGGCGAAGTCGCTCGCCTCCGCGTGCGACCGGTTCGACAACTACGACGGGCTGCCCGGCATCCCGAAGCTGGCAGACACCAAGAAGGATGCCGCCCCCTCGCGGCCCCGCGCACGCAAGCGGTCGCAGGACCCGGCGGTCAACCTGCTCGAGCGCGCGATGCAGCTCGAGGGCGAACGCGCGGACGGCGAGTGGCTGCACGCCTCGGCGGTCAAGGACCTCATGAAGCGTCTCGACCCGTCGTTCAGCGAGAAGGCCCTGGGGTTCCGCAGCTTCTCGGATTTCCTGAAGGCTCAGACCGACCAGGTCGAAGTCGACGAGGATTCCAACATCGTGCAGGTGCGCGCGGTCACCCGCGCGGCCTGACGGGGCGCGCGGCACATCACTGCCCCCGGGCACGAGGTGCCGGGGTCCCCGCGCGGCCCGAGGTCGCGCGCGGCGAGCCCGAGCGGCGAGCTCCCGCGGCGAGCCCCCAGCCGCGGCGACGGTCAGCGGCGCTCCGCGCCCGGTGCCACGTGCGCGAGGACGCTCGCCCACACGGCCGACAGGGTGATGTGGCCGTTGATGGTGTCGAGCTCATCGGCGTCGATCACTTCGACCCGCGCCGACGGGATCCGCCGCGAGTACCACTCGGCATCGTGCAGACCTGCCGGACCTTCCCCGCCGACCACCACGAGCGTGTCGGCCACCACGTCGTCGAGCAGAGGCGTATGCAGGTCACGACTCAGAGGATCGGTCGGACTCTCCACTCCGACGATCGCGAGCCGGTCGACGACGGCACCCATCGCCGCGGCGAGGTGCAGTGCGATCGGGCCGGCCGACCGTTCGCCGACGAGCCCGACCGCCGTCCCGGGGATCTCGCGCTCGAGCAGCCCCCGCAGGGCGTCGAGAGTGAGCCCGGCCGGCGTCTGACCGCCGAACGCGGGCGGATCCTCCAGTTCGGGGGCGTCCAGACCCACGGCGACGATGCGCACATCGAAACCCGACGTCACGCGCACATCGGGGTCGATGGTCGACACGTCACCGGTGCGCAGCACCACGACCGCCCGGGGTGCTCCGGGGGTTCCGAAGCTGCGGTACTCGAGCTCTCCGTCCAACCACGGCACACGGCTCATCGGGTCGTCCCTTCCTCGGGTTCGCCGTCGGTCTCGGCTCCGAGCCCGGACGGGGTGTCTTCCGGATCCGACGCGGGCGAGCCGGTCGCGCCCGGGAGGAGCGATCGGAGCGTATCGATCGTGTCGGCCTCCGCCACCGGCTTGTCGGGGCGGTAGCCCTTGACGCGGGCGAAGCGCAGGGCGACCCCGCCGGGATATCGGGTCGACCGCTGCACGCCGTCGATCGCGATCTCGACCACCGTGTCGGGAGTCACCCGGATGCCACCGGGCACCACCCCGATCTCGCGCTCGGAGAAGTGCGCGGTCTGCCAGCCCAGCAGTTCGTCGGTGAGTCCCTTGAAGGTCTTGCCGACCATCACGAAGCCACCGGGGTCGCCGAACACTCCGCGGGGGTCGAGCGCTCCGAGGTGCAGGTTCGAGAGCCAGCCCGAGCGGCGCCCCGACCCGCGCTCGACGCCGAGCACGACGAGGTCGAAGGTGTGCACGGGCTTGACCTTCAGCCAGCTCTTGCCCCGGCGCCCCGCCGTATACGGCGCGTCGACGCCCTTGACCATAACGCCCTCGTGACCCGCCCGCAGCGCCGCCCGGGAGAAGGCGTCGGCGGCATCCGGATCATCGGTGACGATCGAGGGGATCCGCAGGTCGGGGGCGATCCGTTCGAGCTCGGCTCGTCGCTCCGACAGCGGCTCGTCGATCAGATCGCGACCGTCGAGGTGGAGGAGGTCGAAGAACCACGGCCGGAGCGCGATCTCGCGGGCGGTCTCTGCCCCGAATCGCGCCATCGTGTCTTGGAACGGCCGTGGCGCGCCGTCGTCGTCAAGCGACAGCGTCTCGCCGTCGAGGATGACGTCGGTCACGGGGAGAGCCCGCACGACCTCGACGATCTCGGGCACCCGGTGCGTGACGTCGGCCAGGGTCCGCGTGAACACCCGCACGTCGTCGCCGTGACGATGCACCTGCACCCGCGCTCCGTCGAGCTTGTACTCGACCGAGGCGAGACCGGCGACCGCCAGCGCCTCCTGCACCGACGTCGCCGTGGAGGCGAGCATCGGCTGCACGCCTCGACCCACGACGAGTCCCACGGATGCCAGCTCCTCCGCCGATCCGGTGAGCGCCACCTCCGCCGTCGCGCCGAGGTCGCCCGACAGCATCGCGGCGCGGCGGACGACCGCGCCGTCGCGGTCGGACGCCCGGGCCACCGCGTCGAGGAGCACGCCCTCGAGCGCGCCCGTCCGCAGTTCGCCGGTCATGACGCGCACCAGGAGATCCCACTCGTCGGGGGTCGCCCGGCGCGACAGGTCGTCGAGGACCGTGATGCGCGCCGCCGCGGAACCGCTGCCGGAGATCGCGGCCAGCCGCGAGAACGCCGCGTCGACGTCGGCGACGGTGAGCTCGGAGGTCTCCGCGTGGTCGCCGTCCCGCGCGACCAGCGTGCGCCAGCCGATGCCGAGACGGCCCTGTCGTGGTGCCGCGGTCAGCAATCCGATCGCGGGCAGGATCTCGTCCGGCGCCAGCCCGCGGAGCAGGTCGGCGAGGGCGTCGACCTTGACGAGCCGCGAGCGGGTGGCGGCCACGGTCGTCAGCGCGGCCTGCAGTTCACCAAGGAGCATGGGGGCATCCTGGCATCCCCCTCCGACATTCCCGGTCGGCTTGCGCGCAACGCGTCCGGCTGCCACCGAGGCGATCACGGCGACCCCTCCCCGCGGATCACACCCCGCGTCGCTCCGCAACCCCCACGAAGGCGACGGAGCGGTGGCGTGTGCTGGTCTCCTCCCCCAGGAACGAGGTCCCGTGAACGCTCCCGCCACCGCCGAACAGTCCGCCCGCACCGCCCGCGAGGCCTTCGGGTGGGACGCGCTGCTGCCGGGACAGGCCGAGGCGATCGACGCCGTCGTCGGCGGTCGCGACACCCTCGTCGTCTTCCCCACCGGCGCGGGGAAATCCGCGGTCTACCAGATCGCAGGATGCGAACTCGGCGGCGTCACGGTCGTCATCTCCCCGTTGCTCGCCCTCCAACGCGACCAGATCGCGTCGATCGACGCGGCGCCCGACGCCCCCGCCGCCGTCGCGCTGAATTCGCGCACGGGAGCGCGCGGACGGGGAGCGGCCTGGGCCGCGATCGAGAGCGGCGAGCCGGTGTACGCGTTCCTCGCCCCGGAGCAGCTCGCCAACCCCGACGTCTTCGACCGTCTGAAACGCGCCGACGTGCGCCTGGTCGTCGTCGACGAAGCGCATTGCGTGTCGGCCTGGGGGTTCGACTTCCGCCCCGAGTACGCCCGCATCGGAGACGCCGTCGAGGCCCTCGGCCACCCTCCCGTCCTGGCGCTGACGGCGACGGCATCCGGTCCGGTCCGGGACGACATCGTCGCGAGCCTGGGCATGCGCGACCCGCATCTCGAGGTGCGCGGCATGGACCGTCCGGAGATCCACCTGTCGGTTCGTCGGCACGAGCACGACGCCGACAAGCGTCGTGCGGTTCTCGACGAGGTCATGGATGCCGAGGGCGCCACGCTCCTCTACGTCGCGACCCGCAAAGAGACCGACGCCTACGCCGACGAACTGGTTTCCCGCGGGCGCCGCGCCGCGCCGTACCACGGGGGGATGGCGCAGAAGCGGCGCGACGAGGTGCATGCGGCCTGGAGCGCGGGCGAGCTGGACGTCGTCGTGGCGACGTCCGCGTTCGGGATGGGCGTCGACAAGGCCGACGTCCGGTGCGTCGTGCACGCTGATGTCACCGAGTCGCTCGACTCCTACGCCCAGGAGATCGGTCGCGCCGCTCGGGACGGACAGCCGGCGCGCGCCGTGCTGCACTACCGCGCCGAAGACTTCTCGTTGCGGTCGTTCTTCGCGGGGGGACACAGCCGCCGCTCCGACATCGCCGGGGTGTGGGACGTGCTCCGTCGAAGCGAGATCCCTCTGCGGGCGAAGGACGTCGCTGAGCAGAGCGGTCGCTCGACCCGTGCGATCGGCCGCGTCCTCACGCAGCTCGTCGCGAGCGGACTGGCGGAGTCCGGTCCCGACGGGATCTCCCCGACCTCCACCGTCTCCGCGGGGGACGCCGTGGCCGCCGTGCGGGAACGCGACGCGTCCGAGGAACGCATCCGCGCCTCGCGCATCGAGATCATGCGCGGGTACGCGGAGACCGTCCGCTGCCGCCGGCGTGCCCTGCTCGAGTACTTCGGCGTCGAGGCGGCCGAGCACTGCCGCACATGCGATCGGTGCGACGTCGTCGACGCCGCGCCCGTCGCCTCCGCGAACGCCGAGCCGGACGAGCTCCGGGTCGACTCCACCGTCGACCACCACGAGTGGGGAACGGGCACGGTGATGGCCGTCGAGGCCGACCGCCTCACGGTGTTCTTCCCCGACCACGGCTACAAGGTGCTCGCCCGGGCCGCCTTCGACCGCGGCATCCTGGAGCTCGGCGACGCCGCGTAGCGTTCCGCGGCGCCGTCTGCGGCGGTTTGGGGCGTATTTCGCGCATTGGGGCGCGGAATACTCCGCCCCGAAGCGCGAATCACGCCCCAAAACCAGGACGAGAGGGTCACTCGCGCGTCGACCACCACGCCCACGCGATAAGCGGCACCTGCAGGAACAGCCGCACGAACCGCGCCCGGTCGGTGCTCAACCCCGGCGCCGACCGTCCGGTGCGCCACTGGTGCACGTTGCCGGGGAACACGGCGACGAAGAACGCCGCGACCGCGGCACCGATGCGCCCACGTTCCCGGGGCAGCGCGACGAGCCCGACGCCGAGCAGCACCTCGGCCGCCCCGGATGCCACCACGATCGCGTCCTTGTCGGTGTGCAGCACCCGCGTCGCCCAGTCCGGGACGACGATGCGGTATCCGCGACGCCCCCAGGTCACGTGGCTGACTCCCGCGGCGATGAGCAGGGCGGCCAGCGCACCGCGCGCGACGGAACGGACGGGGGCACCTCGACGTCGTGGCATCCGGTCAGTCTGCCACCGGCGCGGTGCGGCGTGCGGTCGGGCTCACGTGAGATCTCGAAGGTCGGTCAGCGATCGACGCGCGAAGTCGATGCCGTCGAACACCGCCGTCGCGTCGTCCCCCATCGGCGCCTGGGCGAGAAATCCCAGCGAGATGCTCGACGGGTCGGCGTCCAGGCGGAACAGTCGGACGAAGTGCCACGCCGCTCCGTCGACCGAGAAGTGGAACGCGTAGGCGGCGCCCACGCGAGCGATCCGGAGGAACACGGCATCCCCGGGGATGAGGGGCCCGTTCGCATCGTCGGAGAAGCCGTTGGTCACGACACTGACGACCATCGGCTCCCCCTGTGGGGAGTTCTCGTTGCAGAGCTTCGCCCAACGATCGACACCAGACCACAGCGCGAGCGCTCCCGCATCGAACGTCGAGCGCGCGCCGAGGACGCGCACCCGCGCGGAGAGGACGAAGTCCCCCTCCGGAGCGGGGAAGGCGAGCGCCGTCGCGGCGTGTTGCCACGGACCTCCCGTGGAGTCATTGGTCCAGTCGACGCCGCGAGCCGCCCGCAGCGTGAGGGCGCCGGACGCGTCGTCGACGGACGCCTCACCGTCGGCACCCGTCCAGTGCAGCGACGGGAGACCGGGCAGCGAGGGGATCATGCGCTCACGCTCGCACTCGCCTGCGTCGGCCCCGTGCGCCGCACGAAGTCGATGTAGGCCTCGACGGTGTCGTCGGGGACGATCGCCCGCAGCACCACCTCGTCGACCGCGGCGGTGTACGCCTCGAGTGCTCCCGCGAGCTCGCTGGCGTCGCGGATCGTCGTGTCGGCGGCATCCACCCCCATCCGGGCGAAATTCGCGGCGTAGTTCGGGAACGACGCGTACCGCGCGGTCTCGGCGTCGAGCCTGGCTCGCGCAGCGTCGACGATCGCCGTGCGCACGTACACCGCGACATACGCGTCGGGCCCGAGCGCCTCGGCCTGGGCTGCGGCCTCGGTGGGCGGCACCCAGTTCAGCAGCACGCCCTCAGCCTCGTCGGCACCGAGACGGCGCATCTTGGGTCCGAGTGCGCCGACGAGAACCCGCGGGATCCCCGCTCCGTGTAGCACCGCGATCGCCTCGCGCACGCGGGCGAGGGCGCCCTCCTTCGCCATGCCCGAGCCGATGCCGAGGGTCAGCCGGTCCCGCGGGAGCGCGAGGGATGCCACCTCCGCGGCGATCTCGGTGGCGGATCGACGGTCCACGGGCACGACGCCCGTGGCCAGGCGGAGCGTCTTCGTGACGCGGGCGGCCGCGGCGAGCGCCGCGAGTGCATCGCCGTCGGGGGTGTCGTTGATCCAGAGGGTGTGGAACCCCGCGGCCTCGACGGCGGGCGCGATCCCGGCGACGGCGTCGGGTCCGAGCGAGCCGGCGAGACCGATCGAGACGACACCGCGGCTCACGAGACGCCCCCCGCGGCGGGCACCTCGACGGCGACCTGTCCGACGGCCGAGAAGAACACGTGCAGATCGACGTCGTCGGTCGGCAGCAGGACGACGTCGTCGACACCGGCGGCCTGGAAGCGCGCGACGCCCTCGGCGACGTCGCCGACGGATCCCGCGAGTGCCCGGTCGGCGGCATCCGGTCGGTCTTTCAGCACGGCGCCGACGCGCTCGGCCGCACCCGGCCCGAACGCGGTGAGGACGTAGGCCACGATGTCGGGACTGCCGTCGCGCCCCGCCTCGGCCCACCCGGCGCGGACCGTGCGGACGGCCTCGGCGATCTCATCGACCGTGTGCCGGCTGTCGAGGATGACGCCGTCGGCCACCGCCCCGGCGAGGTGCAGCGTCTTGGGCCCCTCTGCCGCGGCGTACACCCGGGGCGCGACCACCGGCGGCCAGTCGAGCGCCACGTCGCGCAGCCGCACGTACCGGCCTTCGGCGCTGACGGTGTCGCCGGCCAGGAGCCCACGGAGGGCCGGCAGCTGCTCCTGCATGAGGGTCAGCGGCGAGGCGGCCTTCGCCCCGACCTGCCGCATCCAGTCCTGCACGCCGTGGCCGAAGCCGGGCAGAAGTCGTCCGGGGAACATGCGCTCGATCGTGGCGACCTCCATCGCGGACGCCGCCACGTTGCGGAGCGGGAACGGCGCGATGCCCACGCCCACGCGCAGGTGGTCGGTGGCGGCGAGCGCGGCGGTCGCGGCGGCCCACGCCGACGAGCGGAAGCAGTCCTCCCACAGCCACAGCTCGGGCACCCCCTCGCCCTCGGCGACCCGCGCGGCCTCGCGCAGTTCCTCGGGCGGGTGCGGGTAGGGGCTGAAGATCGTGCCGATACGACTCATGCCCCTACTCTGCCGTGCCCCACCGACATCTGGCAGGGGCGCGGCAACGCGGGCGCTCAGGGCACCCGTCCCGGCGCGTGCCGAACTCCGGAGAAACTCGGCGCCGCAGCTTCCACGCCGCGGCCAGGGGCCGAAAGTGCCACGAAACTCCGGAGTCCGGCACGCATCCGGCACGCACCAAGGCCGACCCCGGCACGACGAGGGCCCCCGGAACCCGAGAGTTCCGAGGGCCCGACGCCGGCCTTACGCGGCGAGCGCCTCCACGGCGGCCCGCACGACGAAGCCGGATGCCGTGGCATCCACGGACACCGCTCCCCCGTCGGCCAGGTCACCGGCGACGAACAGGTCGGCGATGCGGTCGTCGATCTCACGCTGGATGACCCGGCGGAGCGGCCGCGCGCCGTACTCGGGCTCGTACCCGACGTCGGCGAGCCGGTCGACGGCGGCATCCGTCACCTCGATGGTGACTTCGCGCGATGCGAGCCGCTTCGACGTGCGCTCCAGCAGCAGGCGGACGATGTCGCGCAGCTGCGCCTTCTCGAGCTTGCGGAACATCACGATGTCGTCGATGCGGTTGAGGAACTCGGGCCGCATCGCCTCGCGGAGCTTGCCCATGACCCGGTCGCGCAGGTCGTCGTCGGCGAAGTCGCGTCCGGCGGTGGTGAATCCGATGGCTCCCGAACGGGATGCCAGGTACTCGCTGCCGAGGTTTGACGTCATCACGATGACGGTGTTGCGGAAGTCGACCGTGCGCCCCTGGCCGTCGGTCAGGCGCCCGTCGTCGAGCACCTGCAGCAGCAGCGTGAAGACGTCGGGGTGGGCCTTCTCGATCTCGTCGAACAGCACGACGGAGTACGGGTTCCGGCGTACGCGCTCGGTGAGCTGCCCGGCCTCGTCGTAGCCGACGTATCCCGGAGGGGCACCGATGAGCCGCGACACGGTGTGCCGTTCGCCGAACTCGCTCATGTCGAAGCGGATGACCGAGGCGTCGTCGTCGAACAGCGAGCCGGCCAGGGCCTTCGCCAGTTCGGTCTTGCCGACACCCGTGGGTCCGAGGAACAGGAAAGATCCGACCGGTCGGTTCTCGTCGCCCATCCCGGTGCGGTTCCGGCGCACGGCCTTGGCGACCGCCGTGACCGCGGCATCCTGGCCGATCACTCGGGCGTGCAGCTCGGTCTCGAGCTCGGCGAGACGTCCGCGCTCACCCGCGGTCAGGCGCGAGACCGGGATGCCGGTCGACCGGCTGATCACCGCGGCGATTTCGGGCTCGTCGACCACCGCGTCGGGGCGCGGGGCGGACGTCGCGGACGCCAACCGCTCCTGCACCGCGGCGATCTCGTCGCGGATGCGCGAGGCCTCCTCGTAGTGCTCGGCCGAGACGGCGGCGTTCTTGTCGGCCTCGAGGGTCGCCAGACGCTCCACCAGCGCGGTGGTGTCGACGGTGACGCCGAGGCGCAGGCGCAGCCGCGCCCCTGCCTGGTCGATGAGGTCGATGGCCTTGTCGGGCAGCACGCGATCGGGCAGGTAGCGGTCGCCGAGCTCCACCGCGGCGCGGAGGGCAGCGTCCGTGTAGGTCACGGCGTGGTGCTCCTCGTACGCGGAGCGCAGACCCCGCAGGATCTCGACGGCATCCGTGATCGACGGCTCGCCGACGCGCACGGGCTGCAGGCGCCGTTCGAGGGCGGGGTCCTTCTCGATCGTGCGGTACTCCTTGAGCGTCGTCGCCCCGATCAGGTGCAGCTCGCCCCGGGCGAGGCGCGGCTTCAGGATGCTCCCGGCATCCATCGCCCCTTCGCCCCCGGCGCCGGCGCCCACGATCGTGTGGACCTCGTCGATGAAGACGACGAGAGCGCCGGACTGCGCGGCGATCTCGTCCATCGTCTGCGTCAGACGCTCTTCGAAGTCGCCGCGGTAGCGGGCGCCGGCGAGCATCGCGGCCAGGTCGATCGACACCACGCGCGTCTCGCGGAGCTGCTCGGGCACCTCTCCGGCGACGATCGCGCGGGCGAGACCCTCGACGACGGCGGTCTTTCCGACGCCGGCCTCACCGATCAGCACGGGGTTGTTCTTCGTGCGGCGGCTGAGGATCTCGATGGTCTGCTCGATCTCGTCGGCGCGTCCGATCACGGGGTCGAGGCGGCCGGCCGCGGCGAGCGCGGTGAGGTCGGTGCCGAAGCGGTCGAGGTTCGGGGTCGTGGATGCCGTCTCCTCCGGCGCCGCGGTCTGCTCGCCGCCGACGACGGTCTCGCGCACGCCCTGGGTCAGGGCCTCGGCGGTGACGCCGGCCTGCGCGAGGATCTGCCCGGCGGGGGCGTCCTGCGCCAGCACCAGCGCGAAGAAGAGGTGGTCGGGGTCGACGTACGTGGATCCCGCGGCCCGGGCCACCTGGAAGGCGTGGAACAGCGCGCGCTGGACCGATCCCGCCACGACGGCGCCGTCGACGTCGGCGGCGGGACCGGCGGCCGGCAGGCGGCTCTCGGCGGCGCGGGCGATCGCGGCGGGGTCGGCACCGAGTCGGGCGACGGCTTCGCGCGCGGGCGACTGCCCGACGAGCACGTGCAGGACGTGCAGAGCGTCGAGCTCGTGCTGACCGCGGGCGAGCGCGTAGCGACCGGCGTCCTGGAGCGCCTCTTGCGTGCGGGCGCTCAGGAACCGGCTGAGGTCGATCGAACGCTCGGCGCGCGCCCGCTCACCGGCGAGGTAGCGCGCGAGGAACTCGTCGAACGACTGGGCACCGTTGTCCCCGGCGCCGGGGGTGACATCTTCGGGCAATTCCGTCTCCTGTGATACGTGAGTGGAGTCGACTCAAGTTTGCGACTTGAGTGGCTGCGTATCAAGTTCAACGGACGGGCTCCGAGGATATTCCCGGCTCCTGCCCCTCACGCGCGAAGCCGCGGATCGGGCTCGTTCCACAGCTCCGCCGTCTGCAGCAGCCAGAAGACCGCGAACAGCACGAGCGCCAGCGACTCCCCCAGGAACACCCACGGCACGGGACGCGTGACGTCCCCTCCCGCGATGGCGAGCACGAGCGCCGCGGCGAGCCCGGCGAGGGCGATCAGGATGCCGAGTGCCACCGCCGCGTACGCGGGACGGAAGCGCTCCGGCGCGCGTTGCGGTCGCCACGCCGCGATCGCGGCCACCGCGCCGATGAGGAGGAAGAAGCCCACCGCGGCGGTGTTGTGCGCGAAGAGGAGGAACGCTCCGGGTGCGACGAGCGCGCACGTCCCGAGCCCCAGGACCACGACCCCCACCGCCGCCGCGGTGAGGGCGGCCCCGCGCGACATCGTCCCCTGCACGATCGACAGCACGACCCCCGCGACCACCCCGACGAGCACCACGGATGCCACGCTCACGCCGTTGTTGAGCATGGCGGGGAGGACCGCGGGCGGGACGCACCGCACGGCCTCCCCACACGCCTCGGCCTCGACGGTCGTGGGGACGACCGCAATCACGAGCGCCAGGACCGCGGCGACGTCGAGCAGCCCCTGTTCGACGCTGTGCCCCGAGAGCGCGACGAACGCCGCCGCCACCACGAAGAGCCCCGCCACGAACATCGGTCCCGCCGGGGTGTAGTACGCCGCGCTGAGCGACGGCAACGACCCGCCCGTGATCTGCTCCACCGCGACCGCGACGGCCAGCAGCAGCGTCGCCGCGAGGATCGTCAGGCGCACGTACCGGTAGGTGCGCTGAGTCGAAGTGGTGCGGATGCGCATGCGCACATCTTGACAGCGGCCCCCGACGTTCCCCGGCACCTCTGCGAGAATGCCCGGATGCGCGAGTTCCTCCAGGGCGCCCGGATGCTCCTCCGCGGCCTCGGCCAGTGGCGCCGCTCCCCCGGTGCGATGGCGCTCGGCCTCATCCCCGGCTTCCTCGTCGGCCTCGTCTTCGGCGCGGCGCTCGTCGGCTGGGGCATCCTCCTCGGCGAGGTCGTGGACGACTGGACCCCCTTCGCGAACACCTGGGATCCGCTGTGGGCCACCGTCCTGCGCACCGCGATCGCCGTCGCCTCCTTCGGGGCGGCCGCGTTCCTCGCGATCGTGTCGTTCACCGCCGTCACCCTCGCGGTCGGCGAACCCTTCTACGACCGCATCTGGCGCGCCACCGAGCTCACCGCCACCGGCAAGGTCCCGGATGCCGACTACGGCTTCTGGCGCGCCGCCGGAGACGCGGTGCGCCTCATCGTGCGCGGCGCGTTCGCGGCGCTCGCCGCATGGCTCCTCGGCCTCATCCCCTTCGTCGGCGGGGTCCTCGGGTTCGTCGTCGGCGTGCTGCTCACCGGCTGGCTCCTCGCCGACGAGCTGACTTCCCGCGCCCTTTCCGCCCGGGGGCTGGATCGCCGGGCACGCCGGGCGGTGCTGCGCGAGAACCGCGCGCGGGCCCTCGGCTTCGGTGTCGCGACGCAGCTGTGCTTCCTCGTCCCGCTGGGCGCGGTCGCGGTGATGCCGGCCGCGGTGGCCGGGAGCACGCTCTGGACGCACGCGGCTCTCCGCGAGACGCCGACCCCGGCGCACCGGACGCCCGACGCGGCACGATAGCCTGGAGCGACCGAAGGGATCCCCTATGTTCATCGTCTCGCTCATCCTGTTCGTCGGCGGCATGCTGCTGTTCGGTCTGTCGTTCTCGACCGCCGTCCCCGCGCTGGTCTTCGCCCTCGGCATCCTGCTGGTCGCCGCGTCGCTGGCGCTGCCCTTCCACTTCGGCACCCGGTAATCGCCGCCCACGACGCCTCGGCGCCCTTCTCTCTCGACGACCTGCGCCGCTGGCCCGACCTCGAGGGTCCCGATCTGGTGGCGGTGGATGCCGCCGACCGCCTGATCCTCGACGAATCCGCCGCCGCGCGGGCGGACATCCCCGACGGCGGACTCGTCGTCATCGACGATGCGTACGGCGCCCTCACCCTCGGCGCAGCCGCGCCCGGGGCGCGTGGCATCCGCGTTCATCAGGACGCCCTGACCGGTGAGCAGGCGCTGTCCGCCAACGCCGACCGCGCCGGGCTCGACGGAACCTTCACGCACCACGACCTGGATGCCGAGCTCGTCCGCGACGCGCGCGTCGTCCTGCTCCGTCTCCCCCGCGCCCTGCGCGCGCTCCACGACATCGCCGGGCTCATCGCCGCGTACGCGCACCCCGACGTCGTGGTGTTCGCCGGCGGGCGGCTGAAGTACATGACGCCCACGATGAACGACGTGCTGCGCGAGCACTTCACGCGCGTCGACGTCACGCACGCGCGGCAGAAGTCGCGCGTGCTCGTCGCCCGCGGTCCGCATGACGGCGCCGAGCCGCAGCCGGAGGCCGCGACCGTCGACGGCCTCGAGGTGCGCGCCTTCGGCGGCGTCTTCGCCGGAGCGTCGATCGACATCGGCACGCGCCTCCTCCTCGCGCACCTCCCCGACCCCGTCGACGGCGCGATCGACTTCGCCTGCGGCACCGGCGTCGTGGCCGCGGCGTGGACGCTGCGGCATCCGTCGGTCCGGGTCATCGCCACGGATCAGTCCGCGATCGCGGCGGCGTCCGCCCGCGCGACGGCCGCGGCCAACGGGGTCGCCGACCGGGTCGAGGTCGTGCGCGACGACCTGCTCGCTTCGCGGCCCGACGCGAGCGCGTCGCTCATCGCGCTGAACCCGCCGTTCCACACCGGAGGTGCGATCACCGAGGGCGTCGCGCCGCGGATGTTCGCCGACGCGGCGCGCGTGCTCGCGCCCGGCGGAGAGCTGTGGGTCGTGTGGAACTCCGCGCTGCAGTACCGTCCCGCGCTCGAGCGCCTCGTCGGTCCGACCCGTCAGGTCGCGCGCGACCGCAAGTTCACGGTCACCGTCTCGACGCGGCGCTGACCCTCAGGCCTCTCGTCCCACTTCCGACGGCGCGCGTCCCACAAACCGTCGGTCTCCGCAGCCCAGAACCACCGAAACGGGGACACGGTCCCACCGCCGCAGCACCTCAGCGGCGCCCGCGACACCCCTCGTCCCACTTCCGACGGCGCGCGTCCCACAAACCGTCGGTCTCCGCAGCCCAGAACCACCGCAACTGGGACATGGTCCGGCAGCAGCCGGCAGCAGCAGCCACTGCCGCCGCGACAATCCCTCAGCTCTTGCCACCCGGCGGGCCGACGACCAGCAGCACGGCGAAGATGAGCGCGACGACGACCGCGATCAGGATGCCGAGCACCCAGGGCCGCCGCAGGAAGAACCGCAGCAGCCGGTCGAGAGGCCGCTGGTCGCGCGGGTCGTCGCCCGCGTCGAGCCGCCACGCTCCGCGCAGCCGTCCGGTGCGGTGCAGCCACAGCTCGGTCGGCACGGTGGCGTACGGGATCACGGCGCTGACGATCGCGACAGCCGCCGGCCCGACGCCCCAACGCTGATTCAGCGCGACGAGCACCGCGGTCGCCCCGTACGCGAGGAAGACGAACCCGTGGATGCCACCTCCGATCGTCACCGCGATCGACAGGTCGGCGGTGGCGCGGAGGATGAGACCAGCGATCAGCAGGGTCCACGAGATGGCCTCGGCGATCGCGAGTGTGCGAAACAGGGTCAGGGGCGTGCGGAACACGTCTCTCCTCGTTCGGGTGCGGGGCTTCCCACCCTACGGAAAGGCCCCGGCGCGCACCCGCCGCACTGTTCGACGTCGAGGCAGCCCGCACTCACTCGATCGGTTCGTCGTCGTGGTCCAGCGTCGGATCCGACTTCTCACCCTGGGCCGCGGTGGACGTGTCGGGCTCGGGGCCGGGATCGATGGGCGGCAGGTCGCGGTCGGCATCCATGGCTCCACCCCACCACAGCGGCGGACGGATGCCAGGGCCTTGACCTCCGCCCCCGCCGCGTAGGCTGGTCGGGTGGCGGAATCCCGGGGACGCGTGTGGACCGGGGTCATCCGCATCGGCCCGCACCGCGGGGATCACCGCGTCGCAGCCCGTGCCGCCCTGAGCGTCGGCGTCCCCCTGCTCGTGCTGCTGCTGATCGGCCGACTGGACCTCAGCGTCTACGCCTCGTTCGGGGCTTTCGCGGCGCTGTACGGGCGCCTCGACCCGCCGCGGACGCGCGTGCGGATGCAGGCCACCGCGGGCGGCATCCTCGTGCTCTCGATGCTGCTCGGGACGCTGCTGTCGGGGCTGTCGGCTCCTCCGCTCGCGAGCGTGGTCGTCGTCGCCCTGCTCGCCGCGGCCGTGACGCTCTTCGCGTACCGGGCGCAGTGGCATCCGCCCGGCGCGCTCTTCACGGTGTTCGCCGCGGGAGCGTGCGCGAGCTTCCCGGCGACGGCGGCGACGTTCGGCATGGTGCTGCTGGTCGGGGTGAGCAGCGTGGTGTGGAGCCTGCTCGTGACGACGGCGTTCGTGCTCGCGCGACGCGGGTCGTGGCGACGCCCGAAGCGGATATCCCCGCCGATCGGCGCTGTCGCGTGGGAGATGACCGCGACGGTCGGGGTGGCTGCGCTCCTTGCCGGGATCGCGGGCGTCCTGCTCATCGGGACGCACTGGTACTGGGCGATGGTCGGCGCCGTGGCCGCGGTCGGGGGCGCCCACGTGACCGCGCGGCTCATCCGCGGAACCCAGCGGCTCGTCGGCACCCTCGTCGGCGTCCTGATTGCCGCGGGCTTGCTGGCGCTGCAGCTGCCCCCGTGGGCGATTCTCGTCGTGGCCGTGGCGATGCAGGTGGGCGCCGAGCTGTTCGTCGGCCGCAACTACGGCATCGCGATGGTGTTCATCACACCGCTCGCGCTCCTCATGATCTCGCTCGCCTCCCCCGCCACGCCCGACATGCTGCTGCGTGACCGCGTGCTCGAGACCGTGATCGGCGTGGCGGTCGGCACGATCGTCGCGATCGTTTCGGCCGCGCTGCGGCGTCGCTCGACCGCCTGACCCCGAAGGAGACCCGGATGCCGGGACCCACCCCCGTCGCCCTGACCGTCGTCGGCGCGATCAACGTCGACCTCACCGCGCGCGTTCAGCGCGCACCCGGCCCCGGCGAGACCGTGGCCGACGGGGTCCTCCAGCGCGGACCTGGCGGCAAGGGCGCGAACCAGGCCGTCGCAGCCGCGCGCCTCGGAGCCGCGGTGCGCCTGGTGGGCGCCGTGGGCGACGACCTCGATGGACGCGGAGTGCGCGAGCAGCTGGCATCCGTCGGTGTCGACGCGTCGACCGTGCAGACGTCCGACGCCGCCACGGGCACCGCCCTGATCGTCGTGGATGCCACCGGCGAGAACTCGATCGTCGTGTGCGCCGGCGCGAACGCCGCGATCGACGCCGACGCCCTCGGGATCGAGCCCGGTTCCGCCGTGCTCGCGCAGTTGGAGGTGTCGGACGCCGTGATCTCCGCAGCCGCGGAAGCCGCCGGGTTCTTCGCCCTCAACGCCGCTCCCGCGCGTCCGCTCCCCGAGGGCGTGCTCGAGCGGGCCGACCTGGTGATCGTGAACGAGACGGAGTACGCCCAGCTCCCCGCGGTGCACGACGCTCCCCTCCTGTGCGTGACGCTCGGAGCCGAGGGCGCACGGCTGTACCGCCACGGCGAGCTCGTGGCATCCGCACCGGGGGTTTCGACCACCGTCCGCAACACCGTCGGCGCCGGCGACGCGTTCTGCGCGGCCTTGGTCGTCGGTCTGCTGCGCGGCGACGCTCAGGACCTCGCGCTCGCACGAGCGTGCGCCGTCGGAGCCGCCGCCGTCGCGGACGACGCGTCACAACCCGCGCTTGGTCTCCTCGATACCTACGGGGTGCCCGCGTGAGCCGCCGCCCGATCCTCGTCGATTGCGACACCGGCATCGACGACGCCCTCGCCCTCGCGTACCTGCTGGCCGAGCCCGCGGTCGAGATCGTCGGCGTCACGACCGTCTCCGGGAACACGGATGCCGCCCGCGGCGCCGCCAACACCCTGACGCTATTCGATCTCGCCGGGGTCCACGACATCCCCGTCGCCGTCGGTGCGCACCACTTCCGCGGGCGCGACTACGCCGGCGGGGCGCCGCACGTGCACGGCGAAGACGGCGTCGGCGGGATCGCGTGGGCCGCCGCCGACCGCTCCCCCGACACCCGCGCCGCCGTCGAGCTGATCGACCACCTGGCCGCACGGCATCCGGACCTCACCGTCCTGGCCCTCGGTCCGCTGACGAACCTCGCCGCCTACGCCGAGACGCCCGGCGTCGCCGCGTTCGACCGGCTCGTCGTCATGGGCGGAGCGTTCGCCCACTCCGGCAACGTGACGGCGTGGGCCGAGGCGAACATCCACAACGACCCCGAATCGGCCGCGGTCGTCTTCGCGCAGGACTGGGACACCACCCTCGTCCCCCTCGACGTCACGATGACCCAAACCCTGGATGCCACCGACCTCGTGCGCCTCGAAGCGATCCCGGGCGCCGTGCCCCAGGCGCTGGCCGCGATGCTGCCGGCCTACCTCGACTTCTACGAGGGCCGCGTCTTCCCCGACCGCCGCTGCGCGCTGCACGACCCGCTCGCCGCGATGGTCGCGGCGGGCGTGCTGCGCGGGGTGAGCGTCGCCGCGGGGCAGGTGGAGGTGCGGCTCGCAGGCGGCGAGCGCGGACGCACCGTGTCGTCACGCGCGTCGTCGACGCAGCGGTGGGTGCGCGGCATGGAGGGATCGGCCGTCGAGGTGCTGCTGGGGCGGCTCGAGGCGCGGGAGTGGGTGGGCTGAAAAGCTCGTTGCGCCAGGCGTCCGTCAGCGCCATGATGTCCTCGTTCGCAGGAACTCCAACGGGGGAGGAACCATGGCAGGCAAGTACGAGCTGTACACCGACAAGGCGGGCAAGTACCGCTTCCGGCTGAAGGCCTCGAACGGGCAGGTCATCGCATCGAGCGAGGCCTACGAGTCGAAGGCATCCGCGCAGAACGGCATCGCCTCGGTGAAGGCGAACGCGGGGTCGGAGACGGTCGATCTGACCTGAACCTCGATACGACGAAGGGCCCCACGCGATCACTCGCGCGGGGCCCTTCGTCATGACCGGATCAGAAGTCCCAGTCGTCGTCTTCCGTCGCCTCGGCCTTGCCGATGACGTACGACGAACCCGAACCCGAGAAGAAGTCGTGGTTCTCGTCGGCGTTGGGCGACAGGGCCGACAGGATCGCCGGGTTCACGTTCGTCACCGACGCCGGGAACATCGCCTCGTAGCCGAGGTTCATCAGCGCCTTGTTGGCGTTGTAGTGGAGGAACTTCTTCACGTCTTCGCTGAGGCCCACCGAGTCGTACAGGCTCTGCGTGTAGTGCACCTCGTTGTCGTACAGCTCGTACAGCAGCGAGAACGTGTAGTCCTTGATCTCTTCGCGACGCGCCTCGTCGACCTGCTCCAGACCGCGCTGGAACTTGTAGCCGATGTAGTAGCCGTGCACGGCCTCGTCACGGATGATGAGGCGGATCAGGTCGGCGGTGTTGGTGAGCTTCGCGCGGCTCGACCAGTGCATCGGCAGGTAGAAGCCCGAGTAGAACAGGAACGACTCCAGGAGCGTGGAGGCGACCTTGCGCTTGAGCGGGTCGTCGCCACGGTAGTAGTCCATGACGATGTGCGCCTTCTTCTGAAGGAACTCGTTCTCGGTCGACCAGCGGAACGCCTCGTCGATCTCCTTCGTCGAGCACAGCGTCGAGAAGATCGACGAGTAGCTCTTGGCGTGCACCGACTCCATGAACGCGATGTTGGTGTACACCGCCTCCTCGTGGGGTGTGATCGCGTCGGGGATGAGCGAGACCGCGCCCACGGTGCCCTGGATCGTGTCGAGCAGCGTCAGGCCCGTGAAGACCCGCATCGTCAGCGTCTGCTCGTCGGGCGTCAGCGTGTTCCACGACTGGATGTCGTTGGACAGCGGCACCTTCTCGGGCAGCCAGAAGTTGTTGACGAGACGGTTCCAGACCTCGAGGTCCTTCTCGTCCTGGATGCGGTTCCAGTTGATGGCCTGAACGTGGTTCAGCAGCTGCAGCTTCTCAGCCATGGTGTCCTCAATAAGAAATCGTGATCAGCGGATCAGAGCATGCACGAGACGCACTCGGTCATGTCGGTGCCCTCGAGCGCCAGCTGACGGAGGCGGATGTAGTAGATCGTCTTGATGCCCTTCTTCCACGCGTAGATCTGGGCCTTGTTGATGTCGCGGGTGGTGACGGTGTCCTTGAAGAACAGCGTCAGCGACAGGCCCTGGTCCACGTGCTGCGTGGCGGCGGCGTACGTGTCGATGACCTTCTCGTAGCCGATCTCGTAGGCATCCTGGTAGTACTCCAGGTTGTCGTTCGTCATGAACGGCGCCGGGTAGTAGACGCGACCGAGCTTGCCTTCCTTGCGGATCTCGATCTTCGACGCGATCGGGTGGATCGAGCTCGTGGAGTTGTTGATGTACGAGATCGAACCGGTCGGCGGCACGGCCTGGAGGTTCTGGTTGTAGATGCCGTGCTGCTGGACGGATGCCTTCAGCTCGCGCCAGTCGTCCTGCGTGGGGATCTGCACGCCGGCGAAGAGCTCCTTCGTCTTGGCCGTCTGCGGCTCCCACACCTGGTCGGTGTACTTGTCGAAGAACTCCCCCGACGCATAGGTCGAGTTCTCGAAGCCGTCGAAGGCCGTGCCGCGCTCGATCGCGAGGCGGTTCGAGGCCCGCAGCGCGTGGAACAGCACGGTGTAGAAGTAGATGTTCGTGAAGTCGGTGCCCTCTTCGGAGCCGTAGTGGACGTGCTCGCGAGCGAGGTAGCCGTGCAGGTTCATCTGACCGAGGCCGATGGCGTGCGAACGGTCGTTGCCGTCTTCGATCGAGCGCACCGAGGCGATGTGGCTCTGGACGCTGACGGCGGTGAGGGCGCGGATCGCCGTCTCGACCGTGAGGCCCAGGTCGCCGCCGTCCATCGCCAGGGCGATGTTCATCGAGCCGAGGTTGCAGCTGATGTCCTTGCCGATGGTGTCATACGAGAGGTCTTCGTTGTACGTGGTCGGGGTGTTGACCTGCAGGATCTCCGAGCACAGGTTCGACATGTTGATGCGACCGGCGATGGGGTTCGCCTTGTTCACCGTGTCCTCGAACATGATGTACGGGTAGCCCGACTCGAACTGGATCTCGGCGAGGGTCTGGAAGAACTCGCGCGCGTTGATCTTCGTCTTCTTGATGCGCGGGTCATCGACCATCTCGCGGTACTTCTCGGTGACCGAGATGTCGCCGAACGGCTTGCCGTAGACCTTCTCGACGTCGTACGGCGAGAAGAGGTACATGTCCTCGCCGTTCTTGGCGAGCTCGAACGTGACGTCGGGGATGACGACACCGAGCGAGAGCGTCTTGATGCGGATCTTCTCGTCGGCGTTCTCACGCTTGGTGTCGAGGAAGCGCAGGATGTCGGGGTGGTGCGCGTTGAGGTACACCGCACCGGCGCCCTGGCGCGCACCGAGCTGGTTGGCGTAGCTGAAGCTGTCTTCGAGGAGCTTCATCACGGGGATGATGCCCGAGGACTGGTTCTCGATCTGCTTGATCGGCGCGCCCGCCTCGCGGATGTTCGACAGCAGCAGCGCGACGCCACCGCCGCGCTTGGACAGCTGGAGGGCGGAGTTGATGCCGCGGGCGATCGACTCCATGTTGTCTTCGATGCGCAGCAGGAAGCACGACACGAGCTCGCCGCGCTGGGCCTTGCCGGCGTTGAGGAACGTCGGGGTCGCGGGCTGGAAACGACCGGAGATGATCTCGTCGACGAGCTGGACCGCGAGGCGCTGGTCACCGTCGGCGAGGGCGAGGGCGGTCATGACGACGCGGTCCTCGAAGCGCTCGAGGTAACGCTTGCCGTCGAAGGTCTTCAGCGTGTAGCTCGTGTAGTACTTGAACGCGCCGAGGAAGGTCTCGAAGCGGAACTTCGCCCCGTAGGCACGGTCGTTGAGCTCCTGGATGAAGTCCATCGAGTACTTCGCGAGCACGGTGGGCTCGTAGTACTCCTTCTCGACGAGGTAGTCGAGACGCTCCTTCAGGGAGTGGAAGAAGACGGTGTTCTGGTTGACGTGCTGCAGGAAGTACTCCCGCGCAGCACGCTTGTCGGCGTCGAACTGGATCTTCCCGTCGGCGTCGTACAGGTTCAGCATCGCGTTCAGGGCGTGGTAATCCAGCCCCTCGAAACGCACCTCGGTCTTGAAGTCCACGTCGCTCAGCCCTACTTCCACCACTGTTCCAATCCTTCGGTGACGTGCTCGACGTCTTCTGGTGTGCCGAATACTTCGATGCGATACAAGTGCGGCACGGAGCACTTGCGGCTGATGACGTCTCCGGCGAGGCAGAACGCGTCGCCGAAATTGGTGTTGCCCGCGGAGATGACCCCGCGGATGTGACGTCGGTTGCGCTCCTCATTGAGGAAGCGGATGACTTGCTTGGGAACGGCGCCCTTCTCGACACCGCGGCCCACGCCCCCTCCGTAGGTGGGGGTGACCAGTACGAAGGGTTCGTCGACGTGGAGCGGCGGGTCGGTCGGTCGCAGGGGGATGCGGAGTGCCCGCTTGCCGAGCTTCTCGATGAAACGTGCGGTGTTGCCCGACACGCTCGAGAAGTAGACGAGCAGCGGAGCCTCGGTCTCCGACAGGACAGCGCTCATGAGAACCCTCTGAGCCCGTCGGGGATCAGGCCAGGCGCGAAGCCAGCTCGTCGATCTTGTCGGGACGGAAGCCCGACCAGTGGTCCTCGTCGGTGATGACGACGGGGGCCTGCAGGTAGCCCAGCGACTTGACCTGCTCGAGGGCCGCGGGGTCTTCGGTGACGTCGAGCACGTTGTACTCGATGCCCTTCGAGTCGAGTGCGCGGTACGTCGCGTTGCACTGGACGCAGGAAGGCTTGGTGTAGACCGTGATCGCCATTTCGTTCTCTCTCTCCCCTGGAAAATCTTCGTCCGGTCGCTCGGGGCGGGCCGGGAGCTCAATACTACATATGGGGACGGACATCGGGGGGAACCACAAGGGGTAGTAGTTACACGGATGTGATTTTCCACCGCTCTCCCCATGTACAACACAGGTTGTCCACCATTTCATCCACAGGGAACGCACCGATTTCGGCCTCGTCGATGCCCGTCGTTCCGCGGATCTCGCGCCTCCTTCCGGCATCCATCCACAGCTCGGACGCTAGACGGGGGTTCCGACATCGCACAGGGGGTGGATATCTCGCTTCGGCGTGTCGCGGCGTGTCGATCCCGAGTGGATCGCACCGCCCGCTCGCCGTGTCGGGGGCACCCGGTACCGTGGTGCAGTGGCCGGCTACCGCGTACTCCTCAGAACCCCGGGCGTGGGGCGCATCATCGCCGCTCAGCTGACGGCTCGCTTCCCCAACGGCATGATCAGCCTCGCCGTGCTCCTGCACATCGAGCACGTCACCGGCTCCTACGGCGCCGCGGGCCTCGTGCTCGCCGCGACGAGCGTCGGCCAGGCGGTTGCCGGGCCGGTCACGAGCCGGTGGATGGGCCGCTGGGGCATGCGCCGCGTCCTCACCGTCACGCTCGTCTTCTGCGCGGCCGCGATCGCCGCGATGGCACTGCTCGTCGTGCCGCTCCCGGTGTACATGGTCCTCGGCCTGATCGGCGGACTCTCCACTCCCCCGGTGCAGTCGGCCGTCCGCACCATCTACCCCAAGATGGTCCCGTCGTCGCAGCTGACCCCGCTCTACTCGCTCGACGCGTCGCTGCAGGAGATCATCTGGGTGCTCGCGCCCGTGATCATCACGCTCGTCGGCACCCAGGTGGGCACCGTCCCGGCGCTGCTGCTGATCGTCGTGATCCTCCTCGGCGGCGGCGCGTGGTTCATCCTCAGTCCCGAGGTGGGCCGCGTCCGCATCCCGCGGAGCCGCCGCGCCCTCGGCACGGTGCTCCGCAAGCCGCCGGTGATCCTCGCCACGGCGACCGGTTTCCTGTTGGTCGGCGCGTGCGCGGCGGTCGAGGCGGGCGTCGTCGCGACCTTCAACCACGGCGGTCTCGAGGCGGGCCTCATCCTCGCGGTCTTCGCCGTCGGGAGCCTCGCGGGTGGCCTCTCCTTCGGGCACATCCCCATCGGCCGGTGGGCCATGGCGCGGCGCTTCGCGATCGTCACGGTCGGCCTCACCCTCACGATCGTGTCGCTCAACGCGTGGTGGCTGGGGGCGACGCTGCTCGTCGCCGGCGCCGGCATCGCCCCGGCCCTGGCCGTGATGTTCGCCATGACCTCGGCCAGCGTCCGCTTCAGCGAGACCGCCGAGGCCTACGGTTGGATCGGCACGGGGCAGCTCATCGGCGCGGCCGCCGGCTCCGCCGTCGCGGGATTCCTGGTCGACGGCGTCGGGCCGCAGGGCGCGTACATCGCCGCCGCCGGATTCGCCGCCGTGGGCCTCGTGGTGTCGGTGCTGTTCGTCCGCGGTTTCCCCGACCTGCGCCATCGCGACGCGAGCCCGATCCCCGACACCGAACCGGTGCACACGATCACTTGACGCTCGCCCCGCACGCGGCGCGCCGGGCAGACGCGTCAGTGCAACCGACGCAGCAGCTCCAGCACGGCGAGCGCGTAGGCGTCGGCGGGCTCGGGGTGATCGAAGACGAGCGTCGACCCGCCCACCGAGATCTCGACCTCGTGCGTGTCGGACAAGCGTCGCAGTGACCGGAACGACGACCTCAGCATCTCGCGCAGCTGCGCCTCGGACGGCAGCCACAGCGCGTCCTCGGTCGCCACGGAGTCCAGCGCCCACTCGGTCGTGCCGTTGAACGCCAGGATCCGCCCCGTCGGGTACTCCCGCGGCTCCACCGTCATCTCGCTGACGGTGAAGATGTCCGCCTCGAACTCCGGCTCGTTCAACTGGAACCGGTCACCCGAGCGCGGATGCCACACCAACCCGGCCTCGCGCAGAGCCATGGCCATCTCGGTCGAGATCATGGCATCCATTCTGGGGGCGCGCGGGGCGCGCAGGGGCACGGCGGCGCAGCCGACAGAATGGATGCCATGCCTGCTGCCGTGACCCTCCCCCGCCTCTCGTGGGGCGATGTCGACCGCCCCGCCGTGCTCCTGGCCCACGGACTCGGGTCCGACGGCGCGCTCATGTGGCGCTTCGGGACGGCGCTCGCCGACGCGGGCTGGCACGCCGTCGCCGTCGATCTGCGCGGTCACGGCGACGCTCCGCGCGCCCTCGACTACACGCTCGCGGCCTACAGCGCGGATGTGGCCGCGACCCGCCCCGATCACGGCGGCGCGTGGGACGCGGTCGTCGGCCACTCGCTGGGCGGTGCCGCGGTGACGATCGCCGCCGCCGCCGACCCGGACTGGACGCGACGACTGGTGCTCATCGATCCGGCGATCCTGCTCGCCGACCGCGACCGCGACATCGTGCGGGCGAGCCAGGAGCAGGCGTTCGCCGACCCGACCGTCACCGCCGTGCGGTCGCAGCACCCCGACTGGCATCCCACCGACATCGAGCTCAAGGCGCGGGCGACCCAGCGGGCCAGCCGCTGGGCGATCGAGCAGACGAGCCTGCAGAACACGACCTGGGACGCCCGTCCGGCCGCGGCCGCCCTCACCGTCCCCACGCACGTGATCGGTGCCGACCCCGCCGTCCACTCGATCTTCACCGGCGCCCTCGCCGACGAGGTGCTGCAGAACCCCGTCGTGACCATGTCGGTCGTGACGGGTGCCGGGCACTCCCCGCACCGCGATCGCCCCGACGAGACCGTCGCGGCTCTCCTCGCCGCGCTCGGCTGACGTCCCACGGCCGCGATGTCGGGCCGGAGGACCAGAATGGATGCCATGGCCTCCGCGTTCGATCCCGTTCGGTTCCTCCCCGACGACCTGCTCGCCCGGTTGCGCGAACGCGCGCCAGTGCACGACCGCGACAACACGTTCCCGAACGACGACCTCGACGATCTGCGCGCCGCCGGGTACCTCGGCATCCTGGCCGCCGAAGAGCTCGGCGGGGCGGGCCTGTCGCTCGCCGAGGCCGCGGTGCTGCAGCAGCGACTGGCCGGGGCCGCTCCCGCCACCGCACTCGCGGTGAACATGCACCTGGTCTGGACCGGTGTCGCGAAGGTTCTGCGCGATCGGGGCCTCGACGACCTCGAGTTCGTGCTGCGCGGGGCCGCCGCGGGCGAAGTCTTCGCCTTCGGCATCAGCGAGGCCGGCAACGACCTCGTGCTATTCGGCAGCGACACGGAGGCCGTACCCGACGGCGACGGCGGGTACCGGTTCACGGGCACCAAGATCTTCACGTCGCTCTCGCCGGTGTGGGATCACCTCGGCGTGCACGGGCTCGACACGACCTCCCCCGACGCGCCGAAGATGGTGTTCGCGTTCCTCGACCGCGACGAGAGCATCGTGTCCCGCGACGACTGGAACACGATGGGCATGCGCGGCACGCAGAGCCGCACCACCGAACTGCACGGCGCCCACGCCCGGCCCGACCGCGTCGTGCGCCGCCTCGACCCCGGGCCCCAGCCCGACCCGCTCGTCTTCGGCATCTTCGCGGTGTTCGAGATCCTCCTGGCCTCGGTGTACACGGGCGTCGCGCGGCGGGCGCTCGACCTCGCGGTCGACACGGCGCGGGCGCGCCGGTCCAAGAAGACGGGGGCGAGCTACGCGGCCGACCCCGACATCCGCTGGCGCATCGCCGACATGGCTCTCGCGTACGACGCCCTGCCCCCGCAGATCGCGGCGCTGAGCGACGACGTCGACGCGCGCGTCGACCACGGCGCCCGCTGGTTCTCGCTGCTCGCCGGACTCAAGCACCGCGCGGTCACCGCGGCCAAGACCGTGGTCGACGACGCCATGCTGGTGGGCGGCGGGTCTTCGTACTTCGCGACCACGGAACTCAGTCGCCTGTACCGCGACGTGCTGGCCGGGCAGTTCCACCCGTCCGACCCCGAATCCGCCCACTCCGCGCTCGCCACCGCCTGGCTCGGGCCGGTCGACGCGTGATGGCCCGCACACCGACGGCGCTGCTGAGCCCCGCTGACCAGGAACGTCGGCGGGCGTTGCGCCGCATGAAGGGCGTGGCGCTCGGGGCGCTCCTGGCCATGGCGGTCGTGTTCGCCGTGGCGTTCGCGTTCCAGCGCGACGTCGAGTGGCTGCAGTACGTCCGCGCAGCCGCGGAGGGCGGCATGGTCGGCGCGCTCGCGGACTGGTTCGCCGTGACCGCCCTGTTCCGGCGGCCGCTCGGACTGCCGATCCCGCACACGGCGATCATCCCGCGACGCAAGGACGAGATCGGGCAGCAGCTCGGGGAGTTCGTCGAGACCAACTTCCTCGAGGGCCACGTCGTCCGCACGAAGCTCGAGGCCACCCCGCTCGCCGCCCGTGCCGGCGCGTGGCTCGCTGACCCCGCTCACGCCGAACGGCTCGCCGCCGAGGGCGCCGCCCTCGCCACGAGCGTGCTGCGCGCGCTCAGCGACGACGACGTGCAGGGCCTCATCGAGGACCTCGCCCGCGAGCACCTGCTGGAGCCCGACTGGGGTCCGTCGGTGGGCGGCTGGCTCGAACGCGTCGTCGCCGCCGATGCGCACCACGGCGCGGTCGACCTGGCGCTGGACAACATCGCCGTGTGGCTCGGCAACAACCGGGACACGTTCCAGGGGCTCGTCTCGCGACGCCTCCCCTCGTGGGTGCCGAGGCTCGCCCACCGCCTCGTCGACGACACCGTCTACCGCGAAGCCGTCGGGTTCGTGGATGCCGTCCGCGCAGACCCGCGCCACCAGGCGCGCATCGCGATCGACCAGTACCTGGCGCGACTCGCCGACAACCTCCAGCACGACCCGGCGACGAAGACGCGCCTGGAGGAGGCGAAGGCCTCGGTGTTCGACAGCCCCCGCGTCCGCGGCCTCGCCGCCGACGCGTGGAACACCGCGAAGACCGGCCTCCTGCGCTCGCTCGCCGATCCCGAGAGCGCCCTGCGCCGACGCGCGGCGGCCGCCCTCGCCGACGTCGGTGTGCGGCTGCAGAACGAGGAGTCGCTGCAACGCCGGGTGGACGGCTGGGTCACCGACGCCGCGGTGTTCCTCGTCGAGCGCTATCGGCACGACATCGCCTCGATCATCACCGACACGGTGGAACGGTGGGATGCCGCCGAGACGACCGAGAAGATCGAGCTCATGGTCGGCCGCGACCTGCAGTACATCCGACTCAACGGCACGGTCGTGGGCGCTCTCGCGGGTCTCGCCATCTTCACGATCGCGCACCTCGCCTGGGGGTCCTGACGCGCAGACGCGGAACGAAACCTGCTGCCGCGGCCGCGTGTCGGTCGGTACCCTGAGCGCGTGAGCTTCGGTTCGGGGGCGGAGTCCCTCTTCGTGTACGGCACGCTCCAGCTGCCCGAGGTGCAGCTGGACACGTTCGGCCGCCTCCTCTCCGGAGAGGACGACGTGCTGCCCGGGTACCGGCTGGAGTGGGTGGAGATCGACGACGACCGCGTCGCCCAGCTCTCGGGGTTGGACTCCCATCCGATCCTCCGCCGGACCGACGACCCCCGAGACCGCGTATTCGGTCGGGTGCTCGCCCTCACCCCCGAAGAACTGGATGCCGCGGACGAGTACGAGGTGTCGCTGTACCGCCGCGTGTCGGTGCAGCTGGCCAGCGGCATCCGGGCGTGGGTGTACGTCGGCCACTGACACCACCCGTCGCAGAGGACACGCCGTCGACGTCTGCCCTCATCTCGCAGGCCCCACCTGGATATCCTCATCTCGGATGACGGCTTCACCCCGCGCCGCGTGCGCTCCGCGTCCGACTCCTCCCTGGCAGCGAAGCGGAGAAACGATGATCCAACTGATCCTGGCCCGGCACGCCAAATCGGACTGGGCCGACGAGGGGCTCGACGACCACGACCGTCCGCTCAACGATCGCGGCCGCCGGGACGCGCCGGCCATGGCCCGGTCGGTCCTGCGCCGCGGCGTGCGCCCGGAGGTGCTCCTCTCGAGCACCGCGGTGCGCGCCCGCAGCACCGCGGACGCGTTCGCCGAGGAGTTCGAGGTCGAGGTGACCGAGCGGCCCGAGCTCTACCTCGCCGAACCCGACGCCCTTCTGGATGCCGCCCGCGCCAGCGGGGCGCACGAGGTCATGGTCGTGGCCCACGACCCCGGCATGAGCGAACTGGTGTCACGACTCGCCGATCGCGACGTGCGGATGGTCACGTCGGCCGTGGCGATCTTCACGTGGCACGAGGGCGACTGGAGCGACGTCGGGTCGACCGCGCCCGACGAGTTCGAGCTGCTCACCCCCTGAGACGAGCTCGGGCCGTCAGGCCGCGCCCGAGACCCCGAAAGCCCGCGCCAGGACGTCCTCCGGTCGGCCGTCGTCGTGTTCCGCCCACCAGGTGAGAGACGCGCTCACGACGGCGGCGAGCGCGTGGGCGCGCACGACGGCCGCGAGCTCGTCGGCTTCGGGATCGCGGCTGACGAGGAATTGGCGGGTCTCGTCGGTCACCGCCGTCAATCGAGGATCCGCGCGCAGATCGAGCGCCGGGGTGACGCGAATGACCCGCAAGCGACGGCGGGTGACCTCGATCTGTTCGTCGGGGAACGCCGAGGCGACGACGTAGGCGGACTGGAGAGCCCGCACGGCATCCCCGCCGTCGTCGGTCTCGAGCGCCGCCCGGAAGCGCGCGACGAACTCGTCGAGACCGCCCCAGACCAGCGACGGCTTGCTCGGGAAGAGCCGGAACAGGGAGCGCCGGCTGACGTCCGCCTCGCGCGCGACGTCATCCATCGACACCGCGTCGAAGCCCTTCTCGTCGAACAGTCGCAGGGCGACCAGCGAGACGGCATCCGGGGAGATCGTGCGCGGTCGACCGAGGGAAGAGGGCATGGCATCCTTTCGGCACTCAGTGCTATAACGGTGCTGACGCGCCTCGCGCCATTCGATCTCGAGGAGGAGTTCTCATGTCACCGTCATCCACCGGACGTTTCGCCGGCAAGACCATCATCGTCACCGGAGCAGGATCGGGCATCGGGCGCGCCACGGCTCATCGGATCGCGCACGAGGGCGGGCGAGTCGTCGCCACCGACGTCGTCGAAGAGCGCCTCGACGCCCTCACCACGGAACTCGCGGGCCTGGACGTCGCCACGGTCGCGGGCGACGTCTCCTCCACCGAAACGATCGACGCCCTCCTGGATGCCGCGGGCGACCGCATCGACGGGCTCGCCAACATCGCCGGGATCATGGACGGGTTCCTGCCGCCCAGCGAAGTCGACGACGCGACGTGGGACCGGGTGTTCGCGGTCAACCTCACTGCTCCGATGCGCCTGACCCGCGCCGTCCTCCCCCGCATGATCGAGGCGGGGGCGGGCGCCATCGTCACCGTGTCGTCGGAGGCGGGGCTGCGCGGCTCGGCGGCGGGCACCGCCTACACCTCGTCCAAGCACGCCGTGATCGGCTTCACCAAGAGCGTCGCGTTCTTCCACGGACCGCAGGGGATCCGCGCGAACGCCGTGGCACCCGGCGCGGTCGCGACGAACATCGAGGCGCCGATGCGCAGCGCCTACGCCGGATCGCGGATCGGGCCGATCCTGCAGACGATCGTGCCGCCCGTGGCGCAGGCCGAGCAGCTCGCCGCCGCGATCACCTGGCTGCTGAGCGACGATTCCGCCAACGTCAACGGCGCGATCCTCCCGAGCGACGGCGGCTGGTCCGCGATCTGAGACCGGCGGCCCACCCGGGCCGAGTGTCCAGGACACGCCGATAGCCGCGCCGCGCATCGGCGTGTCTTGGACACTGAAGCATCGCGGCCGGGCGCACGCCGGCCGCCGCACGCGCCTCAGCGCACGACGAGGCGCGGCTCCACGAGCACGTGGGCAGCACCCGCCGTCGCGGGGCGCGGAGCCACGACCGTACCCTCCTCGCCCATCAGCAGGTCGAGGGCCCCGGATGCCACGCGCTCGGGCAGCTGCTCGACACTCGACAGCCCGAGCGCCTCGGCGGCGGGGGTGTTGTCGAAGCCGATGACAGGGATGTCCGCTCGTCCGGCGACGGTCGTGGCCAGGTGCGCGCCGATCGCGAGCGAGTCGCTCGCGCAGACGATCCCGTCCACGTCCGGGTCGTGCGCCAGCCCCTCGGCGACGACGTCGCGCGCGAGGGCGACGTTGTCCTCGACGACCCACCGCGGACCCGCGGCCGCCCCGACGCTCTCGCGCCAGCCGCGCTCGCGCTCATCGCCCGTGCCGGAGCCGCGCGGCCACCCCAGGAACGCCACTCGCCGGGCACTCCCGGCGCGCAGGTGCTCTGTGGCCGCGCGCGTTCCGGCGGCGCCGTCGACGTCGACCCAGAGGTGCGCGGGGGCGGCGACGTCGTCCTCGCCCCACGGGCGCCCGAACGACACGAAGGGCAGTCCCCGTTCGTTGAGCCAGCCGGTGCGAGGATCCCCATGGAAAGTGCCGGTGACGACGACGGCATCCACTTCTCCGCCCTCGAGCAGGTCGCCGAGGCGGTCGATCTCCTCTTCCGCGGTGCGCGCGGCGTAGAGGAGCACGCGCATGTCGCGCTCGCTCGCGCGCTCGGTGAGGGCGTGGACGAAGCGGTCGAGCACGACGCCCGCGATGCCACCGGCGTACGGATCCAGGTGGATGCCGATGGTCGAGCTCCGACGCGTGCGCAGGCGCCTCGCGGCCGCGTGCGGGCGGTAGCCCAGTTCCGCGATGGCCGCCTCCACGCGGATCCGCGTGGCTTCGCGCACGATCGCCGGCGTGTTCACGACGTTCGACACCGTCTGCCGCGAGACCCCCGCGACCCGCGCGACGTCTTCGACGGTGGGGGCTTTCGTCATCCCGTCCTCCCGGTGTCTCGACGGTCATCGTAGGTCCGGCGCGACGGCTTGACAGCGCGGCCCGCCGCTCCGTACTTTAGTCGGACCGGAGTTTGAACGTTCAAACTCTCGGCCCTCCGATCACATGCGGAGGGGTCGCATGCCTCATCGAAGGAGAGAGACACATGACACGGCACATCGCCCGCACCTGGCTCGGAGCCGGTGCACTCCTGGCCACCGGAGCCCTGACCCTGACCGCGTGCGGTTCGGGCTTCAACGATTCCGGCAGCGCCGAGCAGACCTCCGGCGGCTCCCTGTCGATCCTCATCGGCTCGTCGGGCGACGCCGAGACCCAGGCCGTCGAAGACGCCGTCGCCGCCTGGTCGAAGGAGTCCGGCGTCGATGCCCAGGTGCAGGTCGCGAACGACCTCCCCCAGCAGCTCTCGCAGGGATTCGCGGCCGGGTCGCCGCCGGACCTCTTCTACCTCGCCCCCGACGCCCTGGCCGGCTACGCCGCCAACGGGTCGATCGCCCCCTACGGCGACGACCTCGCGAACAAGGACGACTTCTACCCCTCGCTCGTCGACAACTTCACCGTCGACGGCCAGTTCTACTGCGCGCCGAAGGACTTCTCGACGCTCGCCCTCGTCATCAACACCGACCTGTGGTCGGCGGCGGGGCTGACGGATGCCGACATCCCGACGACGTGGGACCAGCTGGCATCCGTCGCCCAGAAGCTCACGGCGGACGGACGCGTCGGTCTCGCGTTCGGCGCCGAGTACCAGCGCCTCGGCGCCTTCATGGCGCAGGCCGGGGGCGGGCTGCTGAGCGACGGCAAGGCCACCGCCGACAGCGCGGCCAACGTCGAGGCACTGCAGTACGTCAAGACCCACCTGAACGACGGCTCCTTCGCGTTCGCCTCCGACGTGGGCGCCGGATGGGGCGGAGAGGCCTTCGGAACGCAGAAGGCCGCGATGACCATCGAAGGCAACTGGATCACCGGCGCCCTCACCGCCGACTACCCCGACGTCAAGTACACCGTCGCCGAACTCCCCGCCGGCCCCGGCGGCAAGGGCACGCTGCAGTTCACCAACTGCTGGGGCATGGCCGCCGACAGCAAGAACCAGGACAACGCCCGCGCCCTCGCCGAGTACCTCACCGGCACCGACCAGCAGCTCGCCTTCTCGACGGCGTTCGGCCCGATGCCGTCGATCCAGTCGGCCGCCGACGCGTGGTCGAGCGCGAACCCGGACCTGACGGCGTTCCTCGCCGGGGCCGAGTACGCCCAGTTCCCGCCGAACATCGCGGGCGCGGCCGACGTGATCACCGACTTCAACGCCCAGCTGGAGTCGCTGAAGACCGGTGACCCGCAGTCGATCCTCACCACGGTGCAGGGCAACCTCGAGGCGATCGCCAAGTAGGCGCGACCGTCCATGACCGCTCTCACCACCGCGCCCCGCCGCGCCGGGTCCTCCTCCACGGGGATCCGGCGCGGCGAGGCCGCCGCCGGTTGGCTCTTCACCGCCCCGGTGCTGATCATCCTCGGCGTGTTCCTCCTCGTCCCGGTGCTCATGGCGCTGTGGGTGAGCTTCTCCGACTGGACCGGCCGCGGAAGCCCCTTCTCGTCGAACGTGAACTTCGTCGGCCTCGACAACTACGCCGCGGTGACCACCGGCGGAGGGCTCGCCGAGCGCGACTTCGGCACGGCCCTCCGCAACAACGCCTGGTACGTCCTCCTCGTCGTGCCGCTGCAGACCGCGCTCTCGCTCTTCCTCGCCGTGCTCGTCAACCGCGCGGTGCTGCGCGGGCGCGGATTCTTCCGCACGGCGTTCTACTTCCCCTCCGTCACCAGTTCCGTCGCCATCACGGTGCTGTGGCTGTTCCTCTTCTCCACCTCGGGCGCCGTCAACGAGGCGCTGTCGTGGCTGGGGATCAACGGTCCCAACTGGTTCAGCGATCCGTCCGGCATCGTGCACAACGCCCTCGCGTCGATCGGCGTCGCGAACGGCCCCGCCGCCCTGACCGGGAACACGTTCCTCGGCGTCTCGTGGTGGGACTGGCTGGGCGGCCCGTCCGTGGCGATGTCGGCGTTCATCCTCATGGCGATCTTCACGACGTCGGGAACCTTCATGCTCCTGTTCATCGCGGGCCTCCAGAACATCGGCGGCGACGTGCAGGAGGCCGCGATGATGGACGGCGCGAACGGGTGGCAGCGCTTCTGGCGCGTCACGCTCCCCCAGCTCCGACCGGTCCTCTTCACGGTGCTGACCCTGGGGCTCATCGGCACCTGGCAGGTCTTCGACCAGATCTACACCGGAACCCAGGGCGGCCCCGGCAAGACGACTCTGACCCCGGCGTACCTCAGCTACTCCTCGGCGTTCCTCTCTCAGGAGTGGGGCCAGGGTGCGGCGATCGCGTTCGTGCTGTTCGTGATCATCGTCGTCCTGACGATCCTGCAGCGATGGGTACTGCGAGAGCGCCCCGTCTCGCGTCGACGCGCGCGACAGTACGAAGTGCGCACCCCGAAGGGAGGCACGCGATGACCGCCACGGCATCCCCCGAGGTCACCGTCGCCGCCGAGCAGGTCGTCGGCGGCCCGCGGAGCAAGCCCACGAAGCACCGCCTGTCGGGCAAGGCGCTGCGCTGGCAGATCGCGCTCTACGCCCTGCTGTGCGTGCTCGCGCTGATCTACATCTACCCGTTCCTCGTCCAGGTGGCGACGTCGTTCAAGCCGGATGCCGTCGCCGCCACCGACCCGATCTCGCTCGTGCCGCAGCCCTTCACGTGGGCGGCGTACGAACGCCTATTCCTGCGGTCGGACTTCCCGGTGTGGTTCGCCAACTCGGCGGTCGTGACGGTGTTCGTGACCCTGGGCCGGGTGTTCTTCAACTCCCTCGCCGGTTACGCCCTGGCCCGTCTGCAGTTCCGGGGGCGCGGTCTGGTGTTCGCCGCCCTCGTCGCGGTCATGGCGGTCCCGGCGGTGGTGCTGCTCATCCCGAAGTTCCTGGTGATCAACCAACTCGGCATCTACGACTCGTACGCGGGCATGATCCTGCCGCTGTTGGTGGATGCCGCGGGCGTGTTCATCATGAAGAACTTCTTCGAGTCGATCCCCCCGTCCGTCGAGGAGCAGGCGCGCATCGACGGGGCGAGCACGTTCCGCATCTTCTGGTCGGTCGTCCTGCCCATGGCGCGTCCGGCCCTGATCACGATCGTCATCCTGTCGTTCCAGGGATCGTGGAACGAGCTGAGCCACTTCGTCATCTCCACCCAGTCCCCCGAGCTCACCACCCTGACCAAGGGCGTCGCCTCGCTCGCGAGCGGGCAGCTCAGCCAGGGCAGCCAGTACCCCCTCAAACTCGCGGCCGCGGCCATCATGACGATTCCGGTCGCCGTGGTGTTCTTTGTGTTCCAGCGCCGCATCATGAACGCCAGTGAAGGAGCCGTCAAAGAATGACCACCGCACCCGCCGCCTCGACGGACGCGACGCCCACCCTCACCCACGCCGACCCCGCGCCGCTGCAGCCGCTGCTCAGCGACGCCGTGATCGTGTTGCGGGCCCCGACGCAGGTGTGGTCCGACCGCGATGGTGCGGTGGGTACGGCCACCGTGCACGGGATCTACCACGGCGACGTCCGACACGTCCGGTCGATGTCCGTCTCGTGCGACGACTCCGCCCTCGAGTGGATCTCGACCGCCCCCGACGGCCCCTCGCGGATCGTGTTCGGCGGGGTCCTGCGCGGCGTCGACGACACGACCCCCGACCCGAAGGTGCGGCTGCTGCGTGAGCGCAACGTGGCCGACGGGCGAGTGACGGAGACGTGGACGCTCCGCTCCCGCGTGGACGCACCGATCCGCACCACGCTGCGCCTGCGGTTCGAGCCGGAGTTCGCGCTGCTCCACGAGGTGAAGTCCGGGCACGCGCGGCCTCAGCCGATCGATGTCGCGATCGACGCGGGATCGGCGCGCGTGTCCGCCGGTCCGCAGGGGCTCGAGTTCACCGCGGCCGGCGCTGACGTGGCATCCGATTCGGAGTTCATCGAGGCGACCTGGGAGGTCGAGGTCCCCGCCTTCGGCGAGACCACGGTCACGTGGGAGCTCGCGCTGCGCGACGACACGCTCGTCGTCGGCGGCGCCGCGGCCTCCGCGCGGTGGGATGCCGCGGCGGTCGCATCCCCCGTCTCCGACCCGCGCCTCGCGCGGTGGCTGACGACGGCGCTCGGCGACCTGGACGCCCTGCGTCTCGTGCTTCCCGACGACCCGGAGGACGAGTTCTTCGCCGCCGGCGCACCGTGGTTCTTCACGCTCTTCGGCCGGGATTCCCTGTGGGCGGCGCGCCTCGCGCTTCCGCTGGACCGCGACATCGCGGCATCCACTCTCCGGGTTCTCGCGCGACTGCAGGGCACGACCGACGACCCGCAGACCGCGCAGGAGCCGGGCAAGATCCTGCACGAGCTGCGCTCGTCGTCGCTGGAGATCCCCAGCGAGGGCATCTCGCTGCCGCCGCGGTACTACGGCAGCGTCGACTCCACTCCCCTGTGGATCTGCCTCCTCGCCGACGCCCGCCGCGCGGGTCTTCCGTCGGACGAGGTGCGCGCGCTCCTCCCCGCCCTGCGCGCCGCGCTCGGGTGGATCCGCGACAGCGGCGACAGCGACGGCGACGGCTTCCTCGACTACATCGACCGTCTCGGAACGGGCCTGGCGAACCAGGGCTGGAAGGACTCGGGCGACTCGATCCAGTGGCGGGACGGCACGCTCGCCGACGGTCCGATCGCCCTGTGCGAGGTGCAGGCCTACGCGTACGAGGCCGCTCTCGCCGGTGCCGAGCTGCTCGAGGAGTTCGGCGACGACGGCGACAGGGCCGACGTCGCGTTCTGGCGCGAGTGGGCAGCCGACCTGAGGACGCGCTTCGCCGCCGCCTACTGGATCGAGACCCCCGAGGGCCGTTATCCCGCCGTCGCCCTCGACCGCGAGAAGCGACCGGTCGACACCCTCACGAGCAATATCGGTCACCTCATCGGCACGGGAATCCTGGATGCCGACGACGAGGCGCACATCGCGGAGCTGCTGCGGGGCCCCTCGATGTCGAGCGGGTACGGCATCCGGACGATGTCGACGCAGGCCGCGGGCTACTGGCCGCTGTCGTACCACGGGGGCAGCGTGTGGGTTCACGACACCGCGATCGCCGTCCACGGCATGCGGCGAGCGGGACTGCCCGACCCGGCCCGCGCGGTCGTCGAGGAACTGCTGGATGCCGCCGAGGGCTTCGCCTACCGCGTGCCCGAGCTGCACTCCGGCGACCCGCGTTCCGAGACGTCGGTTCCGACGCCGTATCCCGCCGCCTGCCGCCCGCAGGCCTGGTCGGCGGCGGCCGCGGTGGTGTGCCTCACGGTGCTCGACGCCGCGGACTGACGCGTTCAGTGTCCAGGACACGCGGATGCCGCTTCGGCACATCCGCGTGTCTTGGACACCGAGTCGTCCCGCACGGGATCGGGCGCGGCGCGGACGCGTCCGGCCCCAGCGCGGCGTGTCAGGCGACGGGCGCGACCGTGCCGCCAGTCAGCCGCACCAGCTCGTCGAACGTCAGCGGGAACACCGTCTGCGGGGTCCCTCCGGCGGCCCAGACCCGCGGGTAGGCCGCGAGGTCTTCGTCGACGATCGTCGTGAGCGGCGCGGGATGCCCGGTCGGGGCGACCCCGCCGATCGGCTGACCCGTCGCCGCGAGGACCTGCTCGGGCGTCGCCCGACGGATGCCACCGCGCCCGAGCCGTGCCGCGAGTGCCACCGTGTCGACGCGGTGCGCGCCGCTGGTCATCACGAGCAGCGGTTCACCGTCGCTCCAGAACACAAGGCTGTTCGCGATCGCGCCGACCTCGACGCCGAGCGCCTCGGCGGCGAGGACCGCGGTGTGCGCGGCGGCGGGCAGGACGACGATCTCGCCCGTGATCCCGGCGCGCTCCAGCGCGGCGGCGACACGGCGGCTGCGGGCGGAGAGCGACTCGCTCATCGCGCCAGCTTAGGGTGCTCGCCCCTGCCCCCTCGGCGCGTCAGAATGGACGTGGATGCCGCAACGCCGCGGCATCCACGACAGAGCCGCCCACAAGGCGACCGACCAAAGGATCGCGATGACCAACGCCCTTCCCCTGCCCGATTTCGCCCACGAGCGCGTGGAGGCGGTGACGGGACGCCGGAGCGGCCTGTTCATCGCCGTCGCGCTGCACTCCTCGGTGCTCGGCTCCGCCCTCGGCGGCGCCCGCCTCTGGACCTACCCGCACTGGAGCGACGCCCTCGGCGACGCCCTGCGCCTGTCGGCCGCGATGACGTTGAAGAACGCCGCGGCCGGTCTCGACGCGGGCGGCGGGAAATCGGTCATCGGTCTCCCCGAGGGGACCATGCTCGACGCCGATCGCCGTCGAGCCGCTTTCCTCGACCTCGGCGACGCGGTCGAAAGCCTGGGGGGCCTGTACCGGACGGCGGAGGACGTGGGCTCCACCACGGAGGACATGCTCGTCGTGAGCGAGCGCACCGCGCACGTGGTCGGGCTCCCCGACGCGGTCGGCGGATCGGGAGAGCCGGCGGGACCCACGAGCCTCGGCGTGTACGCGTCGCTCGTGGCGACTCTCGAGCGCGCCACCGGCTCGGGCGACGTCAACGGTCGGCGCATCACCGTCGCCGGTCTCGGTCAGGTGGGAGGCCGTCTGGCCGCGCGCCTCGCCACCGAGGGGGCGGTGCTCACCGTCACCGACGTGAACCCCGCCAAGCGCGCTCTGGCCGCCGAGCTCGGCGCCGTGTGGGTCGAGCCGGGCGAGGTCCACCTCGTGCCCGCCGATGTGTTCGTGCCGGCCGGGATCGGCGGCGTTCTGACCGACGACGTCATCGACGCGCTCGACGCGCGCGCGGTGTGCGGTCCCGCCAACAACCCGCTCGCCGACCGTTCCGGAGCCGACCGACTCGCCGCCCGCGGCGTGCTCTACGCCCCCGACTTCGTGGTGAACGCCGGCGGTGTCATCTACCTCGACCTCGTGGCCAAGCGTCTCGGCTCGCGCGACGAGATCATGGGCCGCGTCGCGGGGATCGGCGACACGCTCCGCCGCGTGTTCGACGAGGCGGAGTCCCGCGGCGTGACGCCGCTCGCGGCAGCCGAGGGCCTCGCCGCCGAACGCCTGCGCGTGGGCGCCGCATCCGACGCCCTGGTCTGATCCGCGCCGGAAACACGGAAGGGCCCCGGATGCCACGGCATCCGGGGTCCTTCTCCACTCTCAGTGGGCTGCGTCGTACGCCTCGAGAACCGTCGCGGAGATGCGCCCCCGCGCATTGATGGAATAGCCGTTCTCTTCGGCCCACGCACGCACGTCGCCGAGGTCGCGTGCGGATTCCGAACGGGTCTTCGACCCCCGTCGAGCGGGGGCGGGGACGGAACCGAGTCCACGGCCGGCGGAGACGAAGGGCTCGAAGGCGGCGCGGAGCTTCGCCGCATTCTCCGGAGAGAGATCGATTTCGTAGGCACGCCCCTCGACCGAGAAATGAATCGTGGTCCCGTCGTCGATGACCGATCCGTCGAGATCGTCGATGAGTTGCGTGATCTGCTTTTTCGCCATGGTTCGCATTCTATGACCCGAGCATGACCGTATTCCGTGAAGGATGCGTGACTTCACCCGGCCAATAACCCCACCGAACTGGTCAGTCATTCGGGGAAGAACGGGGTTCTCCCCCTTCGATCGCCGTGATCCGATGGTCTTCGCCATGCGACAGTTCGTGCGACAGAAAGTCCGCGTCGAGCGGAAGGCGAAGCGCGAACTGCGCGAATGCGGAAACCCGCAGAAGTGCGTCGTCGACGGTCACGTCCAGGACATGACCACCCACCTGGCGGTCGTCGCTGAGGAAATGCAGATGCAGCGCAGCGACCGTGATGCCCTGGTAGATACGGGGCATCCAGAACCCGACGACGACACCGGCGACGCCGGAGACCTCCGTCTCGATCTGCTCCGCCGCGACCTCCGCCAGCGGCCGGAGCGGCGGCTCCTGTCGCGCGGTGACGCGGGTGCGGATCCGCGCCATCACTCCGTCGATCCGGACGGCGTGGAACAGGTTCCGGCTGAGGAGTCGCGCCTCGACCGCGGCCGTCAGACCGGCGAGGTCCACGCCCCGCAGAGCCTTACCGGGGCTGTCGCCGAGCGTGCACACGTCCACGAACGGCAGGGTCTCGTCGGCTCGCATGCGCCGGGGAGGCGCCCCCGCCGTGCACTCGAACGCCTCGCCGTCGATGACGAGCACTTCTCCGCCGAGCCCCTCGCAGCAGCCGATTCCGGTATCCCCCCACCCGAGCATCTCGGAGACGGAGACGCCGGAGGAGTAGACACCGCCCAGGAGGGCGTCGAGCACCGCGAATTGCGTCACCGCCCCCGGACGCAGCGGAGTTCCGCCTTCGCCCCGGAGCGGGTCGGCATTCTCAGGAATTGGCGGCGCCGTAGGCCTCGAGGACCGATGCAGGAATACGACCGCGGTCGCTCACGGTGTGTCCGTTCGCACGAGCCCATTCGCGGACGGCGGCGAGATCGATATCGCTGGAACGGCGCGCGGAGCGCGCGCGGCGCGGCGCCGAGGTGGTCCGGCCGGCCGGGCGGGCGGCGTCGACGAACGGCGCGACGGCCGCGTAGAACTTGTCGGCATTCCGGTCGGACAGGTCGATTTCGTACGACCGGCCTTCGACCGAGAAAGTGATCTGCTTTCCGTCGCCTTCTTCGAGGACGGTTCCGTCGAGATCGTCAACCAGATGCGTGATGTGCTTAATTGCCATGGTGAGAGAACCATACACCTTTTCCCTATTCATCCCCGGGCGTTTACGGGTGCGCTAGCGCAGTACTGCGCGAAGGGCCAGCGATAGGCGCTCGCCCGCGGAGGCACTATCCTCCCGAGGTGGCGTTCGCTCCTGGAGCGCCGGACGGAGGAAGTGTCGCGTGAGTCTTTTCCGCACGAAGTCGGTGGAGCAATCCATCGCCGATACCGATGAGCCGGAGTTCCGGCTGAAGAAGTCCCTGAGCGCTCTCGACCTCACGGTCTTCGGCGTCGGCGTCGTCATCGGCGCCGGTATCTTCACGCTCACCGGACGCGCCGCGCACGAAGTCGCCGGCCCCGCGATCGTCCTCAGTTTCGTCGTGGCCGCCATCGCCTGCGGACTCGCTGCGATGTGTTACGCCGAGTTCGCGTCGACCGTGCCCGTGTCGGGGTCGGCCTACACCTTCTCCTACGCGTCCCTCGGCGAGCTGTTCGCCTGGATCATCGGATGGGACCTGATCCTGGAGATGTTCCTCGGGGCGAGCGTCGTCGCGCAGGGATGGAGCGCGTATCTCGGCGCCTTCCTCGGACAGCTCGGGATCGTCCTGCCCCCCGAGGTCTCCTACGGCGGGGTGATCGACCTTCCCGCGGTGCTGCTCGTCCTGGTGCTGGGTGGACTCATGACCCTGGGTATCAAGGAGTCGCTGCGCGTCAACCTCGTCCTCGTGGCCGTGAAGCTCTTCATCGTCCTGTTCGTGATCATCGCCGGTCTGATGTTCATCAACCCCGCGAACTACCAGCCGTTCGTCCCCGCGAGCGAGCCGACCGAGGCCGCTTCGGGCCTCACGCAGCCCCTGCTGCAGTTCCTGTCGGGCCTCGAGCCGGCGACCTTCGGCGTGGGAGGCATCCTGGCGGGGGCCGCACTGGTGTTCTTCGCGTACATCGGCTTCGACGTCGTCGCGACCACCGCCGAGGAGACGAAGAAGCCGCAGCGCGACATGCCGATCGGCATCATCGCGTCGCTCGTGATCTGCACGATCCTCTACTGCGCCGTCGCCCTCGTCGTGACGGGCATGGTGTCGTACCGCGACCTCGATCCCGCCGCCGCTCTCGCGAACGCGTTCGTCTACCACGGGCAGGGATGGATGGCGACGGTGATCTCCGCCGGTGCGGTCGCCGGTCTCACCACGGTCGTGCTGACCCTTCTCATCGGCGCGACCCGCATCATCTTCGCCATGTCGCGCGACGGTCTGCTCCCCCAGCGTCTCGCCAAGGTGCACCCGCGCTTCCGCACCCCGTGGGTGATCTCGATCGTCGTGACGCTCATCGTGGCGGTCGTCGCCGGCGTCACGCCGGTGGGGGTGCTCGAGGAGATGGTCAACATCGGGACGCTGTCGGCCTTCGTCCTCGTCTCGGTGGGTGTGATCGTCCTCCGGCGCACGCGCCCCGATCTGAAGCGCGGATTCCGCGTGCCCCTGAACCCGGTGCTTCCGATCCTGTCGGCCCTGATCTGCACGTACCTGATGCTCAACCTGTCGGTCGAGACCTGGCTGCGGTTCCTGATCTGGCTCGCGCTGGGCTTCGTGGTCTACTTCGCGTACTCGCGCCGTCACGCGCGCGTCGGCACGGGAGACCTGCTCGACCCGTCGGTGCCCCGGGTGGTCGGTCCGCCGAAGCAGTAGCCCTCGGGCACCGGATGCCGCGCCCCACGCCGGGGCGCGGCATCCGTCGTCTCAGCCCGCCGGGAAACGCTGGACGCCGAGGACGGCGAGCAGGCGGATCTTCTCCTCCGCCTCGCTGCGCGGCTCCGGGGTCAACACCAGCAGCGCCTGAGCGCGGTCCTCGGTGAACAGCACCTGGCAGTCGACCTCGATGTCGCCGAGTTCGGGATGCACGAGCACCTTGTGATCGGCGAAGCGCTGAGCGACCTCCTGGCGCTCCCACAGCGCGCGGAACTCCTCACTGCGGGGCAGCAACTCGGAGACGAGCTCGCCCGCGGTCGAGGAGGGGCCGAGCAGACCGTAGGCGGCACGGAGACCCGCGACGATGGCCCTGCTCTGTCGTTCACGGTCGGAAGCGGGATAGATCTCGCGGTCCCCGCGCGGCGGCACGAACCACCGCCACGCCTCGAACCGCGCCCATCCGCGCGCGCCGACGTGGTCGCCCAGCAGCGCGATGCCGAGTGCGTTCTGCGCCAGCGTCTCACCGAGGTGGGAGATGATCAGGGCCGGAGTGTCCGACAGACGCGCGAAGACGCGCTGCAGCGCCGGCGAGACGTGATCGGCGCGCCCGAGCCGATCGGGCACGGCGTGACCGGCGAGACGGAAGAGGTAGTCGCGTTCGTCGCGGCTCAGGCGCAGGGCCCGCGCGAGCGCGGCGAGCACGGTCGTGCTCGGCTGCGGACCCCGCTGCTGCTCGAGGCGCGTGTAGTAGTCGACCGACATCGCGGCCGCGGCGGCCACCTCCTCGCGCCGCAGACCCGCCGTCCGACGCCGCGCGCCCTCCGTCATGCCGATGTCGCCGGGTCGCAACGCCTCCCGCCGCGCGCGGAGGAAGTCGGCCATGCCACTTCGGTCCATGCATCCATCCTGCGGGCATGGAGGCTCGGCATCCAGGGATCGCCGGTCCCCCGATCGAGGGAACCTGGATGCCACTCGGCCCCCGAGCCGAGACTGACGACATGAACATCACCGGAAACACCGTCTTCATCCCCGGAGCCACGAGCGGGATCGGCCTCGCCCTCGCGGAGCGGCTGGTCGCCGCCGGCAACACCGTCATCGTCGGCGGACGCCGGCAGGAGCGGCTCGACGAGATCGCCCGCACCCACCCGGGCATCGACACCGTCCGCATAGACACGGCCGACGCGGCATCCATCTCGGAGGTGACGCGCGAGGTGATCTCGCGGCATCCGGGGCTGAACACGCTGATCGCGATGGCGGGGGTCATGCGCGTGGAGGACTGGCGGGAAGGATCCGCCGTCCTGGCGACCGCCGAGGAGACCGTGACGACGAACGTGCTCGGCCCGCTCCGTCTCATCGCCGCCCTCCTCCCCCACCTGCAGCGGCAGCCGGAGGCCACGATCATGACGGTGTCCTCCGGGCTGGCGTTCGTCCCGCTGCGGGCGACCCCGACCTACAACGCGACGAAGGCCGCCATCCACATGTTCAGCGAGTCCCTGCGGCTGCAACTCGAGGGCACGTCCGTGGCGGTGGTCGAGCTGGAGCCGCCGTCCGTCGCGACCGACCTCCTCCCCGGTCAGCGGGAGAGCTCGTTCGCCATGCCGCTGGAGGAGTTCGCCGACGAGGTCATGGCGATCCTCCGCGAGCAGCCGGACGCCACCGAGATCCAGGTCGAACGGGTCGGGTTCCTCCGGCACGCCGAGGCGCGCGGCGACTACGCCGAGACGGTCCGGGCGCTCAACGCCGCCGACCCCCACTGACCTCGCGGCATCCCCCGGGCCGGGGACCGTCACGCCCATCCCCTAGGGTGAAGGGAAAACGACGATCATGGTCCGGGGGGCTTCATGGGGATCGCACGCACATGGGTCTTCCCGATCCTGCGCCTGCTTCTGGTGGCGGTCATCGCCGTCGCGCTGATCAAACTGGCCTTCTTCCCGGACGGCCCGGCCGAGGCCGACCCGGCCCAACCGACGGGGACGATCGTCGAGCCGCGCGTTCCCGTGACATCGGGCACGATCACCAACGACGTCGTGATCAAGGCGACGGTGTCGGCCGATCCCGCGGTGCCCCTGAGATCGACCGCCGGCGGGACCGTCAACAAGATCTTCGTCTCCCAGGGAGCCACCGTCTCAGCGGGCGACGTGATCTTCAACGTCAAGGTCCCGATCGAACGCGACCCGGCCGACAGCGTGGATGCCGAGGGCAACCCGAAGCCGGCGATCTTCCGCTACGAGGATGTCGTGGCGCCCATCGCGGGGACCCTGAGCTCCCTGTCCGTCATCGCGGGGCAGGAGCTCACCGTCGGAGCGGCCGCCGGGAACGTCGCTCCGCCGTCGTTCTCCGTCTCGGGCAACCTCGAGCCGGCGCAGCAGTACCGCCTCCTCAACCGCCCCGGCGACGCGTCGGTCACGATCACCGGGGGTCCGGCGGCTTTCACCTGCACGAACCTGCGCATCACGACTCCTCTCGCCGGCAGCTCGACGGACGAGTCCGCGTCGTCGGCGGGCGGCGGCGGCGCGGGATCCGGCTCGACGACGGGTTCGGGCACGACGGCGACGTGCGCGGTACCGGGCGACGTCACCGTCTTCGCGGGCCTCGCGGCGGAGATGACGATCTCGGGCGGCAGCGCCGAGAACGTGCTCGTGGTCCCCACCACCGCCGTCCGCGGTGCGGCGCAGAGCGGCACCGTCTGGGTGTCGACCCCGGACGGCGCAGCCGAGGAGCGCGCGGTGGCCCTCGGCCTCACCGACGGGACTCAGGTGCAGATCACCGACGGGCTCACCGAGGGCGAAGAGGTCCTGGAGTTCGCCCCGGGCGCGATGGCGACGACTCCGGACGGGTGCACCGCGTACCCCGACGGGTCGATGTTCTGCGAATCGGCTCTGCAGCCGTGAGCCTGCTGGAACTGCGCGAGGTCACTCGCACGGTCCTCCCGCCGGACCAGCCGGCGCTGACGATCCTGTCGGGCGTCGACCTCACCATCGAACCGCGCGATCACGTGTCGATCGTCGGCCGTTCGGGCTCGGGGAAGTCCACGCTCCTGAATCTCCTCGGGCTTCTCGACCTGCCCACCAGCGGCGAGATCTCGTTCGATGACGCACCCGTCCGCCGCCTGTCGACGGCGCGCCGCGACCGGCTGCGGGGCGCGGCGATCGGGTTCGTCTTCCAGCAGTTCAACCTGCTGCAAGGGCGCACCGCCCTCGAGAACGTCACGATGCCGTTGCTGTACTCCAGCGGCCGGACGTTCTGGCGGCGCACGAAGATCGCCGCCGACATGCTCGACCTCGTCGGTCTCGGACACCGCCTCCACAGCATGCCCGACCGTCTGTCCGGCGGCGAGCAGCAGCGCGTCGCGATCGCGCGGTCGCTCGTGCGCGGGCCCCGGCTGATCCTCGCCGACGAACCCACCGGCGCCCTCGACCTCGACACGGGTCAGAGCGTGATGGAGCTCATCGACGAGGTCGCCGAGCGCACGGGAGCCGCTCAGGTCGTCATCACGCACGACCCGATGATCGCGCGCCGCGCCCGCCGGCATTTCCGCCTCGATCGCGGCATCCTCACCCCTGTCGACGACCCGACGCTCGAACCGCGCACGCGCCGCGAGGTCCGGGAGATGGCGCCCGCCGAGGCCACCGACGCCGAGACCGATGTCGACGCCGTCGTCGGGGAAGCCGGCTGATGCGCGCGGTGTCGAGCCTCGTCGGCTCGCTTCTCGAAGCGTGGCAGGAGGTGCGGGTCCACCGCACCCGCGTGCTGCTGTCGCTCATCGGGGTGGCCGTCGCGGTGTGCTCGCTCACGACCGTCGTCGCCCTCGGCGCGATCGTCCAGCAGGCCAACCAGGAGATGAGCGAACGGCAGAGCGGGCGCCCGGCGAGCCTGAACGTCTCGGCATTCCGAAACGACGGCGAGATCGATCCGACGCGAATGGATGCCGCCTGGAACGACGTCGTGCAGCGCTACGGGATCTCGTTCGCGACACGCGCGCAGCAGACGTCGCAGATGGTCCCATTCGTCAGCGGCGTCGCCCAGGTCGCGACCCAGGCGGTCGATCAGCCGTACGGCGAGATGCACCGCGTCCGCATGCTCGAGGGCGAGTGGTTCACCCCGACGGATGCCGAGCAGCTGGCGCCGCGACTCATCGTCAACGAGGTGTTCTGGGACCGGATGGGCCGCCCCGATCTGTCCACCCACCCCGTCGTGGCGCTCGGCGGTCAGGCGGTGCCCGGCGCGGCATCCGGGATCCCACCGGGCGGGACGACCGCGGTGGTCGTGGGGGTCACGCCCTCGTCGACGTGGGACACCGAACCCTCGATGTTCATGCTTGCGGACCAGGCGGAGGCGGTCCAGGCGGCCGCGATCGGGCGCAGCGGGGCCGACGCGGCTGCGAGCTCACCGTACGGCGGGGCGCCGCAGTCGCAGTACGAGATGTGGGTGCCGCCCGAGCTGGCCGACCAGCTCGCGACGCTCGTCACGCGCGACCTCACGGCGGCCCTCGGCGACGGCACCCAGGTGAATGTGAGCCGTCAGGACTGGGCGACCTACGGCGACGACCCGTTCCTGGTGACCAAGATGGTCGTGATCGGCATCGCCGTGCTCGTCCTGCTCCTCGGCGCCCTCGGGCTGGTGAACATCGCGCTCGTGACGGTCAAGCAGCGCGTGCGCGAGATCGGTATCCGACGCAGTTTCGGCGCCACCGCGGGGCGGGTGTTCTTCGCGGTGATGATGGAGAGCGTCGTCGCCACGGTCGTGGCCGGAGCCGCGGGGGTGATGGCATCCATCCTCATCGTGCAATCGCCGTGGCTGCGCGACCTCATCGGTCAGGGCATGGTGAGCGACTTCCCGCCCTTCCCCGTGGATGCCGCGATCACCGGATTGGCGGCGGCCACAGCCGTCGGAGCGCTCGCGGGTCTGCTGCCCGCGCTCGTCGCGGTGCGGGTGAAGGTCATCGACGCGATCCGGTACTGACCTCGCACCGGGTGGCACGACGCTCGTTGCGCCTGGGCGACCCCCAAAAATCATCCGCCCAGGCACAACGGGCCTGAGCACACGGTACTGGGACGTGAGTTTGATGTCCAGTTTTGGAATGCCAAGTTCCAAGTATCGAGATTGTGATGTTGAATATCAGAATGAGCTCTTCAGGGTGGGGCGCCCCCGGGCGCAGCAGCAGACAGTCGGCGGACGAGACGCGACAAGCGGCTCTGACGACCGCGCTGTCCATGCTGACGCAGTCGGGACTGACGGTCAGCCTGGAGCACTTGAGCATCGAGGACCTCATCCGGACGGCGGGTCTCCCCCGCAGCACCTTCTACCGGCTCTGGCCCGCCAAGGAACGGTTCTTCGCCGACCTGCTGGTCGAGTTGGCGACATCGTCGGAGTCGCACGACGCGATGTTCTATCCCGGGACGCAGGTGGCCGCCAACGACGTCATCACTGCTAACCAGCATCTGCTCGTGTCCCACGAGGGGCGCGTGGCGGTCCTGCGCGAGGCCGTCCGGGTCGCCGGTCGCATGAACTTCGAGCACTTCAGCGAGTCGGTGGGCTGGCGCACGCACGTGACGCTCGTCACATCGGCGAGCAGCCTGGCCGACGAGGACACGCGCTCGCGTCTCGTCCAAGCCTTGCAGCAGACCGAGAACATGTTCATCGCGCGCACCGCGGAGTTCTACGGCGCGGCCTTGAGCGGACTCGGATTCTCCTTCCTCCCCGGCGCTTCCGCGGAGCTGCTCGCCGGCCTCGGTGCCGCCGTCGTGGAAGGCCTCGCCCAGCGGCGTCTCGTGAACCCCGATCTGGCCGACACCATCATCACGAAGCCGGGCCTCGACGGCGAACTCGTCGAGTGGCACCCCGCCGCGCTCGGTTTCTGGGGCATCCTCGAGGGCCTCGTCGACCTCGAGCCGCACGAGAACTGAGGCGATCGGCGACCGCCCCCACCGCCGGGTGCGCGCGTCACTCCGGACCCTGAGGCGACGGTCGAGGGGCTCGCGAGGTGAACACCGGGGTGAGCGCGCGGGGCCGCGAGCAGCGAGCCCCTAGGTTCGGGCTGTCCACCCGAAGGAGTCCCGTGTCGATCTCGCCCTCCCCCGCAGCCGCAGTCGCACCCGCGTTCCAGAGCCGTCGTCGACCCGAACGACGTCGCGTGCTGCAGCTGATCCTCGGCGTCGTCGTCTACGCGGTCTCGCAGGTGGCGATGACGGCCGGCGCCGTGCTGGTGTTCGGGCTGATGAGCTCGGGCGACGCGAGTGCCACGGTCGGCGAGATCCTCGCCGCCGCCGGTCCCGCGGCACCCACGGGGTTCCTCGTGGGTGCCGCGGTCAGCGTGCTCGGGTTCTTCCTCGTCGTGCGGTTCGTGTCCCGCCGCCGTGTCGCGGAGTTCTCCCTCCCCGGGGCGGGCCGCGAGTTCGGCTGGGGGCTGCTCATCGGTGTCGGCATCGTGGCTGCGGCCGTCGGCATCCTGGCCCTGCTGACGGTCTACCGCGTCGTGAGCGTCCAGGTGGGCCTGGGCATCGTGACGGGCCTGATGTTCGGGATCGGTCCGGCCGTGATGGAGGAGATCTTCTTCCGCGGATTCCTGCTCCGAATCCTGGATGACTGGGTGGGCTCGTGGGGCGCGCTGATCGTGGTGAGCGTCCTGTTCGCGCTCGTGCACGCGCTCAGCTCCCCCGCCGGCCCGGTCGCTGCTCTGTTCGTCCTCATCTCGGCGAGCCTCGCGCTCAACATGGCGTGGTTCCTGACGCGGCGCCTGTGGATGCCGATCGCCCTCCACCTCGGCCTCAACGCCGCGCAGGGTGCATTGTTCGGTCTGCACGTCTCCGGCAACGCCACCGGACAGGGCCTGTTCACCGCCGACCTCGTCGGGCCCGATCTGCTCACCGGAGGCGCGGTGGGCGGCGAGGGTTCCCTGCCGTTCCTCGTGGTGGCCCTCGGCGTGGGGATCGTGCTGACGGTGGTCGCGGTGCGGCGCGGCGTGATGCTCCCCCGCGTGCGGCACTGATCGAGGGACTGCTCCAGACGCCAAGGACCCCGGATGCGGTGGCATCCGGGGCCCCTGCGAGGACCACAGGCCTCAGTCGGTCGACGCGCCCTTCGAGGCCGCGAGTTCGCGACCGTACGTCACCGCGTCCCCCTCGGCCTTGAGCTTGAGCGCCAGAGCGGTGTCGGCGAACGCGTCGAGCGCCGGGTTGACCCCGACGAGCGTGAACGGACGCTCGACGACGCGGAGGTCGAGCCCCCAGACGTCCTCGAGCACGCGGCGCAGCCAGCCGGTCGAGTGGTCCCAGCCCTCCTTGGGCGTCCCGGGTGCGTAGTTGCCGCCGAGCACCGTCACCAGCGTCGCGGGCTTGCCCTGCAGCGCCGTGCCCTGCGGGTCGATGCGGGGGTCGGTGTACGCGAGGTCGAACCAGGTCTTGAAGTGCTGCGAGACGCCGTAGTTGTACAGCGGGACGGCGAACAGCAGCGCCTCGGCGCCGATGAGCTCGTCGGCGAACGTCGTCGCCAGGGCCTGCGCCTCACGCTGCCCCGCGGTGCGCTCCTCCTCCGCGACGAACTTCGCCGTGACGGCGTCGGCCCACGCGGTCGCCGGAACCGGTGCGGTGGCGAGATCGCGACGCGTGACGCCCGAGTCGGGGTGCGCGTCGACCCATTCCTGCTCGACGAGATCGGCGAGCGACCGGCTCGCGCTCGAGGCGGGGAGGATGCTGGCATCCAGGCGGAACAGGGACATGGGTCTCCAATCAGAAAGTGAGAGCTACTCTGTAAAACAGAGCGACTAGCCAGACTGTAGCACGGGTAGGCTGGAGGGGTGACGGAAAGTCCGGATGCCGAGATCAGCGCCTGCGATGCCGCGGTGACGCTCGCCTTCTCGGTGCTCGGCAAGCGCTGGAACGGCATGATCCTGTCGTCGCTCGGCGCGGGCGCGACGACCTTCGTCGGTCTCCGCCGCGCCGTCTCCGGGATCAGCGACGCCGTGCTCTCGGACCGCCTCGCGGAGCTCGCAACGACCGGCCTCACCGTCCGCACGGTCGACGCCGGCCCGCCCGTCTCGGTGTCCTACGACCTGACCGACGCGGGGCGTCGCGTGCTGCCCGTGCTGGATCAGCTCGGCGCGTGGGCGCGGGAGAACCTGGCGCCGGCAGAGCGCTGACCCTCCCCGGGAACGAGAACGGCGCCCCTCCCGAAGGAGAGGCGCCGCACGTTGTTCGGTGGACCTGAGGGGATTCGAACCCCTGACCTCCTCGATGCGAACGAGGCGCGCTACCAACTGCGCCACAGGCCCGGACAACTCCACAACACTATCACGCACCCCTCGCCCCGACCGACCGGGGCGACCTCCCGGGCGTGCCGCGCCGAGTGCTTACTGACCCGAGGCGCGACGCTGCAACAGCTGGCGCACGTGGTCTTCGATCTCGGAGTCGTCGACGTAGCCCATCGCCGCGTACGGCGATGCGGCGGCGGGGCGGGCGACCTCGATCGGCGTCGGCGCTTGCGCCTCGGCGATCTCGCGGGCGACCTGCTCGCGTGCGGCGGCGCGCAGAGCCTCGCGGGCGAGCTGCTCCTCCACGACCGCCGCAGCGCGCGAGCCGGCCGAGGCGACGAGGGGACGCGGGAGCTCCCGCGGCGTCCACGTCGGGCGGGGCGCCGGGGCGACCGCGCCGAAGTCCTGCACCTCGACCGCTGCGCGCTCCACCGCGATCGCGGCCGGTCGGGCGGACGCCCGAGCCGCGACGCGGGACAACCGCTGCAGCACGACGAGGGCGAGCACGACGGCCACTCCTCCGGCGACAAGCAGCACCGGGGCCGCTCCGAGGTACACCTGGATGCCACCGACCACCGCGGCCGCGAGGCCCAGGCCCGCGAGGGTCGTCGTGGCGAGACGGAAACGACGACGCGCACGGGCGCGGCGGAGTTCGGGACGAGCGACGGCGGCCGCACGTTCGGCGTGTGCGCGTTCCACGGCGGCGGCCTGCTCGGCACGCGTCTTCTCGAGGGCCGCGGCACGCTCGGCCTTCGCGACCTCGACGGCGGCTGCGCGTTCGGCGCGGGCCAGCTCGAGAGCGGCCGCGCGCTGCTCCTTCACGAGATCGCGGTCACGGGCCGCTTCCAGGCGGGCGACCTCCAGCCGGGCCTTCGCCTCGGCGAGATCCGTCTGCGCCTTGTGCGCCTGCACCTGACGTGCGATCTTCTGCTGCTGGTGGGCCGTACGGGCGGTGAGCTCCAGGTGGACTTCGCGCGGCGTCTCCGCCGTTTCCGCGAGAACACGCAGCGCCTGGTTCAGTCGCACGGCGTTGCGCTCCGCCGACGTGAAACGGTGACGGCTCTGCCACGACGGGAGCAGATACACCAACCACAGCGCGACCGCGACGAAGACGATCACCCCGCCGCCGAGAACCTGTCCACCCATGGCACAACGGTAGGTCACGACGAGGTCACACCTCGGCATCCCTCCGCGTGTCGCGCCCGCGGATCGCGAGACTGCATCCGCCCGACAACTCCACTGCAGCGTGCCGCACTTTCGTCAGCCCACTGCAGTCTCGGCGCCAGGCAGCACCGGGCGGCGCGCAACCGCGGATCGCTACAGCCGGTCGCCCGGCGGCACCTGGGCTGCACCCGGCGGCACCTGACCGCGCTCCCAGCGGTCGAGGACGCCGTGCGGCACCTCCTCGCGCACGAGGGCGAACGCGTAGTGGTCGCGCCAATCGCCGTCGATGTGGATGTACCGGCGGCGGAGACCTTCGTAGCGGAAACCGAGCTTCTCGACCACGCGCAGGCTCGCGTGGTTCTCGGGCCGGATGCAGATCTCGACGCGGTGGAGGTTCAGCTCGGTGAAGCACACGTCGGTCGCCAACGCAACGCTGACCGTCGTGATGTTGCGACCGGCGAACTCCTCCGCCACCCAGTACCCGATCGTCGCCGACGCCAGCGATCCGCGGGACACACCCCACACGTTGAGCTGGCCGGCGACCTCGTCGTCCCACTCCATGACGAAGGGGACGCCGAGGCCGTCGCGGTACTGCTGGAGAAGGCGCCGGATACCCAGACGCATGTCGAACGAGACGGGCCCGTCGGGGCTCGTCGCCTCCCACGGCCGCAGCCACGAGCGGTTGTCGATCAGCTGCTGCTGGAGGACGCGCGCGTCGCGGTTGCGAATGAGACGGATCGACACCTCGCCGTGCCGTCGTGGGACGGAGAGATCCATGGCATCCCGTCGGGTCAGAGACCCGCCGCGAACTCCTTGAACCACGGACGCAGGGCCGGCCCCAGGTCTTCGCGGTCGGAAGCGAGCTGGACGATGGCCTTGATGTAGTCGACGCGGTCGCCCGTGTCGTAACGACGCCCACGGAAGACGACGCCGTACACGCCGCCGCCGTCGCCGCCGCCGTTCGCGAGCTCTTCGAGCGCGTCGGTCAGCTGGATCTCGCCACCCTTGCCGGGCTGGGTGTGCTCGAGGATGCCGAACACGTCGGGGCCGAGGACGTAGCGGCCGATGATGGCGAGGTTCGAGGGGGCGTCCTCGGCCTTGGGCTTCTCGACGAGCTGCGTCACCTTGACGACACCGTCGTCTTCGGTGGGCTCGACCGCCGCGACACCGTAGAGGTGGATGTGCTCGGGGTCGACCTCCATGAGGGCGATCACCGTGGCGTTGCGCTTGGTGTACTCGGCGAGCATCTGCTCGAGCAGCGGGTCGCGCTCGTCGATGAGGTCGTCGCCGAGGAGGACGGCGAAGGGGTGGTCGCCGACATGGCTGCGCGCGCGGAGAACGGCGTGACCGAGGCCCTTCGGCTCGCCCTGGCGGACCATGTGGACGTCGGCGAGGTCGGACGAGTGCTCGACCTTGGCGAGCTTGTCGTGGTCGCCCTTCTCGCGCAGCTTCGACTCGAGCTCCGGCATCGAGTCGAAGTGGTTGGCGATGTTGTTCTTGTTGCGGCCGATGATGATGAGGACGTCATCGATGCCGGCCGCCGTGGCCTCCTCGACCACGTACTGGATGGCGGGCTTGTCGACGACCGGAAGCATCTCCTTCGGCATGGCCTTGGTGGCCGGAAGGAAGCGAGTACCGAGTCCAGCGGCCGGGATCACGGCCTTGAAGGGCTTGTTAGGCATGCGCATACCCTACTGGTGACATGCGACAGCGCTGTTACCGATTGCGCACGCACGTACACTTACTGCATGCCCGACAGCATCGAGCAGGCCAAGCGCGCTCTGCGTGCGGATCTGCGCGAACGACGCCAGACCGTCTCCGCCCACGGGCGCGAGGTCGCCGAGGCCGGCGTCAAAGAGCAACTCGACGCCCTCGTCGAGCACCTGGGCGCGCGCAGCATCTCGTGCTTCCTGTCGACGACGACCGAACCCGGCACGCACGCCTTCGTGGCCGGCGCGGTGGCCCGTGGCATCCGGGTGCTGCTCCCCATCACGCGCGAAGACGGCCTGCTTGACTGGGCGGTGGCCACCCCCGACGCCCAGATCGCCGAGGGGCTGTTCGGACTCCCCGAGCCCGTCGGCGACGTCCTCGGCCCGATCGCCGTCAACGACGTCGACCTCCTCGTCATCCCGGCGGCCGCCGTCGACCGTCGCGGGATGCGTCTCGGCTGGGGCCGCGGTTACTTCGACAAGACCATCGGGTCGATGGAGAAGTGCCCGCCCGTGTACGCCGTGATCTTCGATTCCGAGTTCGTCGACGACGTCCCGCGCGATGTGCACGACCAGCCCGTCTCGGGCATCGTGACCCCCACGCGCACGGTCGCGATCGACCGCTCCGCAGCCTGAACACCCGAAGGAACGCCAATGCCCACCTACGCCTATGCCTGCAAGCAGTGCGGTCACCGCTTCGACGCGGTCCAGTCCTTCTCGGACGCCGCCCTCACCGAATGCCCCGAATGCGGCGGTGAGCTGCGCAAGCAGTACGGCTCGATCGGCGTGACGTTCAACGGCTCGGGCTTCTACCGCACCGACTCCCGCGGGTCGAATGCGTCGTCCTCCGGCGCGGCATCCGGCACCTCGGGGGGATCTTCGACATCATCGACCTCTGAGTCGACGAAGACCGCGTCCACCCCGGCATCCTGACTTCGCCGAATCCTGCGACGCGGCGGAAAGGGAGCCACGTCGTGATCCAGGGATTCAAGGAGTTCATCCTCCGCGGAAACGTCATCGACCTCGCGGTGGCGGTCGTCATCGGAGCCGCGTTCACCGCGGTCGTCAACGCCATCGTCAGTGCGATCATCAACCCGCTGGTCGAGATCTTCTACGTGCCTGACGAGAACGGTCAGCTCGGACCGAGCATCACCGGGCTCTACGGCCAGACGGTCACCTTCCCGCTCGGCACCCTGATCACGGCCGTGATCAGCTTCTTCGCCGTCGCGCTGGTGGTGTACTTCGTCTTCGTCTTCCCGATGAACCGCTGGAAGGCGCGGGCGGCGGCACGCGTCGGCGTGGTCGAGAACGCCGACGAGCCGAGCCTCCCCACCGAGCAGGAACTGCTCGTGCAGATCCGCGACCTGCTGGAGCGTCAGCCCCGCGCCTGAGTCGGCGCACCCTCACCGAGAAACGCTTCTCGCGGCGGGAAACGGCACGTCACGCCGTTTCCCACCGCGGGGAGCGTTTCTCGCATGCGGGCGGCGGGCGCGGGCGGCGCCGGCGCCCGCAGGCGGCACGCCCCGGCGGCGGCGTCGGTAGGCGTGGCCCCCACCGGTGCCGGGATCAGTAGTGCGGCGGGACGTCGCGCAGCAGCTGCGTGTCGTTGGGACCGGATGCCGCGGGCGCGGCGGGGCGCTCCCGGGTGGTGTCGTCCGCGGGCACCGGCTCCGGGCTCGTGCCGGGTGCGGGGAGCAGCCGCGCGCGCCGCGCACCCCGCACGCGGACGATCGGCTGCCGGATCTCGGCCGAAGCGGGCGCAGCCGTGTCCGGGACGTCGGGATCGGTGGCATCCGGGGTCGGGGCCACCGCACTCACCCGTTCAGGTCGAGGGGTTCGGTGGTCGTGCCGGGAGCGGCGGAGTCGTCCGGGGCGGCGCCGAGAAGCTCTGCGATCCGGGATGCCACACCCGCGGGGTCGCTGTACAGGTCGAACGCGTGCACGCGCACGTAGTGCCAGCCGAGGCGACGCAGGATCTGCGGGCGCAGACGCAGGGTCTCGCGCAGCGACTCCCCGATCGTCTCGGGGTCGCTCTCCGCCACCACGGCCTTGCCGCGATAGCGGGCGACCAGGGGCAGCAGGCCGCGGTAGTCGAGGTCGACCTCGATGCCGAGACGTCGCAGCTCGCGCGCGAGCGCACGGGTGAGCGGATCCGCCAGATCCTCCAGGCGCGCGTCGCGACCGCGCCCGGCCAGGTTGCCGAGGATCCCCATGAGAGTCGCGGCGCCGTGCTCAAGGCGGCCGTCGTCGAACGACGACGGACGGATGGACGAGACGATCACCATGGACCGACGGGCACGCGTCATCCCGACGGTGAGGAGCCGCTCGCCGTCCGGGGTCGAGAGGTCGCCGAAGTCGCTCAGCACGCGACCGTGGCGCGTGAGCCCGAAGCCGAGCGAGAACACGACGCGGTCGCGGCTCTCGGCCACGGACTCCTCGAGCGTCAGCACGGCGAAAGGCTCGGCGGCATCCCGCGAGACGAACGCGGCGACATCGGAGCGCCCGGCGAGTGCCGCCTCCACCGCCGCGCGGACACGCTCGGCGTGCCTGCGGCTGGCGGTGACGACCATGAGCGATTCGGAGGCGCGGTTCACCGCGTGCTCGACCACCAGGGTCACCACGCGGGCGACCTCGGCATCCGGGCTCTCCACGGCGCCGCTGACCGGGTCGGGCGCGCCGACGCCGTTCTCGACATAGTCGACGCTCAGGCTGCCGCGACCCAGGAACGAGCCGGCCCACGGCAACGACACGATCTCGCCGCCGTAGAACGCGTCGTTGACGAGCTGCGCGAGGTCTTCGCCGCCCGCGCGGTAGCTGCGGGTCAGCGTCTCGACGGGCAGCAGCTCGGCGATCCGCTCGAACACCGACACCCCGTCGAACGGAACGTCGTCGGCCTCGTCGTCCACGGCCGGGGCGAGCGACGCGCTGACCCGGAACGGCGTGGGCTTCTGCACGACGGGGTCGCCGAACAGCACGACCTGGCGGGCACGGAGGAGCGCCGGCGCCGCCTCCGCGAGACACAGGGCCGCGGCATCCGCGATGATCACCGCGTCGAAAGCGAGATCGATTGGGACATCGGGAACCTCGTAGGGGGATGCCAACCACACCGGCGCGAGCGTGCGGAGCAGCGTGGGCGCGGCATCCGAGATCTCCTGCGCGGTGTGCAGGCCGTCCTTGAGCGAGCTCTTCAGCGCTGCCGCTTCGTCGGGATGATCGACGATGCCGATGCGCCACTGCTTCGCGAGTTCGGCTGCGAGCACCGGACCGGCCGCCGCCGCGTGCGCCTCGTCGACGAGTCGGAAGTCGCGCTCGAGGCGATCGACCACGGTGGTGTTGGCGCCCAGGAGCGCGCGGTCGGTGCGCAGGAGATGCTCGAGCGCCGACTGCCACCAGGCGAACTCGAGCTCGTCGCCGACCCGGTCCTCCGGAACGTGGCGCACCGACAGCTCCACGAGGAGCTGCTCGAGTCCGAGCCGGGCGAGTTCACCGCGCAGCTGCGCGCGTTCGACGAGGTTGTCGAAGAACGTCGACTCGGCCGCGAGACCGGCGAGCGTGCGCACGAGGACCTGGACCGGAAGCGTCGCGAGCCGGTCGGAGCCCTGACGGCCGAGGATCTGGTCGAGCTCGCCCAGCATCGCATCCACCCGCTGCCAGCCGACGTGGACGTCGGCGAGTCCGAGCGGCACCTCGGGCGTGACGCCCGCGTCGACGACGCGCTGCCACTCGGTGCGCTGCTGCTGGATGCGCACGAGCGCCTCGTACATGTCGGGTACGTGGACGCCGGGCCGCACGTACTCCTTCGACAGTCGCTTGAGGCGACGACGGTTCGGGCCACTCATCGCCGAGGAGTCGCGGCGCGGCGAGTGCGCGTCGATGAGCTCCGCGAGCGGACGCTCGAACACGGTCGGGCTGAAGCGATCGAGCGACTCGCGGATCCCCTGCAGCAGCTTGAGGTAGGCGCCGAGCTCGGAGACGGTCTGGAACGGACGCATGCGCGTCTGCGCGATGAGCTCGTACCCGCGCTCGAGGAGGCGCGGAACGTCCTGCGCGTGCAGCTTGCCGGCCAGGTCGTGCGCGGCACGGGCGTCTTCGGTCCGCGTGAAGCTCACGCCGTACCAGGGCGAGTCGTCGGGGCCGAAGCGGAACTCGCCCAGCCGCGCCGCGGTGGCCAGGGCCTTCGCGGCGGCGTCGCGCCGACCGGCGAGCCGCTCCAGGGTGGCGAGATCGAATCGCGCCGACGTGGAGGGAGCCGGAGAAAGGGATGCCAACGCGGTCAGGGCCCGCAGCACGTCGAGTGTCGACACGCCCAGCGCCAGGTGCGGCTCGGTGACGGCGGACCGGTAGTCGCGCAGAACCGCGCGCAGGCGCACCAGCGCGTCGTCGATCTCGGAGACCTTGGGCTGCTCGGCCTTCTCGTTGCGACCGATCGCACGGATGAGGTCGCGGCGCACGTGGGTCGGAGACACCGCAAGGCCGGTCAGGCCGACACCGGCGAGGCGGTGACGGATGCCGTCGAGCGTGGAGCGGCGCGCGCTGACCACCAGCACGCGCTTACCGGCGTGCACGCACTGGCCGATCGCGTTGATGACCGTCTGGGTGCCGCCCGTACCGGGAAGCGTGTGGACCGCGAGCGAGTGACCGGCGGCGATCCGGGCGAGGACGCGTTCCTGCTCGGCATCCGCGTCGAGAAGAAGGGTGTCGGCCGCGGGGGTGCGCTCGTCGGGGCTCGTGACCACCGGATCGGCGCGACGGACCGTGATCCGGGCACGATCGTCGGGGTGCCCGGCGAGGGCGTTGAGCAGCGGATCGTCGAGGTGCTCCGCGGCGCGCGCCATGCCGGAGCCGACGTCGGCGAACGACGAGATGACCAGGCGCGGGTGCACGACGAACGTCGGGACGTGCGTCGTCAGTCGGCGAAGGTGGTCGATGACCGGCTGCGGCTTGAAGACGCCCTGGTCGTACGCGAGGCCCGCGAGGGCCGTGCTGTCGACCGAGATGCCGAGATGCGTACGGAACGCGCGCGCCAGTTCGGGGTTCATCACGAAGGCGCCGTGCAGCTTGAGCTCGAAGTCGCCGTTATGGCGGCGGATGGCGAGCGGCCGCAGGAGCACGGGAGCAGACCACTCCACTCCCCCGATCTTCCACGCGGCGAGCCCCACGGCCAGGTGCACCGGCTCGAGACCGCGCGCGGTGCGCAGTTCGACGTTCTTCGCCGTGATGCGCTCGGCGGCGATCCGCGCGGTGCGCAACGCCACCTCGTCGCGGAAGAGGTTGGACAGCAGCGTGGCACGACCGGTGATGAACTGCGGCAGGGAGCCGGGGTGCGCCTTGGTGATGTCGATGCCCGCGTCGACCGCGTCGTCGAACCGCAGGAGCGTGGAACGACCGCCGAGGGCGGCCGCTTCCGTGCGGATGCGGTCGCGTTCGGGGTCGGCGACGTGACGAACCACGATGCCGGGCTCCGACAGTCGCAGCTCGCCCGGATCGATCGACGTCGGAACGTCGCCTTCGGCGCCCGTCACGACGCCGTCCTCAGCTCGCCACACACCTGCCAGACTAAGCCGGGCACCCGCAGAAGGCGCGCAGCGGGCCCGAGTTTCGCGGGATTGCGCGACACGCCGCGCGGATCGGCCGTTCCTCCCCCGACGGGGAAATCGGCGGACCGTCCACCGATCCGACTCGGAGCCCGGCGCGGTCTCGGGCACGTGATGAGGATGAGGGAATGAGCACAGCCACCAGCACCGTCTACGACGGCCCGTTCGCCCCGATCCTGCTGACCTTCGTCGACGACGCGCTCGTCCATCTCGACGTCGCGCACGACGGCGTCGACATCGCCCGCGCCGAGATCGCGCACCGTCTCGGTGTCGTCCCCGACCCCGATCCCGCTCCCGCCCACGACGCGCTCGCACAGTTGGACGAGTACTTCGACGGGCGACGCCGGACCTTCGAGATCCCGCTCGACTGGCGTCTGGTGGGCGGGTTCACGCGCGCGGCGCTGCAGGCGACCCGGCGTATCCCCTACGGCGAGGTCGCCTCGTACGGGGAGGTCGCGATCATGGCGGGCTCGCCGGGTGCGGCGCGCGCGGTGGGCACGGCGTGCGCGAACACGCCGTTCTCGATCGTCGTGCCCGTCCATCGCGTCGTGCGTGCGGACGGCTCCATCGGCGAGTACGGCGGTCATCCCGAGGTGAAGCACTTCCTGCTCGACCTCGAGAACGGCGTCGCCGACCGATTGCGCGCCCCGGCGTAGGGAGGGCGAGGGCGCAGACGGGCGGGGATTCGCGCCCCGGGGCCGACTTTCGCTCCCCGGACCGGTGTCGCTTGGGCGTCGCCGGCGGTTGCGGCACGGATCGGGTTTCGCTTCGCGGCGCAGACGCGTCCCCGCCGCCCCGACCCGACACGTGGCCGGACCCGGGCGGCGGAGAACACCCTCAGTGGCTCGACGCCTTCTCGGCACCGAAGCCCGTGAGAGAACGCACGTCCATCTCGGCCGCCTTCCGCGGGTCCTCCTTGCGGGTCGAGGTGATCGAGCCGAGCCATCCGAGCAGGAACCCGAGCGGGATCGACACGATGCCCGGATTGTTCAGCGGCCAGATCGCGACTCCCGCGTTCGCGAAGACACTCGTCGGCGTGCCCCAGAACACCGGCGACAGGAAGATCAGCACCAGCGCCGACCCCAGTCCCCCGTACATGCTCCACACGGCACCGCGGGTGCTGAACCGCCGCCAGAAGAGCGAGTACAGGATCGTGGGCAGGTTCGCCGAGGCGGCGACGGCGAAGGCGAGCGCCACGAGGAACGCGACGTTCTGACCCTGCACGCCGATGCCACCCACGATGGCGAGGATGCCGATGACGACCACGGTCCGACGCGCGACCTTGACCTCGCCGTCCGGGGGGACGTTCCCCTTCTTCACGACGTTCGCGTAGATGTCGTGCGCGAACGACGCGGCCGCGGTGATCGTGAGACCCGCCACCACCGCCAGGATCGTCGCGAACGCCACCGCCGAGATGAACCCGAGCAGGATCGGGCCACCCAGCGCGAGGGCGAGCAGCGGCGCCGCCGCATTCACTCCGCCGGGAGCCGCCAGGATCGCCTCCGGGCCGACCAGGGCACCGGCGCCGTAGCCGAGCACCAGAGTCAGGAGGTAGAACAGGCCGATCAGCCAGATCGCCCACACGACGGATCGGCGCGCCTCCTTGGCGGTCGGCACCGTGTAGAACCGCATGAGCACGTGCGGGAGACCCGCCGTCCCGAGCACGAGCGCGAGGGCGAGCGAGATGAAGTCCCACGGGTTCGCGCCGTACTGCAGGCCGGGTCCGAGGATCGCCTCTCCCTTCGGCGATGCCGCGACCGCGCTCTCGAGCAGCGTGTTCAGGTTGAACCCGTTGATCGCGAGCACCCAGATCGTCATGACGACGGCGCCGCCGATCAGGAGGAACGCCTTGACGATCTGCACCCAGGTGGTGCCCTTCATGCCGCCGATCAGCACGTAGACGATCATCAGGATGCCGACGACCGCCACGACGATCGACTGCCCCACGCGCTCGGTGATGCCGAGCAGCAGCGAGACGAGGCCGCCCGCCCCCGCCATCTGCGCGAGCAGATAGAAGAAGCACACCGCCAGCGTCGTGATGGCGGCGGCCATCCGGACGGGACGTTCCTTCAGGCGGAACGACAGCACGTCGGCCATCGTGAATTTGCCCGTGTTGCGCATGAGCTCGGCGACGAGCAGAAGTGCGACCAGCCACGCCACCAGGAAGCCCACCGAGTACAGGAACCCGTCGTATCCGTTGATCGCGATGGCCCCGCAGATTCCGAGGAACGACGCCGCCGAGAGGTAGTCGCCGGCGATGGCGAACCCGTTCTGCGGCCCGGTGAACGACCGCCCCGCCGCGTAGTAGTCCGCGGCGGTCTTGCTGTTGCGACTGGCGCGGATGACGATGAAAAGCGTCACCGCCACGAACGCCCCGAAGATCGAGATGTTGAGGACCGGGTTGTTCTCGACCGTCTGCACGGCGGCGTGCACAGTACCGAAGACCTCGTTCACGATTCACCCCGCTCGGCGCGCTCGAGTTCTTCCCGCAACTGCTCGGCCCCCGGGTCGAGGCGGCGGTTCGCGTAGGCGACGTAACCCATGGTGATCGCGAACGTCGTGACGAACTGTCCGAGCCCGAACACCAGACCCACCGTGACGGCGCCGAACACCGGCTGCGCCATGAAGTCCGGCGCGAACGACGACAGCAGCACGTAAACGAAGTACCAGACGAGGAACGCCGCGGCCATGGGGAAGACGAAGCTGCGCTGACGCCTCTTCAGTTCCCGGAACGGGGCGGACTCCTCGACCGCGATGTAGTCGACGCCGCGCGGGGCGCCGTCGATCCTTCTATCCGTCATGTGGCCTCCTTGCCTCATGAGACCGATGCCATGCGGCACCGGACGGGGGGAAAACACCGGGTCGGAGAACCTTCCCGATGGTAGGGTCGACGCTACGAAAGGCGGCGACGCAGCCGTCACCCCCGGAAGTAGGTAGTTCGTGGGAGCACCGGCCGCACTCCGTGACGACGCGACGCTCGTGTCGCACGCGGTGACCGAGCTCGCCCGACGCACGCACTTCCCCGTCGCCTTCGGCGGTCTCGAGCACGACGGCGCCGTCCACGTCTCCACGATCGTCGGGGCGCGCACACGCAGCATCGAGGGGCTCGTCGTCCACGCCGAGCGCGGCCTCGGTGGTCGGGCGCTCGTCGAACGGCGCCCGCGACTGGCCCTGGACTACCGCAACGCCCGCACCATCACCCATGACTACGACCGCGCGATCCTCGGCGAGGGCATCGCGACGCTGTTCGCCGTACCCGTACTGGTCCACGGCAGCGCCCGTGGCGTCCTGTACTGCGGCTCGTGGGCGCAGGCCCCGCTCGGTGAGCGCGAGGCGCGGCCGGCGTTCGACGTCGCCGGCGAGCTCGGCACGGAACTGCGCGTGCGCGACGAGGTCGACCGACGCCTCGCCGCCGCGACGCCCGGCGACGACGGCCTGAGCGCCGGCGCGCGGGAGGAGATCCGCCAGAGCTATGCCCAGCTCCGCAGCATCGCCGCGACGGTCCAGGACGACGGCGTGCGCCGACGGCTGGAGGAACTCGAGGCACGCCTCGCCGCGCTCTCCGGCGATGTGTCGACCGACCCGGAGGGGGCCGGCATCCACCTGTCCCGCCGCGAGCTCGATGTGCTCTCCTGCGCTGCGGTGGGTGCCACCAACGGCGAGATCGCGGCATCCCTCGCCCTCCGCGAAACCACCGTGAAGTCGTATCTCGCGTCGGCGATGTCCAAGCTGGATGCCTCGACCCGGCATGCCGCCGTCGCCCGGGCGCGCCGGGTCGGTCTGCTTCCGTGACGCACTGAGGAAGCCCCTGGACGGTCCGTGGGTATCCCCTGGGAATGGCGCTGAGAGCTTGAGACGGGCTCGCATTCTCGGCATCGTGGCTGGCCCCTGACGTCGACACAGAAGGAGAGCCACATGCTGACGCTCACCGAAGAGGCCACCACCGCCGTCAAGACCATCGCCGCCCAGTTGCCCGACGCCGCCCAGGGCGGCGTGCGCATCGAGGGTGCCGGGTCGCCCGATTCGCAGTTCCGCCTGTCGGTCGTCGACGGCCCCGAGCCCGAAGACGCCGTCGTGGAGGACTCCGGCGCGCGCGTCTTCCTCGACGCCGACGCCGCCCAGGTGCTGGATGACCGCGTGCTCGACGCGCAGGTCGACGGCCAGGGCTCCGTGCAGTTCGCGGTGACCGCCCAGGCCTGATCCGTTCGACGATGCCCCGGCTGCGCGCCGGGGCATCGTCGTGTCCGGGGGTCGGGTGCGTCCGCGTCACGAGGCCCGGGGCGTCCGAGGGGCCAGGAGTGTCTGGTGCCCCCGACAGGATTCGAACCTGCGACGCCCGCGTTAGGAGTGCGGCGCTCTATCCCCTGAGCTACGGAGGCGGGATTGCCTTCCAGCCTACTGCGGGCCGACCGCGGCTCCGGCGCGCAGGCGCGCGGCGAGGGCTTCGTCCCACTCCCCCGGTTCCGACAGCACGGCTTCGCGCACGTCCACGCCGTCCGGGCCCACGGAGGCGACGCAGACCAGAAGCGACTCGAGCACGACGTCGTCGTGCGCGTCCCGCCGCAGCACCGAGGCGGACGGATCGGACGTGGAGGCGGCGACCACGTCGAGCCACGGTCCCCACCATTCGTCGCCGGGCGCGATCCCCGCCCGGCGGAAGTCGTCGAGCCAGCGGCCGATGCGCGGCGTGCCCCGATCGTCGGGCGCGTGATGGGCGATCATGTGCGTACCGGGGGCGAGTCGGGTGCGCCGGGTCGCGAGACCGTCCCATTCCACGACGGTGGCGCCGTCGGCATCCACCTCCACCAGGTTGAACCCGCGTGTGGGCGGGTCCTGCGGGAGCGTCCCCGCGACGGACTGCAGCGGGATGCCGCCCCGACTGACCACCTCGGCGTCGGAGCGTTGCGACAGGTCTTCACGGTTCAGCAGCACCGCCAGGCGCCGGGCGGCCGGATCGATCGCGAGCCACGCCCCGCCGGCGCGGTCGTCGCGGACGCCGCGCACCCCGGGCTGTTCGGGCCACCACGGTCCGAGACCCCGCCACGGACGATGGCGGTCCTCGTCACGGACGGCCAGAACCCGGACGGGCCGGCCGCTCTCGCGCGGGACGTCGACGACCACGGTGCACATTCCGTCCACGCTACCCGCGCGGGAAAGCGTGCCGGGCGGTGCGGCGATCGACACGGGACGCCGCGGATCGGCATCCACCTGGAAGACTGGGCCCATGTTCGTCGTCGTGGGAGTGACCGGGGGCATCGCCGCCTACAAGACCGTCGGGCTGGTCCGACTGCTGGTGAAGGCGGGGCACGACGTGCACGTCGTCCCCACCGACGACGCCCTGCGTTTCGTCGGCCTGCCGACGTGGGAGGCGATCAGCCGCAACCCGGTCACGACATCGGTGCACGACGACGTCGCCCGCGTCCGCCACGTCGCCCTCGGCCAGGCGGCCGATCTCGTGATCGTCGCGCCCGCCACGGCGAACACGCTCGCGTCGATGACCGCGGGCCTCGCGTCCGACCTCCTCGGGACCACGCTCCTCGCGACGACCGCACCGGTCGTGGTCGCCCCGGCGATGCACACCGAGATGTGGCGCCACCCCGCGACCGCGCACAACATGGACGTCCTCCGTGCCCGTGGCGTGCACGTCGTCGGACCGGCGGACGGCGCGCTCACCGGCGGTGACAGCGGCCCCGGACGCATGTCGGAGCCGGAGGAGATCGTCGCCGCCGCGCTCGCCCTCGTGGAACGCCCGCGCGACCTCGCCGGCCTCTCGGTGCTCGTCAGCGCGGGAGGCACCCGCGAACCGATCGACCCGGTGCGGTTCCTCGGCAACCGCTCGAGCGGACGCCAGGGTGTCGCCATCGCGCGCGCCGCCGCCGACCGCGGCGCGACCGTGACCCTCGTCGCGGCGCACCTCGACGCGGACGTCCGCCCCGATCCGCGCGTCGAGGTGATCTCCGTGGGCACCGCGGACGAGCTCGGACGGGCGATGGATGCCACCGCCCCCGACGCCGACGTCATCATCATGGCCGCGGCGGTCGCCGACTATTCCGTCGCCGCGGTGTCGGAGCACAAGCTCCGCAAACAGGAGTCCCCCGGCACGCTCACGCTCGACCTGGTCGAGAACCGCGACGTCGTCGCGGGGCTCGTGGCCGCACGCCGACCCGGCCAGACGATCGTGGCGTTCGCCGCCGAGACCGTCGACAGCGAGCAGGAGCTCCTTGAGCGCGCCCGCGCCAAAGCCGCACGCAAGGGCGTCGACCTCCTCGCCGCGAACGCCGTCGGGTGGACGCGGGGCTTCGAGTCCGCCGACAACGCCCTCACGATCGTGGGGCGCGACGGCGACGTCGTGTCGATGGCATCCGGAACGAAGGACGACACCGCTCACGCACTCCTCGACGCCGTTCTGGCGGCGCGGACGCGCTGACGGGTCTCCCGTCCGAAGCCCTGCCGCCGTTCCGCCGGCGCGCCGAAGGTCGCCGGACCGGCGGCCTGCGTCCGGGCACGGACCCGACCCGACCGCCGCGGGTCGTGGTCCGCGCCGCAGATCAGACGGCGGTCGGAGCGGAGAGCGCGGCGACGATCTCGCTCGGCTCGGTGCGCGTGGTGTAGTCCACGTGGATGTCGGCGAACCGGATGACCCCGTCGGCGTCGAGGACGAAGACGGACGGGAACGGGATGCGCGCCGTGCCGTCGGCGTTGCTGTCGGCCACGTCGAACCCGAGGTCGGTATGCGCCGACCGGGCGGCGCCGCTCGGCTCGGTCACGATCCCGAACTGCTCCGCCAGGACGTTGGACGGGTCGGAGAGCACCGTGAATTCGAGCGACCCGTTCGTGACGCTCTGAGCCGACCCGTCGGGAGTCTGCGGGGAGATCGCGATGAGGTGCGCGCCCTGTTCCCGCAGGACGGGCAGGAGCTCCTCCTGGTAGGTGCGGAGCGTGATGTTGCAGTACGGGCACCACGCGCCGCGGTAGAACACGACGACCGCCGCCCCCTCGCCGCGGGCGGCCGACAGCGACGTCGTCGCCCCCTCCGGCGTGAGGAGGTCCGCATCGGGAGCGGAGTCGCCGACGGAGCGCACACCGGCGGGGACGCCGGCGTCCCGCAGATCGCTCTGTTCCCCGGCGAAGACCGCAGCCAGGCGGTCGCCGATCTGCTCCTCGAAACCGACGTTGAACTCGTTCACCTGCTGGGCGATGGACGAAGTGGACATGTGTGTTCTCCCCGGGTGGATATCGACGTCGAGCGCCGGTTCGAGGAGCGTAAAACGCTCCCGAACCGCGAGGACCGTCACTGTCATCCGGTGAGACAGAGGGTCAAAGGCCGACACGTTGGGCCCGAACGACCCTGGCCCCGGGAAGAGGTGCTAAGCGGCGTTCGTCCCGCCGCCGGGTCAGTATCCGGTGGCGTACTGCAGCTGCTCGAGGATCGGGACGATCGCGCTGAACAGCGCCACGATCCAGATCGATACGGCGATGATCGTCACCAGCGTCACCGCGATCCATCCCCAGACCGGAGCGAGACCCTTACCGGTCTGGCGCCGCAGGATGACCGCGCGTCCGATGACGTACACACCGACGCTGGAGATGACGAGGACGGTGAAACTCCACGCCCAGTGGAAGGGCTTCTGGATGCCGCGGGCGCGCAGCTGACGCCAGTCCAGGAACGCGAACAGCACCGTCAGGGCGACGATGATGAGGCTGAAGATGGACGTTCCGGCCGTCACCGCCAGGGACGACGACGCCAGGTAGGGGGCCTGCTCGGGGTAGGCCGAGGCGTAGACGGACTCCTGGACGTAGGTCTGCCAGTCGAAGAGGAACAGCGTCGACACGGACAGCAGCGGAAGCGCGACGGCGAGCCAGATCCAGACCGTGTTCGTCGAGACGTCGGCGCGAGCGGGCGCGGCGGCCGCGGGGGCTGCGGGAGCCGTCGGGTAGCCGGGAGCGACCGGGGCACCGGGCCCCGTCGGTGTTGCCGCGCCGGGCTGAGCCGGGGCGCCGGGGTAGGCGGGGGCACCGGGATAGGCGGGAGCTGCGGCGCCTGCGGAGACGGGGGGCGTCGGCGGGACGGGCGGGGCCACCGGCGGGACGGGCGGGGTGTCCGCGGCCTGCGCCTCGGGCGCGGCCTCGGGGGCGGCGACCGCGGGGGCATCGACCTCGGGCGCAGTCTCGGGGGCGGCGGGGGCATCGACCGCGGGCGCAGTCTCGGGGGCTGCGGCCGGCGCGGCGGGGGCGGACTCCGGTGCGTCCGGAGCCACGGGAGCCTCGGCCGGGGGCCGCACGTCGTCGGTCCACGCCGTGCCGTTCCACCGGCGAAGTCCGCCGCTTCCCGCCGGGTCGGGGTACCAGCCGTCGGGCGGAGTGGGCGTGTCGGTCATGTCGTTCCCCCTGTGATGCGTCGGCATGGCGTGAATTCCCCGAGTCTAGTGAAGGCCTCCGTCCTCACCGGAAGTCCCGGGAGGCGTGCGACACACCCACGCGGAGATCCGTGAATCCGTCGGCGACCACGTTCGTGACCCCCTCGACCGATCTCTCGAGCATGCCCCGCACGATGAGCGCGGGCGATTCCCGCACGATCCGTCGATACCGGTTCCACACCCCCACCGAGCACACGATGTTCATGAGGCCGTGCTCGTCCTCGAGGTTGAGGAACGTGATCCCGGATGCCGTCGCCGGCCGTTGCCGATGCGTGACGAGTCCCGCCACCTCGACGCGGCGGTCGGTCTCGGCCGACCGCAGTTCGCGCGAGGTGAGCACACCGCGGGCGTCGAGGGCGGAACGGAAATGCGTGAGCGGATGGTCGTCGGTGGAGAGTCCCGTGGCCCACAGGTCGGCGGCGAGCACCTCGTAGCTCGACGGGTCGGTGAACAACGGCGGCTGCACGAACGCCACCGAGTCCGGCAGGAACTCGGGCCGGTCCTGCGCCGCCGACCCCGACAGCCAGATCGCCTCGCGTCGCGAGTGCCCGAGGCATTCGAACGCCCCGGCGGTGGCGAGTGCCTCGAGTTGGGCGGTGACGAGGCCCGTCCGGCGCACCAGATCACGCAGATCGCGGTACGCACCGCCGCTCTCGCGTTCGGCGACGATGCGTTCGGCGAGCTTCACCCCGATGCCGGTGACACCGGCGAGCCCCATCCGCACCGCGAACGCCCCGTCCCGCCGGTGCGCCTCGGTCTCGTCGGGAGCCGAGCGGTCGAAATCCCCCGTCGGGGGCTGGTCGGCGCACGCGCACGCGTCGAGTCCGGTCGCGGGGCGGTGGCGATCGCCATCCGGTCCCCCGGTCTCGTCGTCGAGCGGCTCGAGGCCGGCTTCGACCCCCGACCGCAGCAGGTCGGGGCGACGCACCCGCACCCCGTGGCGGCGGGCGTCGGCGGTCAGCGTCGCGGGCGAGTAGAACCCCATCGGCTGCGCACGCAGCAGCCCCGCGAGGAACGCCGCCGGATAGTGCAGCTTGATCCACGAGCTGGCGTAGACCAGCAGGGCGAACGAGAGCGAGTGCGACTCGGCGAACCCGAAGTTCGCGAACGCCTGGATCTTCGCGTACAGCTCGTCGGCGACCGCGCCGACGAGGTTGTTCTCGGCCATGCCGGCGTAGAGCTTCTCGCGCAGCGAATCGATGCGCTCGAGCCCGCGTTTCGACCCCATCGCACGCCGCAGCAGGTCGGCATCCTCGGCGGAGCAGTTGCCCACCGCGACAGCCATCTGCATGAGCTGTTCCTGGAACACCGGGACGCCCATCGTCCGTTCGAGCACCGGACGCAGCCTCTCGTGCACGTAGGTGATCGGCTCCTGCCCGAGCTTGCGGCGCACGAAGGGGTGCACGGCACCGCCCTGGATGGGCCCTGGGCGGATCAGGGCGATCTGCACCACGAGGTCGTAGAAGCGCCGGGGCTGCAGACGCGGCAACAGCCCCATCTGCGCGCGGGACTCCACCTGGAACACCCCGATCGAGTCGGCGCGGCACAGCATGTCGTAGACCGCTTTCTCTTCCTTCGGCAGCGTCGACAGCTCCCAGTGCTCGCCCGTGGCATCCCGGATCAGGTCGAAGCAGTACTGCAGCGCCGCGAGCATGCCGAGCCCCAGCAGGTCGAACTTCACCAGCCCCATCCAGGCGGCGTCGTCCTTGTCCCACTGGATCACGGTGCGGTTGTCCATGCGGGCGTGCTCGATGGGTACGACCTCGCCGACGGGCCGGTCGGTGAGCACCATGCCGCCGGAATGGATGCCGAGATGCCGCGGCGCCTTCAGCAGCTCGGCCGCGAACTCGATGACCTCGTCGGGGATGTCGTGATCGGCGCCGGTCTCGAGCGTCGCCCCCCACCGTTCGACCTGTTTCGACCAGGCGTCCTGCTGGCCCGGGGAATGCCCCAGGGCGCGGGCCATGTCGCGCACGGCGTTCTTGGGTCGGTATTGGATGACGTTGGCGACCTGCGCCGCGCGGTCGCGGCCGTAGGTCTCGTACACCCACTGGATGATCTCTTCGCGACGATCGGAGTCGAAGTCGACATCGATGTCGGGCTCTTCGTCGCGCAGGCTCGACAGGAAGCGTTCGAACGGCAGGCGGTAGAAGATCGAGTCGACTGCGGTGATGTCGAGCAGGTAGCAGACGGCGCTGTTGGCCGCCGATCCCCGCCCCTGGCAGAGGATGCCGCGCCGCCGTGCCTCGGCCACGATCCCGTAGACGATGAGGAAATACCCGGGGAAGTCCTTCATCTCGATGACGGCGAGTTCGCGCTCGATGCGATCGCGATCGTCGGCGGAGAGGTGGGGATACTTCCGCGGTACGGCCTCCCACACCAGGTGCCGCAGCCACGACATCGGCGTGTGCCCCTCGGGCACGGTCTGCTTCGGAAGCGCAGGCTTGGCTCGCCGCAGCGGGAAGGCGAGCTCGTCGGCGAGCGAGACGGTCCGCGCCACCGCTCCCGGGTAGCGCGCGAACCGCGCGGCCATCTCGGCCCCCGAGCGCAGGTGCGCCCCGGCGTGCGCGGGCAGCCACCCGTCCAGTTCGTCGAGACTGCGGTTGGCGCGTACGGCGGCGACGGCCGCGGCCAGCAGTTCCTTCTTCGGTGCGGCGTAGTGGACGTTGTTCGTGGCGAGCACGGGGAGCCCGCGTTCGGCGGCGAGCGCGGCGAGCAGGTCGTTGTGGGCCGAATCCAGCGGAGAGCCGTGGTCCATGAGCTCGACGTGCACGGCGGCGGGTCCGAACAGATCGACCAGACGATCGAGCGCGCGAGCGGCTCCGGCCGGACCCTCGGATGCCAGGGCCCGACGCACCGCCCCCTTCCGGCATCCGGTGAGGATCGCCCACTGCGGATCCGCGGGGCCGCCGGCGCGTTCGGCCAGATCGGCGAGGTCGTAGACCGGTCGCCCCTTCTCTCCGCCGGCGAGCTGGGCGTGCGTGATCGCCGCGGCGAGCCGGTGGTACCCCTCTCCGCCGCGGGCGAGCACGAGCAGATGCGAACCGGTGGGATCGGGCTGACCGTTCTGCGGCCCCGGGAGCCCGAGCGAGAGCTCGGCGCCGAAGACGGTGCGGACGGTGCGTGCCTCGGCCGCCTCGGCGAACCGGACGATGCCGTAGAAACCGTCGTGATCGGTGAGCGCGAGCGCGTGGAGACCGAGCTTCTCGGCCTCTTCGACGAGCTCTTCGGGCGAGGACGCCCCGTCGAGGAAGGAGTACGACGAGTGCGCGTGCAGCTCGGCGTACGGGACGGCGTCGACGGGACGCTCGATGGCGGGGGGAACGTAGGGCCCGCGCTTGTGCGACCACGCGGGGCTGTCGCCGCCGTCGCCGTTCGCCGGTGTCGAGGCCGGTCGCCGCGTGTCGCTCAGCGCCCGTTCGAGCTCCGACCACTTCACCGGCGGATTATGGAAGCCCATCAGCCCTCCCCCGTCCGCCGGGTGCGCGCGACCCGGGGTCGGTCAGTCATAACGCCCCTCCGCTCGCCATTCGCCCTCTTCGACGACGAGCAGCCACGCGCCGCCGTCGGCGTCGACAACCTGGAAGCGGTGGGCGCGGCGCCGGCGCAGGGGATCCCACCCGCGTTCGCTGATCGGCCAGGGCCCCGCCCACTCGCGGATCCGCACCCGGCGCCCGCCGGCGTCGAGGACCGCCGGCGGGGCGCTCAGCGCGTCCCGCTCCCCCACGGTGACCGACGCCCCCGCGATGTCGGTGACCTCGACCAGTCGCGGCTCGGGATACACGGTGGCCGGCAGCGGGTCGGGGAGACTTCCCGGCCAGGGCCGGGCGCGGTCTTTCGCCGTGACCGCGCGGTCCCCCCACGGCACCAGCACCTGCCGCTCGGCCAGCCAGCGGCCCCCGCCGATGACGGGGGTGACGACGGCGCGGTGCCCGAGCATGGCCTGCACGCGGGAGAGGGCGTGGTGCACCCGTTCGTCGGGTCCCGCGCCGAAGAGGCCCTTGGCGTGGTGCGCCGCGTCATCCACCGCCTCGGGCTCGATGGACACCCCGGCCACACCGCTGCCGAAGATGCCCCGACCGTCCTCGGCGAGCTGCCAGCGCACGCGGTCGACCACGGCACCGGCGTCGAATGACCCGGGGTGCAGCCAGACGCGTTCGCTGCGCTCCCCGCGTTCTCCGGAGAGCACCACGCGCAGTTCGGTGCACACCAGGTTCTGCTCCCCCAGGCGCGCGATGAACTCCTCCGCGGCGATGCGCATGCCGAAGGCGATCTGGTCGGCGAGTTCGAGCGGCGGCTCGAAGGCGACCTCGCGGTGCAGTTCGGGCGGAGGCGTGCGGGGCTGCACCGGTTGGGAGTCGCGCCCGGACGCGAGGGCGTGGAGTCGCGCCCCGCGCTCGGCGAAACGCTCGCGAACACGCTCGACGGGCATCGCGGCGAACTCGCCCAGGGTGTGCACCCCGAGGCGCGCCAGCAGGCTCGCAAGATCGACGTCGTCGAGAGAGGTCACAGGGAGCGGGGCGAGGAACGCAGCCGCCTGGCCGCCGGGCACCACTCGCACCGGCTCGTCGGCACGGGTGACGCGGGCGGCGTGTTCGGCCGTGAAGACCCCGTCGGCCACACTCGCCCGGGCATCCGCGAACCCCTCGGCCGCCAGGAGCCGGACGAGCATGCACGCCGCTTCTTCTTCGCCGCCGTAATACCGCGCCGGACCGCGCGCACGAAGGGCGCAGAGTCCGGGACGCACGATCTGCACCCCCGGGGCGTGTTCCTCCACCAACGCCACCACGGGGGCGAACACACGCGCGTCGCGCACGGGATCGGCCGCGACGACGATGACGGACGGACACAATGCCTGAGCGTCGCGGCGCCGCTGGCCCCTGCGCACGCCCTGGGCACGCGCCGCGGCGGAGCAGGCCACGACGGTGTTGTTCTCGAACACCGCGAGGGGTGCGTCGGCCCGCGGAGGTCGAACGGCTTCGCGACGATAGGCCAGGACCGGCCAGTCGGGCAACCACAGGACGAGGCTGCGGGTGGGCTCCTGCATCATCCCGCCACCCGCTGCCGGTACTCGGTCCGCTCCCGCGGGAGGAGTCTCTCGGTGGGAGCACCGAGCAGTTCGATCGAGCCGTCGGCCGCGGGCAGCAGCATGCGCGCCCGCCGAGCCGTGGGCGTGCGCTTGCTGCGGACCGACACCGTGAGCTCACGCCCGGCGAGATAGCCGTGCCCCTCTCCGAGCCCCGCCCACCGCGGATCGGCGACGTCGATCACGGCCTCCGCCTGCGGCCACGGCCCCTGCACCAGCAGCACGGTGCCGCGATCGCGCAACCGCGCCGCGAGTCGGGTGGCCTCGGCCCCTCCGCGGGCGGTGTTCGCTCCGGCCGGGGGGCGTACCGCCACGACCGGCAGGACCTCGGCGATCGTGGCCGTGACCGCCAGCCAGCGCGGCCCGGGATCGGGGATGAAGACCAGCCGATCGAGGTCGAGACCGTACTTCTCGGCGGCTTCGGCGCCCAACTCGGGCATGCCGACGACACCGCACCACGCACCGTCCTGGGAGGGGCGAGCCATGAGTGCCAGCAGCAGCGACATCGAGCGGGCGATCGCGTACGCCGACCCCGACCGCAGGCCACCGCCGGGAAGCAGCGACGTGAAGGCGGGGTGCGTCGGCAGCACCGGCGCGTCCAGGCGGCGCCCCTGCATCCGCTCGAGACGATCCCGGAGCGCGTGGATGTCGGGAACGGCCTCCGCCTGGTCTCGCACGATCGCCCTCACTCCCACAGGTTAGAACATGTGTTCTACACTCTCAATCCCTGTGGTTCGAAGATACGATCACCCTCCGACATCGCCGCGGGCGGCTCAGATCAGGTCGGCGGTCCGCGCGATCCGGGCGAATCCGCCCTGCTGCAGCACCAGCCCGGTCGCGGCCATCAGCTCGGCCGCAGGGCGCGTCACGGTCCCCAGTCCCGCGATCTCCGCCGACAGATCGAAGGTGCGCGTGGCATCCAGCGCGACGGTCACGTCGTATCCGAGATTGCCCGCCATCCGCGCCGTCGTCTCCACGCACATGTTCGTCTGGATACCGCAGATGACGAGCTCCCGGATGCCGCGCTCCCCCAGCCACGCGTGCAGATCGGGGTCGCCGTAGAACGCGGAGTTGACGTTCTTCGTGAGGAACAGAGCCGGCTCGACAGCCGCGACGACGTCGACCAGGGCGTTCCCCGGCGACGCCGGATGCAGCGGAGATCCCTCCGACCGCGAGTCGTGGCGCACGACGACGACGGGCTCCCCGTCGGCCACCCAGCGCTCCACGAGGGCACCGACGTTGGCCTCGCAGTCCGGATTGGCGGTCGGCCCCCAGAAATCGAGGTTGTCGAAGCCACGCTGCATGTCGATCACGAGGAGAGCACGAGTCATGCCTCCATCACACCACCGACCGGGATGCCGTGCACAGCCTCGGGGCAGAGGTGACGCCTAGGCCGCCAGCGCCAGGTACGGCTCCCACCGGGGGTCGGACTTGTCGACTCCGCGGACCGTCCAGGACGACCCGTGAGGAGGCCCCGGAATCAGACGCAGCTCCCACATCATCTCCTGGGGCGTGCGGTCGCCCTTGATGTTGTTGCACCGCAGGCAGCAGGCCACGAGGTTCTCCCACGTGTCCTTCCCCCCGCGCGAGCGGGGAAGCACGTGGTCGATGGTCGACGCGGCCTTCCCGCAGTAGCCGCAGCGGTGCGCATCGCGACGCAGCACCCCCCGCCGGGTCACCGGAACGCGACGGGCGCCCGGGACGCGCACGTAGCGCGTGAGGATGATCACCGCGGGGCGATCGTACGTCCCCGCCGCCGCCCAGACGGGATCACCGTCCACGCGTTCGACGACGGTGGCCTTCTCGTTCATCACGAGCACGAGGGCCCGCTTGAACGACACGACGGCGAGCGGCTCGTAGCCCGCGTTCAGCACCAGTGTGCGCATTCCGTTTCCTCTCGAATGGCCGAGACGGCTTCTCGGATGTTCGACTCTCGACGGTGGAAGAGGCGCAGGGGCATGAAAAAAGGCGCTGTCTATGCAGACAGCGCCTCGGAAGCCGCGGTGAGGCCGCGGCATCCGCTCACACGATGCCGAAGGACGAGCAGCCCGAGCGCATCCATGGTGCGGATGCGAGGCATGGTGTCCATCAGCGTTCCCTTCGGTTCTCCCGACGTCGCGAATAGGCTAACCCACCGCGACACGCCCGGGGTCCGCTGCACGGGGAAACGACAGACGGCGTGTCGGAGAACGATCGTCTCCGGCACGCCGTCTGAGGACTTCGGTGTTCAGCCCGCGTTCTGCTGCAGCCAGGCGTACGGGTCGACCACGGAACCGTTGATGTGCACCTCGAAGTGGAGGTGGTTGGCCGTCGAGCTGCCCGTCGAGCCGACGAGGCCGATGAGCTGGCCCGCGGCGACGGTCTGGCCCGCCTGGACCTGGCGGCTGCCGTACGTCATGTGCCCGTATGTCGTGGAGACCTTCTGGCCGTTGATGACGTGCTCGATCACGATGCCGACGCCGTACCCGCCGTAGCTCTCGGACGAGACGCTCACGACACCGGCGGCGGCGGCGAAGATCGGCTGCCCCTGGGGCGCGAGCAGGTCGACGCCCTGGTGGTATCCGGAATCCCACAGCCCGCGACCGAGGATGTAGTTGGTGATCGGCCACCGGACCTCGCCCGAACCGGGCGCGGTCATGTTGAGGTTGACCGAGGAGACGGCGACGTTCGCACTCGCGGCCAGCTGCCGGGCACGTTCGGCGGCGGCCGCTGCGGCGGCCTCCTGATCCTTCTTCTTCTGGATCTCTTCGGCCGTCGTGGCGGAGTAGCTGCTGCGGTCCAGCGTCTCGGCGTTCGCGTTCGACGCGACGACGAGGGACTGGTTGTCGGGAGCCGACATCTCCTGCAGCGTCATGGTCTCGGCCGCGGGGAGCGACGCGGCGTACGCGGGGATCGCGACGGTCGCGACGAGGCCGGCGACCATCGAGAGGATCACGGCGCTGCGCAGCGGCTTCGCGCCGCGTCGGAACGACGAGGATCGGGGGGCGGGAGCGGGACGGGCGACGGCCGAGGAGGCCACGGCGGGTGTCCGCTGGGGGCGGCGAGCGGGTCGGGCGACCGCGGCGCGCGCGCTCTTTCGAGTCTGACCCGTCGCCGGGACCTCGGGCAGGTCCGCAACGGGATCGGTGTGTTCAGCCAAATTTCCTCCGGCGCCTCTGCGTGGTGCACGCTGGCTCGTCAGCACTCGATTTGGGGGCACGATGTGCGGGCTTCACCCTCTGCGGACGACGAGCCGGGGAGGCAAACCGCGAGGGGTCCGACGGCGGGCTTCTCGCCTGTGGACTCTCAGAGGCTACCCGAAGATAACGAAACTGTCACGCCTAGCGACGCGGTGTACAGGCGATGTCCGGGATACGACGATCTCCCGCGTCGACGCGCTCAGGCTTCGTCGACGAGGAAGATGTGCGACGCGACCTCGACGGGGAGCTCGAGCCCCTCGTCGACGCCGTCCATCTCGACGAGCACGTACCCCTCGTTGAAGCGGTAGTGGCCACGCGCGCCGGGCAGGACTCCGGCGGCCTTGAGCTGCTGGAGCAGCTCGGGATCGACCTGCGCCGGCTCTGCGAGACGCCGGACCGTGCCGGAGATCGGCGCCCCGGCATCCGTCAGCTTCCGCACGAGGCCCACGACACCCTCTTCGAAGGTCGCGCCGGCCACGTCGCCCAGCTGGTCGAGGCCCGGGATGGGGTTGCCGTACGGCGACTCGGTGGGGTGACCGAGCAGCTCGACGAGCCGACGCTCGACCTGCTCGCTCATGACGTGCTCCCAGCGGCAGGCCTCGTCGTGCACGTAGGCCCAGTCGAGGCCGATGACATCGCTCAGGAGGCGCTCGGCGAGACGGTGCTTGCGCATGACGTCGACGGCCTTCTGCCGCCCGTCGCCCGTGAGCTCGAGCCGGCGGTCTTCGGAGACGACGACCAGGCCGTCGCGTTCCATGCGCCCCACGGTCTGCGAGACCGTCGGACCGGAGTGGCCGAGCCGCTCGGAGATGCGCGCACGCAGCGGAACGATGTTCTCTTCCTCGAGCTCGAGGATCGTGCGCAGGTACATCTCGGTGGTGTCGATGAGATCGGTCATTCAGCAGTCCTCGGGCCTCGTAGCGGTCCTCCCAGCCTACCGACCCCCTCCGACACACGCGCCGGACGCGACGGACCCCCGCCCTAGAATCGACGCATGCCGCACGTGGACCTTCCCACCGACCTCCTGCCCGCCGACGGCCGCTTCGGATGCGGCCCCTCGAAGGTGCGCGGTGCGCAGCTCGAAGCGCTCGTCACCCGCGGGGCGACGATCCTCGGGACCTCGCACCGCCAGGCACCCGTCAAGAACCTCGTCGGCAGCACGCGCGAACGACTCGCCGAGCTGTTCCGCCTGCCCGAGGGGTACGAGATCATCCTGGGCAACGGCGGGTCGACCGCATTCTGGGATGCCGCCGCCTTCGGACTCATCGAGAACCGCAGCCAGAACCTCGTCTCGGGCGAGTTCGGCGGCAAGTTCGCCGCCGCCGCTGCCGCTCCGTGGCTGCAGGCGCCCGACGTGCGTCGCGCCGAGCCCGGCACCCGGGCCGGCGCGGAAGCCGTCGAGGGCGTCGACGTCTACGCCTGGCCGCACAACGAGACCTCCACCGGCGTCGCCGCTCCCGTGACGCGTGTGCACGGGGATGCCGGAGCCCTCACGGTCATCGACGCGACCAGCGCCGCGGGCGGCATCGACTTCGACGTGACGCAGGCCGACGTCTACTACTTCGCCCCGCAGAAGAACCTCGGTTCGGACGGCGGTCTCTGGTACGCCGCGGTCTCGCCGGCGGCGATCGAGCGCATCGAGCGCATCGCGGCATCCGGTCGCTACATCCCGGAGTTCCTGAGCCTCAAGAACGCTGTCGACAACTCGCGACTGCAGCAGACGCTCAACACGCCGGCGCTCGCGACCCTCCTGCTCCTCGACGAGCAGCTCGGCTGGATCCTCGACAACGGCGGCCTGTCGTGGGCCGGCGCCCGTACGCAGGAGTCCTCGTCCGCGCTGTACGCGTGGGCCGAGGCGAGCGAGGTCGCGACCCCGTTCGTCGCCGACCCCGCCGACCGCTCCCCCGTCGTCGTGACCATCGACTTCGACGAGTCGATCGATGCCGCCGCGATCGCGAAGAGCCTGCGCGCCAACGGAATCGTCGACACCGAGCCGTACCGCAAGCTCGGCCGCAACCAGCTGCGCATCGCCACGTTCGTCTCCATCGAGCCCGACGACGTGCGCCGCCTCATCGGCGCGATCGACTACACGATCGAGCACCTGCCCTCGGCCTGAGCCCCTCTCGACCGGAAGCCGTCCCGACCTGCGCGGGGCGGCTTCCGCCGTTCCCGGGAGCAACGCGGCGCGGTCAGAGGCGCGCGCGACATCGGCGGGGTGCCCGCGCGGGAAGCCCTCGTGCCCCGATCATCCGAGGAACCCGTGCGGGACTCCCCGGACGGCCGGTCGACTCAGTAGCTGCGCTCGCGCTCGTCGTCGTCCCCGTCGGGATCGTCATCCTCGGAGTCGTCATCCTCGGAGTCGTCATCCTCGGAATCGTCATCCTCGGAATCGTCATCCTCGGAATCGTCATCCTCGGAATCGTCGTCTTCGTCGCCGTCGTCCGAAGCGCCGGCCGACTCGTCCAACTCGTCGATGTCGACGCCGTCGAGGTCTCCCGCGTGCAGGCGCGCCTTCGGCTCGTCGTCATCGTCGTCGGTCTCGTCATCGGCGTCGTCATCGTCGTCGAGATCGTCGTCGTCGAGGTCGTCGGCCAGCTCGTCGTCGGCCTCGTCACCGGCGGCGGCCGCCGCGGCCTGGGCGGCCTGGTATTCGGCCAGGCGCTGGGCCCACGGCACCCAGTCGGGAGCCAGCAGCGCGCCGTCCCCGGGCAGCAGTTCGGCCTCGAGCACGGTCGGCTCCGAGTCCTCGACCAGCGCGACGGTGACCGTCCAGTACCACCCCGGATACCCGGCGAGACGCGTGTGGAACCGCAGCGAGACGACGTCGTCGGCCTCCACGACATGACCGGCGGCCGGTCCGACGGTCTCGGCCGGGGTGATCTCGTGGAGCGCGGCCAGTGCCAGGTCGTGGGCGTGGAGGAGCCGTTCGTCGGCGACGGGCTCAGGCTTCGAAGTCATCGGCGACCTTGCGCAGGACCGCGGCGATCTTCTTGGCGTGCGCCCCGCTCGGGTAGCGCCCGCGACGGAGGTCGCCCCCGATGCCGTCGAGGAGCTTCACGAGGTCTTCGACGATGATCGCCATGTCATCAGCGGGCTTGCGCGACCGCTTCGCCATGCTGACGGGAGCCTCGACCACGCGCACGGAGAGGGCCTGCAGGCCGCGCTTGCCGTCGGCGACGCCGAACTCCAGTCGCGTGCCGGCCTTCGGCCCGGGGGTCCCGGCGGGCAGGGCGGTGGCGTGCAGGAACACGTCCTGGCCGTCATCGGTGGTGATGAAGCCGAAGCCCTTCTCGTCGTCGTAGAACCTGACCTTGCCGGTGGGCATGGACACCTCGCTGGATATGTGCGCGAAGAGCGCGGCGGAACGCGGGACCCGATCGGATCCCGGCCCCCCAGCCTACGGCACGGCCGCCAGGCAGTAGGCTGACGACGATGAGCACGCGCACCCCCGACGGCGACGTCCCGATCCGGCGTATCGACCGGATCCTGGCCTTCATGTCCCTCGGTCTCGGGATCCTGTCGATCGTGTGCTTCTTCACCGTCATCCTCGCGCGACCCGCCGGCGTGACGAACTTCGGCGAGGGCATCTGGCCCACCGTCGTGATCCTGCCCCTGATCGCCCTTCCGATCGCCTTTCTCATGATGATGGCCGTGCTCATCATGAGCTTCGTGCGAAGGGCACGCGCCAACAAGGGACGCTGACGTGCCCGAGACCTCCGACCAACGTGCGCTGGCGGTCTCGCTGAGCGCGTTCGACGACGAGGTCCTCGCCCGCCTCCTCTCCGATCGCCACGTGGCGGCCTCCGCGACGTGGCGCGACATGTTCGACGCCGCCGACGCGCTGCTCGACCCCGCCTCGATCGCCCGCGCGCTGCCGTTGCTCGCGCGTGCGGAAGCCGAAGCGCTCGTCGCCGCGGTGGACGACGGCATCCCGGCTATCGGCCAGATCGGTCGCGCGCTCCACGATCGCGCCCTCGTCGACGACGACGGCCGCGCCTACGCCGCGGTCGCGAACGCGGTGAAGGACGCGGCTCCCGACGGGTTGCCCGCGGCATCCTCGGATGCCGTCGTCGAGGCCTCGGACGACGCGGCCGCCGCCGAGTCGGCCTTCACCAACGCCGCGGCCCTGGCCGATGTCCTTCTGCTCACGCTGGAGTCCCCCCTCGGACGGATCGGGTCGGGATCGCTCGGCGCGAGCGAACGCCGGCGGCTCGTCGATGCCGGAGCCGCCCCGTCGGGGGAGGAAGCCGATCTGCTGGTGGGCCTGGCCGCCCGCACAGGGTTGCTGGGCACGAACGGCCGCGCCTGGCTCGTGACCTCGGCAGGGCGTGCGTGGCTGCGCCTGCCCACTCTCGAGCGGTGGGCATCGACCGCCCGCACGTTGCGCGACACGCTCCCCCGGGCCTACCGCGCACCTTCGGGCGGATGGATGCCGCAGCCCACCTGGGCCGGAGCCACCCCTTTCGACCCCGCCGGACCCGAGCGCGCCGCGCGATGGACGCACCGCCTGCGGGCATGGGGTCTCCTCGACGCCCGCGGCGCGGTTCCCCCCTGGGGTCGGGGTCTGGCCGAGGGCGCCGACGTCGACACCTCGGTCCTGCGCGATCTGCTTCCGCCGGAGGTCGACAAGGTCTACCTGCAGAACGACCTCACCGCGATCGCGCCGGGGCCGCTCGCCCCGCACCTCGATGTCCGGCTGCGCGGGATGGCGGCGCGCGAGTCGCGCGCGCAGGCGTCGAGCTACCGATTCAGCGCGGCGACGATCGGCGCGGCCATCACCGCCGGAGAAACGGCCGACAGCCTCCGCGACTTCCTCACCGGGATCTCGCTCACCGGGCTGCCGCAGCCGCTCGCGTACGTCATCGAACGCACCTCCGCGGAGCACGGGCGAGTCCGCGTGAGTGCCGACACGGCATCCGGTCTCACCACTGTCCGCACGGACGACGAGACCCTGTTGCGCGCGATGGAGGTCGACACGTCGCTGCGTTCGGTGGCGCTCAGCCGCTCGGACGACGAGCTCATCACGCACGTCGCTGCCGACGTCGTGTTCTGGGCCCTGAGCGACGCCCGCTATCCGACGGTCGCCGTCGACGCGGACGGGCGCCCGCGGGCGGTCGAGCGGGCGAAGCTGGCCGCGGCCGCGACGCCCGACGAGCCTTCCGAGCTCTACGGTCCGCTCATCGCGCGCCTGCGGGCCGGCGGCGAGGATTCGGATGCCGCGTGGCTCGAGCGCGAACTCGATCAGGCGGTGCGCGCTCGCGCCGTGATCGACGTCACCGTGCGGCTGCCGGACGGATCCGCGCGCGTGTTCCGACTCGAGGCCACGGGACTCGGCGGCGGGCGCTTGCGCGGGCGGGATCGCGCCGCGGACGTCGAACGCACTCTGCCGCTGACGCACATCGACTCGATCAGCCCGGCCTCCTGAGCGTCGACCGGCGACCCGTTCCCGACGCACCGGTAGAATCGAACGCTATGGCTGACGGTCCCCTCATCGTCCAGAGCGACCGCACGGTGCTCCTGGAGGTCGCGCACCCCGATGCGGAGACCGCGCGGCACGAGCTCGCGGTCTTCGCTGAACTCGAGCGCGCTCCGGAGCACATCCACACGTACCGCATCACGCGCCTCGGGCTGTGGAACGCGCGTGCGGCCGGACACGACGCCGATGCCATGCTGCAGACGCTGGATCGGTGGTCGCGGTTCCCGGTCCCGGCGTCCGTGAGCACAGACATCCGCGAGACGGTGGGCCGATACGGACGTCTGGTGATCGAGCGCGACGAGGACGGGTCGCTCGTGTTGCGTTCCACCGACCCCGCGGTCCTCAGCGAGGTCTCGCGCAACAAGCGGATCTCTCCGCTGCTCATCGGCCACCCGACTCCCGACAGCTACACGGTCGACGCGTGGGCCCGCGGCCACATCAAGCAGGAGCTGCTGAAGATCGGCTGGCCGGCCGAAGACCTTGCGGGGTACACGCCCGGGACGCCCCACCCGATCGACCTGGCCGAGGACGGCTGGAAGCTGCGTCCGTACCAGCGTCAGGCGGTGGAGTCGTTCTCGGAGGGCGGCTCCGGAGTCGTGGTGCTCCCCTGCGGCGCGGGGAAGACCCTCGTCGGCGCGGGCGCGATGGCCGAGACGCGGACGACGACCCTCATCCTCGTGACCAACACCGTCAGCGCGCGCCAGTGGCGCGACGAGCTCCTCCGGCGCACGAGCCTGACCCCCGAAGAGATCGGCGAGTACTCCGGCCAGTCCAAGGAGATCAAGCCGGTCACGATCGCGACCTACCAGATCCTGACGGCTAAGCGCGGCGGGAAGTACGCCCACCTGGCCCTCCTCGACGCGCTCGACTGGGGGCTCGTCCTCTACGACGAGGTGCACCTCCTTCCCGCGCCGGTGTTCAAGCTCACCGCCGATCTGCAGGCCCGCCGCCGTCTCGGACTCACCGCGACGCTCGTGCGGGAGGACGGGCGCGAGGGCGACGTCTTCAGCCTCATCGGTCCCAAGCGCTTCGACGCGCCGTGGAAGGAGATCGAGGCCCAGGGCTTCATCTCCCCCGCGGCCTGCTACGAGGTGCGCATCGACCTGCCCGCCGACGAGCGGCTCGAGTACGCCGCCGCCGCGGACGAGGATCGGTACCGCCTCGCGGCGACCGCACCGGCCAAGATCGACGTCGTCCGGCGCCTCGTCGATCGGCATCCCGGCGAACGCGTCCTCGTGATCGGGCAGTACCTCGACCAGATCGACGAGCTCTCGGAAGCGCTCGATGCGCCGAAGATCACGGGCACCACGCCGGTCTCCGAGCGCGAGGAGCTGTTCCAGGCGTTCCGCGAGGGCGAGATCTCGTTGCTCGTGGTCTCGAAGGTCGCGAACTTCTCGGTCGACCTCCCCGAGGCCTCCGTCGCCGTGCAGGTGTCGGGCTCGTTCGGGTCGCGCCAAGAGGAGGCGCAGCGCCTCGGACGACTGCTCCGGCCGAAGCAGTCGGGCCACACCGCGAGCTTCTACACGCTCATCGCCCGAGACACGGTCGACCAGGACTTCGCGCAGAACCGTCAGCGTTTCCTCGCCGAGCAGGGCTACGCCTACACGATCCTGGATGCCGAGGGGATCGTCGCCGAGGCCGCCTGAGCACTACCAGGACTCGGCGTTTCTCGCGATATCCAGCGGTTCCTTGGGTGGAGTCACGATAATGGGCGCATGACAGCACCGCGCATCCTCGTCGTCGACGACGAACCCAACATCCGCGACCTGCTCATCACGAGCCTGCGTTTCGCCGGATTCCAGGTCCGCGCCGTCGCCAACGGCGCGCAGACCATCTCCGCGGTCCTCGAGGAGGAACCCGACCTCATCGTGCTCGACGTGATGCTGCCCGACATGAACGGGTTCAGCGTCACCAAGCGCCTGCGGGGGGCCGGTTACACCGCTCCCATCCTCTTCCTGACCGCCAAGGACGAGACCGAGGACAAGATCACCGGCCTGAACGCCGGCGGCGACGACTACGTCACGAAGCCGTTCAGCCTCGACGAGATCGTGGCCCGCATCCAGGCGATCCTCCGTCGCACGATGCAGGCGGACGAGGAGTCGGTGATCCGGACGGGTGAGCTGACCATGGATCAGGACACGCACGACGTCAACGTCGGCGACGTCTCGATCGATCTCAGCCCCACCGAGTTCAAGCTCCTCCGCTACCTGATGCTGAACCCGAACCGCGTGCTCTCGAAGGCGCAGATCCTCGACCACGTCTGGGAGTACGACTTCAACGGCGACGCGGGCATCGTCGAGAGCTACATCTCCTACCTGCGCCGCAAGATCGACCCGCACTCCTCGGAGCCGCTCATCCAGACCAAGCGCGGATTCGGCTACATGCTGAAGTCCGGCAAGACCGCCTGAGCGGAGAGCGATCCTGGAGAACTCCGACGATGCACTGACGCACTGGTGGCGCCGGCTGAGCCTTCGCACGAAGGTCACCGGCGTCACGGTGACGCTGCTGGCCGTCGGGCTCGTCGCCGCCGGCATCGGCACGCTCGTGTTCCTGCGTACGACGCTCATCAACAACCTCGACGAACAGCTGGGCCAGCAGGCGGCGGGCAACATCGCCAACAGCATCTTCGTCACCAACGACGTCGAAGGGCAGCTCACCTTCACGCAGGTCGACAACGCCCCGCAGATCGGCTCGATGGTCGTCGTCTACGGTCCTGACGGGCAGCGCGTGGCGTTCTACAACGGCACGGCGATGAAGACCGTGCCGCAATTGCCCGAGACCTTCTCGGTCGAGCAGACCTACAGCCAGGTCGACCGTCGCATCGACCTGGACGACCCGGTCTCCGGGCAGCACTTCATCGCGCGGGTGGGTCTGCTGCAGGTACCGGGCAACAACAGCTTCTACACCCAGATGGTCATCCAACCGCTGGCGCCGACCGACCGGATCGTGGCGGCATACGTCGGCATCTACGGTTTCGTGGCGCTGCTGATCCTGATCGCGAGCGCACTGCTCACGCGTGCCCTGGTGACGCTGACCTTCCGCAGCCTCGGCCAGGTCGAGACGACGGCCATGGACATCGCCGCGGGCGACTTCAGCCAGCGTCTGACGGACATCGTCCCCGACACCGAGGTGGGCCGACTCAAGGCGGCGATCAACGCGATGCTCGGGCGCATCGACGGCGCCCTGAATCAGCGGGATGCCACGGTCCGGCAGATGCGCCGGTTCATCGGCGACGCGAGCCACGAACTGCGCACCCCGCTCGTGACCATGCGCGGGTACGCCGAGCTGTACCGGATGGGGGCGATCCGATCCGATGAGGACGTGGCCCAGGCCATGGAGCGCATCGAGAAGGAAGCCATCCGCATGGGGGCCCTCGTCGAAGACCTCCTCGCGCTCGCGCGCCTCGATGAGAGACGCGACGTGGCGATCACGACCCTCGACCTGCGTCCCATCGCCCGCGATGCCGCGCTCGACCTCCGCGTGACCTCCCCGCAGCGCGAGGTCACCGTCGACGACACGACCAGCCGCGCCGCCATCGTCCTGCCCGTCATGACGCTCGATCCCGAACTCCCCGCCGAGGACGGTGCGGCGACGCCCGGCCGACGACGGACGGCACCGACCACCTCGGCGATGGCGATCGCCGGTGCGACGCTCTCCCGCCTCCGGCGTCGACGCGACGCCGGCGACACCGCGGAGACCGAGCCGGCACCGAAGGGCCCGGTCGACGCGACCGCGCAGCCGCGGCGGGTGACGAGCCTGGCACCGATCGTCCTCGGTGACGAGAACCGCGTCCGCCAGGTCGTCGCGAACCTCCTCGGCAATGCCCGCCGGTTCACTCCGGACGACTCCCCCATCGGCTTGCGCGTGGGGGTGGATGCCGAGACCGACATGGGGTGGATCGAGGTCATCGACCACGGCGAAGGTGTGCCCGAGCAGATCCGCGAGCAGATCTTCCAGCGCTTCTGGCGCGCCGACACCTCGCGCACCCGCGAAACCGGCGGCTCCGGACTCGGCCTGTCGATCGTGGCATCCATCGTCGACCTGCTGCACGGGAAGGTCGAGGTGGCCGACACCCCCGGCGGTGGCGCGACCTTCCGGGTGTCGCTGCCGCTCGCGGAGCGTCGGGATGCCAGCGAGCACGCGCTCATCACGACGCAGCCGCTCGAGCGGCTCCCCGAGGCCCTTCGGCCCGAGATCGCCGACGAGTAGCCCCCGCAGCGCGGCGCTGGCCCGCGCCGCGCTCCGCTGACTTCGGGCGAATGCCCGCGCCGACCCTGCCCATGCGTACATTCGCGCCAAGTCAACACCGACCGAAGCCGCCCGCGGCTCGCGCCCCGACGAAAGAACGCCCCCTCCCGAAGGAGGGGGCGTTCTTTCAGCGCTCAGGCGTGGATCAGAAGTCCATGCCGCCGGTCGGGTCGCCCGCGGGAGCGGCGACCTTCTCGGGCTTGTCGGCGACGACGGCCTCGGTGGTGAGGAAGAGACCGGCGATCGATGCGGCGTTCTGCAGCGCGGAGCGCGTCACCTTGGCGGGGTCGATGATGCCCTGCGCGAACAGGTCACCGTACTCGCCGGTCGCGGCGTTGAGGCCGTGGCCCACGGGGAGCTCGGAGACCTTGTTGGCCACGACGCCGGGCTCGAGGCCGGCGTTGAGGGCGATCTGCTTGAGCGGAGCCTCGATGGCGACGCGGACGATGTTCGCCCCCGTGGCCTCGTCACCGACGAGCTCGAGGTTCGCCAGAGCCGTCTTGCCGGCCTGGATGAGCGCGACGCCACCACCGGCGACGACACCCTCTTCCACTGCGGCCTTGGCGTTGCGGACGGCGTCCTCGATGCGGTGCTTGCGCTCCTTGAGCTCGACCTCGGTCGCGGCACCGGCCTTGATGACGGCGACGCCACCGGCGAGCTTGGCGAGGCGCTCCTGGAGCTTCTCGCGGTCGTAGTCGCTGTCGGTGTTCTCGATCTCGCGGCGGATCTGGGTCACGCGACCCTCGATCAGCGCGGAGTCACCGGCACCCTCGACGATGGTCGTCTCGTCCTTGGTGATGATGACCTTGCGCGCACGGCCGAGCAGGTCGACGGTCGCGTTCTCGAGCTTGAGGCCCACCTCTTCGGTGATGACCTGGCCGCCGGTGAGGATCGCGATGTCCTGCAGCTGCGCCTTGCGACGGTCGCCGAAGCCGGGCGCCTTGACGGCCACCGACTTGAAGATGCCGCGGATCTTGTTGAGCACGAGCGTCGCGAGAGCCTCGCCCTCGACGTCCTCGGCGATGATGAGGAGTTCCTTGCCCTCCTGGATCACCTTGTCGACGATGGGCAGAAGGTCCTTGATGTTCGAGATCTTCTGGTTCGCGATCAGGATGTACGGGTCTTCGAAGACCGCTTCCTGACGCTCGGGGTCGGTGACGAAGTAGGGGTTGATGTACCCCTTGTCGAAGCGCATGCCTTCGGTGAGCTCGAGCTCGGTGCCGAAGGTGTTGGACTCCTCGACGGTGACCACGCCCTCCTTGCCGACCTTGTCGATCGCCTCGGCGATGAGCTCGCCGATCGCGGGGTCAGCGGCCGAGATGGAGGCGGTCGCGGCGATCTGCTCCTTCGACTCGACCTCCTTGGCCGAAGCGAGGAGCTCGTCGGTCACGGCCTTGACGGCCTTCTCGATGCCCTTCTTGAGCGAGATGGGGTCGGCGCCGGCCGCGACGTTGCGCAGACCCTCGCGCACGAGCGCCTGAGCGAGGACGGTCGCGGTGGTGGTTCCGTCACCGGCGACGTCGTCGGTCTTCTTGGCGACCTCCTTGACCAGCTCGGCGCCGATCTTCTCGTACGGGTCGTCGAGCTCGATCTCCTTGGCGATCGAGACACCGTCGTTCGTGATCGTGGGGGCGCCCCACTTCTTCTCGAGCACGACGTTGCGACCGCGGGGGCCCAGGGTCACCTTGACGGCGTCGGCCAGGGTGTTGAGGCCGCGCTCGAGACCGCGACGGGCCTCTTCGTCGAAAGCGATGATCTTTGCCATAAGTTTGTCGTCCCTCCCGGACGGGTGACTTCCAGTTTTTGGCACTCGACGAAAGCGAGTGCTAATTCATTCTGGCACTCGCCCCTGGTGAGTGCAAGCCACACGACACCCCCGGACACGACGACGCCGCGGCCCCCGTGAACGGGGACCGCGGCGTGCGGGAAAGTGAGAGGCGGTCAGGCGATGAGGCGAACCGACTCGGCCTGCGGGCCCTTCTGACCGGACCCGACGGTGAACTCGACGGCCTGTCCTTCCTCGAGGACTCGGAAGCCGGACATCTCGATGTTCGAGTAGTGGACGAAGACGTCCTGGCCGTCCGTCACGGTGATGAAACCGTAACCCTTCTCGGCGTTGAACCATTTGACGGTGCCTTGGGCCATGCGAACTCTCCTGTTGCTGAACGACGTGGTCATCGTAAGCACGGGGAGCCGCGTGATTCCGGCCCGGGAGGCCATTGTTGACACGGCGGCATCCAACTTTTTACGCCGCGGAAACACCGGACGGCCGCAAGGGCTCAGGGGGTGGGCTGAGCCGCCCTGTCGAGACCGATCACCACGACCAGACGCTTCTCGGCGCTTTCGTCGTCGGCGGTGTTCGGATCGTCGGTGGGTTGGAGGAAGTCGCTCTGCGCGACCTCCGCGCTTCCGATCGCCGCGGCGAGGCCGAGCGCGGCCTGCTCGTCCGCCGAACTCTTGTAGTACACGGTCGTGGTGGCGAAGTCGGTCGTGTCGGAGTCGCCCGTCTGGACGGCGTCGCCCGACCACCCGAGGGCCACGATCTGATCCCGGAGGTTGCCCGCGAGGCCCTCGTCGGCGGTGCCGTTGAGGACGACCACCGAGTAGGAGGTGTCGATGGCCGGCGGAGTGGTCTCGGCCACGGTCGGCGTCGGCTCGGGATCGGACGACAACGAGATCCGCCCGGATGCCACGAGCACCCCGAAGATCCCGACGACGATGAGGACGATCGTTGCCAGCGCGGCCCAGAGGAAGACGAGCCACCCGCGCGAGCGAGGGCGCTCCGCCCGGTGGGCGCCGACGCGGCCGTCACCGTCCGGAAGGTCGTCGAAGCGATCCCGCGGGAAGGTCGATCTGGGCATTGGACGATGTTACCGGTCGGTTCCCCAGCGTCCGATCAGCGTGACGCCGTGCGCCCGAGGCGCGTGCGGTGCTGCTCGGCGGCCTCGTCCCGGCGGCGGCGGAGGCGCCGCACCAGCATCGGGTCGTGCGCCAGCGCCTCTGGGTCGTCGAGCAGACGCCCGAGCAGCTGGTAGTACCGGGCGGGCGCGAGGTCGAACTCCGCGCGGATCGCCTCTTCCTTCGCGCCGCCGTGGCGACGCCACTCACCTTCGAACGCGAGGAACGCGCGGTCACGGTCGGAGAGAGGCACGACCTCACGCTACTGCGCGCGGAAGGCGGATCCCGGATGCCACGCCACCCAAGCTCCGAGCGGGTCGACGCTGGCGAGGACCTCCCCGTCCAGCGCGAGCGCGAAGCCCCCCGGACGGAGGTCGGGCGTCTCGTTCCACGCATCGTGGAGGCCCGCGGCATCCAGGGTGACCCACCGCCCCGCGGCACGCGCGGCCGCGATGACGTCTCCGCGGTGACGCCGCGGCACGTGCGCGAGGACACCGGGCGTGGTGACGACCAGGGTCGCATCGCGCGGGGCGAGCGCCGCGAGCGCCGGGAGCGCCGCGGCCCCGTCCCCCTCGACGAGGAGGGGCGGATCGCCTGCGGCGATGTCGAGGGCCGCGGTGATCCGCTCGCGGCGGCCCTCCTCCCCCGGCCACACCAGCCCGGTGAGCCAGGCGCGATCGCGCGCATCCCGCGCGTCGAGCGGCTCGAGGTCGATCCCCGCCCGCCACACGACCTCGGGGAGGCGCAGCGGAGGGTCGCCCTCGATCTCGGACTCCAGCACCACCGGGCTCGGTCCGTCCGACGGGTCGAGGATCTGCACGGCGCCGTCCGAGGCGCGGAAGCGGTACGAGTACCGGTCGGGGTACAGGCAGAGTCCCGCACTGGCGCCGATCTCGATCAGCGCGATCGGCCCCTCGATGAGCGACAGCGCCGGCAGCAGCGCGGCGCATCGCAGCGGTTCGTTCGTCTGGAGGGTCCGCCCAGTGCACTCGTCGACGATCGCGTCGGCGTGCGCGACGACCCACGCGGCCCATCGATCCCCCGTCTCCATCGGCGCGCCGAGCAGACGCATGACCGCGAAGACGAGCGGCGGCTGGCGATGCGTGTCCGGGATCCGCGCCAGCACCTCGGCGACATCCGGATCGATCTCGACCCGTCGCGCCCAGTCCTGGTACACGCGGGAGCGGCCGCGCGCTTCGTCGCGGGCGAACCGCCCGTAGCGGTCGACGACGGCGGTCACGGCATCCTGGTCCACCCCGCGATTATCGCGCCACGGGCATCGCGCGTCCTGGACACGAGACAATGGAGGGGACGAAGGAGACCATCCATGACCTACGCCGTCGAAAAGTCCGACGACCAGTGGCGGGCAGAGCTGACGCCCGACCAGTACGCGGTCCTGCGCCAGGCCGGCACCGAGCGCGCCTGGACGGGCGAGCTGCTCGATGAGAGCCGCGCCGGCCTCTACGCGTGCGCCGCGTGCGGCGCCGAGCTGTTCCAGAGCGGCACCAAGTTCGACTCGCACTGCGGGTGGCCGAGCTTCTACGAGTCGGTGCGCCCCGAGGCCGTCGAACTGATCGAGGACAACAGCCACGGCATGCAGCGCACCGAGGTGCGCTGCGCGAACTGCGGCTCGCACCTGGGCCACGTCTTCCCCGACGGGTTCGGGACGCCCACCGGTGACCGCTACTGCATGAACTCGCTGTCGCTGAACTTCACCCCCGTCGACGAGGCATGAGCGCGCTCGAGGCGATGCGCGACCGCCGGTCGTGGTCGAAGGTCACCGATCTCGCCCCCACCGGACCCGAGCTCGAGGCGTTCGTCGCGGCGGCCGGTCGCGTGGCCGACCACAAGTCGCTGCGTCCGTGGCGGCTCATCGAGATCCGCGGAGCCGACCGCGACGTGCTCGCGCGCGCCCTGAATCGAGCGGATGGCAAGAAGGGCCTGTCCTCGAAGCCGCGTCGCGCACCGCTCATCATCGCCGTGGTCGCCGATCTCAGCTCGAAGAAGATCCCCGCGTGGGAGCAGGAGGCCGTCGCCTCCGGCGTCGCCCACATGCTGAGTCTCGCTCTCGACGAGGCAGGGTTCGGCGTGTTCTGGCGCACCGACGACAACACCCGCAGCAAGGTGCTCGCCAAGGCCCACGGCCTCGCGAAGGGCGAAGTCCTGCTCGGCTGGCTGTACGTCGGTGGCAAGCCGGTGCGTTCCCGACCCACTCGGCGCAAGACCGTGGATGCCGCGAAGCACCTGTCCCGGATGCCGGGAGGCAAGAAGCGTCGGAAGGTCGACGAGGCGCGCCTCTGACCCGTCGTCGTGGCGGCGGCCTCAGCGGGGGCGCCGACGGCGCCACGGCAGCGCCGCCACGACGACACCGACGATCGCCACGGACGCGGCGAGCACGGCGATCGGCGTCGCCGGTGCCGCCGGCGCGGGCCAGACGGCATCCAGGACGACCGAGGTCGTGAGCAGGCCGACGACGGATCCGAGTCCCAGCAGCAGGACACCCGTGCGCTGCACGATCACCGACGACAGGAAGATGTAGACCACCCCGACCGTTCCCCCGAGGTACAGCCATGGATCGGCGGGAAGGGCGCGTGGCGGCCCGACGATCGCGATGTGGACGAGCCCCGCGACGATGAGCACCGCCGTTCCGCCCGCGAAGTTCACGACCGTCGCCGCGAGGGGGCTCTGCACGCGCAGGCGCAGACGACCGTTCGTCCCCTGTTGCCACGCGACGCCGGCGCCCGCGATCACGGGGACGATCAGCATCCAGACCGGGATGCCGCCCACCCCGTCGCCCGTCAGCGAGACGCCGACTCCGGCGAGCGCCAACACGGCCCCGACGATCCGGCGGACGGTCACCGGAACCACTCCGGCCGGGCCGTGTCCGATGCGGTCGAGCAGCAGCCCGCCGGTGGTCTGGCCGGCGACGAATCCCACGGTGAACAGGGCGACGCCGATGGTCGCGACCGCGAGGCCCTGGCACGCGACGGTGAACGCCCCCGCGGCCCCGCCCCACAGCATCCAGGCGGGGACCGAGTGTTCGCGGACGCCTGCGACCAGACGCGCCAGCCCGGCGCGCCCCGCGGGGAGTGCCGCAGCGATCAGGAGCACCACGACCAGTCCCGATCCGAACGAGATCCCGCCCGCCAGCACGCCGTCGCCGATCTCGGCGCCGAGCGATCCGTTGACGCGGGCCTGCACGGCGGTGAGTGCACCGATCAGGACGGCTCCGATGACGGCGATCCCCGGTGATAGTCGTGGCGACATGGATCCTCTTCCCTGGGCACCGCTCGCGTCGAGGGCCGTCGTCGATCGTACGTGCCCGCGTGCCGATGTGGACCGGACGGCCCGGATGCGCGAGGCTTTCCGCGTGCCTCACCTCACCGCCGGCCCCGATGACGTCGCCGCAATCCTGTCCCAGCTGACCGCTGCGCGCGCGGACCGCGAGTTCCTCGCGAATGTCGAGATGCATCTCCCCCGGCTGCATGACCTGTTCCGACGCCTGTACGGCGACCGCCCCGACGGTCTCGAGCGTCTCGCCTCGGTCGTCGACCTCGCCCGCAGGTCGTGGACCGAGCGCCCCGCGGGACTCAGGGACGTCGATCGAGAACGGGCGAGCGCACCGGACTGGTTCGAGAGCGAGCGGATGCTCGGTGGGGTCTGCTACGTCGACCGGTACGCCGGTGGGCTCCGCGGCATCCGCGAGTCCATCCCGTACTTCCGCGAGCTGGGGCTCACCTACCTGCACCTCATGCCGCTGTTCGAGAGCCCCGAGGGCAACAGCGACGGGGGCTACGCGGTGTCGAGCTACCGCCGGGTGAACCCGGCGCTCGGCACGATGGAGGAGCTCGCCGAGCTGGCCGCGGAACTGCGCCACGCCGGGATCTCGCTCGTCGTGGACTTCATCTTCAACCACACCAGCGACGAGCACGAGTGGGCGCGGAAGGCCGTGTCCGGGGAGGCGGGCTACGAGGACTTCTACCTCATCTACCCCGACCGCGAGATGCCCGACGCCTACGAACGGACCACGCGCGAGATCTTCCCCGACGACCACGCCGGCTCCTTCGTGCAACTGCCGGACGGCCGGTGGATCTGGGCGACGTTCTACCACTTCCAGTGGGACCTCAACTACGCCAATCCCGCGGTGTTCGAGGCGATGGCCGGCGAGATGCTGTTCCTCGCGAATCAGGGCGTGGAGATCCTGCGGATGGATGCCGTGGCCTTCATCTGGAAACGGCTGGGCACGACGTGCGAGTCGCTGCCCGAGGCGCACCTCCTGCTGCAGGCGTTCAACGCGGTGCTGCGGATGGCCGCGCCGAGCCTGCTGTTCAAGTCCGAGGCGATCGTCCGCCCCGACGAAGTGGTCTCGTACATCTCCCCCGACGAGTGCCAGCTGTCGTACAACCCGCTGCAGATGGCGCTCACCTGGGAGGCTCTCGCCACCCGCGACGGACGCCTCCTGCAGCAGGCCCTCGAACGCCGACACGCCCTGCCCGAGGGCACCGCGTGGGTGAACTACGTGCGCAGCCACGACGACATCGGTTGGACGTTCGCCGACGAGGATGCGGAAGAGCTCGGCATCCAGGGGTATCCGCACCGGCGCTTCCTCAACGACTTCTACGTGGGACGCGTGGAGGGGTCGTTCTCGCGCGGGGTTCCGTTCCAGGAGAACCCGCGCACCGGCGACGCGCGCATCACCGGAACCACTGCGTCTCTCGCGGGGATCGAGGCCGGAGATGCGGGTGGCGAGGACCGGGTGATCCTCGCGCACGCGCTGGCGCTGTCCACCGGGGGCGTTCCGCTGCTCTACCTCGGTGACGAGGTCGCGCAGCTCAACGACTACTCCTATCGCCGCAACCGCGCCGAGGCCGGAGACAGTCGGTGGGTGCACCGCCCGCACCGCCCCGAGCAGAACTACGCCGACCGGACGGATGCCACGACCCCCGCCGGCCGCGTGTTCTCCCGACTCACGCGGCTCATCGACGTCCGCCGGTCGACGCCCGAACTCGCCGGCAACGAGCTCATCGCGTTCGACGCGCACGTCGACTCGGTCGTGGCGTTCCTTCGCCCCGGTGATGCCGGCACCGCCGTGCTCGTGCTCGCGAACGTCGCCGACCACGCCGTCGAGATCGACGCGCTGACCCTCTCGGGCCTGGAGCCGGATGCCATCGACCTCCTCGCCGACCGGCCCATCCCGCTCGCCGGCGGGCTGACCGTGCCGGCCCACGGGGTGCTGTGGTTGCGGGTGGGGCTGCGCTGACGGGCGAGGGAATTTGCTGATCGAGGGAGCGTGTCCCCCGAACGGTCTACATCAAATCCCGTCGGTCCGGCATAGTAGAACGTCACGGGTAGACGAGCCCCGGTCGTGCACCCATGGGGGGCTGCATCCGCGACTGGTGCCGCTGACCAGCCGGGGGGCGCTGATGAACATGGAACCGTTCTACGTCGAAGTGGAGCGACTGTCGCGGACGCGGTGGAAGTGGTCGGGTTGGGATGCCGGCGGCCCCGCCGTCGCGCACGGGTACAGCCGTACCGAGGCGCGGGCGCACGCTGACGCGCGGGAGTGGATGAAGCGCCGCTTTGCAGAGCGCGACACTCCGCCGCGCACCTCATCCGACCCCGACCCCACCCACGATCGCGACGGTACGGTCAACCCGCCGCTTCCACCCCGGGGATGACGGACACGGCGTCGTCGAGCAACGGTGCGAGCGTCTCCGCGAACGTTCTCGTCAGGTGACCCTTGTCGCGCAGAACCTTCACTCCTCCGATGACGAGCGGACAGCGGCTCTCGTCGCAGTACACGTCGGTGAGATCGAGCGGGTAGACGCCCGCGGTCCCCTGCGCAGCGGCGATGATGAGGTCTCGCTCGGCGAACGCCGTGTCCCGATCGACGGAGCAGTCCTCGGCCGAGCCCGGACGATACGTGCAGTTGAGGTCGCGCACGGCATCGACGACCGGGTTATCGGCGATCGCGAGGATCGGCGTACCCGAAGCGATGAGCGGCGCCCACGCCTCGCGGAACCCCGCCACCCCGGCGTCCTCGCTGGGCTTCCCCTCCGCGTCGAGGAAGACCGATTTGCGGGCGGAGTAGCTGTTCACGGCGAAAAGGAAGGGCGGCATCTGTGCGAGTTCGGCCCGCAAGGACTCGCCCCACGCCAGGCAGGAGCTGACCTCACGGGGAGGATCATCCCGTCGCGGCGCCGTGTTGAAAACGCAGTTGGCCTTGTAGTACGTCGTCACCTCCCAGCCGTGCTGCTCGGCGAGCGCCACCACGGCGGGCAGCAACGCGGCCGCGTGGGAGTTGCCGATGAGCAGGACCCGTCGGTCCGAGCCCTCGACCCCGAAAGTGCACCGCTTGACCTCGACGCCGGTCGTCGACGTGCGGCACTTCGTCGACTCCAGAGGAGACCTGTCGAGGTTCGCGTTGAGTCGCGGAACGCTCTCGGTCCATGTTTCCGTCTCGCACTGGGCATCCACCGCCCCGGCGCCGAAACACTCGTCGGCCGAAGAGGCCAGCTCGGCCGTTGCTCGCAGGTCGCTCTCCGTCGCACGATCAGTCGCGACCAGGCCGCCGCCGGCGAGAGCGGCGACCAGGACGAGCGCGGCGACCGGCGCCCACGGACGTGCCCGTGAAGGTCGAACGCGGATCCAGCTCATGGCCGGCTTCTCGACCCACACATGGGTGAGCCAGGCGAGGAGGACCGCCGATGCGATGATGCCCGCCCCGGTGAGGAAGTCGGGACGGTGTCCGGTCACCTCGATGACGAAGATGAGGATCGGCCAGTGCCACAGGTAGAAGCCGTAGCTGATCCCGCCGAACCACACGAGAGGGCGTCGAGCGAGAAGATTCTGCACACCACCCCGGGCGGGACCGCCGGTGCCCGACACGATCACCAGAACCGCCGCCAGTGTCGGCCAGAGAGCCGCCGGACCCGGGAAGGTCGCTCCCGCGTTCAAGACGAACCCGCAGAGAACGATCCCCGCAAGACCGACCCATCCCGCAATCGCCCTCAGGATGCCGGGCAGAACCACACCCGACAGCAGAAGAGCGCTCAAGCTCCCCAGTCCGAACTCCCACACCCGCGCGAAGGTGTTGTAGTACGCCTCCGACTGGTTCACGCCGACGGCGTACACCGCGTAGGCGAGGGAAGCCGCCGACCCGACCGCGACGAGGAGGGTCAGTGCGCGGCGAGAGTCCTTCGCCAGACGAGCCCGAACGATCAGCATGGCCACCAGGAAGAACACCAACCAGATGACGTAGAACTGTCCCTGAACCGACATCGCCCAGAAGTTCTGCACGGGTGACTGGAAGTTGTCACGTGCGAGGTAGTCGTTCCCCGACTTGAACAGCCACCAGTTCTCCACGTAGAGCGCAGAAGCGAGGATCTCGGTGAAGGTCTGCTGCCATTGCGAGCTCACCAGAAGGACCGGCGTCAGCAGCCCGACGACGGCCAGAACCACGGCGGCGGCGGGGAACAAGCGCGCGGCGAGACGCAGCAGGTAGCCGGAGGCACTCACCCGGCCGGTCCGGGTGATGTGTCCCAGAAGAGTGATCGTCGTAAGAAAACCCGCGATCACGAAGAACACATCGACACCGCCGGAGACACGCCCGAGCCAGATGTGGAACACCGCCACCAGGATCGCGGCCACGGCGCGGACGCCCTCGATCTCCGGGCGATAGTTGGCCGACGCGCGCTTGTCGTGCGCGCGCGTCGCGCTGCCGGCCGACTCGACCATCACAGCGCCGCTCGAACCAAGGACACAGTACGCATGGAACCCCCCATGCCGGCCCTCGTCGCACACACTTACGCGGCGACTCCCCCCAAGGGCCGGCGAATGGCACCAGACTACGCAGATTCCGTGGCCCGCGTCATCCCGTGGGGTGCGTGGGCGGATCCGCACGTGAACGGTCCGTGGTGCCGGCTACAGGACTTGAACCTGCAACCCCCGTATTACAAGTACGGTGCGCTACCAATTGCGCCAAGCCGGCGAGCCGCGGAGATCCGCGGACCTGACTGCAGTGGAGATCGATCCGCCGCATCCGACACGCAGGCCGGTGAGCACGAGTCTATCGAGCTACGGCCACGCTCATGGCCTCGCTTGGACAGGAGGCGGACAACGAGCCGCGCGCGGTCGTCCTGCTGCACACTGATCCCTTCCGGACATGGATGAAGCCCACGATGGCCCCGGCACGGAGATTCCCCTACTGTGTGCGGTGAGCCACGAACCTGGGGGAATCATGGGGATCTTGTCGCGCCGGAGCATGTTGACCGCAGCGGCCTGGGGCGCTCCGTCGATCGCCCTCACCGCGGGGAGTCCGCAGAGGGCCGAAGCGGCCGAAGCGACGACGCCGGAGTCCATCTGGGCCGTGACGGATCCCATCGCGATCGACGTCACCTCCTCGAGATGGGCAGTCGATGCGACCGGGGCCACAGACTCGACGGCGGGGTTGAATGCGGCGATAGCGGCCGCGCCCGTCGGAGCCACGCTCATGCTGCGGGGAGAGTTCCTCTTCAACTCCTCGGTGTCGATCCCAGGGTCGAAGTTCCTCACCATCGATGCGCGTGACGCGACGCTCGTACGCGGGGGTGACGGCTTCCTGATGCGCGCCGCCGGATCCCTCGAATCACCCACCTCCGTGACCACGGTGGTGACCGCCTCGACCGTGCTCGACGGCCAGACCTATTCGTTCTCCCGCCTCACCCTGAATGAGGCACGCAACTGGGCGAGAGGAGACGTCGTCAAGGTCGTCGCGGACGACCCGGCCCCCACCGCTCGCTACGCATCCGGCGCCGCTTCGATCCCACGGATCGGCGAATTCGCGACGGTCTTCCGGGTGGATGGCACCACCGTCGACCTGGTCAGCACTCTCATCGACGCGTACCAGACCAACGTGCGCGTCGCGCGACTGGCCCCGGGGTCGGCGACGTTCCTCGGCGGCACCTGGGACATCACCGACGGAGTACTGAGCGGTCGAGTCGTCGGCGGGGCCATACGGTGCACGAACCTCACGCAACCGACGGTTCTGGATCAGGAGGCACTTCGAGACGTCGGACAACCCGTGATGATGCGGTCGTGTTTCGGGTACCTCGTTGAGCGGCAGCTGGTGCGGTACGCGATGAACGCCCCCGACAACTCGCCCTCGGTCGTCGGATACGGGGTCGTCGATCAGGGCTCGATGCATGGGCGCGCACGCGACTGTCGCACCCTCGATGGACGCCACGGGTGGACCGACGTCGCGGCATCCGTCGAGTCGAACGGAGATCTCGGTCTCTACGGGCGCACCATGTTGGCGAAGATCTTCGGTGCGCAAGTGACAGCGGCAGGAAACTCCGGCCTCGACACCCATCACGGCTCGTACGGCATCGAATTCCACGGGGCGACCGTGGTCGGTGCGCCCGGAGCTCACACAGGCTTCGGTCTTCGAGGTGAGAAACACCGTGTAGTCGGTTCGACCGTTGTGGGGTGTGAGAACGCGATCACTGTCTTCACCGACACCTCGGGCTCGGGGTCGGCGACATCGCCCGAGTCTCGCGAGCACTTCGAGAACGACCTGCGAACCGTCGACACGCAGCGGGTGCTGAACGTCGATGTCCGTGGCACCGGACACCAGAGTGCCGGTCAGCGGGATACGCGTTGGAGCGTCATCATCGATGGTGTTCATGCGCAGGGGGCGCAGCAGCTCGCCCACGTGAGCAACGGGCGCGCGCAGATCCGGAACGCCGTCGTCACTCTCGGGTCGGCCGTCGCGGGAACTGTCGTCGAGGCTCTCAACTCACAGCTGATCGTCGAGGCCGAGATCAACGCGGATGAGGTGGCGACGGCGACCGACACGCCTCGCATCGCCTACTCAGCGAGCTCCGACTTCCGGTTCAGCGGACGCATCTCGACCTCCAGCGCCTACAGAACGGCTGTCGGACCACAGCCCTTCTACTGCGAGACATCGACTCAGCGAGCGGACTTCGACGTCATCTTCGAACAGTCATGGGCGAGCGACAACCTGTTCCGTGTCCAAGAAGCAATCACGAAAGCAAGTGTCGTGTGGCGGGTGCTCCCCGACGCCGCCGATACCGGCACCCAACGGTCCTCCGCATCTCTCGAGATCGTCGGCAGCGATCTCGAAACGACGGCATACCCCGCGCGATTGCTCCGGTCGATCGAGCCGAATCTTCTTCTGCTGGCTCGCACCAAGGACGGGGTCGCGCGTAACCTCGGGCCGCTCGGTTCCGGCAAGTTCATCGGCCAGCGTCTCACGGTTTCGCCATCGAGCCTCAGCGGCGCTTTCACCGTCCGACACGGGGCCTCCTACGGAACGTCGCTCGCCGGCGCCTCCGACAAGACGCTCACCGTGGGGCAATTCCTGCGACTGATCTGGATCGGAACCGTTTGGGCGCAGGAGGCCGCGCTCTAGTCGGAACCCGCGACCCGATCCTGCTCGCGCGGGCCTCGGCCCGGGTCAGCCCGCGGGAGTCGCGCTCGGCGTCGGCGTGGGAGTCGCGGTCGAGTAGTAGGCGTTGCTGTCGACCGTGAGCACGAACTGGGCGAACTCCTTCGGGTCGTCCATGCGGCCGACGTAGGGCGTGCCGTTCACGAGCACCGTGGGCGTCGCGGTCAGCGCCTGGCCCTTGGTGTCGGGCAGGCCCTTGATGGCGCGGTCGGTGGCGGCCTTCGCCCACGAGGTGAAGGTCTCGTCCTCGATGCACGCGCGCACGGTGTCGGGGTCGCTCACGCCGGCGCCCTGCGCCATGTCGGCGAGCTTCTCGTCGCTGTAGCCGTCGGAGTCCACCGCGGGCTGGTTCACGAGGAGTTCGTGGTTGAACGCGAAGAACTTGTCGGACGCGTGGGTCGCGACACAGGCCGCTGCCCCGGCGGCGCGGAGGCTGTACTTCGTGCCGTTCGACTTCGAGGTGAGCATCGCCACCGGGTAGTACGTCAGGGACGCGGCATCCTGGGACACCCACTTCGAGAGCTGCTCGGCATTGGCGAGCTGGAACTCCCGGGCCTCGGTGGAGAGGTAGTCGACGTAGACGCGGATGTCGACGGGGGCGGCCGTGGTCGACGGCGTCGGGGTGGGTGTGGGGGTCTCGGTGGGCGTGGCCTCGGCGGCCAGCGCGGAGGCATTGCCGTCGACGGTCTGGTCGGCGCGGGGGTCGGCGATGCCGGTCGCGGCCGTCACGACGAAGCCGTCGTCGGAAGCGGCATCCGGGAGCGCCTGCGAACGACCGTCCCGCGACGACAGCGCGTACGTGACACCGGCGGCACCGATCGCGACCACCGCGACAGCGCCGATCGTCACGAGCGAGCGACGGACGATCCGCGCCCGCGTCTGCCGCGCCTTGACCTGCTGCGCCTTCTCACGGACCGCCTCCCGGCGGGCGTTCTCGGCGGGCAGATTCGGCGTCTGGTCGTTGGACATGGGACCTCTCGGGCGCGGTCGGTGACCGCTGACGATGTTGGGAACGCACGGGTAGGCGAACGAGCACCGATGGTAGTAAGCCTGGCTGAGAAATGCCCAGACGCATGCCATACTGACCCTGCGCCCACTGTCGTGCGCGCTCGGGGTAGCCCCCGTTCATTCCATTCACTACGGATCGTCCGGCACGTACCTGCCGGTGAAGGAGAAGAAGAAATGGCGTCCGTCACCTTTGACAACGCAACCCGCCTGTACCCCGGGGGCACTCGTGCCGCGGTCGACAAGCTCAACCTCGAGGTCGCCGACGGCGAGTTCCTGGTTCTGGTCGGTCCCTCCGGCTGCGGCAAGTCCACGTCGCTGCGTATGCTCGCCGGCCTCGAAGAGGTCAACTCCGGCCGCATCCTGATCGGTGACCGCGACGTCACCGACGTGCCGCCGAAGGACCGCGACATCGCGATGGTCTTCCAGAACTACGCGCTCTACCCGCACATGACCGTCGCCGAGAACATGGGCTTCGCCCTCAAGATCGCCGGCGTCGGCAAGGAGGAGCGCGCCGCTCGCGTCCTCGAAGCCGCCAAGCTCCTCGACCTCGAGGAATACCTGACCCGCAAGCCCAAGGCCCTCTCCGGTGGTCAGCGTCAGCGCGTCGCCATGGGCCGCGCGATCGTGCGTCAGCCCCAGGTGTTCCTCATGGACGAGCCGCTGTCGAACCTCGACGCCAAGCTCCGCGTGCAGACGCGCACCCAGATCGCGTCGCTGCAGCGCCGCCTCGGCGTCACCACGGTCTACGTCACCCACGACCAGACCGAGGCCCTCACCATGGGCGACCGCATCGCGGTGCTCAAGGACGGTCTGCTCCAGCAGGTCGGCACCCCGCGCGACCTGTACGAGAAGCCGAAGAACGTCTTCGTCGCCGGCTTCATCGGATCGCCCGCGATGAACCTGTTCCCGGTCGACCTGGCCGAGGGCGGCGTCCGCTTCGGCGACCTGGTCGTTCCCGTAGAGGCCGACGTCATCGGCAAGGCGCACGGCAGCGAGGTCACCATCGGTGTCCGCCCCGAGGACATCCAGGTCGCTCCCGCCGACGGCCGCGGCCTCTCGGTCGTCGTCGACCTCGTCGAGGAGCTCGGCGCCGACGGCTACCTCTACGGCCACACCGACATCAACGGCAAGCGCACCGACATCGTCGCGCGCGTCGACGGCCGCCGTCACCCCAACGCGGGCGAGACGGTCGTGCTGGCGCCGGTCCCCGGTCACGTGCACGTCTTCGACCTCGAGTCGGGCGACCGTCTGACCGACAAGGCCATCGCCTCCGCCTGATCTCACGCACCGTCGCGGCGCGGGGAGTCTTCCACGACTCCCCGCGCCGCACCCTTTTCCCCGGAGGAACCGTGGCCGAATCCCTCAGCATCACCGCCAGCGCGGTCGATCCCGGACTCTTGCAGCTGCCGTGGTCGACCGGCCTCGCCGACTGGCCGAGTTCGCACATCGTGGCCCTCCCCAAAGGCATCTCCCGACACCTTGTGCGGTTCGCGAACCTCTCCGGTCGCGTCGTCGCGATCAAGGAGACGACGGAGGAGATGGCCCGGCGCGAGTACGACATGCTCGGCAACCTCGACCGTCTCGCCGCTCCCTGCGTCGACCGGGTCGCCGTGATCGCGGGGCGCACGGACGCCTCTGGCCGGCCGCTCCCGGCCGCGCTGGTCACCGCGCATCTGAAGTTCTCGCTCCCCTACCGTGCACTGTTCACCCAGGTGCTCCGGCCCCACACGGCCACGCGCCTGGTCGACGCCCTGGCCGTGCTGCTCGTGCGCCTGCACAACGTGGGCTTCTACTGGGGCGACGTGTCGCTGTCGAACACCCTGTTCCGTCGTGACGCGGGCGAGTTCGCCGCCTACCTCGTCGACGCCGAGACGGGCGAACTGCACGGCAACCGTCTCACCCCCGGCCAACGCGCGCACGATCTCGACATCGCCCGCACCAACATCGCGGGCGAGATCATGGACCTCGAGGCCGGCGGAAGACTCGAGGGCGGGGTGGATGCCATCGCCATCGCCGACGGCCTGGTGTCGTCGTACCACTCACTGTGGGGCGCCCTCACCGACAAGGAGACGTTCGCCGTCGACGAGTCGTGGCGCATCACCGAACGCGTGCACCGTCTCAACGCCCTCGGGTTCGACATCGGCGAGATGTCGATCAAGACCGCGAGCGACGGCACGCAGGTCTCGATCCAGCCGAAGGTCGTGGATGCCGGGCACCACCAGCGGCGTCTGCTGCGGCTGACCGGACTCGACGTCGAGGAGAACCAGGCGCGGCGCCTGCTCAACGATCTGGACGAGTTCCGCGCGCGCGTGTCACGGCTCGGCGCCGACGAAGAGATGGTCGCGCACGAGTGGCTGACCCGGGTCTTCGAGCCGATCGTCATGGCGATCCCGTTCGACCTGCGGGCGAAGCTCGAACCCGCCGAGGTCTTCCACCAGGTGCTCGAGCACCGCTGGTACATGTCGCAGGCGCGCGGTCGGTCGGTCCCGCTGGCCGAGGTCGTCACGTCGTACATCGACGACGTGCTGCGTCACCGGCGCGACGAAGCGACCGTCATGGGCCCGCCCACCGACACGATGTCGCTCGCCACGATCGCGGATGCCGCCGCTCCCGCGACGGGCGAGGTGCCGACCACCGACACCGACGTCATCGACTGGCGCGACCTGGTCTGACGACGCGACGACGGCGCCGCCCCCGAGGGAGCGGCGCCGTCGTGGTTCGCCGGGTCAGTACCCGACGGCGAAGTTGTCGCGCGAGTGCTTCGGGTTCTCGATCTCGTCGAGCACGGCGACGGCGAAGTCGGCACCCGAGATGAACGAGTCGCCCTTCTCGTCGACGACCAGCACGTGGCCGCCGTCACGGTATGTGCCCGTGCGCTCGCCCGGCGCCCATACGCCGAACCCGCCGGCGGGGTGCACGTAGAACCAGTCACGGTCCGAGGAGCCGCCCTGAAGGTCTTCCAGGACGCCGATGGCCTCGGCGGCCTCGGGCTTGTACTCGTCGGTGAACCCCTCGGTGTCGATGAGGCGCGGGCCGCCTTCGGCGACCAGCGATCCCCCGGCGCCGCCGACGACGCCGAGGCGCACGTTCTCGGGAAGCACCGAGTTCAGCTGCGCGATGGCCGGGCGGAGCTTGCCCAGCATGTCGCCGCGGGGAGCGACGGCCGAGACCACGACGTCGACCCCTTCGATGCCGGCGAGGAGGCCGGGGACGTCGAGGACCGTGCCCTCGATGTAGGTCGCTCCCTCCACGCGCTCGGCCGGCACCGATCGGGCGACCGAGACGACGGTGTGGCCGCGGCGGACGGCCTCGGCGACGATGTGGCTACCGGCGTAGCCGGTTCCTCCGATGACGGCGATGCGGGTCACGGGTGTTCCTTTCCTCCGGTCCGCGATCCCCCGCGGACGTCTCCCCCCAGCGTGCCGGTTCCGGGGCCCATCGCGAAGCGCGGACGCCCGAAACCGACACGATTCACAGCAGGATCTGCAGAGGATTCTCGATGCGCGCCACGAACGCCGCCAGCCACTGGGCAGCGAGCGCACCGTCGAGCACCCGATGGTCGGCCGAGAGCGTCACCGACATGACCGTCGCCACCGCGAGCGACCCGTCCTCCTCGACCACCGGTCGCCGCGTCGCGGCTCCGACGGCGAGGATGCCCGCGTGCGGAGGGTTGATGATCGCCGAGAACGACGTCGTGCCGTACATGCCGAGGTTCGACACCGCGAACGACCCTCCCTCGAGCTCGTTCTGCTTCAACCGCCCCTCTCGCGCCCGTCCCGCCAGGTCGCGGACCGTGGTGGCGAGCTCGCCGATCGACAACCGGTCGACCTCCCGGACGACCGGGGTGAGCAGCCCGCCCGGCACCGACACCGCCACGGCGATGTCCGCCGCGGAGAAGCGACGCGTGGCATCCGGCGTCCAGATCGCGTTCGCGTCGGGGACGTCGCGCAGCGCACCGGCGACGGCCTTCACGACGAGGTCGTTCACCGAGATGCGCTGCTCGCGTCCCTCGTTGATCTGCGTCCGCAGGGCCAACAGCGCGTCGACACGGCAGTCCGCCTGAAGATAGAAGTGCGGGACGGTGACCTTCGACTCCGTGAGCCGCCGCGCGATGGCGCGACGCATGCCGGTGTGCGGCACGTCCTCGTACGCGCTCCCCGCCGCTGCCGGAGCGGGCGATTCGGCGGCCTCGGGGGCGGGTTCCGGATGCCGCTCCGCCGACGCCGGGGTCCAGGCATCCAGGTCGCGGCGGACGATGCGTCCGCGCGGGCCCGATCCGGGGACCTCGGCGAGGTCGATGCCGCGCTCGGCCGCGAGGCGGCGCACGAGCGGCGAGGCGAACAGGCGACGCTCCTCGCCCGCCGGCGACGCCGCGGGGGCCGGACCGGGTGCCGGCGGCGCGGGCGCTGCGGCCACGACCGGCGCCGCCGAGGCCGGTGCCGCCGGAGCCTCGGCCGCTTCCTCGGGCGCGGCGGCGACATCGGTGTCGGACGGCGTCGCGGTCGCGGGGGCGGGCGCTCCCCCGGCGGCGGCGAGCGCGGCATCCACGCTCTCCCCCTCCTCGGCGAGAACGGCGATCGGGACGCCCACGGCGGCGGCGTCACCGGCGGGGAGCAGGATCCCGGCGAGGATGCCGGCGCGCTCGGCCTCGTACTCGACGACCGCTTTCTCGGTCTCGATCTCGACGATGGCCTGGCCGGCGCGCACGGGGCTGCCGACCTCGACGAGCCAGCTCTGGATGGCCGCTTCGGCGGCACCCGTGGCGATCTCGGGCATGCGGACGACGACGGCCATCAGCGGATCCCTCCTGCCGCACGCACGCGCTCGAGGCCTGCGACGACCTCTTCCGTGCGGGCGATGGCGGCCCGCTCGAGCACCTTCGAGATGCTCGGGCTCGCCTCGCCGCCGGTGACGCGTTCGACCGGCTGATCCAGCCAGTCGAAGAACCGACGCTGGATCTCGTCGGCGAGCCAGGCCCCGTAGGACGGCCCGCGGGACCCCTGCTCGACGATGAGGACGGCATTGGTCTTGCGGATGCTCTCGCCGATGGTGTCCCAGTCGAGCGAAGCGCGGTCGAGCCAGCGGAGGTCGATGACCTCGGCATCCGTCCCGGTCTGTTCGACGGCTTCGAGCGTGTGGCCGACCATCGACAGGTAGGTGAGCACGGTGACGTCGTTCCCCTCCCGGCGCACGGCGGCGGACCCAGGCGGGATGACGTAGTCGAGGTCGGCGTCGGGGACGCGGTCGGGTAGGCCGTAGAGGTCGACGTGCTCGATCACGAGCACCGGGTCCTCGAGGGCGAGCGCGGCGTTCATGAGTCCCACGTAGTCCGCGGCGGTCGAGGCCGCGACGATGCGCCACCCCGCCTGCGTCGCGAAGATCCCGGCGGGGTCCATGAGGTGCTGCGAGCCGTAGCCGGACCCCATCGCGATCTTGGTCCGCAGCACGAGCGGGACGGTGTTGTTGTCGCCGAACATGTGCCGCGCCTTGCCGACCTGGTTGAACACCTGGTCGGCGGCCACCCACATGAAGTCGGGGTACATGAATTCCACGACGGGGCGGAACCGGCCGTCCATCGCGATGCCGCCGGCGGCGCCGAAGAAGCCGTTCTCGCTGATCGGGGTGCCGATGACGCGGTCGGGGCCGTACTTCTCGACCAGCCCCTTCGTCGCGCCGTTCGTGCCGCCGCCGAGGCGGTGCACGTCCTCACCGAGCACGATGATGCGGGGGTCGGTCTCCATGCGGCGGTCCATGGTCTGCGCGACGGCGTCGACGAACTTCAGGTCGCGCCACCCGCCGGTCCACCGCGCGGGTTCGGATGCCGTGAGGGCATCGAGCTCGGAGGCATCCCCCCGGATGCCGGTGTCCACCACCGCGGGGTCGGGCCACAGCTCGGGGCGGATGCGGCGTCGGCCGGGGCGCTCGGGGTCTCCCTCTACCACGGCGGCGACCGACTGCGCCACGGCGGCAACGGCCTGCTCGCGGACCGCCTGCGCCTCAGTGTCGTCGAGGAGGCCGAGCCGACGCATCTCGGATGCCATTCGCTCCAGCGGATCGCGCGCGCGCCACTGGCCCTCCTCGTCCTTGGTGCGGTATCCGAATGCGCTGCCCGGGTAGGGGCCGTTCTGGTGGAAGAAGCGGTAGACCTCGGCCTCGACGATCGCGGGGCCCTCCCCCGCGCGCATGCGCTCGAGCGCTTCGCCCGTGGCGAGGTGCACGGCGAGGGGGTCCATGCCGTCCACCCGCCACGCGGGGATCGAGAAGCCCTGGCCGCGCACGGAGAAGCGGATGTCGGCGCTGGCCTCGTCAGCGCGGGTCGACACCGCGTAGAGGTTGTTCTCGATGAAGAAGGCCACCGGCAGCTTCCACGTCGCCGCGAGGTTCATCGACTCGAGGACCGAACCGATCTGGCTCGACCCGTCGCCGAAGTAGTTGATCGACACATCGGACGTGCCGGCGTGCTTCTGCGCCCACGCGTGGCCGGTGGCGAGCGGGGCGCCGCCGCCGACGATCGCGTTGGTGCCCAGAGCTCCGGCCTCGAGCCACTGCAGGTGCATCGAGCCGCCGCGGCCACCCGAGAAACCGGAGGCGAGTCCGAGGATCTCGGCCAGCGTGCGGTCGAGCAGCGTCTGGACGTCCGGCGTCACGAGGGCGGCCGGGTCGAGCGCACCGCCGGAGACGTACGCGAGCGTCTTGGCGAGGAACTGGTGGTGTCCGCGGTGCGAGCCGTTCACGGCATCCGCGGGTCGGAGGGAGACGATCGAGCCGACCGCGCCGCCCTCCTGCCCGATGCTGGAGTGCGCGGGGCCATGCACGAGGCCCGCGCCCGCGAGGTCGAGCACCGCCTCCTCGAAGGCCCGGATGAGATGCAGCTGACCGAGCATCGTCCCGAGCAATTCCGGGTCGGCCGCCTTCCAGTCCGCGGCGGTCGTCTCCAGCTGCACCCACTCGATTCCGGTGTTCAGCCGTTTCCGCTTGGCCATGTCGCTCCTCACGCGTCGTTGCGTCCACCTATACAGGTCGTTCGCTCACACTGTACGATTGAATTGTCTCCAATACAAGGCTTGATCGCCGCGAGATACTGTCGAGAGACGCCTTCATGGGCGTCAATGGATCCAATGGAGGGTGCGACATGGGACTTCCGGGGCTGCGCGGCAGCGACCACATCGGCTTCACCGTGCCCGATCTCGACGAAGCTGAGACGTTCCTCGTCGGCGTCCTCGGCGCGGTGCCGGTGTACACGCTCCCCGGCCGCAGCGGCGAGGGCGACTGGATGACACGGCAGCTCGGGGTGCACCCGCGGACGGCGATCCGCGAGATCCGGTTCTACCGCCTCGGCAACGGCACGAACCTTGAGGTCTTCGCGTACGACGCCGCCGACGGACAGTCCCCTCCCCCGCGCAACAGCGACATCGGCGGGCACCACCTCGCCCTCTACGTCGACGACCTGGATGCCGCGGTCGCCCACCTCCGCGCCCACGGCGTCGACGTCATGGGCGAACCGGTCGTCAGCGGCGCCGCTTCGACAGGGCAGCGCTGGATCTACTTCCGCGCCCCGTGGGGCATGCAGTTCGAACTCGTGAGCTTCCCCGACGGCAAGGCCTACGAGCAGGATGCCGAGACGCTGCTGTGGCACCCCGCGAGGCCCGCCGAATGAGCGGCCCACTCACCGTCGCCCGCGATCACGGGCGCGCCGGCTCGGGGATCGCCGACACTCTCCGCGACGAGATCCTCCGTGGCATCCATCCCCCCGGGACCCGGATCCGGCAGGAGGACCTCGCGGCCCGGCACACGACGAGCCGCATCCCGGTGCGCGAGGCGCTGCGCATCCTCGAGGCCGAGGGACTCGTGACGCTCGTCGCCAACTCGGGCGCCTGGGTGTCGCGTCTGACCCTCGCCGAATGCGAGGAGCTCTACCTCGTGCGCGAGCGCATCGAGCCGGTGCTCCTCGGGATGAGCGCGCCGCTGCTCTCCCCCGACGACCTGGACGCCCTCGACGACCTCGCCACCCGCATGGAGCAGGCGGATGCCGAGGACTTCCTGCGCCACGACCGGGAGTTCCACTTCGCCACCTACGCGCCGGCGCGCACCGTGATGCTGGGCGACACGGTCGTGGGCCTGTGGAACCGGACGCACCATTACCGCCGCGCCTTCGTCACCGCGGCGCACGCCCGCCACGACGGCACCGCGCACCTCGACCACCGGCTGCTCGTCGCCGCCCTCCGCCGCGGCGACGCCGAGGAGGCTGCCCACGTGCTCGAGCGGCACATCCGGCGCACGCGCATCGAGCTGGAGCGGCATCCCGAGATCTTCGGCGACGAGCCGGGCGTCAGGTGATGCGCCAGCCCCGGTCGACGTAGAGGTTCGTCGCCGAGACGCCCTCGTTGTGGAGCAGGAACCGGGTGGCATCCACCACGTCGTTCATCGTCGCGAGCTCGCCGCCGGGCGTGCGCGACGAGTAGCCCTCGAGGACCCCCGCGGGCTTCCCGGCCCAGAACGGGCTGTCGCCGATGATGCCTGGGTGCAGCGCGTTGACGCGCAGCGGCGCGAGCTCGAGCGCGAGGGCGGTGGTGAGGCCCTCGACGCCGCCGTTGATGGTCGAGACCGTGACCGACCCGGGATACGGGGCGTCCTTCGCGCGGCCGCCGAACAGCACGATGCCAGTCGAGCGCTGCGGCACGAGCCGGTCGAGGAGCGTGTGCACGGTCTCGGTGTACCCCACGAGCTTGAGGGTCACGAGGCGCCGGGCGCGCGCGATGTCGTAGTCGCGCACGGTGTTCGCGTCGCGCTCGATCGCGGCGAGCACCAGGCCGTCCAGTTCGCCGACGTCGGCGAGCGCGGGAGCGATGTCGTCCGGCTCGGAGATGTCGACCGCGATCCCGCGGACGTTCGGGCCGATCTCCTCGGCGATAGCCTGGGCGGCGATCGGGTCACGGCCCGTGAGCGTCACCTCGTGGCCGTCCGCGGCGAGCGACGCGACGATCTCGCGTCCGATGCCGGAAGTCCCGCCGACCACCAGATACCTGCGGCTCATACCGCACCTCCCTCTCTCTCGTCTTCCGATCCCGGCAGGAGCCCCCGCCGGGTGACTTCCGCCGCGGCACCCCAGTCGAGGCGCGCGAGGTCGGGTTCGGCCAAGGCTCGCTCGAACACCGCCGTCAAAGCGGCGAGCGTGGGCAGGTGCGTCCCCGTCTCGCCCGCGATCTCGGCGCTGAGCCGCAGATCCTTGTAGCCGAGGGCCACGTCGAACCCGGGCGGGTCGTACGCCTGCCGCGCGATCATGCCGCCGTAGCCGCTGTACACGACCCCGGCGAACAGCGTCGAGGTGAGGATCTCGACGAACAGCCCGGGATCGACGCCGCGGGCTTCGACGAGGGCGACCGACTCCCCGATCGCCTGGATCGCGTGGATGATGTCGTAGTTCACCGCGATCTTCACGGCGTTGGCGGTCGACGGCTCCTCACCGAGCGGCCAGAGGCGCGCGGCGAACAGCTGCAGGTACGGCTCGACCTCGGCGACGTCGTCGGGTGCGCCCGCGACGAGCACGTTGAGCTTGCCCTCCGCCGCGACGGTGGGCCGCCCGAGCACCGGAGCGGCGACGTAGCGCGCCCCGGCCGCCGCGAACCGCCCCTGCAGCTCGCCCGCCTCCGCGGGACTGATCGACGCCATGTTCACGTGGACGCTGCCGGTCGCGGATGCCACGGACTCGGCATCCAGGACGGAGAGCGCCGCGGGACCGTCGGCGAGCATCGAGAACGACACCGGGTGCGCGAGCGCCTCCGCGGGCGTCGCACACGCCACGGCCCCCGCGGCGACGAGCTCGCCCGCCGCGCCGGGCGAACGGTTCCAGACATGGACACGGTGCCCGGCGTCGACGAGGCGGCGAGCGAGCGCCGCCCCCATCGAGCCGAGGCCGAGGAAGCCGACCGACGCCATCACGCCTCCCCGCGGCCCCACGTCGTGTTCAAGTGCGACTGCGAGTCGCGCTGGTTGTTCAGCGGACCACCGACCGCGATGTACCGGGGTCCGGCGATCAACAGCTCTTCCGCGGGGAACTTCGTGATGACCTCGCACCCGGTCGCGGTGACCACGACCTCCTCCTCGATGCGCGCGGCGCCCCAGCCGTCCGCGGAGGGCCAGTAGGTCTCGAGGGCGAAGACCATGCCCTCTTTGAGCTCCTCGGGGTGGTCGAACGACACCAGCCGCGAGAAAATCGGCTTCTCCCAGATCGACAGGCCGACCCCGTGGCCGTACTGCAGCGCGAAGGCCGCCTCTTCGTCGGCGAAGCCGAACTCCTGCGCCGTCGGCCACACCGAGACGATGTCGGCGGTCGTGGCACCCGGACGCACGAGGGCGATCGCCCGGTCCATGTATTCGCGGGCCCGGGTGTAGGCATCCTTCTGCTTCGTGCTCGCCGACCCCACCGCGAAGGTGCGGTAGTAGCACGTGCGGTAGCCGTTCCAGCTGTGCAGGATGTCGAAGAACGCCGGGTCGCCGGGGCGGATCAGACGGTCGGAGAACACGTGCGGGTGCGGGGAGCAGCGCTCGCCCGAGATCGCGTTGACGCCCTCGACGTACTCGGACCCGAGGTCGTACAGCGTCTTGGCGACGAGCCCCACGGCCTCGTTCTCGCGGACACCGGGGCGCAGGAACCGGTACAGGTCCTCGTACGCTGCGTCCACCATCGACGCCGCCTGCGTGAGCAGCCGGATCTCGTCGTTCGTCTTGATGCGCCGGGCCTCCATGAAGATCTGCTGACCGTCGACCACCCGGATGCCGACCTGCTGCAGCGCGAACAGGATCGGCAGCTCGATGACGTCGACGCCGAGCGGCTGGTCGGCGACCCCGAACTTCTCCAGCTCGCGCTTGATCTTGCGGGCCACCTCCTCGGCGATGCCGGCATCCGGCGGGAAGGCTCCGCGGAGGGTCGAGATCCCCGCGCGCGCCCCGGACTCGAGCCGCGGACGCTTGGTGCCCTCGTGTGGCGCGTGGGGATCGGCATCCATCTCGGACGAGGTGACGTCCAGCCACGGGTTGTACAGCGCGTGGTGCTTCGCCGCCGACCCGAAATCCCACGAGATCGGGTCGGTGTTGCGGGTGAGGAGGCTGAAGCGGATCAGCTTGTCCATGGCCCACGTGCCGATGTGCGTCGCGGTCATGTAGCGGATGTTGGAGAAGTCGAACGCGAGCACCGCGCCGAGGTCCGACCGCTCCAACTCCGCCTTGACGCGCGCGAGGCGCTCGTCTCGGAGGCGGTCGAAGTCGACGCGCGCCTCCCAGTCGACGCCGTTGGTGCCCGTGGTTCCGGTGTTCTTCATGATGGCCTTCCTGAGGTCAGAGGGGTTCCGATGGGGATGCGGACGCGCGGCGGATCAGCCGCCCCGCACCCCCGGTGAGCGACCGCGGCGCACGAGCACCATGACGAGCGGGACGACCGCGGCGAAGAGCACGAACGCCCCCTGGATCCAGTACTGCCACGACAGGCCGAGCGAGAGGAACGCCAGGGAGCTCGTCACCGTCTGCAGGAGCAGCCCCGCCGCGGCGACGGCCAGGGCCGAACCGGAACCGCCGAAGATGCTGGCGCCGGCGATGACGACCGCCGTCACCGAGGTGAGGGTCAGCGCCTGCGCCGCGTTGGCGTCGCCGATGCCCGACCGCGAATACACCGCGAGCCCGGCGAGCGCGGCGAGGACGCCCGCGGTGACGGAGGCGAGCAGCCGCGTCCGCGGGACCCGCACGCCCATGCGATTGGCCTTGACGGGGTCGGAGCCGGCGGCCCGCAGCGCGCGTCCCCCGCGGGTGCGCTGGATGACGAACCACATGACCACGGCGATCGCGACGGCCAGCGCCAGGATCAGGGGCACGCCGGCGACGGCGAGACCGAGGGTCGTCAGCACGTCGGCCCGGGCCGACCCGCCGGGGCTCGGCCGCAGCACCTGCGCGAGACCGAGCACCGCGATGGAGCTCACAAGCGTCGCGATGACAGGCGGGAGGGAGAGGCGCGTGACGAGGAGGCCGTTCACCCACCCGACCGCGGCCCCCGCCGCGAGCGCGAGCACGACCCCGATGAGGAAGTACCCGATCCCCTGTTGCGCGAAGAACGACAGGATGACCGCTGAGAGAGCCGTCACCGATCCGATGCTCAGGTCGATGCCCCCGGTCATCACGACGACCAGCTGCGCCAACCCCACGAAGATCAGGACGCTCGTCGCCGCCAGCAGCTGACTGATGCTCAGGGGACTCAGGAACGCGGACGACACGAACGAGGTGACGATCGAGAGCGCCACCGCCAGCCCGAGGAGCACGACGGCCTGCGTCTCGCCCGCCAGGATGCCGCGCGATCGGCGCCGTGCCGTCACCGCGACCTCGACGGACGCCGTCTCGTGCGACAGCACCGCAGCCCCCGTGATGGCACGCTCATCGACGTCGTCGCCGACCAGCGTCGCCTGGACGCGACCGCGGGAGAACACCACGACCCGGTCGCACAGGCCCTCGAGCTCCACGGCATCCGTCGACAGGACGACGACGGCCACACCCGAGGCGGCGAGCTCCCGGAGGAACGCGTAGATGTCCACGCGGGCACCCGCGTCGACACCCTGCGTCGGGTCCTCTACGAGCAGGACCTTCGGGTCGCCGAGGCGCCCGCGGGCGAGCAGGACCTTCTGCTGGTTGCCGCCCGAGAGCGCCGAGACCGGCACCTCGTAGTGCGGGGTCTTCACCGCGAGACCGGCGACGCCTTCGCGCGTCAACGCGTACTCGCGGCTGCGGCGGACGAATCCGCCGGGCATCGCGGCGCGCAGGGCCCCCGCGACGGCGTTCTCGCGGATCGACATCTTGCCGAACATGGCCTCGCCGATGCGGTCGCCGGGCAGGAACACGACCCCCGCGGCCGACGCCGACCGGCGGGAGCGCGTCGACACCTCCTGACCGTTCACCAGGATGCGGCCGCCCGTCGAGCCGCCGCCGGCGATGCCTCGGAGCACGCGGCGCTGACCGTTGCCCTCGACCCCGGCGAGACCGACGATCTGCCCCGGGTACACCGAGAACGAGACGTTGTCGTAGCCGGGACCGCTGAGTTCGAGCACCTCGAGGGCGGGGGTCGCGTCGGGGGCGGGGGCGAGAGGCTTGTCGGGGAACGTGGTCTCCAGCGACCGCCCGACGATGAGCTCGACGACCTGGTCGGCGGTGAAGTCCGCAACGAGGCCGCGACCGACGACGCGCCCGTCGCGCAGCACCGTGAGGTCGGTGCCGATCTCCATCACCTCGGGGATCCGGTGGGTGATGTAGACGATCGCCACGCCCTTCTCCAGCAGGCCGCGGACCTGACCGAACAGCCACGCCGTCTCCTCCGGCCCGAGGGCCTCGGTCGGCTCGTCCAGCACCAGCACACGGGGATCGGATGCCAGGGCGGCGGCGATCTCGACGAGGTGCGCCTCGCGCAGCGACAGCGACGACACGAGCGCGTGCGGGTCGATCTTCAGCGACAGGCGCTCGAAGTGCGCGGTGACCCAAGCGGCCGCCGTGCGGCGCGAAGGGCGCTTGCTCGCGGGAAGCAGCAGCAGGACGGCATCCACCACGCTCAACGAGGGGGCGAGCGCGGGGATCTGGTACACGATGGCGAGCCCGGACTCCCGCGCCTCGGCGGGCCGGATGCGGTCGAACTCGCGCCCGGCGAGGCCGATGGTGCCGGAATCCGGCACCACCGACCCCGCCGCGATCCCCACGAGGGTGGACTTCCCGGCGCCGTTCTCGCCCAGCACGGCGTGCACGCGACCGGCGGCGATGTCGACCGAGACCGCGTCGAGCGCGGTGACACCGGGGTAGGTCTTGGTGATGCCCGAGAGGGTGAGCGCGGATGCCACGGTCGTGGGGGTCTCGTTCATCAGCCGAAGAGCTTCGTGATCTCGTCGGCGGTCAGCAGCGTCGACGGCGTCGCATCGGACGGCGCCGACGACAGGCACGCCTTGTCGGGCGTGACCGCCCCGGCCGTCTTGCCGGTGGAGTCCTCGAAGAGCGCGAGCTCGTACAGCGAAGGCTCGGTGTTCGAGGTGCCGGAGACGGCGGCGAGCGCCTTGCGGAGCGCGACGCGGCCGATCCAGGTGCGCGAGGAGACGGTGGCCAGCTCGTACCCCGGGTTCTTCGCCTTCAGGTCGGCGTACCCGCAGCTGAGGGAGTTGTCGTCGGTCGAGGTGAGGATCGGGAGCTGCTGACCGGCCGCCTCGTAGGCGCGAATGATGCCCGAGGCGGATGCACCGTAGTCGGCGATGATCGCGTTGATCGGCGTGCCCTGCGACAGGACGCCGGCCATCGCCTGCTGCGCCTGAGCCGGGTCCCAGTTGGACCAGATGGGCTCGGTGTTCACGAGCGTGATCTGCGGGTTGGCGTCGAAGACCTCCTTGGCCCCGGCGAACTCCTGCGTCGAGACCAGGGCGCCCGACGGGCCGCCGAAGAACACGACGTTGCCGCCGGTGCTGCCCAGCTGGTCGACGATCCACTGCGCCTTGGACTTCCCGACGAACTCCGGGATCTGGTCGGTGTAGTCGAGGTAGTCGGTGCCGGCGGTGCCCTGCGGGTCGGAAGCGAACGCGACGACCGTGGAACCCGCCTGGGTGGCCTGCCGGATCGCGGGGAGGTGCGCCTCGCCGGGACCGGCGTCGGGGATGACGAGGATGATGTTCGTGCCCTTGGCGGCGAGGCTCGTGATGCCCGAGGTCGTCGCCTCGAGGTCGCCGCGGCCGGCGATGAACTCGACGCCCGAGATGGCGGAGCACTTGGCGGCCTCGCTCTCGATCTCCGCGAGAACGGTCTTGGACCACGTGTTGGTGCCGTAGCCGTCGACGACGCCGACCGAGACCTTCGTGCCGTCGGTGGGGCAGACGGCCGAGATGTCGGTGAACTGGTCGACGGTGCCCTTGCTGCCGGCGGCGATGTCGGCGGTGAGGTTGCTGGCGCCCTCGGAGCTGCCGCCACCGGCGCTGTTCGTGGAGGAACAGCCGGCGAGGACGAGCGCGCCGAGCGCGATGACGGCGAGACCTGCTCGCCGTGCGGGTGCTGTGGTGATCATGGAGGTACTCCTCTTCGAGTGGGTGATCGGGTGTGCAGGGTCGGATGAGGGCGCGACGGACCGCCCGTCGACCCGGTGGGGGTCGCGGTGGCGGATGAGCCGGTGTCAGGCTCCCGGACGCCGTCGCATGAGGTTCCGGATACGGGAGGTGGAGCCGCCCAGCTGCAGCTGGGCGACGATGCCGACGCCGATGATCAGCGCCTGGACGATGTTCTGCACGGCGGTGGCCTGCGTGAACGTCTGGACCAGCTGGGTCAGCTGCGCCAGGAAGAGGGCGCCGAGCGCGGTGCCCACGACGCTGCCGCGCCCGCCGGTGAGGGCGGTGCCGCCGAGCACCACCGCCGCGATCGAGGGCAGGAGATAGTCGTCGCCGGCGGTGAGGGTCGGGGTGCGGAGCAGTCCCGCCAGCAGCACACCGCCGACGGCGGCGAGCCCGGCCGAGAGGACGTACGCCACGATCGTGTATCCGCGCGTCCCGATGCCGAGGTTGGCGGCGCTGCGGGGGTTCTCCCCGACGAGCTCGAACCGCCGACCGAGACGCGTCAGCTTCAGGACGACGTGGACGGCGAGGGTCAGAGCGAGGGCGAAGAACACGAGCACCGGGATGCCACCCCACCGGCTGAGCGCGAACTGGTTGAGCGCGTCGGGGCTCTGCGTCGCGAACCCGCCGGACAGGGCCTGGACCGTACCGATCATGAGGGCGTTCACCGCGATCGTGACGACGAGGGGCGGGAGGCCGAACAGGGTGATGACGAGCCCGCTCGCCAGACCGAACGCGGCGGTGGCGAGGATCGCCGCGCCGATCGCCGCGGGAAGACCCAGGGCGTCGTCGCCGCCGAAGCGGGCCACGATCAGTGCGCCGAGCGTGACCGCGCCCGGAATCGACAGGTCGAGGCCGCCCTGCTGGATGACGAGGGTCTGGCCGATCGCCACGATCGCGATGAGCGCCGCGAACGGCAGCATCGAGACGATGGCGGTGGGTCCGACGCTGCCGGGGGCGATGAGCGGACTGATGAGGAACAGCGCGGCGACCGCGATGAGCGCCCGGGTGCCCGGCCACGCCAGCACCATCCGCGCCGTCGGACCGTGGTCCTTCGGCGCGATGCGCGCGGGAACGGCGAGGTCGGTCATGCCGTCACCAGCGTGGGGTGCCACGTGCCGTCGAGGCGCGCCTCGGGCATCTCACCGAGCAGGTAGCTGCGGGAGTCCTCGGCATCCGCCTTCAACCGGGCGATGTCCACGCCCACGAGTTCGCCGTCCTTCTTCACCCGGCGGCCCTGCACGAAGACGTCGCGGACGAGACCCGGGTGAGCCGAGTAGACGAGGCTCCCGATGGGGTTGTTGAGCGGGGTGAGGGCCAACGACCGGTCGTCGAGCACGACGATGTCGGCGGCCTTGCCCACCGCGATCGAGCCCGTGGTGTCCGCAAGACCCGCGGCGTGCGCACCGTCGATCGTGGCGAACTGCACGACGTCGGCACACGTGAGGCTGATGCGCTCGAGCACCTCGCCGGTGTCGACGGACGGGGCGTTGTCGAGGGCGCGCTGCATGCCGATGGCGGTGCGCATGGTGGCGAACATGTCGCCGCCGTTCGAGCTGCACACGTCGATAGAGAAGGTCGGGCGGATGCCGGCGCGCAGCAGCCGGCCGGTGGCGGGGAAGCCGTGGCCCATCTGCATCTCGACGTCGGGGGCGACCGAGGCGGTGCCGCCGCTGTCGGCGATGAGCTTCAGCTCATCGTCGCCGAGGGTGCAGCAGTGCACGTAGGTGATGCGGTCGGACAGCAGGCCGTCGGCGTGCATCTTGCGGATCGGACCCGACTTGCCCCAATACCCGTCACCGGCGTGCATCGTGACCCGGAGGTCCAGGTCGGCGGCGAGGCGGAAGTCGGCGACGTTGACCTCGGGGGTGACGAACTGCGGTCCGCGCAGGGCGAGCGCCATGGTCACGAGGCCCCCGTCGGAGGAGAAGTGCTCGTCGCGGACGCGCCGCGCGTCGGCGGGGTGCACGTTGGCCGACGGCAGGCTCCCCCACTGCTCGGCACCGCCGCCGTGCGCGAAGACCGCACGCATCCCGGTGTCCTTGAGGGCTGCGACCGCCGCGTCCGCGTGCGCGGGGGTGGCGAGGTTGTGCGACCAGTCGACGAGCGTCGTGATGCCGGAGTCGAGGGCCTCGAGCGCACCGAGGTAGTTGCCGGTGTAGGTGTCCTCGGGGCGGAAGTGCTTGCTGAGACCGGTGTGCAGGCCCGCGAGGTACTCGGTGAGCGACCAGTCCGACGCGAGGTTGCGGACGACCGACTGCCACGTGTGGCGGTGCGTATCGACGAAGCCCGGGTGCACGATGCGGCCGCGCACGTCGACCACCTCGGCGTCGCCGGCATCCAGGCCCTGTCCGATGGCCTCGATCGTTCCGTCGGCGCCGATCAGGATGTCGGTGTCGGTGAGGACCTCGCCGGGGCGGACCGCGGTGATGACGGTTCCTCCCCGCAGCAGCGTGCGCGTGCTCATGTGGTGGTGACTCCCTCGTCGAACCGGAGCGTCGTCGCGCCGGTGGTGTTCGTTGATTGGATGCTAGAAAGCAGGACTGAACGTGTCAAGTATTAGTTATCACTCTGTGCAGGTCGTCCAGCACGACTGAAAGCTCACGCGCGCTCGCGGTACAACGGGATGTCGATCGGAGGCTGCGGGATGAAGTCCCCCGCACCGCCCGTCCGGTCGTACAGGTACTCGTGGGAGCGCTCGAGCGTCGCCCTCGCGGCATCCACCTCGACGTGGGTGAGCACGCCCCGCCGCTTGACGACGCGCCCGTCGACGAACACCGTGTCGATGCAGCCGGCGTGCGCCTGCGACACCACCGCGCCCGTCGGATCCGCGCGGTTCCAGCCGACCTGGCTGATCCCCGACATGTCCACGAGCACGATGTCGGCGCGCTTGCCCACGGTGAGCGACCCGACGAGATGGTCCACGCCGGCCGCGCGCGCACCGTTCAGCGTCGCCCACCGCAGCGCGTCCTTCGTCGTCCACGACATGGTCTGCGGCGCCCGCATCGCGGCGTACTCGGGTTCGTCGGCCCGATACCGCGAGGCCTGCAGCACGAGCCTGCTGTGCGAGACCATGTCTCCGCCGTTGCCCGACACGCAGTCGATGCCGAGACTCGGACCCGGCGTGTGGGCGGTCGCCTCGGCGATGGCGGGGTACCCCATCCCCATCTGCATCTCCGTCTCGGCGCACACCGACACCGTCACCCCGCTGTCGTCCAGCAGGTCCCACTCGTGCGGGGTGTTGAAGGTGCAGTGCACGAGGAGCAGGTCGTCGGCCAGCAGCCCGTGGGCGTGCAACACCTCGACGTCCTGGAAGAGCTGGCGCACCATGACCTGATTGGCGTGGAACGTGATGCGCGCTCCGAGATCGCGGGCGAGTCGGAACTCCGCCGCCACGTCGGCCACGGGGGCGATCGCGAGCTCCTGCGGGGCGATGCCGAAGCGCAGCAGCTGGTCGTCGCTGGAGAAGTACTGCTCGCGGATGTGACGGGCGAGCACGGCCCGCGTGGCCAGCGCCGCGGGGTCGGCTCCCCTCGCCGACCCGCCGCGGGACTGACTCCACGTGTTCGTGGTGATGGGGGTCAGTCCGTGGGCGTAGAGGGCCCGGATGCCGGCGTCCCTGAGCCCCGTGACGGCGGCGTGCGCGCCGTCGGGGTCGAGGATGTTGTGGCAGTAGTCGACGATCGTGGTGATGCCGGAGTTGAGGGCGTCCAGCGCTCCGACGTAGTTGCCGGCGTACATATCCTCGGCGCGGTACAGCGGAGCCATGTGCAGCCGGATGCCGCGAAGGTAGTCGGGGATGTTCCCGTCGGCGAGGATGCCGCGCAGCGCCGTCTGCCAGGTGTGGCGGTGGGTGTCGACCATCCCGGGGATGGCGATCTTGTCGCGCCCGTCGACGATCTCGCCGTCGAAGGACCCGTCGTCGACGGCGATGTCCGGACGGATCTCGCGGATGACGCCGTCCTCGATGAGGATGTCGGTGCGGGCGAGGTCGCCGAGTTCCGGGTCGACGGTGGCCGCCGCCACGTTGCGGATGAGTGTGCGCATGGTCGCTCCCTCGCGATCCGATCGGGTCTGCGTCGACCCGACGTTGTGCTGAACTACACACGAATGTACAGTCGCACCCAGATTTGTAAAGCCTGAGCGAACGTTCAGCCGGTGTCGAGGAGGACCCATGTCACGAACGAGCCCCCGGATCGCCGTGCTCGGCACCGGTGCCCAGGGAGCCAGCATCGGCGCGGACCTGCTGCGCGCCGGTCTCGACGTCACCTACATCGAGCAGTGGCCCGCCCACGTCGAGGCCATGCGCGCCCGCGGCATCGAGGTACGGCTCCCCGACGAGACGCACGTGACCCCCGTCCACCCGCTGCATCTGTGCGAGGTCGCGACGCTGCGCGAGCCGTTCGACATCGTGTTCATCGTCGTGAAGGCCTACGACACGCGCTGGGTCGCGGAGCTCATCGCCCCGCACGTCGCCGAGGACGGCTTGGTCGTGGGCGTGCAGAACGGGATGACCCAGGATGCCATCGCCGCCGCCGTGGGGGCGCACCGCACCATGGGCGCGGTGATCGAGGTGGCATCCAACATGTTCGAGCCGGGCATCGTGAACCGCCAGACGCCGGTCTCCGGCTCGTGGTTCGCGGTCGGTGCGTACGACGACGCGGCGCGGGGGCGCGAGCACGAGGTGCAGGCGGTGCTCTCGCACACGGGGCGGGTGGACGTCTCCCCCGACATCCGTTCGTCGAAGTGGATGAAGCTCGTCGCCAACGCGGGCGAGCTCGTCCCGTCCGCGATCCTCGACCTGCCCCTGGCCTCCGCCGTCGCGCTGCCGGGTGTGCACGACTTCATGATCGAGTGCGGCAAGGAGGCCGCGCGCGCCGCCCTCGCCGACGGCAGCCGCCTCGTCCCCATCTTCGGTCTCTCCGACGACGCCGTGACCGACCCCGACCGCTACGCCGCCGACCTGCTGGGCGCGGTGCTCGACAGCTTCTCGCTCCCCGACACGAACACCACCGTGCTGCAGGACTGGATGAAGGGCCGCCACGCCGAGTACGACGAGGTCAACGGTCTCGTCGTGTCGGTGCTGGCCGCGGCGGGCCAGGAGGCGCCCTACAACGCGCACACCGTCCGGCTCGCGAAAGAGATCGAAGCCGGACGGATGCCGCGTTCCGCCGCCAACCTCGACGTCCTGTTGGACGTCCCCGGACGCGGGTGAGGCTCGGCCGTGTTCAGGCGCGGCGCACAGGATGTGCGCGAATCGGCCGGTAGCGTGTTCTCGCGAAGGGCGGGGTCCCGGTGATCGGGTTCACCTCCGTCGGACGAGGAGGCGCGGACATGACCGACGACATCGGCAGCAGGCTGCGCGACGCGCGGCTGCAGCGCGGCATGAGCCTGCGCAGCGTCGCCAGCTCGCTGGGCGTCTCGGCGAGCCTGATCTCGCAGGTCGAGACGGGCAAGACGCAGCCCTCGGTCTCGACCCTCTACGCGATGGTCACGCACCTCGGCATCTCGATCGATGAGCTGCTCGGCGTCTCCCCCACGCCGCCGGCCGGTACCGCCGCTCCCGCGCCCGAGCCCCTTCCCGCGGATCTCACGGTGCAGCGCGCCGCCGACAACGCCGTCCTCGACATGGAGAACGGCGTGCGGTGGGAGCGCCTGGCCGCGGGCGTCGGCCCGGCCGACTCGCTGCTGGTCACATACCAGCCGGGGGCGTCCAGCTCCATCGAGGGCAAGATGATGCGCCACGCGGGGGTCGAGTACGCCTACCTCCTCGAGGGCGAACTGACACTCCGCCTCGAGTTCGACACCTTCACGCTCCGCGCGGGCGACAGTCTGCACTTCGACTCCGTGCGTCCGCACCTCTACGTCAATCAGAGCAACGCGATCGCGCGCGGCATCTGGTTCGTGGTCGGGCGCCGCGAGCAGAACCAGGCCATGCCGTCGGCCGGGCAGCAGTTCAGCGCCCCGCGCGAAACGATCGGGTCAGCGGTCGACGTCCTCCGGGCGATGGACGACCTCGACCGCTGACCGCGCTGTTCGGCGGTCGGTGTCACACCCTCGCGGGCGCGACACCGTGCCGCGCCACTCGACGCCGCGAGGCCGTGGGGTCGATCACCGTCTTGATCTGACGGGAGCCGCCCCGGGTGAGCGGCTCCAGCGCCCCGTCGGCGACCTCGTCCAGGGGCAGCACTTCGTCGGCGACGTCGGTCCAGTCGGGACGGCCGGCCAGCAGCTCCACCGCACGGGGCAGGTCGACGCCGATCGCGTGGGCGACGGTCCCGACGATCGTGTACTCGCGCAGCGTCCATGCCCCCAGGGGAATCGGGACGTCCTCGCGCTGGATGCCGACGGGCACGAGCACCGCGCCCGGCAGTGCCGCGGCGACGACCTCGTCCCACCCGGCGCGCGATCCGCTCACCTCGAACAGCACGTCGGCCTCACGGCCGGCGGCGGTGAGGCCGTCCGCGACGGACTGCTCCCCCGCGAGCAGCGTGCGCTCGGCGCCGAGATCGCGGGCGAGGGTGAGACGCGCCTCCGACCGGTCGACGGCGAGCACGCGTGCGCCGACGGCCGCGGCGGCGTATGTGATGAACGCGCCGATCCCCCCGATCCCGAGGACGACGGCATCCTGCCCCGCCGACAGACCGCTGCGGGATACCGCGTGCACGGCGATGGCCATTGGCTGCGCGAGGGCGAGAGTGTCGGATGCCAGGCCCCACGCCGTGACGTCGAGCAGGGTCGCGGCGGGCACGCGGACGAACTCCGCGAGCCCGCCGTCGATCTGCAGCCCCGCCGTCCGGTAGCGGCGGCACAGGTTCGTGCGCCCGGCGCGGCACGGCTTGCACTCGCCGCACGAGATGCCCGCCCCGGAGACGACCTGAGCGCCCAGCGGCAGGTCGACGCCTGCGCCCACCGCCTCGACCGTGCCGGTGAACTCGTGGCCGAGCACCACCGGCAGGTGCGTGAGGACCGGACCGCGGGAGTACTCCGTCGCATCCGATCCGCACACGCCGCACCCGGTCACGCGCACGAGCGCCTCGCCGGGGCCCGGCACCGGAACGGGGCGATCCTCGATCCGCAGGTCGCCGGCGCTGTAGAGGACGGCGGCGCGCATGTGCGTCACAGAGCGGTCCCGTCTGGGACCTCGAGCTGCACGGCCTGGCGCGACTCGATCATCCGCGCGAGGTGCGCCTCGTACACCGCGGCGTGCGCCGGCGAATCGAGGTACGCGGCGAGCGCCTGCTCGTCCGCGACGAGCGCCACCACGGCGTAATCCGCGGGGCTCGGGCGCAGTCGCAGGTTCACGCCGCAGCGGTATCCGCTGAGCATGGGGAGCGCCCCGGCCATCTCTTCGAGTGCCCCGGTCAGTGCCTCCACCTCCTCGGGGCCGACTTCGGGTCTCCAGGTGAACAGTGCGGCGTGCAGGATCATGCGGTCCTCTCAGTCGTTGGCGCGGGCGACGACGTGCGCGTCCCCGTCGGTGTAGCGGTACGGGTTCTCGATCTCCTCGTCGACGGGGATCTCGGGGTGCATGCCCTCCGCCCACGCCTGCTCCCCCAGCTTCGACCGCACGTACTCGACCGACGCCGCCACCTTGTCGCGGACGGGCGCGAGCGGCAGGCCGATGCGCTTCCCCTGGTACTTCACGACCTTGCCGTCGACGACGACGGTGTGCACGTCGGCCGTCCCGGCCTGGTAGACCACGTGGGCATAGGGGTGCAGGATCGGGGTCATCGCCGGGGACTCATCGTTCTTGATGAGCACGATGTCGGCGCGCTTTCCCGGGGTCAGCGATCCGATGCGGTCCTCCAGACCGATCGAGCGGGCGCCGCCGACGGTGGCCATGCGCAGCACGTCCTCCGCGCGCAGGCGGTTCGCGACGATCGTCTCGCCGCGCGCGTGCGCCTCGAGGTGGTCGCGTGACCGGTCGGCGCTGAGGGTCGCGCGCATGGCCGAGAAGAAGTCGGCGCTCCACCAGACGCTGGTGTCCATCGACAGGGATGCCGGGATGCCGTGCTTGCGGATCGCCCACGTCGAGGGATAGCCCTGGCCGGCGCTCTGCTCCGACTCGGTGGCGACCGAGACGGTGCCGCCGGTGGCCGCGATCTTCTGGTAGCTCTGCTCGTTGAGCGACGCGGAGTGGACGTAGCAGATCTCCGGCGTCATGAACCCGGCGTCGTACATCTGGGTGATGGCGGTGTCGGTCGTGGCGCCCCAGACTCCCGCGTGCGTCGTGACGCGCAGACCCAGCTCGCGCGCCGCCTCGAACGCGCCGCGCTCGGGGAAGTCGGAGGCGCCCGGCACGTCGAACGCCAGCTGCAGCGTCAGCATGTCGTCGTGCGAGGAGAAGTTCTTCGACACGAAGTCGCGGAACTCCGGGGCGTTGGCCCACTCCCACGGGGCTCCGAGGTAGTTGCCGTACCCGAGCACGAAGCGGCCCGGGATCTCGCGCAGCGCCTGCAGCGCCGCTTCCCCGTACTCGGGGGTCCGGAGGCCGTGCGACCAGTCCAACGTCGTCGTGACGCCCGTGTCGACGGACTCGAGCGCGCTGAGGAGGTTGCCGGCGTACACGTCCTCGGGACGGAACACCTCGCCCCAGTTCAGGTAGTAGAAGACGAAGTACTGGCTGAGCGCCCAGTCGCCGCCGTACCCTCGCAGCGCCGACTGCCACATGTGGCGGTGGGTGTCGATGAAGCCGGGGGTCACGATGCCCCCGGATGCGTCGATCTCGAGCGTGCCCTCCGGCACCTCGAGACGGTGCCCGACCGCGGCGATGTCGCGGCCGATCACGAGGACGTCGGCGTCGTCCAGAACGCCCTGCTCATCCATGGTGATGACGGTGGCGTTGCGGAAGACGAACGGGCGGTCAGCCGAGAACTGCTCGGCGGCGGGTGTGCTTTCGGTCATGGCCTTCTCCCCATCGAGAATGTTCGTTCCTGGTTTACACTCTCCTCAGGGTCGAGGCAAGAGTGCGATTTTCGTTCAGCCCTTATACATGAACACGCGATCTCGCCTCCATCGCGTTCGCTGACACTCCAACGAGGGAGCGACATGTCCACTCCGTCCATCGCTGTGCTGGGCGCCGGCGCCAACGGGGCCTCGATCGGTGCCGACCTCATCGACGCGGGCCTCGATCCCGTACTGATCGAGCAGTGGCCCGCCCACGTCGAAGCCATGCGGCGCGACGGTCTGCGCATCGAGATGCCGTCGAGGACCCACCACGTGCATCCGCGCACGCTCCACCTCTGCGAGGTCGCGACCCTGCGCGAACCGTTCGATCTGGTCCTGCTGGTGACGAAGGCCTACGACGCCCGGTGGGCCGCCGCGCTCATCGAGCCCCACCTCGCCGCCGACGGCGCGATCGCCGCGGTCCAGAACGGCATGACGACCGATGCCGTGGCCGACGTCGTCGGCGCGCACCGGACGGTCGGCACCGTGATCGAGATCTCCTCCACCATGACCGACCCCGGCGTCGTGCACCGCCACGTCGACCCCGAGCGGTCCTGGTTCGCGGTGGATGCCACGGCGCCGCGCGGGCACGACGTGGCCGATGTCCTGTCGCACTCGGGAGAGGTCGCCCGCGTGGACGACATCGCCTCCGCCAAGTGGATGAAGCTCGTCAGCAACGCCTCGGTGCTCGTGCCCACGGCGGCACTGGGCCTTCCCATGGTCGACGCGATCGAGGTGCCCGGGATGCGCGATCTCATGCTCGAGGCCGGACGCGAAGCGCTCCGCGTCGCCGGCGACCACCGCGTCCTCCCGATCTTCGGGCTGACGCCTGAGTCGATCGCGAGTTCGCCCGACGTCGTCGAGACCATGCTCGACGCGCTCTACACGCGCTTCACCGTGCCGGGCGCGACGACCACCGTGCTCCAGGACTGGCGGAAGGGCCGCCACAGCGAGGTCGACGACATCAACGGCGCCGTCGTCGCCGCCGGCCGGAGACTCGGCATCCCCACCCCCGTCAACGACGCGATCGTCGAGGTGGGCCACGCCGTCGAGCGCGGAGAGATCGAGCCCGCCCTGACCGCGCTGCAGCTCCTGCAGCGCGGCTGAGGGGTCAGTCGGCGTTACGCAGCGTGGACACCTGGTACAGGGCGACGGATGCCGCAATACCGGCGTTGAGCGACTCGGTCGCCGCCGAGATCGGGATCGACACCACCTGATCGCACGTCTCGGTCACCAGGCGCGACAGGCCCTTGCCCTCGGATCCGACGACGATCACGACGGGGCGGTCGGCGAGCTGGAGGTCGGGCAGAGCGACGTCGCCGTCGCCGGCGAGACCGAGGATGAAGACGCCCTGCTTCTTGAACTCCTTCAGCGTCGCGGTGAGGTTCGCTGCGAGCGCGACCGGCACGCGCGCGGCCGCGCCGGCGCTCGTCTTCCACGCCGCGGAGTTCACGCTCGCCGAGCGGCGCTGCGGCAGGACGAGGCCCTGACCGCCGAACGCCGCGGTCGAGCGGATGATGGCACCGAGGTTGCGCGGGTCGGTCACGCCGTCGAGGGCGACCAGGAGCGGGAGCTCACCGCGGTCGATGATCTTCTCGAGCAGGTCCTGCGGGTGGGCGTACTCGTACGGCGGCACCTTCAGCGCCACGCCCTGGTGCACGCCGTCGAAACCGGCCATGCGGTCGAGCTCGGGGCGGGTCACCTCGAGCACCGGGATGCCGCGGTTCGTCGCGATCGACAGCATCTCCTTCACGCGGTCGTCCATCTCCACGCGCTGCGCGATGTAGAACGCGGTGGCGGGGATCTTCGCGCGCAGTGCTTCGAGCACCGAGTTGCGCCCGGTGACCGTTTCGGTGTCGTCGCTCTGCTTGGCGCGGGGGCGACCCTGCGACGAGCCCACCGGGCGCACGCCGGGCTTGCCCTTGCCGCCGGCGGCGGCGTAGCGCTCCTGGGCGGCCTTGCGCTTCCCGGCGACGTGCCAGGCGCGGTCCTCGGCCTTGGGCGTGGGGCCCTTGCCCTCGAGCGCCTTGCGCGAGTGTCCGCCGGTGCCCTTGAGCGGGCCCTTCTTCTTGCCGGGGTTACGGGCTCCCGGACGTCCAGGCTTAGGCATCGATACTCCAATTGGTTCCGGCCGGAGTGTCCTCCAGCGTGATTCCGGCGGCGGCGATGGCATCACGGATGCGATCAGCAGCGGCCCAGTCCTTGTCGGCGCGCGCGCGGGCGCGCTGCGCGATCATCTCGCGCACGAGCGCGTCGAGTGCGGTGTCGGTTCCGCCCGCGGGGGCGGGCTCCGCGGCATCCAGCCCCAGCACCGACAGCATGGCGGACACCGCGCGGCCGGCGCGGGCCGCGCCGTCGAGGTCTCCCTCATCGACGGCGATGTTCCCGGCGCGCACGGTTTCGTGCACGACCGCGAGGGCCTGCGGGACGCCGAGGTCGTCGTCCATCGCCGCGGCGAACGCTTCCGGCAGATCCGCGGGCCCGTTCGCGGCGGCCGATTCCCCCGCGGTGCGATGCACCCGCTGCAGGAACGTCGCGATGCGGTCGAGCGCGGCACGCGCCTCGTCGAATCCACGGTCCGACACGTCGAGACTCGAGCGGTAGTGCGCCCCGGCGAGCGCGTACCGCACGACGAGCGGGTCGCGCTCGGCGAGCACGTCGGCGGCGAGCGTGAAGTTGCCGAGCGACTTCGACATCTTCTGTCCGTCGACGGTGACCAGGCCGTTGTGCACCCAGTAGCGCGCGAACGCGTCGCCCGCGGCGGTGGACTGCGCGATCTCGTTCTCGTGGTGCGGGAAGCGGAGGTCGAGTCCGCCGCCGTGGATGTCGAACTCGGGGCCGAGGTAGCGCCGCGACATCGCGGAGCACTCGATGTGCCAGCCGGGGCGACCGGCACCCCACGGCGACGTCCAGGTCGCGGACGCCGGCTCCCCCTCCTTCGCGCCCTTCCACAGGGCGAAGTCGCGGGGGTCGCGCTTGCCGCGCGGGTCGGCATCGGTCGCCGACTCCATGGCATCCACGCTCTGGCGGGTGAGCTCGCCGTAGGCGGGCCACGACCGCACGTCGAAGTAGACGTCGCCGGCGGCGGCATACGCGTGGCCGCGCTCGATGAGCTCGGCGATCAGCTCTTGCATCTGCGTGACCGACGCGGTCGCGCGCGGCTCGTACGTCGGGGCCAGGATGCCGACGGCGGCATAGGCCCGCGAGAACTCCAGCTCCATGCGGTACGCCAGCGCCCACCACGGCTCGGCGTCGGTGGCGTTCGCGAGGATCTTGTCGTCGATGTCGGTGACGTTGCGCACGAACGTCACACGGCCGAAGCGGTGCGCGAGCCACCGGCGCAGCAGGTCGAATGCGAGGGCGGCGCGGACGTGCCCGATGTGCGGACCCGACTGCACGGTGGGACCGCACACGTACATCGTGACGTTCGCGGGGTCGACGGGGACGAAGTCGCGCAGAGCCTGCGCTTTCGTGTCATACAGCCGAACGGTCACCGCACAAGCCTACCGGCCGCCCCTGGAGGCGACCCGTGCCCGAAACACGGCCGCGCTAGGGTCGCTGCATGCCGCTGGAGATCCGCCTCGATGACGTGTCCGTCGCCGACACCCGCGCGCTCGTGACCGCGCACGTGTCGGGCATGCTCGAGAACACCCCGCCGGAGAGCTGCCACGCCCTCGACGCCGACGCGCTCGTCGACAAGGGCGCCCTGCTGTGGTCCGCCCGGGTGGACGGGGAACTCGCGGGCATCGGCGCGCTGTCGCCGTTCGGCGCCGACGCCGGGGAGCTGAAGTCCATGCGCGTCACGGACCGTTTCCTCGGGAAAGGGATCGGCCGCGCGATCCTGCGGCACATCGTGGCCGAGGCGCGGGAGCGCGGCATCCGGAGCCTGTGGCTCGAGACGGGGAGCGGCGACGACTTCGCGGCGGCTCGGGGCCTCTACGCGAGCGAGGGATTCGTGGAGTGCGCGCCGTTCGGGTCGTATCGGCCCGACCCGCTGTCGACGTTCATGACTCGCGAGATCTAGACCGGGAGCACGAGCGCCGTCGCGAACGCGGCGACGCCCTCGGTGCGGCCCGTGAATCCGAGGCCGTCGGTCGTCGTCGCGCTCACCGAGACGGGCGCGCCCCCGAGTGCGGCGGACAACGCGCGCTCCGCCTCGGCGCGGCGCCCCGCGAAGCGCGGACGGTTGGCCTGCACCTGGACCGACACGTTGCCGATGCGCCAGCCCGCCTCTGCGAGGAGATTCCGCGTGTGCGCGAGGAAAGCCTCGGCGTGCGCTCCGGCGAACTCCGGACGATCGACGCCGAAGTGCGTGCCGATGTCGCCGAGGCCCGCGGCGGCCAGCAGAGCATCGACGATCGCGTGCGCCACGGCGTCGCCGTCCGAGTGACCCGAAAGGGCCTGCTCTCCCGGCCATTCCAGACCCGCGAGCCACAGCGTGCCGTCACCGCCGTAGCCGTGCACGTCGGTGCCGATCCCGACGCGCGGCGCACCCGCCGCCGGAGCGGTCGGGGCGGGAGCGGACGGGGCGAGGGCCGGCGCGGCGTCGGCGAGCAGGGCCCGCGCACGGTCGAGGTCGGGGCCGGTCGTGATCTTGAACGACGCCGCGTCTCCGGCCACCGTGATCACGGGGTGACCCGCGGCGGCGACCAGCGCCGCGTCGTCGGTGTGGTCGGCGTCGGCGGAGCGGAGAGCCTCCTCCAGGATGCCGCGGCGGAAGCCCTGCGGCGTCTGCGCGGCGGCGAGCTCCGACCGATCCACGGCCGCGACGATCGCGCCCTCGGCATCCACGCGTTTGATGGTGTCGACGACGGGCACCGCGGGGATCACGGCGTCCGCCCCGGCGTCAAGTGCCGCGACGACCCGCTCGAACACCGCCGGCGGGGTGAGGGCGCGCGCCGCGTCGTGCACGAGCACGGTGTCGACGTCGGCCCGGAGCGCGGCGAGCCCCGCCGCGACCGAAGACTGACGCGTCGCTCCGCCGGAGACGACCGACACGAGATCCCGGCGATCACCCGCGACCGCATGCGCGTCGGTCAGCGCGGCGCCCTCGAATCCCGAGGGGACCACGACGACCACCTGCGCACGCGGCGCGGCAAAGACGCCGCTCAGAGAGTGACGAAGGATCGTGTGCTCGTCGAGGCCGACGAACGCCTTCGGGGCGCCCCCGTTCAAACGGGTGCCGGAGCCGGCGGCGACGACGATGACGGCCAGACGCGGGACGGGTGCGGGGATCACCCGACCACGCTAGCGCGGCCGTGCGGCGAAGCCGTGCGGCGTCAGGACGCGAGGACCTCGTCGAGGACGACGCTCGCGCGGTCCTCATCGGTCTTCTCGGCCAGAGCGAGCTCGGACACCAGGATCTGGCGGGCCTTGGCCAGCATGCGCTTCTCACCGGCGGACAGGCCGCGGTCCTGATCGCGGCGCCACAGGTCGCGGACGACCTCGCTCACCTTGATGACGTCACCCGAGGCGAGCTTCTCGAGGTTCGCCTTGTAGCGGCGCGACCAGTTGGTCGGCTCCTCGGTGAAGGGTGCGCGCAGCACCTCGAAGACGCGGTCGAGACCCTCTTTGCCGATCACGTCGCGCACGCCGACCAGGTCGACGTTGTCGGCGGGGACCTCGATGACGAGGTCGCCCTGCGTGACGTTGAGCTTCAGGTATTTCTTCGTCTCGCCCTTGATGACGCGTTCCTTGACCTCGATGATCGTGGCCGCGCCATGGTGCGGGTAAACGACGGTCTCGCCAACCTCAAAAAGCATGGAGTTATGTCCTTTCGGCAACATCCAGGATACCACAGGCCCCGATGCGCTAAGGTTCCGCCCCACCCCGCGACGACCCCTCTCCCGCGCGTGAGCCCCTCCGTGCGAGCGCCCACGGGAGCGGGCCGCGGTCGCCGACCCCGTAGGATGATCAGGATGCCGTCTGTCGTTCCGGGAGGATCCGTGAAAACGCGCCTGTTCGCGTCCCTGGCCGTGGGGGCCGCCGTCGTTCTCGGAACGACGGGATGCAATCTCATCGCCCCCCAGGCGACCACCATCGACTACTCCGCCTCCGACGGGGTCAATGTCCCCGAGTCCGGTCCGCTGAAGGTGCGCAACGCCCTCATCGTCACCGACGAAGAGGGTTCCGGTGGCAACCTCGTCGCGGCCATCGTGAACAGCACCACCGAGGCCCAGACCCTGCGGGTCGAGGTCGGCGAGGGCGGCAGCACCGTCCGTGCGTCGGTCCAGGTCCCGGCGAGCAGCACCGTGAGCCTCGGCGATCTCGCCAACGACGTCGCCCCCCTCGCCCTCGACGGTTTCGAGGGTGCGGCCGGGTCGACCGTCCCCGTCTACTTCCAGTCCGGCGACGGCCAGGGCGCGCTCATCGACGTGCCCGTCCTCGACGGCGCTCTGGAGTACCTCCGGACCCTCGCGCCGACCCCCACGCCGACGAGCATCCTCGTCCCGGCCACGACGCCCTCGGCCACCCCGTCGCCGACGCCGTCGTCCTGATCGCAACGACGAAGGCGCCGACGGTGATCCGTCGGCGCCTTCGTCGTTCCCGCGGCTGTCAGGCCTCGAAGCGGTAGCCGAGTCCGCGGACCGTCACGAGCATGGACGGCTCGCTGGGGCTCTGCTCGATGCGGGAGCGGATGCGCTTGATGTGCACGTCGAGCGTCTTGGTGTCGCCGAAGTAGTCGGTGCCCCAGACCCGGTCGATGAGCTGGCCGCGGGTCAGCACGCGACCGGCGTTGCGCATGAGCACCTCGAGAAGTTCGAACTCCTTCAACGGCATGCTGATCTCGGCCCCGTCGACCGAGACGGTGTGCCGGTCGATGTCGAGCGTCACGCGTCCGCCGCTGAGGATGCGTTCGTCGAGGTCCGACTCCTCCGGGTTGCGGCGGCGCAGGACGGCCCGCATGCGGGCGAGGAGCTCGCGTGTGGAGTAGGGCTTGGTGACGTAGTCGTCGGCGCCGAGCTCGAGCCCCACCACGATGTCGACCTCGGAGTCCTTGGCCGTCAACATGATGATCGGCACGTGCGAGGTCAGCCGGAGCTGGCGGCACACCTCGGTCCCCGGCATCCCGGGGAGCATGAGGTCCAGCAGCAGGATGTCGGCGCCCCGCTCGCGGAAGGCGGCGAGAGCGAGCGCGCCGTCCTCGGCGATCTCGACCTCGTACCCCTCCCGTCGCAGCAGGTAGGCGAGCGGGTCGGCGAGATCGGGCTCGTCCTCGACGATCAGAACACGGGTCATGCGGTGTCTCCCTTCACGGGTGCGGGGCGGGCGGCGGAGCCGGACTTGCGGCCCTTGCGGCGCGCCTTCGGACGAACCAGATCGAGGTCGGGTGCCTCGGTCCGGGGCAGGCGGATGGTGAATGTCGAGCCGCGCTCGGGTCGCGACCAGAGTCGGACCTCGCCGCCGTGCCGCTGCACGGCGTGCTTGACGATCGACAGGCCGAGACCCGTGCCGCCGGTCCGACGGGAGCGGGCCTGGTCGGCGCGGTAGAAGCGCTCGAAGACGCGGTGCTGGTCGCTCTCGGGGATGCCGATCCCCCGGTCGGTCACGGCGATCTCCACGACGTCCTCGTCGAGCTTGACCCCCACCCCGACCTTCGAGCCCTGGGGAGAGTAGGCGATCGCGTTGGCGATGAGATTGCCGACGGCCTCGGTGAGGATCTGCGGTTCGCCCCGTACCCACAGCCCCTTGACGCCGCCGCGCACGACGGTCACCTGGGCCGAGTCGGCCTGGATCGTGTGCGACTCGATGGCCGCGGTCACGACCTCGTCGATCGAGACGTCGCGCACGTCGCGGAGCTCGTCGGAGGCCTGCAGACGGGAGAGGCTCAGGATGCGGTTGGTCAGGGCGGAGAGGCGCTGGATCTCGGCCTGCATGCGGCCGGAGAAGTACCGCACCTGCGCGGGGTCGTCGGCGGCGGATTCGATCGCCTCGGCCAGGAGGCTCACCGCACCGACCGGCGTCTTCAGCTCGTGGCTGGTGTTGGCGACGAAGTCACGCCGCATCTCCTCCACGCGCTCGCGCTCGGTGATGTCGCGCAGCACCAGCAGGACCAGGCGCGGCGAGACGGGGGCGGCGCGCACGGCGACGAGGCGCGGCTCGGCGGGAGCGGCACCGCGACGCAGGCGCAGCTTCTCGCTGACCGGGGCGCCGTTCTCGCGCGCGGTGCGGGCGACGCGCCGCAGATCGTCGTCGGCGATGGCGCTGCCGGCATCCAGTCCGAAGACCTCGGCAGCGGGAGACAGAGCGAGCACGGTGGCGGACGTGTCGCACACCACCGCGGGGTCGTCCAGGGCGCCGAGCATGGACTCCACGCCCTCGGGGAGTTCCGACGACCCCTGGGCGAGTGCCCGGTCCCGGGCGCGCTGCGCGACGACGATGAGGCTCACGACGGAGCTCCCGACGATGATTCCCACGAGGAGCGCGAGCAGCGAGAGCTGCGTCTGATCCATGGCTCCAGCGTAGAGCCGCCCATCGGACGTCACCGGACGTTCAGACAGGGGCGACCGTGCCGAGCAGTTACTATTCACTGTCACAGCACCACTCGTTAACCTTCGCTCGGAAGAATCCCGGAGGGTCGCGGGACGTATGTGTGCCGTGCCGCCGACGAGGAAGGTATCGCGATGCGCGAAGTGTTCCACCAGTCCCTCGAGGACGTCCAGGGCCGACTGGTCGAGATCGCCGAGCTGGTTGCCGTCGCCATCGACCGCGCGACCCGCGCGTTCGGGTCGAGCGATGTCTCCCTCGCCGAAGAGGTCATCGAGGCCGACGCCATCATCGATGAGAAGGCCGTCGCCCTCGACGAGCTCGCGATCGAGATCCTCGCCCGCCAGCAGCCGGTCGCGCGCGACCTGCGCATCGTCGTCACGGCGCTGCGCGTGAGCGCGTCGCTCGAGCGCATGGGCGACATGGCCGAGCACATCGCGCAGCTCGCGCGCTCGCGCTTCCCCGAGCGCGCCATCCCTAAGGGGCTCAAGAGCACCTTCACCCGCATGGGCGAGCTCGACGTCCAGGTCGCACGGAGCCTCGCCGAGCTGCTCCGCACGCAGGACCTCCGGATCGCCGAGGAGATCCGCGACGTCGACGACGACATCGACGAGCTGCACGTCAGCGTCTTCGAGAAGGTCCTCGGCGACTCGTGGAAGGGCGAGGCCACGGCCACCGTCGACGCGACCCTCGCCAGCCGCTACCACGAGCGCTTCGCCGACCACGCCGTCTCGGTGGCCAAGAAGGTCGTCTACCTCGCTACCGGCGACTGGGCCGGCGCCGACGAGGTCACCCCGACCCCGGTCGTCTGACCCCGCGAACGTCGAAGGGGGTGGATGCCAGTGGCATCCACCCCCTTCTCGTTGCGGGGCGGGTTACTTCTTGTTGCCCTGCGCGGCGACGGCGGCGGCACCGGCCGCGGCGGCCTCGGGGTCGAGGTACTCGCCCGGACCGAGCGGCTTCAGGTCGTCGTCGAGCTGGTAGACGAGCGGGATGCCGGTGGGGATGTTCAGCTCGGCGATGTCGGCGTCGCTGATGCCCTCGAGGTGCTTGACGAGGCCGCGCAGCGAGTTGCCGTGCGCGGTGACGAGGACCGTCTTGCCCGCCTGCAGGTCGGGGACGATGTCGCTGTGCCAGTACGGCAGCATGCGGTCGATGACGATCTTCAGCGACTCGGTGTCGGGCACCTCGCCGTCGATGCCGACGTAGCGGGGGTCGCCGACCTGGCTGTACTGGTCGTCCGCGGGGAGGGGCGGCGGCGGAACGTCGAAGGAGCGGCGCCAGAGCATGAACTGCTCGTTGCCGAACTCCTCGAGCGTCTGCGCCTTGTCCTTGCCCTGCAGGGCACCGTAGTGGCGCTCGTTGAGGCGCCACGAGCGCTTGACGGGGATCCAGAGGCGGTCGGCCGCGTCGAGGGCGATGTTGGCCGTCTGGATCGCGCGGCTGAGCACCGAGGTGTGCAGGACGTCGGGCAGCACGCCCGACTCCTTCAGGAGCTCGCCGCCGCGCTGGGCCTCGGCCTTCCCCTGATCGGTCAGCCGGACGTCGACCCAGCCGGTGAACTGGTTGGTCTTGTTCCACTCGCTCTGCCCGTGGCGGAGGAGGATCAGCGTGTGAGGCATGTCTCCATGCTAGCGACGCCGACGGCTCTCCTCCGGGTCGCGCCTGGCATCATGTCGGAGTGACTCCCTCCCCCGTCGGCCGCCCCACGCGCGGGACGACCGGGGTCAACCGCCTCCGACGGGTCGACCGGTGGATCGCGCGGCATCCGGTGCTCCGGCGCGCGGACGACCCCTTCGTCATCGACCTCGGATTCGGGGCGAGCGCGGCGACACCGCTCGAGCTGCACGCGCGGGTGGCGCGGGTGCGGCCGGATGCCACGGTCCTCGGTCTCGAGATCGATCCGGAACGCGTCGCCCGGGCCCGGGCGCAGGCCGAAGGGATCGACGGGGTGAGCTTCGCCCTCGGCGGCTTCGAGGTGCCGACGCCGGGCGGGCGGCGGCCGGCGATCATCCGGGCGATGAACGTGCTGCGGCAGTACGACGAGGCGGACGTCGCCGACGCGTGGGCACGGATGTGCGCGCGGCTCGCACCCGGCGGCATCCTCGTCGAGGGGACGTGCGACGAGATCGGCCGCGTCGTGACCTGGGTGGAGGTCGGCGCGGATGCCGTGCCCCGGTCGCTCACCGTCTCGCTGCGGCTCGCGGAGCTCGACGACCCGGCCATCCTCGCCGAGCGACTGCCGAAGGCGCTGATCCACCGGAACGTCCCGGGTGAGCGCGTACACGACTACGTCGCCGCGCTGCAGCGCGAGTGGAGCCGCGCCGCAGCCGTCGCGCCGTTCGGGCCCGTGCACCGGTGGCGGACCGCGATCGAGGCGCTGGCCGCGGACGGGTGGCCGGTGCGCGGAAGGTCGCGCTGGCGGCTCGGCGAGGTCGGCGTCGACTGGAGTGCCGTCGCTCCGGCCTGAGTCAGACGCGCGGGAGCAGGGTTTGCGCCTCGGCGAACGGCATCCCGGTCGCCACGAGCAGATCGACCGTCAGCGGGCGCATGGCCGCGACGAGGTTGAGCTCGCCGATGTTCCCGTCGGGGAGGATCTGCGCCGGGTCGAGCCGCACGGCGAGAGCGGCGAGGGTCGCGCGGGCCGCGGGTTCGGCGGCGACGTCGTCGAGGGCGTCGCGCACGAGACCCGCTCCGCGTTCGATCTCGGCCAGCAGATCGGCCGGGACGGCCCGCGGCTGCCCGTCGGCGCAGAGGTAGGCGGCGCGCCGGGCGACCACCCGGAGATTGCGGGTGGCGAGGTCCATCGCGGCGCGGACGCGCGCGTGGCGCTCCAACTCGGTGCGCTGACGGCGCAGGAACGGTGAGATGCGCGCGACCTCCTGACCCGATTCGAGGGAGCCGCTCCAGGCGTCGACGTAGGTCTGCAGCGCCCGCGCGCGTTCGAGTCCCCGCTCGGCCCGGGCGCGGTCGCCCCGGCGCAGCGCGCGCACGATCGTCGCGGTCGCGACGTCGAAGGCGTCGAAGAGCTCGTCGGCATCCCGGAGCTCGGTGCGCCGGAGCGTTCGCGGGATGAGCGCTGTGACCAGCAGAGCGGCGGCTCCCCCGATCGCGCCGTCGAGGAGCCGGACGAAGGGCGCTCCGGTCACCAGGACGAGGGCGATGAGCGACTGCACGACGGCGGCCAGCGCGAACCCCGGCTGCGGCGAGAGGAATCGGGCCACGACGAGCGTGACGAACATCGCGAGCGCGATCTGCCACCATCCCGCTCCCGCGACCAGCAGGACGACTTCGGCCAGGAGGATGCCGACGAGCATGCCCGCGACCGTCTCGGCGACCCGCCACGGGCGGGCGTCCCGGACCAGCCCCAGGCTCGACACCGTCACGGTCGCGGCGAGCAGCGGCACGGGGTGGCCGAGGACGAAGTGCGCGAACGCGAAGGCCGCGGTCGCGGCCACCACGATCTGCACGATCGCCGGCAGCGACTCGCGCACGCGCCCCCACCGGCGCCGCAGCGTCGTGCGCACGCGCGAGCGCGGAACGACGACGCCGAGCGTCGTCGAGGACTCTTCGCCGGTCATTCCGCGGCGCGGCGGCGCCCCAGGCGCGGCAGCCGGGGAACCCCCGCGGTCGCACCCGCATCGGAGGGGACGACCGTCTCGACCGCCGCGGCGATCGGACCGTCCGCCGTGTCGACGACGTAGGCGACGTCGGCCGGGGCCGTGCGCTTGACGAGGGCGAGGGCGATGGGCCCCTCCTCGAAGTGCACCGCGACCGAGGTCACGGCACCGATGGCGGCGTCGCCGACGCGCACGACGTCTCCGCGCGCGGGCAGCACGCTGTCGCTCCCGTCGAGCTGCAGCGCGACCACGCGACGGGGCGGGTGGCCGAGGTTGTGCACCTTCGCCACCGTCTCCTGCCCGCGGTAGCACCCCTTCGACAGGTGCACGGCGGTGCGGAGCCAATCCATCTCGTGCGGCAGCAGACGCTCGTCGGCGTCGACCGAGACGCGCGGACGCCACGCGGCGACGCGCAGCGCCTCCACCGCCTCGCGCCCCGCCAGGGCCACCTCGCCGGCCACGGCCGCGGTGACGATGCGGTCGAACTCCGCGGCATCCACCACCGCCTCGGCCCAGTCGCGGTCGGCGCCGGGGTGGTCCTCGACGCGCGCGTACGCCCAGCCGCCGGGAGAGACCTCGGGCCACGGGTCGACCCACACGACCGGGACGCCGGCGGGAGCGACCGCGCCGAGCGCGGCGACCGCGGCGCGGGTGCCCCCGACGACCGACAGCTCGTCGGAGCGGTCCTTCACCTCGACGCGCAGGCGGAACCGCATGCGGGAGAGCCAGGTCGCGAGCGGTTCGGCGTCGACGGCATCCACGAGGAGCCATGCGGTCTCGCCGTCGTCGATCACCGCGGCGGCGTGCTCGACGCGCCCGTTCGGGTCGAGGATGAGCATCTCGGTCGACACGCCCGCGGGCAGGTGGGTGAGCGCCTGGGACGAGAGCGAATCGAGCCAGCTCAGCCGGTCGGGGCCGGACACCGAGAGCACACGGCGGTCGCCCAGCGGAGCCAGGGCGGCACCGGAGGCGAGACGGCGCTGCTCCGCGAGGGGCGAGCCGACGTGGCGCAGACCGCCGTCGTCGACGACGGCACCGGGGACCTCGGACAGCTCGGCCATCACTCGGCCCGCGCCAGACGGGCCGACGCGTGCGAGGCGAGCTCGCGCCCGAAGGCCGAGACGTCCCACGCCCAGAGCAGGTGGTCGTCGACGAGTCCGTACAGACGCGTGGCGGAGGTGTAAGTCTTGGCTCCGGCGGTGCGGACGACCGCATCGCTGGCCAGATCGATGCGCGGACCCCGTACCTGCCCCAGATAGAGCTCGAGGATGCCGTCGGAGTGCGCGAGGCTCACCTCGAGCGGGAAGCCGCCCTCGGGGGTGCGCAGCGTCTCGACGTCGTCGGCCGTCCGGCGCGGGGCGGTGTCGGTCGGCGGCAGGAGCGCGGGACCCGCGTCGGCGTCGGTCGCGGGGCGCGCGACGCGCCAGTAGCCGGTCTCGGCCACCAGCGGACGACGGTGCTCACCGTCGAGAAGCCAGGCGTGCCCGGTGTAGTTCAGGAAGTCGCCGCCGTCATGGCTGAAGCTCACGCGGTGCGCGAACTCGCCCGCGAACGTGCGGCCGTCGGCCTCGTAGTCGATGACGCCGGTGCCCTCCCAGACGCCGATCAGCCACGAGAGCGGGACGAGGTCGGCGGGAAGGTCGGTCGGAATCTCGATCACGACGGCGCTCGTCAGCGCTGGCCGCGGTAGAGGTTCCAGATGACCGTGCCGGAGACGAAGGCGATCGCGAGCGAGGCGAGGCCGAGAAGTCCCACGAAGAAGAGTTCGAGCGCGAGGAGGTCCATGGCCCAACTCTACCGGGGAACGATGGATGCCAGTCCGAACCCGGCCGTGACGAGACCGAGCACGATCAGGGCGCCCAGGACGCTCGCGGCGACCCGCTGGATGAACGCCTGCGACCGGCCGTACCAGAGCTGCACGGCGAACGCCGCGATGACGCAGCCTCCGAGCGCGACGGTGATCCACTGCGCACGCCACTCCGCGGGGACGAAGACCCCGATCGCCACGCCCGCCACGAGAGCCAGCACCCAGACCGCGACGACGCCGCCCAGGGTGCGGCGCGGCGCGAGGTCGGGAGTCGACATGTCCCCATCATGTCGCACACCGCCCCGTTCGCGCGCGCAGGCGGCTCGGGACGCGTCGCGGGGCGCCCGGCGAGGGGGTGACGGCAGGACTGCGCGCCTCACCCTAAGATGGGCGGGTGCGGCAGGCCCGCACGGGGAGGTCCGTTTGGCTCAGCTGCTCGTTCTCAGCTCCGCCCCCGGCGGTGGCGCGGTTCTGCCTGCCCTCGAACTCCTGAGCCACCGCGTCCGGCAGATTCCCGCCGAACCCGCTCAGCTGGTCAACGCGCCCAGTGCCGACGTCGTCTTCGTCGACGCCCGCATCGATCTGGTCGGCGCGAAGTCGCTGTGCAAGATCCTGACCACGACCGGCATGGAAGCGCCGCTCGTGCTCGTGGTCACCGAGGGCGGTCTCACCGCCGTCTCGACGGACTGGGGAGTCGACGACGTCGTCCTCGTCGGCGCCGGGCCGGCCGAGATCGACGCCCGCATCCGCCTCGCGATGGGGCGTCGCAGCGCCGAGCAGGTCTCGTCGCGCATCTCGACCTCGGGGATCACGATCGACGAGTCGTCCTACTCGGCGAAGGTCCACGGGAAGCCCCTCGACCTGACGTACAAGGAGTTCCAGCTCCTGCACTTCTTCGCCACACACCCCTCCCGCGTCTTCACGCGGGAACAGCTGCTCAGCGAGGTATGGGGCTACGACTACTTCGGCGGCACGCGAACGGTCGACGTGCACGTGCGACGGCTCCGCGCCAAGCTCGGCGACCTCGAGCAGCTCATCGGCACGGTGCGCAACGTCGGCTACCGCTTCAACGTCTACGAGGACGACCAGCCGCCCGTCCCGGCGCCGTCCGCCTGAGCCTGCAGCGCAACCGTTCACGCGCACGTCATCGACCCCTGCAATGATGTGGGAATGATCGAACACGACGTACTCGACGCGGGCTTGGGCGATGCGGACGACGACGACTTCGACGAGGCGGTAGAGGCTGCCGACGAGCAGCTGCCCGACAGCCGGTACCTCGACCGCGAGATCAGCTGGCTGGCGTTCAACCAGCGCGTGCTCGAGCTCGCCGAGGACCCGACGGTCCCCGTCCTCGAACGCGCCAACTTCCTCGCGATCTTCGCCAGCAACCTCGACGAGTTCTTCATGGTGCGCGTCGCCGGCCTGAAGCGGCGCATCGTCACGGGTCTCGCCGTGCCGACCAACGTCGGTCGCGCCCCGCTGGACGTGCTCGCCGACATCTCGGCCGAGGCCCACCGCCTGCAGCTCCGGCACGCCGCCGCATGGACGGATCAGGTACGCCCCGCACTGGCCGACGCCGGCATCGAGGTCGTGTCGTGGAACTCGCTCGACGAGGACTCCGCGGCGCGGCTCACCGAGTACTTCCAGCGCAACGTCTTCCCGGTCCTGATGCCCCTGGCCGTCGACCCGGCGCACCCCTTCCCGTACATCTCCGGGCTCTCGCTGAACCTCGCGATCCGCATCCGCAACGCGCGTACGGGTCGACAGGAGTTCGCACGCCTGAAGGTGCCGCCGATGCTCCCCCGCTTCGTCGAGGTGCCGGGCGACGGCCCCGGCGTGCGCTACCTCCCCCTTGAAGAGCTCATCTCCAACCACCTCGGCGACCTGTTCCCGGGCATGGAGGTGCTCGACCACCACGCGTTCCGCCTCACCCGCAACGAGGACATGACGATCGAGGAGGACGAGACCGAGAACCTGATCCAGGCGCTCGAGGCCGAACTCCTGCGCCGCCGGTTCGGGCCGCCCATCCGCCTCGAGATCACCGAGGACATGGACGACCTGACGCGCGACCTGCTCCTCAGCGAGCTCGACATCACCGAGCAGGAGGTGTACCGGCTGCCGGGCGCCCTCGACCTGCGCGGGCTGTTCGACCTCTCGCGCATCGACCGCCCCGACCTGCACTACCCGCCGCACGTGCCGAAGACGGCCCTGGCCTTCCAGCCGGCGGAGCAGAACGGCCGGGCCGACCTGTTCGGCGCGATCCGCAAGGGCGACGTGCTCGTGCACCACCCGTACGAGTCGTTCGCGACGAGTGTGCAGGCCTTCCTCGAGCAGGCCGCGCGCGACCCCCACGTCCTCGCGATCAAGCAGACGCTGTACCGCACCTCGGGCGACAGCCCGATCGTGCAGGCGTTGATCGACGCCGCCGAGGCGGGCAAGCAGGTGCTCGCCCTGGTCGAGGTCAAGGCCCGCTTCGACGAGGCCAACAACATCGTGTGGGCACGCAAGCTCGAGAAGGCGGGCGTCCACGTGGTCTACGGCCTCGTGGGCCTGAAGACCCACTGCAAGCTCGCCCTCGTCATCCGCGAGGAAGAGGGGCGTCTGCGCCACTACAGCCACGTCGGCACGGGCAACTACAACCCCAAGACGAGCCGCATCTACGAAGACTTCGGCCTGTTCACGGTGGACGACCAGGTCGGTCGCGACCTCACCCGCCTGTTCAACGAGCTCAGCGGGTACGCGATCGAGAAGAAGTTCAAGCGCCTTCTCGTGGCACCGCTGCACCTGCGCAAGGGCCTGCTGCGTCACATCGAACGCGAGCGCACCAACGCGCTCGAGGGGAAGCCCTCCGGCGTCCGCATCAAGGTCAACTCGATGGTCGACGAACAGATCATCGACGCCCTGTACCGGGCGAGCCAGGCAGGCGTGCCGGTCGAGGTGTGGGTGCGCGGCATCTGCTCGATCAAGCCCGGCGTCGAGGGCATGAGCGAGAACATCCGCGTGCGGTCGATCCTCGGCCGCTACCTCGAGCACTCGCGCATCTTCACGTTCGTGAACGACGGCGACCCGCAGGTGTTCATCGGCAGTGCCGACATGATGCACCGCAACCTCGACCGCCGCGTGGAGGCGCTGGTCCGCGTCGTCGACCCCAAGCAGGTGCAGGAGCTGTCCGACCTGTTCGACCTCGCGATGGACGACGGCACGAGCTCATGGCACCTCGGTCCCGAGGGCGAGTGGACGCGCCACAGCGTCGATGCCGACGGCGCGCCGCTGATCGACCTGCAGGAGCACACGATGGCGCGGGTCCAGCGCAAGCGCCGGTCGCGGGCGGTCCGGTGACCGAAACCGCCGTCTACGCCGCGGGCGGTGTGGTCTGGCGCATGGTCGAGGGCAAGTACCGCGTCCTCCTCATCCATCGCACCAAGTACCGCGACGTGACGCTCCCCAAGGGCAAGGTCGACCCCGGCGAGACGCTGGCCGAGACCGCCGTGCGCGAGATCCGGGAAGAGACCGGCATCCGGGTCTCGCTCGGCGTGCCCGTGGGCGTCTCGCGGTACCGGATGCCGAGTTCGCGGACGAAGATCGTCCACTACTGGGCGGCGGAGGCAACCGACGCGGCGGTGCGCACCTCGACGTTCGTGCCGAACAAGGAGATCGCCGCGATCGAGTGGGTGGGGCTGAAGAAGGCGCGCAAGCACCTCAGCTACCCGGTCGACATCGAGATCCTCGACGAATTCGTTCGCCTGGTGGACGAGCACGCCCTCCCGACGTTCCCGATCATCGCGTTGCGCCACGCCAAGGCCCGCACCCGCGAGGAGTGGAACCAAGAGGATGCCGCGCGCCCGCTGAGTCCGCGCGGCCGGCGTCAGGCGAACGCGATCGTCGGTCCGCTGCTCGCGTTCGGCGTGCGACGGATCGTCTCGAGCCCGGCCGAGCGCTGCGTCCGCACCGTCGTGCCGTTGTCCGCCGCTCTCGCGCAGCGCGTGCAGATGTCGGAGGCGATCAGCCAGGACGCGTGGGAGGAGGGACGCAGCGACGCCCGCAGCGTCGTCGGGGAACGCGTCCGCGCCCGCAAGCCCGTGGTTCTCGCCAGCCACGGCCCGGTGCTGCCCGACATCATGCACGAGCTCGCCCTCGCGACCGGCACGATGCGCGGTTCCTACCTCGGCAGCTCGTCGGCCCTCGAGCCGGCCGCCTTCTCGGTGGCGCACATCCCGGTCGCCCACCCCGGGTCGGGCATCGTCGCGATCGAGACGCACGAGCCGCAGGTGTGACGCTCCCCGCGGAGATGTCCGTCACGTGGCGCCGTGTTCCCGCGGGCGTCGAGCGCCGCACGGTCTCGCGCGCGCTGCTCGGGGAACTCCTCCCCGGGGCGACGTTCGCGTCGCGGTGTCCGCGTTGCGGCGGCGACCACGGTCGCGTGCACGTCGGGGGGACGGATGCCACCGTGTCGGTCTCGTACGCGGAGGGATGGGCGGTCGTGGTCACGGCGCCCGGATGGCGGCGCGTCGGGCTGGATGCCGTCCCCGCCTCAGCATCGGGATTCGACCACGTCCTGCCGGGCGGAGACGCCCGGTCGTGGGCGCGAGTGGAGGCCGTCCTCAAGGTCGACGGCCGCGGGCTGGCCGTCGATCCGCTCCGCGTGCGGTTCGCCGACTCGGTCGTGCCCGGTGCGGAATGGACCGCGTCGATCGACGACGGCGCCACCCTGGTGGGCTGGGACGTCGCCGGTCCATCCGGCGTCATCCTGGCCGTGGCTGCCGATCCCGGCGCCGCGCATCCTCGGTGATCCGCACGACCTCAGCGCCCCGGCATCCCGCTCGACTCACCGGCCGCGAATCGCTGAGGATGCGTCGCGGCGTCAGCGGAGCGGGGGCAGCTCGACGCGATCGATCCAGCGCGACAGTAGGTCGACGGCATCCGCTCCCCCCGCCGCGAGGACGGCGGCGCGGAAGTCGTCGGTGCCGACGAGGGCGTGGCGGTGGGCGGCCGTCCACGCGCGGACGAGGTCGAAGAACCGGCCGTCGCCCAGGCTCCGCCGCAGGGCGTGGAGCGCGAGCGCGCCGCGCTTGTACACGCGGTCGTCGAACATGTCGTCGGGACCGGGGTCGATCAGCAGCAGATCCTGCGGCTTCGCGGCCAGCCGCGCGTAGTGACCGCGCGCGCAATCGTCGGCCGAACGGCCACCGGACGCCTCGGACCACAGCCACTCGGAGTAGCAGGCGAAGCCCTCGTTCAGCCAGATGTCGCGCCAGCGGGCGATCCCGACGCTGTTGCCGAACCACTGGTGGGCGAGCTCGTGCGCGATGAGGCGCTGCGCCGCGGGCACGAGGTGGTTCATGCCGAAAACGGCGAGTCCCTGCGCCTCGAGGGGGATCTCCAGCTCGTCGGCCGTGACGACGAGCGCGCAGGCCTCCTGCGGGTACGGCCCGAACAGGCGGTCGAAGACCCGCAGCATCTCGGGCACGGGAGCGAAGGCGCGGTCCGCGGCGGCCGTGAGCGCCGGCGGCGCGGTGACGGTCACCGCGGGGACACCCGCGACACCGGATCCCGCGAGGACGCCGCTGCGGTAGCGGCCCACGTGGACGGCCGCGAGGTACGTGGCCGTCGGCACGTCGGACGTGAACGTCGTCGTCACCCGTCCCCCGCGGCGGCTCGCCGCGCCCGGCACTCCGGTGGCGGCGACCGTGTAGCCGTCGTCGACGGTGATCCGCATCGTCATGGTGGCCCGGTCATCGGGGCGATCGTTGCACGGGAACCAGGTGGGGGCGCCGATCGGCTGCCCCGCCACGAGGGCACCGTCGGTGAGCTCCTCCCAGCCGACCGCGCCCCAGCGCGAGCGCCGGGGACCGGGAGCACCCGCGTAGGCCACCTCGACCTCGAACGTCTCCCCCGCCGTGATCGGCCGGGGCGCCGCCACCCGCAGCTTCCCGGCCGCGGCCGAGAACCGCGCGGGAGCACCACCGACGCGGACGCGCGCCGCGCGGAGCCCGACGAGATCGAGGACCACGGTCGTCAGGTCCTCGGCGGCGACGGCCGCGATGACCGCCGTCCCCTGCAGGCGGTTCGTGCGGACGCGGTAGTCGAGGGTGAGGTCGTACGAAGCCACGTCGTAGCCGGCGTCGCCGCTCTGCGGGGCGTACGGGTCGACGCCGCTCACGTGGTCGACTGGTACGCGCGCACCTTTACCGCGCGCCAGGGGCCGATGGGGTTGCCGCTCCACCGCGAGCCGACCGGGACGGTCTCGCCCCGCATCACGAGCGAGGCGGGCCCGACGGTCGCGTGCGCCCCGAGCGTCGATGCGGGCAGCACCACGCTGTGCGGCCCGAGGGTCGCACCGGGTTCGAGCTCGACGGTGTCCATACTCATGATTCGATCATGGAAAAGGTGGGTCTGGACGACGCACCCGCGGTTGACGGTCGATGCGTCGCCGAGAGTGACCAGATCAGGCTCGGGCAGCCAGTAGCTCTCGCACCACACGCCGCGTCCGATGCGGGCGCCCAGGCTCCGCAGCCAGATCGCGAGCGCCGGGGTGCCGGCGGCGGCGCGCGCGAACCACGGCGCCGCGACCATCTCTGTGAACGTGTCCGACACCTCGGTGCGCCAGACGAAGCTCGACCACAGCGGCTGCTCCCCCGCCCGGATGACGCCGACGATCGCCCACTTCGCCGCGGTGGAGACGGCCGCGGCGACCGCGCCGGCGAGCAGCAGCACGAGCCCGGAGAGCAACAGCGTCCACACGGGCCCCGTCGTCTCCCACAGCCCGGCGAGCGCGAACAGCACGCCGAGCCCGATCGCGCACGTCACGACCACGGGGACGAAACGGCCCAGCTCCCAGAGCGTGCGCGCCAGACGCAGCCCCGGGCCGGGGTTGTACGTGCGGGACTCGTCACCGGTGGCCGAGAGGCGCCGTAGCCGCACGGCGGGCGAGCCGAGCCACGACGAGCCGGGCTTGGCCTTCAGCGGCGCCGCCGACAGCACGGCGACGAGACCGTCGCGCGGCACGCGGTGACCGGGCGCCGCCATGCCGGAGTTGCCGAGGAACGCCCGCTTGCCGATGCGCACCGAGCCGACGCGCAGCCACCCGGCGCGCAGTTCGTACGACGCCACCATCGTGTCGTCGGCGAGGAAGGCCCCGTCCTCGATGCGCGCCATCGTCGGCAGGAGGAGGACCGTGGATGCCTCCACGTCCCGGCCCACGCGGGCGCCCAGCATCCGCAGCCAGACGGGGGTGAAGAGGCTCGAGTAAAGGGGGAAGAGAATCGTGCGCGCCGAGTCCAGCAGCCGCTCGATCGTCCACGCCTGCCACGCGACGCGGCTGCGCACGGGGAACGTGCCCTCGACGAGACCGATCGAGAACAGCCGGACGAGCAGGACGACGGATGCCGCGAACACCAGGCCGGTGACGGCGACGCCGGGCACCAGCCACGCGAAGGCGGCCCCTGCCGCGGCGGCGAGGGAGTCGGCATCCCGCATGCCCTGTGCGACGACGAGTCCCCCGACGGCGAACGACAGCAGTGGGAGAAGCGCGAGGAGCAGGGCGGAGGACGCGTACGCCCACAGCCAGCGCGTGGGAGCGGACGGCCGTTCGGTGGGCCAGCCCTTCGCGGTGCCCCCGACGCGGACGGCCGGAGAGCCGGCCCAGGACTGGTCGGCCTTGACGCGCCCGAACACCGCGGATCCCGGCGCGATCTCCGCCCGTCGCCCGATGCGGGTGCCCGGGGCCAGGGTGGAGCGCGCCCCGACCGTGGCCTCGCTCCCGATCCGCACCTCGCCGATGCGCACGAGGTCTCCGTCGATCCAGTAGCCGGTGAGGTCGACCTCGGGTTCTATCGAGGCGCCGTCGCCGACCACGAGCATGCCGGTCACCGGGGGCAGCGCGTGAAGGTCGACGTTGCGACCGATCCGGGCCCCCAGGGCACGGGCGTAGTACGACACCCACGGTGCGCCGGCGAGCCCGACGGCATCCACCTGGGCGGCGATCTGCTCGGCCAGCCACAGGCGCACGTGCACGCCACCGCCGCGGGGGTAGTCGCCGGGGCGGACCCCGGCCAGGAGCAGCCGGGCCGAGGCGACGGCGATCGCCATGCGGCCGAACGGCGTGGCGAACACGACGAGCCCGACCAGGAGCACGGGCCAGGGCACGGACGGCAGCACCTCGAAGCCCGGGACGAGCTGAAGGATCGCCGACGCGGTGAGGAGGTACAACAGCCACCGCACCCCCGAGAGGATGAAGAGCGGGGCGCCGAGGAGCGTCTGCACCCACTGCGTCGCCCGGGGCGTCGGCGTCGGCCGGTGGAACGCCGCCGGGGCGTCGTCCGTGAGCTGCGGGCCGAGGGCCTTGGCCATCGCCCCGAGGCGGGGCACGTCGTAGATGTCGGCGACCGAGAACTCCGGAACGCGCGTGCGGATGCGCGAGACCAGCTGCGCCGCCGCCAACGAGCCGCCGCCGAGGTCGAAGAAGTCGGCTTTGCGCTCGGTGACGGGCAGGCCGAGCACCGCCTGCCACTGCTCGGCGAGCCAGATCTCGTCGGTCGAGAAGTCGGTCGGGGCGGGGGCGTCGACGCCCGGGAGCGGCCACGGCAGTGCCGCCCGGTCGACCTTTCCGGACGTGCGGACGGGCAGCTCGTCGACGACCCCGAGCAACGGGATCGTCGCGGCGGGGAGACGTTCGGCGAGCGCGGCACGCGCGGCGGCGCGGTCCAGCTCCGCACCCTCCTCCATCACGAGGTAGCCGACGAGGATCGGCACCCCGGCCTCGGTCGTGCGCACCGCGACGGTCGCGGCGTGCACCTGCGGCAGGTCCTGCAGCGCCGATTCCACCTCGCCCAGCTCGATGCGGCGCCCGCCGACCTTCACCTGGTCGTCTGCGCGCCCCTGAAAGACGAGCCCCGCGCTCTCGAAGCGGACGAGGTCGCCCGAGCGGTAGGCCCGCTCCCACCCGAGGGTCGGCATCGGCGCGTACTTCTCGGCATCTTTCGCCGGGTCCAGGTAGCGGGCGAGGCCCACGCCCCCGATGATCAGTTCGCCGACCTCGCCCTCGGCGACGGGCTGCCCCTCGGCGTCGACGACGGCGAGCGCCCACCCGTCGAGCGGGAGGCCGATGCGCACCGGCAGGGTTCCGTCCAGCGGCGCGGCGCACGCGACGACCGTGGCCTCGGTGGGGCCGTACGTGTTCCAGACCTCACGGCCCTCGGCGACGAGGCGGGCCGAGAGCTCGGGCGGGCAGGCTTCGCCGCCGAAGATCAGCAGGCGCACGTTCTCGATCGAGTCCGCCGGCCACATCGCCGCGAGGGTGGGCACGGTGGAGACGACGGAGATGCCCTGACGCAGCAGCCAGGGTGCGAGGTCCTCGCCCGAGCGCACGAGCGAGCGCGGCGCGGGGACGAGGCAGGCGCCGTGCCCCCACGCCAGCCACATCTCCTCGCAGGACGCGTCGAAGGCGACCGAGAGACCGGCGAGCACGCGGTCGCCCGGGCCGAGGGGGTCGCCCTGCAGGAACAGGCGCGCCTCGGCCTCGACGAACGCCGCGGCCGAACGATGCGTGACGGCCACGCCCTTGGGCACCCCGGTCGAGCCCGACGTGAAGATGATCCAGGCGTCGTCGTCGACCGTCGGCGGCGCGACGATCGGGACGGCGTTGGTGCTGGGGTGCGGTGCGTCCCCGTCGTACAGACGCACGAGCGCGTCGCCGGCTGCGACGAACTCGCCGTCGCCGGCGATGATGCCTCTCACCCCGGCCTCGCCGAACACGAGACGGGCGCGCTCATCGGGGTCGTCGGCATCCACCGGCACGTAGGCGGCGCCCGCCGCCATCACGGCGAGGATCGAGACGTACAGCTCCTTCGAGCCCGACGGCATCCGGACGCCGACCCGGTCGCCCCGGCGCACACCGGCCTCGTGCAGCGACGCCGCGGTACGCCAGACGCGCGCGAGCAGCTCGCGGTAGCTGAGGGCACCCGAGCCGTCGTCGATGGCGGAGGCCTCTGGATGCCGTGCGGCCACCTCTGCCAGGATGTCGATCAGCGTGCGCGGCGATGCGGCGGCACTCGTACGGTCGAGCAGCTCTTGGCCGGAAAACGCGGGGGTCGTCACGGGGATGAAGCGTACACACGCCAGGAAAACACCCCGGAACGGCCGCACCGGTTCACCTTCCGTTCACCCGTGCAACGCACTTTGGTAAGAGTCGGTGTTTAGCGTGCGGGAGAACCCTGCACCGGGTTCGTGTCCCCGACATGCGAAGGATTCACATAGTGAAGCTCTCCCGACTCGCCCAGCTGGGCACCGTGGCCGCCGTGGCCTCTCTCGCCCTCGCCGGTTGCTCCTCCAGCACCGGCGGCACCACGGAGTCCTCCCCCTCCGCCACCTCCTCCGACGTGGCGTTCACGATCGACCCCAACCTCGCCGGCACCATCACCGCCGGTGGATCCAGCGCCCAGGCCAACGCCCAGGCCGCGTGGACCAGCGCTTACAACGCCACCGCCAAGGGTGTGACGATCAACTACGACAAGTCGCAGGGCTCCGGTGGCGGTGTCACCAACTTCCTCAGCGGCGCGTACGACTTCGCGGGCTCCGACTCGCCCCTCAACGCCGACCAGACCACGCAGTCGCAGGCCCTCTGCACCGACGGTGGCGTGAACATCCCGATCTACCTCGACGGTGTCGCGATCATCTTCAACATCCCCGGCGTGACCGAGCTCAAGCTCAGCGGCGAGACCATCGCCAAGATCTTCGCGCTGCAGATCACCGACTGGTCCGACCCGGCCATCACCGCCGACAACGGCACGGCCCTCGCCGCCGGTCCCATCACGACCGTCGCGCGTTCGGACGGCTCGGGCACGACCCAGAACTTCACCAACTACCTCGCCGCGACGCAGTCGTCGGTCTGGACCTCGCCCGCGGGCAAGGACTGGCCGATCGAGGGCAACGTGTCGAAGCAGAAGGGTGGCTCGGGTGTCGTCGAGGCCGTCAAGGCGGGCTCCGGCACCATCGGCTACGCCGACCACTCGGCCGTGGGCGACCTGAAGTCGGTTGCGATCGTCGTCGACGGCACCGCGATCCCCTTCAGCCCCGAGGCCGTCACGGCGACCTTCGAGGCCGCGGCCGTCGACGCCGACAACGGCGTCGCCGGTGACCTGTCGAAGAAGTTCGACTACACCAAGCTGACCGCCGAGACCTACCCGATCCCGCTGGTCTCGTACGCCATCACCTGCACCGAGTTCAAGGACACCAAGCAGGCCGAACTCGTGAAGTCGTACCTCGGCTTCATCACCAGCTCGCTCGGCCAGCAGGTCGCCGCGAAGAACGCCGGTTCGGCACCGCTCCCCGAGTCGGTCCTCGCGGACGCCGCGAAGACGCTCGAGGCGATCAAGTAAACATCTCTCGGATCCGAACCGGTCCGCACCTCGGTGCGGGCCGGTTCGGGCTGATCAGAAGCGTCGACGTGCGCGTCGACGCTTCCGCTGAGCCCGATCATCCTCAGAGAGAATCCCGACCCGAGGAGCACACCATGACCATTGCCGAGAACGAGGTCAGCCGTGGCTGACACCGTCTCTGCTCCCCCGGCCGGGGACCGTTCCACGATCGTCGGCAAGCGCCGCGCGGGAGACACCGTCTTCCTCGGCCTGTCGATGACGGCCTCGATCTCGATCATGATCATCCTCGCGGGTGTCGCGATCTTCCTGATCATCAAGGGCCTTCCCGCGATCACCGGCGACTGGTCGCAGGGCGACCTCGCCGGCTACCAGAACGGCTCCTGGACGAACTTCTGGGAGTACGTCGGCCCGCTGCTGTGGGGAAGCATCTGGGCGGCGCTCATCGCCATGGTGCTCGGCACCCCGGTGGCGATCGGCATCGCGCTGTTCATCTCGCACTACGCCCCGCGGCGGATCGCCGGAGCGCTCGGCTACATCGTCGACCTGCTCGCGGCCGTCCCCTCGATCGTCTTCGGCCTGTGGGGCATCATCGTGATGCGCCCGCTGCTCATCCCGCTGGGCGAGTTCCTGAACACCTACTTCGGGTGGATCCCGCTGTTCGCCGGCTCGCCGTCGAGCACCGGGTCGACGCTCCTCACCGGATCCGTGGTGCTCGCGGTGATGATCCTCCCGATCGTCACCTCGATCACGCGCGAGATCTTCCTGCAGACCCCGCGCCTGCACGAGGAGGCGGCCCTGGCCCTCGGCGCCACCCGCTGGGAGATGATCCGCCTGTCGGTCTTCCCCTACGCGCGCAGCGGCATGGTCTCGGCCACGCTCCTCGGCCTCGGTCGCGCCCTCGGCGAGACGATGGCCATCGCGCTCATCATCTCCCCCAGCCTCATCTACTCGGTGCTGATCCTCACCGACGGGTACAACTCGCAGACGATCGCCGCCAACATCGCGCTGAACTTCCCGATCGCGACCGACCTGCAGCGCTCGGCGCTCATCGGCACCGGTCTGATGCTGTTCGTCGTGTCGCTCGCGGTGAACATCCTGGCCCGCTACATCATCAGCGCGACCGGCCCGGGGGCGAAGGGTCGCAAGAAGGGGAAGCGCTCGTGACCACCACCAAGGCCCCGTCCGCCGCCTCGTCGGCGTCGACGCCCCTCGCGCTCACCAGCGGACAGCTCCCCCGCTACGTCGAGCCGGCGATGCTCGTCGGCGTCGCGGTGCTGGTCGCCGGCGTGCAGTTCCTCATCGGCGGCTTCCATCTGCCGAGCTGGCTGATCCTCACCGCGCTGCTGTACCTGATCGCGATCGCCATCGGTTCCTCGATCGTCGAGAGCCGCCGCAAGGCCGTCGACCGCGTCGTCCGCGGCCTCGTCACGGCCGCCTTCCTCCTCGCCGTGGCGCCGCTCATCTCGACCCTGTGGACCGTGGTGTCCAAGGGCCTCGCGGTCGTGAACTGGAACTTCATCACCCAGACCGGCGGCAGCGCCTTCGACCCCGACACGCTCGCGGTCGTCGCAACTCCCGGCGCTCTCCAGGCGATCGTCGGAACGCTCATCATCACGGGTATCGCGGCGCTGATCTCGGTGCCGATCGGTGTGCTCGCGGCCGTCTACCTCGTCGAGTACGCCCTGCCGACCAACCCGCTGCGACGCACCATCACGTTCCTCGTCGACGTCATGACCGGCATCCCCTCGATCGTCGCCGGTCTGTTCGCGTTCTCGTTCTTCGCGCTGATCGTCGGACCGAAGGCCTTCTCCGGGTTCTCGGCATCCATCGCCCTGTGCGTGCTGATGATCCCGATCGTCATCCGCTCCACCGAGGAGATGCTGCGCCTGGTCCCCGCCGACCTCCGCGAAGCGTCGCTCGCCCTGGGCGTGCCGCGCTCGGCGACGATCGTGAAGGTGGTCCTCCGGACCGCGGCGAGCGGCATCATCACCGGTGTCGTGCTGGCCGTGGCCCGCGTCGTCGGCGAGACCGCGCCGATCTTCATCGCCGCCAGCTTCACCGACAACTTCAACTCCAACCCGTTCGACGGTCCGATGCAGACCCTCCCCGTCATGGCGTACACCGCGTACAGCTTCCCGGGGCAGGACATCGACGCCTCCCAGGCCCAGGCCTGGGGAGCGGCGTTCCTGCTCGTCGTCCTCGTCGTCATCTTCAACCTGATCGCCCGCATCGTGGCTTCGGTGTTCGCACCGAAGGCGCGTTGACCCCAGGAAGGTATCCGTGTCCAAGCGCATCGAGGTCGAAGACCTCAACGTCTACTACAGCGACTTCCTCGCGGTCGAAGGCGTCTCCATCGACATCCAGCCCCGCACCGTCACGGCCTTCATCGGTCCGTCCGGCTGCGGCAAGTCCACCTTCCTCCGCACGCTGAACCGCATGCACGAGGTCATCCCCGGGGGTCACGTCAAGGGCCGCGTGCTGGTGGACGGCGACGACCTCTACGGCCCGGGCGTCGACCCCGTGCTCGTGCGTCGTCACGTCGGCATGGTGTTCCAGCGCCCGAACCCGTTCCCGACGATGTCGATCCGCGAGAACGTCCTGGCCGGCGCGAAGCTCAACAACAAGCGCCTCTCCAAGAGCGACGGCGACGCGCTCGTCGAGAAGTCGCTGCAGGGCGCGAACCTGTGGAACGAGGTCAAGGACCGTCTCGACAAGCCGGGCGGCGGCCTCTCCGGCGGTCAGCAGCAGCGTCTGTGCATCGCCCGCGCGATCGCCGTCTCGCCCGACGTCCTGCTGATGGACGAGCCGTGCTCCGCGCTCGACCCGATCTCGACCTTCGCGATCGAGGAGCTCATCTCCGAGCTGAAGAATCAGTACACGATCGTCATCGTGACGCACAACATGCAGCAGGCGTCCCGCGTGAGCGACAAGACGGCGTTCTTCAACATCGCCGGCACCGGCAAGCCGGGCAAGCTCATCGAGTACAACGACACCTCGGCGATCTTCACCGCCCCCACGGTCCAGGCGACCGAGGACTACGTGTCGGGACGCTTCGGGTAAGCACCCGCTCCCCCGCGCGATGGCCCCGCTCCGGCGGGGCCATCGTCGTCTCCGCGCTCAGTCGCGCGGCGAGAGCAGGTAGGCGTTGAGCTCGTCGGTGAAAGCGTGGTCGACGGCTTTCGCTTCGCCGTCGACCGCGGAGATCGGCGCGGCGAGCCGGACGCTCGACAGCAGCCACGCGGCATCCGCTCGGCCGAGATCCGACACCGGCACCGTCTCGTACGCGGTCTCGAAGCCGCGCTGCTCGAGGTGGGCGAAGAGGCTCAGCTGCGTCGTTCCGTGCAGGATGCCGGCGTTGGGTGTGGGGGTGACGAACCGGCCGCCGAAGCGGAGGACGATGGATGCCGTGGGCGCCTCCAGCACGAACCCGTCGCTGGTGACGAACACCGCGTCATCCGCTCCGCGCCTCTTCGCCTCGCGGATGGCGGCCATGTTCACCGCGTACGACAGCGTCTTGGCGCCCAGGAGCAGCCACGGCGCCCGGGCGGGGACGTCGAGCGCGTAACCGCGGTCGAGCGCGGCGATCCGCACGCCCTCCGTGCGCGAGCGCGCGTTGTCGGGCGCGTCGGCGAGGGTGAGCCACGCGGTGGGTGCGGGGCCGTGCTCGACGCCGCGGCTGAGGATCAGCTTGATGACGCTCTCGCCCGCGGGCGCCTCGGCGGCCGCCCGGTCGATCGCGGCGCGCCACTGGTCGAGGTTCGGCTCCGGAAGGTCGCAGAGCCCCGCGGAGTGCGCCAGTCGCGCGAGGTGGGGGCCGACTTCCTGCGGGTGGCCGTCGACCACGCCGAGGGACTCGAAGACCCCGTCGCCGCGCTGCGCGCTGAGGTCGCCGACGCGCAGGGCGGGGCCGTCCGGATCGATCACCGCGAGCGTGTCGGAGAAGTCGTCTCGCCGGATGTCGGATGCCACGGGGTCGATCACGAGAGCGAAACGCCAAGCCATGGATCGACCCTATGCCCTCGTATCGACACGCCCGGGTCGCGTCAACCACCTCGCCGGAGGGAATGCTCCAGGCGCGCTCTTGTTACACTTCCCTAGCCGGGCCGCAGTAACCCCGGGCTCCATCTTCTGCCGCTATGAGCGGCCTTGCGCCGAGAGGCGTTCTGCGGCCCGGCACTTTCTCTTCCCGGGCGTCGCCCGACATCGCCGAGTGTCCGGGACACGCCGGAGTGGTCTCCCCCGCGGCGGCGCGTCCTGGACAGTCGGCGGCGCGTCAGGTCAGCGCGTCGCGGCGCCACAGAGCGGCGGCGGCCGCGAGATCGTCGGCGTACGTCGACAGACGCAACGCCCGCGTGGTCAGCGCCGTCGCGCGCTCGGACTCGGTGTTCTCGTAGTCGTCGGCGAGGTGGGTGGCGCCCGTCGCCTGCACGCGGCAGAACGCCGCTGCCCGCTCGAGAGCGACGGCGAAGTCGCCCTCGAAGAGCCCGCGCAGGATCGTGTCGATGAGCTGCACCAGCTCTTCGGGCCCGGCGGGGGCGGGCGCGCCGACGACGACCGGGTCGACTGTCGCCATCTCCGCTCGGCCACGCTCGAAGAGCAGCGCGGCGGTGGCGGCGTCGTCGTGGATCATGAGCTGCAGCAGATACAGCCGCCACAGCGCACCGGGGAGTGACCGGGCGGGCGAACGCGACCACAGCTCGGCGATGTCGTCGATGCCGTGGTCGTCGGTGAACGCCACGAGCCGCTCGACGACGTCGACCGTGGGGTCGGCGCGCACGCGGGACAGGAGAGCCTGGGCGGTGCTGTGCGCGACGCGGGAGACCTCGGCCGGGTCGTCGGCCGCGAACAGCCGATCGAACAGCTCCGCCGGGCGCCGGACAGGTTTGTGGAATTCGCGAGGGGAATCGCTCATCGTTCCAGGCTAGAGCGTGAGCGCCGAGCCCCGGGCCGGAGCGATCGTCCGTTCAGGCCGTGGCCACCGCGACGACGGGTGCCGAACTCGGCGTTCCGTCGGGCGATCCGCCGGCGGGTTCCACGGTGACGGCGATGACATCGCCCGAGTGGAACTCGCCCTGGAGGACCGCGGTCGCCTTGCCGTCGGCATCCGTCGTGAAGATCCCGGCGGCGATGGCCGTGTCGTCCCGCACGAACCACAGTTCGTACGTCTTGTCGCTCGGCAGGGCCGACATCTTGTCGGTCACGAGGACGCTCTGACCGGTGGATGCCGACCAGTGCGCCGTCACGACGGCACCGTCGGTCGTCGTCGCCGTCGCGGACTGTGCGTCGGGGGCCGTGGTGACCTGCTCGAGCGCCACCAGCGATGCCGGTCGAGTGAGCTGCTGACCGATCGTGACGGCACCGAAGCCGAGCACGAGGACGGCGACGATCGACGCGGCGAGCGTGAACCAGCGACGCAGACCCCAGCCGGACCCGGCCGAGGGCCCGACGGCCACGGCTTCGAGCTCCGGTTCGACCGGGGCGGGACCCGCGGCGGCGTAGTCCTCGAGGTCGGCTGAGTTGCGCTCGGGCTCGGGCTCGGACGCGCCGACCTGCGGGAGGTCGGTGATCCGCGCCATCAGTGAGGCGCGGACGGATGCCGGCGGTTCGACCGGCACGACGGTGTCCGCGATCGCGGCGACCGCGTCGGCGGCATCCCGAACGTGGGAGGACCAGTGCGGGTTGCCCGCGAGAGCCTCCTGGTACGCGCGTTCATCTGCATCGGAGAGCGCATTCAGCGCGTGACCGGCAGCGAGGTCGGCGAAATCCCTCTCGTTCACTTGTCCACCCCCATCTCGATTCTCAAGCGCGACAATCCGTCGCGCATCCTGGTCTTGACCGTGCCGAGCGGCGCCCCGACGAGGGTAGCGATCTCACTTTGGCTGTACCCACCGAAATAGGCCAGCGTGAGCGCTTCTCTCTGGGCTTCGGGAAGCGTCGCGAGTGCATCGACGACGCGCCGCCCTTCGATCTTGAGTTCTACTTTCTCAGAGACATCGTCGTATGCGACGTCCAGATCCCGGAAGCCCGCGCGCACGTCCCGATCGACACTCGACTGCGACGACCGCACGCGGTCGACAGCCCGTCGATGAGCGATCGTGAGAACCCACGAGCGTCCTTGACCTTTGTTCGGAGTGAAGCGCGCGGCGGATTGCCAGATTTCCAGGAACACCTCCTGGAGCACTTCTTCGCTCTGCGACCGGTCGACGAGCACCCGCAGGATGAGACCGAACGCGCGAGCCGACAGGGTGTCGTACAGCTCGGCGAACGCGGTGCGGTCGCCCGTGGCGACCTTCTGCAGCAATTCTCCGACGTGGTCGACGTGGTCCGCCCCATCCTCGGGGAGAGAGAAACCGTCGATCACCATGCACTCCAGCATGCCGCACGCGCAGAGGACTTCCCTTCCTCGCGCGCGCGTGGCGCGCATGAGGTACGCAACCGTGACTCTTCCCTGCCCCACCGGGGCTCCCACGACCGCCAGGCGGCATCCCAGAAAATATTCCGGAGAATATTTATGGGCGTTTGACCTGGGCTTTATCGCCAATGCAGGCACCGATTCGACCCCGGCTCGCAACAATCCGCAATCCGATCGGGAGGGGGTCCCGAAGACCCTGTGTACGCCGCAACACGGCGAACCGCCCCCCGCACCGGGGTGTCCTAAACGGGTCGCAGCCGCGGTCCGAACGATTTCGGAGGAATGTCATGCTGAAGAACAAGAAGCCTGTCGTCGCCGGTCTCGCCCTCGTCCTGGGCTCGGCCTTCGCTCTCACCGCATGTTCGGGTGGCTCCACCACCGCCGGCGGAACCACCGAGGAGTCCACCGCTCCTTCCATGGCCGCGTCGCCCTCGGCGACGTCGAGCATGATGGACCCGGCCGCCAACCTCGTGGGCCCCGGTTGCGCCGACTACGCCGCCGCCGTTCCCTCGGGCGCCGGTTCGGTCGAGGGCATGGCCGCTGACCCGGTCGCCGTCGCCGCCTCGAACAACCCGCTCCTGAAGACCCTCACGGCTTCGGTCAGCGGCCAGCTCAACCCCAACGTGAACCTGGTCGACACCCTCAACGGTGGCGAGTTCACGGTCTTCGCTCCGGTCGACGACGCGTTCGCGAAGATCGACTCCGCGACCATCGACACCCTGAAGACCGACTCCGACCTCCTGACCAAGATCCTCACGTACCACGTGGTCCCCGGCCAGATCGCTCCGGACGCGATCGACGGCACGCACACCACGGTCGAGGGCCAGGACGTCACCGTCTCGGGCTCGGGCGACTCGATCAAGGTCAACGACGCCAACGTCATCTGCGGTGGCGTGCAGACGGCCAACGCCACCGTGTACCTCATCGACTCGGTGCTGATGCCCCCGGCCATGTGATCTCACATGTCCGGACCGATCACTGACTGATCGGACCTGACGGCGAGCGCCGGACCCCAGGCGAGGGGGTCCGGCGCTCGCTCTTTGTGCGTTCAGCCGCCGATCACGCGCACGATCTCGTCCTGGACGAGGCGCGCTGCGGTAGGACCGGCGTTCATGAACCACGGGTCGAAGTCGACCGTCGTCGTGCGGCCGTCGGTGACCGCGCTCAGCGTCGACCAGAGCGGGGCGGACTCGATGAACGTCACCCCCTGACCGGTTCCCGCGTAGAAGACGTGGTCGGCGTCCGCGAGGTCGAGCTGCTCGGCACTGACGTCCTGCGAGGTCTCGTCGAACCGCTGGGATTCCGGTCGAGCGAGGCCGAGGTCCTGCGCGAGACCGCCCGCGAAGGACGGGACGCCCATGATGCGCGTGCGGTCTCCGGTGGACTGGAGGAACGAGACCGTCGGCGCCTCCGCCGGAAGCGTCTGAGCGAAGGCGCCGCTGTCGGACTGCAGGGCGTCGAGGTCGGCGCGAGCGTCGCCCTCCTGGCCGAGTGCGTCGGCGATGAGGAGGAAGTCGCTCTTCCAGTTCACGCCGTTGCCCTTGGTGACCACCGTCGGCGCGATGGCGGACAGCGCATCGAAGATCTCGGTGCCCCGCGTGGAGTTGACGAGGATGAGATCGGGGTCAGCCTGGGCGATCGCCTCGAGGTCGGGTTCGGTCCGCTCGCCGATGTCGGCCATCGCGTCGAGCTGCGCCGCATCCGAGGCGAACGCATCGCGCAGGTACTGCGGCACCAGCCCGCTGTTCTCCGCCCGCGTCGCGGCCACGGGGACCTCGCCGAGGGTGAGGACGGCATCCAATTGTCCGGTCGAGACGACGGCGATCCGCGTGGGGGCGGCGGGGATCTCGGTCGTTCCCGCGAAGTGCGTCACCGCGCGGGGGAAGACACCGTCGGCCTCGCTCGACCCCATGCCCGGCTCGAGGTCGCGCGCCACGACCCACTCGCCGGTGGACCCGGCCTCCGCGTCGGGGAGGGCGGGGGCGGGAGCGGCGGAGGCGCAGCCGGCGAGCGCGATGAGCACGCCGACGGTTGCGGCGGCCGAGGCCAGCCGACCTCGGGAACGTGAGCGGGGAGACGGGAAACGAAGGGATGCCATGCAGTTAGGTTAGCCTTAGCTATATGCCGCTGAATGACGTGGGAGCTCCTCCCGCGGCGACGCTCGTCGCTGCCCGGCGGCAGCGGCGGCACGTGCGCACGGTGGTCGCGACGGTGGCGATCCTGGCGCTGCTCGCGCTGATCGTCATCGCCAGCCTGGCGGTCGGATCCCGTCCCCTCGCGTTTCCCGACGTCATCGCCGCCCTGTTCTCGGAGCGACGGGATGCCACGGGCGTCATCGTGCATGACCTCCGACTCCCCCGCACCCTCACGGCGCTGCTTGTGGGCTCCGCGCTCGGCGTCGCCGGTGTGCTGATCCAGGCGGCAACGCGGAACCCGCTGGCCGATCCGGGCCTGCTCGGGGTGAACGCGGGCGCCGCGGTGGGCATCGTCGTGGCGATCGCGTTCTTCGGCGTCGGCACCGCGAGCGGGTACGTGTGGTTCGCCTTCGTCGGTGCGGCCGCCGCGGCCACTGCGGTGTACCTCGCGGCACGCCCGAGCGGACGCTCCGGCACGGTGGGGCTGGTCCTGGCCGGGATCGCGCTGAGCGCGTGTCTCAGCGCCGTCGTGCGCATCATCACGCTCGCCGACGACGACACGTTCGACTCGTTCCGCTTCTGGGCCGTGGGCTCGTTCGAGCGCCGCGATCCCGGTGTCGCGCTGCAGCTCCTCCCCCTCGCGGTCGTCGGCCTCGTGCTGGCGGTCGCCGTCGCGCGCGGTCTCGACCAGCTGCGTCTGGGCGCCGACCTGGCACGTTCACTGGGCGTCTCGCCCGCGCTGGTGCTGGTGGCATCCGGTGCCGCGATCACGCTGCTGTGCGCCGTCGCGACCTCGGCCGCCGGCCCGCTCGCCTTCATCGGTCTGCTCGTGGCGCACGTCGTGCGCCGGGTGGGGCCGGCCGACCTGCGGGCCCAGCTCCCCCTCGCCGCCCTGGCCGGCGCGACGCTCACCCTCGCGAGCGATGTGATCGGGCGCGTGATCGCGATCCCCGCCGAGGTCGAGGCCGGGATCGTCGCCGCGTTCCTCGGCGCGCCCCTTCTGCTGTGGCTCGTGCTGAGGAAGAAGACGTCGTGAGCTCCGCCGTGCACCGCGTACGTTCCCGCCGTCGCGTCCGTTACGGGGTCGCGATCGCGCTCACGCTCGTCGTGGGCCTGACTGCGGCGGTCGTCGGCGTGCTGACCGGCTCGTTCCAGGCGTCGCCGGCCGAGGTGGCATCCGCTCTGCAAGGGACCGGAGATGCGCGCACGACGTTAGTCGTCCTGGGCATGCGGATGCCGCGCGTCGCGGCCGCGCTGCTGATCGGGGCGGCGCTGGGGCTGGCGGGGGCGGTGTTCCAGACGCTCGCGCGGAACCCGCTCGCGAGCCCCGACATCGTGGGATTCAGCGCGGGGTCGGCCACGGGCGCGCTGATCGGCCTGACCCTCATCGCGCCGACCGCCTCGCCCGCGCCCGGCGCGTGGATCGGCGGACTGCTGACCGTCGCGGTCGTGATGCTGATCGCGCGGAGCGCGGGGGTGTCGAAGGAGCGCACGATCCTGGCGGGCATCGCCCTCGCGATCCTCCTGTCCGCGGTGAACGACTACCTCCTCACCCGGGCACCTCTCGAGATCGCCCGCAACGCGAGCCAGTGGCTCTACGGCAGTCTCGCCGCCACCTCCGGGGCCGATGTCGTCACGCTCGCCCTCTCGGTCGGAGTGCTCGCCGTCGGCATCGCAGTGGTGCACCGCGACTTCCGCGCGATCGAACTCGGCGACGACACCGCGCGGGCGCTGGGTGTGCGACTCGGGCGCGTCCGCCTGTTCCTCATCGTGATCGCCGCGCTCCTCACCGGCACCGCGACCGCCGTCGCCGGCCCCATCGGTTTCGTGGCCCTCGCCGCCCCGCAGCTCGCGCGTCGGGTGACCGGGTCGGGCGGCATCCCGCTTCTCGCGTCGGCCGTGACCGGTGCAACCGTGCTGCTCGTCGCCGACGTGATCGCGCAGCGCGCGCTGGCCCCGTTGCAGATCCCGGTGGGGCTCCTCACCGGCGTGGTGGGCGGGGCGTACCTGTTCTGGGTCGTGGCGCGCGGGCGGCGGTGAGGGCGCTGGTCGGTGGCTGCGGCCGCGGGGCGGGGCCCGTGCGCGATGCGAGGCACGGCTGTGTGCGGCCGCGGGGCGAGCCGTGCGCGGTGCCGGGCGTCGGGCTGTCCGCGGGCGCGGGGCCCATGCGCAGGGCCGGGCATCGGGCTGTCCGCGGACGCGGGCACCCCTCGAGCGCCGGTAGGGTGGATGCCACGGGCCTCTAGCTCAGTCGGTAGAGCATCGGACTTTTAATCCGCGGGTCGTGGGTTCGAGCCCCACGGGGCCCACCAGTCAAGCACAGGGATCGCGCGCGTCTGCCGGGGAGACGAACAGGAAATCCCGGCGGAAACCCGTCCCATCATCCGACTCCGTGTCGGACACCGCCGATACAGTCGACATCGTGGAACGCAAGTACCAAGTCTTCGTCAGCTCGACCTATATCGATCTCGTTGAAGAGCGTCGCGAGGTGATGCAGGCACTCCTAGAGATGGACTGCTTGCCTGCCGGCATGGAGATGTTCCCGGCTGCGGATGAGGACCAATGGTCGCTCATCAAGGAGGTCATCGACGAGTGCGATTACTACATTGTCATCGTGGGAGGGCGCTACGGATCCGTCTCCGTCGAAGGAATCAGCTACACGGAGATGGAGTACGACTACGCGGTGGCATCAGACATTCCGGTACTGGGTTTCGTGCACGGCAATCCTGATGACATCCCTGCAGGCAAGTCCGAACTCGATAAGGATGCGCGCGAGAAGCTGGAAGCGTTCCGAACCAAAGTTATGTCGCGAATGGTGAAGAAGTATGCGTCGTCCGCGGAGCTCGGTTCTGTGGTCTCGCGTGGTCTCAATCGAGCCATTAAGCGCAACTCGCGGCCCGGATGGGTGCGCGGCGATCAGGCGATGACGCCCGAGGTGCGGACGCAGATTGCTGAGTTGAAGGCAGCGCTCGCAGATGCCAAGCGTGAGAAGGCCGAGGAAGAGGCAGCCGCGCGAGCAAAGCCGACTGAGCTCAACTTCGAGTACGAACACGGCGTGGACGAGGTCTCCTTTGAGTTCCACTTGAAGGGCTGGGAAAACGACCAGGGCTACCGTTACGACGCAACGGCGGAGCTGACGTACACGTGGGACGAAGTGATCGAGACCCTAGGTCCATTCATGATTGATGAAGCTCCGGAGCCCGAACTGCGCGACCGCTGGAACTCGCACATGTTCAATGACACGCAGCGCCTTGAAGGATGGCCATCCCTTTCTCGCGGGTCGGCGACCATCACGGACAGCACATGGGGTGCGATCATTGTTCAGCTTCGGGCGCTTGGGGCGATCATGGTCGGAGAAAAGAAGCGGCCACCGTCCGACAAGTCGATCTACTGGAAGCTCACTCCCGCCGGAGACGAGTATCTGGTGAGGCTCCGCGCGAAGCGCCGCGAGGCTGAAGTTGTGGACGCTGAAGCTGCTCAGCCTTCTGCGACGTAGTCCTCGAACCGGGTGACGTGCTGCGCGTAGTCGGTCGGGTACACGCGTGAGCCGATAGTGTCCGTCGGCACAACGCTCGCGTGGCCCAGCCATCGGCACACTCGGTACGGCTGGGTCGGTACCGAGGGCCCCGCGCGACATTTCGCCGCCGTCACATTCGTCATTGGCGCATCACCACGTCGAACAGGCGGAATCTCGGTTCGCAGTCTTCGCTGAGTGCTGGCGCGGGATAGTCGCTAGGGAGTGAACTCTCCCCGCGGTGTCCTCCGCCTCGACCACGAGCTGGGTACCGGCATGTTTCCGTTCACGATGATGACGGCGACCAGTGAGGGCGCCTCCGAGTTGTCCAAGCCGTGGAGAGCCGGCCTCAACCAAAACAGGTAGTTTTCTGGTGTGCCGATGGGAAGATCCTTCGGACTCATATCCAAGATCGCAAGGATGGACAAATGACGACCATCAGCGGCGGCGTACTGGGTGGTCTGGCCCATGTACTTCGGAGCTGACTCCTCGGTCGCCGCAGTCTTGCGCTCGACCTTCAGCTCGGCGGTGATCCGGTCGTGGCGAATATCTAGGAAGCCCAGCCCGAGTGGACTGCCGCGTTCCACGCGACCTTCTAGTTCGGGGTCAGAGAGGAGGTCATCAAAGAGGTCGTCGTGGAACTTCCGCTCCGAGACCTGTGTACCTCGCCGATAGCTCTTGTTCCAGGTCAGGCGAAAGCCCGATCTACACACTGCGGTGAACAAGCGACAGAACGCTTGCACTTCCTCGTCAAGGTATCCGGCAGCAGGCAATGAGGAGTACAAGTGGAGTAGCCGTTCGTCAACGACGTCATACGTCGTCATGGCATCCCGGGAAGCATCGAAGGGTCGCAAGCGGATCTGGGCGTGGCCTGCGATGTCCAGACGTGCCGTCCGCAGTCCACGTTCGCCCCTACCTGACCAACTGGCAACGACGGCGAGCGGTGGGGCGGGTTGGCCTGCAGGTAGCGAGAACCGCAGCACCAGGGTACCTTCCCCGTAGAGGACGCCAGCGAAGTCGTCGGGTCGGGTCCAATTCATCGTGGGCACCGAAATTTCGCTCGGAGACAAGCCCCCGACCAGCTCGACGTCGAGCCGATCGGCCCAGTCCGGCCACTCGTCCACATGCATCTCGACGCCGAGCTGGTACACGGTGTTGGGCGACAAAACTGCGGCACCTGTGAGCAGTTGGTTGTCCACAGAAATCATCGCCACCGCGACCGGGTCTGGTTCTCGTTCCGACTTTTGTTCCCACGGTGCATGGTCCGCGAGCGGTGCGCCCTCGATGATTACCAGGGGCAGAGGAATGTCAGCCCAACGACGGACAAGCTCGATGGGGTCGGTTTCGTCGTCACTTGCGAGCACAGCCGCGACTTCTGCTGCGAGCCTCCCGGCGAGCGGATCATTCGTGTCCATCTCCGTGTTAACACGCTCCGCTAGGGAGCGCGCGGTCCTGCGGACCAACCGACGCTTCGCTCCACGGACATCGTTGGGCGCATCGTTCAGATCGGCTTTCTCCTGGAGAAGTAGCTGTCCGCCCAGCGTGAACAGCTCGCTCGCAAGTCGCAAATAGGCAGCGGTCGGGGTCGCCCTCCGGGTTCCTGCGGCCAGGGTTGCGGCGGTTTCTCGAAGCACACGAGCATCGTCAGCAAGGTCCGTGGTGCCGACGCTGGCCACGACCCTTCTAAGAGTGGCCCGGACATCGGTCTGCTGTTGGAGGTTGTAGAGGAACGACGGGAAGCCGTTTTCGTCAAATTCTTGCTCCCCGCTGTCAGCTGCCGACTGCCCTGAAAGCGCAGAACTCACAGCATTTAGGAGAATGCGCTGACGAGTGAACGCGGGTGTTTCGGGGATCGACGATGCGAGAGCGTCCGCCAGCACGCGAGCGTCCGATTCACGTCCTGCGCGCCAGGCAGCTTCAACGATGTGAAGCCCTCGAACTACACGTTCGGGCCCAAACGATAACGCCGCGGCCCGGAGCTCTGCGACTTCGAGCCCGAGCAGTCCGGGACCACATTCCAGCAAGGACACTTCCTCCTCGTCGAAGCGCCGGTTGTAGGGAGAGTTGTAGTTCTGGTCGATGACGCGCGCGAGACGAATTCGGGCGTACTCAACCGACGTCCGAGCAGCCGGCGACCAGCTCACACGGAGAAGCTGATCGATCTCGTGCGGGGGAAGCTTGACCACCGTCGCCAACAGCAGCCGCTCCGCGGCGGAACGATCCTCCGGGAACGTCTGGATCAGCCGAGCAGCACACTCGATTCCTGGACGCACGAGTCCCGCGTTCGCTCCGCTGACTGCACTTGTTGACAAGATTTCGAGCGCGTACCTCAGTCCCTCACGGCGTGCGCTGTCGACCATCCGCAACCGGGGCAGGCTGTCCAGCAACGCGGTAATCACGCTGACGTACTGGTTCTGCATGAGGACCGGTAGAAGGTCGTCGAACAGGGTGGGGAGAGGATGACGTGACGCAACTTCGGTCCATGCCCCAATCGCGGCGACCACCATCGCAGGCGACCCGTTCATCAGGTACGTGTACAGCTCGGGGATAAGCCGTGCGAGGACTCCCGGTTGCCCCCCTTCATCTCGTCCGATCTCGCCGACGAGTCTCAGCAACCGGTAGCTCACATCGATGGGTCTATCCTCCTCCCGTTCTAGACTGAGCATTTGCAGCACAGATCTGAGAATGGGTTGAGGCTCCGCCTTCGCTGCGGCTTGGACTGCACTCAGAAGAATCGACGCTGCTGACCGCATGACCATCGACCGTGACTGCCACTCGATCTGCGCGAGATGGTCTGGCGCGTCCGAGCCCATTAGCAGCACTCGCGAGCGCGGTGACTCGGCCGCCGTCAACGCAGCAAGAAAGCCGCCCAACAGCGCGTCCACATGCGCCGTTGCCCAACCCGGATCATCGCGCGCGAGATCGAAGATGATGTCTGCGGCCGCACGCGCGACGTCGTATCCCCAGCTGCCATCGACCCGCAGTATCGAAGTCGCAAATACCCGCTCACGGAGCTCGCTGCGCTCGACTTCGGACAGCGTGGGCGCACCGCTCCCCCAACCACGGTCGGAATCGCAGAGCCGCGATAGGTGCCACCACACCTTGAAGAAGACTTCGCGCTGCTCCTCCGACACATGCTCCGCGGCGGCCGCCCACGCCTCCTCCGCCCCGCGCACTCCGCGCAGAATGAACAGTCCGACCGCTCTTTGGACGGCGGCGTGTGGATAGTGATCGTGCTCGTCCCCGTTCACTCGCAGGTTCCGAATGAGAAGCGGCACGAATTGCGCGGCGACGGGCTCCCTCGAGAGCGCTAACTGACCAATGGCCGCCGCGGCGGTCGCCCTGTCCCACTGCGGATTCGACCCCGGGTCCGTTCTTGACACGTCACCCGGCAGCAGAAGTGGAGACGCTCCGGAAGGTCCAGGAAGCATCTTCGCGAACTCCATCGCCATCGTCGCAGTCGCCTTATCGACGACGAGCTTCAGCGTCGCGGGGTCAGTAGATGTTCGCGACTCGGTGAAGCCCACGCTGTCCGCGCGAGGGCCGTAGGCGACGTAGAGAAGCGAGCGCACAACCGACTCGGAGAATCGCGCTGCTTCCGCCTGGTCCGGAAACTGCACAAGTACCCGCGCCGCATCTTCTGCAAAGCCTGTGCCGAGCGCGTCGAACGCCGCGTCAACCACAACACTCCGCCATTCACTGCGCGCTCGCGCGAGTACACGAAGGGGGCCGAGCACTCTGGAGTGCCCCCGGCGCACGAGCCCGACCGCCTCCTCCACAACGTCATCGGTGAAGATCTGAGGGGACTTCTCGGCGAGCGCTGCAACTCGCCGTACGGCCGCGGCCTGCTCTGCTGAGTCGGCGTCATCATCCGTGTCGAGGATGTCCAGATCGCTGAGAACCTTCGCCATCGCGGGGTCCACAGTTGCCTTGAGCGCGCCGCGACGCAGTGAGCGCCGCCGACGTTCCTCAGCGCGCTCCGCATCTCGCTCAGACGCTAGGCGCGCAGCTTCGGCCTCTTGGCGCTCCTCGTTCTCTACTGCGGCGGCGAGGGTGGGGAGCCGCCCCGATGGTTTCCGCAGCGAACAGCCGATGCAGTGTTCAGTGTAGAAGCTACGTGCAAGCGGACCGAAAACCGCTGACGCGCCCGAGCCATGCGCCTTCACACACTTGATACGGCGCATGTTCAAGGGGAGCTCATAGATTAGTTCAAGCATCCCTTGACCACCCCAAGGCTCGAACTCCATACGAAGGCAGTGATTCCGAGCGAGCTCCATCACTTCTGCATTCGCTTTGCCCCGCGCGATGTCGTCCTCATCACCAAAACGCACAGCTACCCCTCCCTCGTCCTGGTCACGCAGAAGTGCGTTCGGTCCAGTTCCGCACCGATGAATCCACCTTCGCGCCACGGCCCCCGCGAAGCTCGTGCAACCGATACTGCACCACCCGCTCCACTTCTTCTCGCTGGGGCAACTCGCACCCGGAGCGGCGACCATCGAGCAAAGAAGCCCGTTCCGGCCGACCACGCGACATCAGATTGGCAACATCCGCTTGGAATCGGGGTCTCCTGGTAGCTCACGCACAGTCTGAGAAATCCCGAATCAGGCGGATCTCGCTCTTCCCAAACAAATCCTCTGATAGCAATGCTCGCCAGGGGCCGCGACTATCGCGCTCACCTTGAGGCTGTCGACCTTGGCGAAGCCGAGCTCAACCGCGGAGCAACCATTGGGGACGTCTGACAGGATCGCGCCGAAGGATCGCGGCAGTTTGCGCGCGAGCCTCCGGACTACGTCCGCAACACGATCCTCTCCGTCGACTGCTGCGTCACAAGCGCCACCAGTACCCAGTTCCTGGTCTGCATCGCCGAACAGCCCCTCTCCGCCTCCTGCCATCACCTCCCCACCCACGCCGCGATACCCTGGAATCCGGCGCAGCCGCCCGTGCGGGCACCGCCCCACATTATGAAGACCTCCTCGCTCTCCGCCCTGCGTCACGACGCGCCGGTGCTCGTCGTCGGCGACGGCCGCATGGGCCGCGCACTCGCGGCCGCACTCTTGGACGCGGGCGTGCCTGTGGTCGGCCCCGCGGGCCGCGGCGAGAACGGCGCGGATGCGGGCATCGTGCTCCTGGCTGTCCCGGATGCCGCGATCGCCGACGCGGCGCGAGCCCTCGCGCCCGGCCGGCTCGTCGGGCACCTGTCGGGCGCGCTCGACCTGTCGGTGCTCGCGCCGCACGAGGCGTTCGGCATCCATCCGCTCATGACCGTCACGGGCGCCGGGGCCTCCTTCGCGGGGGTGACCGCCGCTCTCGCGGGCACGACCCCGCGCGCGCACGCGGTCGCCGCAGCGCTTGCGGGCGTGCTCGGGATGACCGGTGTCACGGTCCGCGACGAGGATCGCGCGGCGTATCACGCGGCCGCGTCGATCGCGGCGAACTTCCTCGTCACGCTCGAGGGCATGGCGGAAGACCTCGCCGCCACCGCCGGCGTCGATCGTGAGGCCCTCGTGCCGCTCGTGCGCGCGGCCGTCGAGAACTGGGCCGAGCGGGGAGCGGCCTCCGCCCTCACCGGGCCCGTCTCGCGCGGCGACGCCGCCACGGTCGACCGACAGCGGGCCGCGATCGCCGAGCGACTCCCCGATCGCCTCGCGCTCTTCGACGCGCTCGTCGAAGCCACGCAAGACCTGGCCGCGACGCAGCGCGCCGGAATCACGGCGACCCCGTGAGCGCCCGGATCGTTCGCACGGTCGCCGAACTGCGCGCCGTGCTTGCCCCGCGCCGCGCCGACGGTGTCGGCTTCGTTCCCACCATGGGGGCTCTCCACGAGGGGCACCTGTCGCTGCTGCGCGCCGCGCGGAACGCCAACGGCACGGTCGTGCTGTCGATCTTCGTCAACCCGACGCAGTTCGGCGAAGCCGCCGACCTGAACGCCTACCCGCGCACCGAGGCGGCGGATGTCGCCCTCGCCGCGGAGGCGGGCGTCGACGTGGTCTTCGCACCGTCCGTCGCCGAGATGTATCCGAACGGTTTCGCCACGACGGTCTCGGTCGGCGGCGCCATCACCGGCACGCTCGAGGGCGCGGAACGGGGGCGCTCGCACTTCGACGGCGTCGCCACCGTCGTCGCCAAGCTCCTCCTCGCCGTGCAGCCCGACCGCGCCTACTTCGGGGCGAAGGACGCCCAGCAGGTCGTCGTCGTCCGCCGGATGGTGGCGGACCTCGGCATCCCGGTCGAGATCGTCACGCGGCCCACCTCCCGCGATACGGACGGGCTCGCGCGCTCCAGCCGCAACACGCGTCTCTCGCCCGACGACCGCGCGATCGCGGCGGCGATCCCGCGGGCGCTCCGGGCGGCGCAGGATGCCTTCGCCCGTGGCATCCACGAGCCCCAGTCGCTCACGAACACGGTGCGCGCCGAACTCGACGGTCTCGACCCCGAGTACGTCGAGATCGTGGATGCCGACAGCCTCGACCCGATCGATGAGGTCGAGCGGCCCGCGCTGCTCGCGCTGGCGGTGCGCGTGGGGCCGGTGCGGCTCATCGACAACGTGGTGCTCACGCCGGGCGTCGACGATCGCATCACCCTCGGCACCGCCGAAAGGAGTCACGCATGACGAGTCCGAAGGTCACGCTGCGACGGCTCCGCGAGCTCGCCGACGCGGGGACGCCGATCGTCATGGTCACGGCCTACGACTTCGTGTCGGGGCGCGTCGCCGAGCGCGCGGGCGTCGACATGGTGCTCGTCGGCGACTCCGGCGCACAGGTCGTGCTCGGCCTCCCCGACACGACGTCGGTGACGCTCGACGAAATGCTGATGCTCGCGAAGGCCGTCCGCCGGGGTGTGCAGACCCCCCTCATCGTGTGCGACCTCCCCTTCGGCAGCACCGAGCGGAGCGACGAGCAGGCGGTCGCGACGTCGGTGCGCTTCGTGCAGGAGGCCGGCGCCGACGCGGTCAAGCTCGAGGGCGCGAACCCCGCCCGGCTCTCACGGCTCCGGGCGATCGTGGACGCCGGCATCCCCGTGGTCGGCCACGTCGGCCTCACGCCCCAGACGGCGACGGCCCTTGGCGGTCTCCGCGCGCAGGGCCGTACCGCCGACGACGCGATCCGCGTCGCGCGCGATGCGTTCGCCGTTCAGGATGCCGGAGCGTTCGCGGTCGTCATCGAAGCCGTGCCCGCCGACGTCGTGGACGAGATCCGCCGGGCGCTGCGCATCCCGGTCATCGGCATCGGGGCGGGCTCCGCCGACGGACAGGTGCTCGTGCAGCACGACCTCCTCGGGATCACCGAGGGGCGCGCGCCCGTGTTCGTGAAGCGGTATGCCGCCGTCGGCGACGCGATGGTCGAGGCCGTCGAGGCATACGCCCGCGAGGTGCGTGAGGGCGCCTTCCCCGCCGCCGAGCACGTGTACCCGGCATCCGCCGAGGTTGCGGAGGCGGTGCGCGCGTTCGTGGACGACTCGGGCCGCCGCTAGCTGCCGGTCTTCGCCCAGCCGTCGGGCGCCGCGATGTTGAACATCCACGCCACGCCCCAGGGGTCGACGAGCTCACCGTAGAAATCGCCCCAGACCTGCTTCTCCAACGGTTGGACGACCTCGGAACCACGCTCGACGAACCGCTCGTAGAACCCGGCCACGCGGTCGGTCTCGTCGCTCATGAACGCCGCCTGAGCTCGTCCCTTCCCCCAGCCTCCGGCCGGTTCGGCGAAGGCATCCGCTCCCATCACCGTGAACCCCTCGGCGCGGAGCTCGGAGTGCATCACCCCGTCGGCGGGGGCGTCGGTCATGCCGAAGTCGGCGAACGTCGAGATCGAGAGCTCGCCCCCGAAGACCGACTGGTAGAAGGTCATCGCCTCGCGGGCGTGACCGTCGAACGAGAGGTAGACGACGAGCGACGTGGGCATGGCGGCATCCTTCGAGGGAGAGTTACGGTGAGGCCCACGGTAGACCGGGCGTCCCGCGCACGGAAGAGCGCCCGGCGTCAGGACCGTGGCGCCCGCACCGCCCCCGCTGCCGCCCCCACGACGACGACGGATGCCACGACGAAGACGCTCGTGTAGCCCCACGGATTCACGAGCACCCCGAGGACGCCGGCGCCGATCCCCTGCCCCGCGACGAGCACGATGAACAGCAGCGCGGTTCCCGCCGCCGACCGGCCGGCATCGATCTGCGCGGTCCAGCCGATGAGCGCTCCCGTCGCCGCCGTGTACGCCCAGCCGAAGACGGCGGACGCCACGATCGCGACGGCGAAGTTCCCGCCGGTCGCGGTGAGGGCGAGCGTCGCGCCCGCGGCGAGCGCGCACGTGAGCACCCATGTGCGCCCGGGCCCCGCGGCCGACATGCGCGGCGACGTGAACGCCACGGCGGCGCCTCCGACGCCCAGGGCGATCCACACGAGGGTGGAGGACACGGCATCCATTCCGGCATCCACGAGAGCGACCCGGCCGAACGTCCAGACGGCAGCCGAACCGGCCCCGAACGCCAACGCGGCCGCGGTCGGCCGCGCGTGGGCGAGGAACCAGGGCGTCGGCGGCAGGGCGGCACGCCGGTCGGACGGCGCCGGCGACCGCGAGGCGCGGAGCACACCGACCCCGGCGGCGACGGCGACGACCGCGGCCACCGCCCAGACGATGCGCCACTCCGGCAGCAGCAGGAGCGCGAGGAGCCCGGCGGCGACGAGGCCCGGGCCCGTTCCGGAGTTGGCGATGTCCTGGAACGCCGGGCGGGATGCCGTGGCGGGGTGCGCGCGCAGCACGCCGACCACCCCGGGCGACGCGAGTCCGGCCCCGGCGGATCCCACCGCCGCCGCCACCGCGAAGACGACCGGGTTCGTGGCGAGCGCCATCGTCGTGGCGCCGAGCGCGGCGGAGGCCGCCGCCGTGGCGACAAGCGCCCGCGGCATCCGCGCGGCGAAGAAACCGACGACGGCGCCGACGACGTAGAGAGCCGAACCGCCGGCCGAGATCACTCCCGCGAAGTCGGCGCCGAACCCCAGGTCGCGCTGGACGTCCGGGAGGAGGAGCCCGAAGGACAGGCGCACGAGACCGTAGGTCGCGGCGATGAGCAGGAGCGCGGACGACACGACCCCCGGCGTTCGCAACAAAAACGATCGTTTCACTTTCGCGAGTCTATGGTGCTGGGATGGGCCTGCGCACCAGCACCACCGCGAAACTGCTCGATGCGGCCGACGAACTGTTCTTCACGCAGGGTGTGGCCGCCACCCCGATCGACGCCGTCCTCGACCGCGCCGGCGTGTCCGCCGCCACGATGTACCGAGGCTTCCCCAGCAAGGACGCGCTGGTCGCCGCGGCCCTCGAACGGCGCCACGCGCACTGGCTGAGAATCTGGGACGACGCCATCGCCGCCGCCCCGACCCCGAGGGCTGCACTGCTGTCCGTGTTCGACGCCCTGGACGCGTTCCGCGCACGGCCGGAAGGCGCCCGCTGGTGCGCCTTCCTCGGCACCGCCGCCGAGTACGCGGATCCGCCGGCCGCGGTCGCCGATGCGCTGCGCCACGAGACCGAGGCCTACCTCGAGCGGCTCCGCGCCCTCTCCCGGGCCGCGGGTGCGCGCGATCCCGAGACCCTGGCGGGACGACTGCTCCTGGTCGTCTCCGGAGACCTCGCGATGCGGTTGCGCGACCCGGGGGCGACCAGTCGCACGGCGCGCGACATCTCCGAGGCGCTCGTCGACGCGGCGACCGAACGCACATAGGAAGCGCATAGGCGCGATGAGGATGCCATGAGTGTCCGCCCCCGATGCTGAGGTCGTCCCCGAAACGACCGGCATCAGGAGCAACCATGACCCGCATCCCCGAACCCGACCAGACCCCCCTCGGCCCCGCCTACGAGGGCCGACTTCTCGACCGACCCGACGACGAGGTCGTCGACCAGGGCGCGTCCTTCGACATGCGCACCCTCGTCAGCCGCCGGAACGTCCTCGGCATCGTCGGACTCGGCGCCGGCGCGGTCGCGCTGGCCGCGTGCGCGCCGCAGACCGCGGCATCCACCGCGACGGCCACGGCCACCGCCACCCCGTCCGCCACGGCGACGGCCACCGCCTCGGCGACTCCGACGGCGACCGCGGCCGCCGCGGCGTACGCGTCCGAGGAGATCCCGCAGGAGACGAACGGCCCCTACCCCGCCGACGGCACCAACGGCGTCGACGTGCTGAACCAGTCCGGCATCGTCCGCAGCGACATCCGCTCGAGCCTCGACGGCGGCGCGACCGCCGAGGGCGTGCCGCTGACGTTCACCTTCACCCTCAGCGACCTGGCCAACGGCAACGCCGCGTACGCGGGCGCCGCGGTGTACGTGTGGCACTGCGACGCGGCCGGCCTGTACTCGATGTACTCCGACGCGGTCATCGACGAGACCTACCTCCGTGGCATCCAGGTGGCCGACGCGCAGGGCCAAGTGACCTTCACCACCATCGTCCCCGGGTGCTACACCGGGCGGTGGACGCACATCCACTTCGAGGTGTACCCGGATGCCGCCTCGGCGACGAACGTGTCGAACCAGATCGCGACCTCGCAGGTGGCGTTCCCGCAGGACATGCTCGACGCGGTCTACGCCCTCGACACCTACCCCGGCTCGGCGCGCAACCTCGCCCAGATCGGCAGCCTCTCCAACGACAACGTCTTCTCCGACGGGTGGGACCTCGAGATGGGCACCTTCACCGGCGACCCCTCGACCGGCTACGTCGGCACCCTCGCGGTCGCGATCGACGCGACCACCCAGGCCAGCGTGTCCTCGCCCGGCGGCGGCGGCGGATCCCGTCCCTGATTCCTCCCCACCCAGAAAAGAGAACCCCATGTTGCAGAACCTCACGGGCTGGCACGCCCTCCTCATCCTCGCGGTCGTCGTGCTGATCTTCGGCGCCGCGAAGCTCCCCGCCCTCGCACGCAGCGTCGGCCAGTCGATGCGCATCCTCAAGCAGGAATCCGAGGCAGACCGCTCCCCCGCGCCGGAGACGACCGCCATCACGTCGGTCGCCGACGCCGCACCGCGCACGGCCGAGGCCGACGCCGTTCCGCAGAGGTCCGGCGCATGAGCGCCGCCACCGTCGCCGCACGGGCGGTGATGCCGCTCGCCGGACACGCGCGCGAAGCCCGCGTCCGCTCGATGCGCGCGGCGGTGGCACTCGTGGTCGGCATCATCGCCGGCTACGCCCTGTCGGGCGGCATCCTGGAGATCCTGCGCGACCCCATCGAGCAGATCGCGCTGGCCCGGAACGCGAGCCTCAACTACGACAGCGTCTCCGCCGCGTTCGACCTCAAGGTGAAGATCGCCGTGGTCGCGGGCGTCATCCTGTCGAGTCCGGTCTGGCTGTACGAGCTGTTCGCGTTCGTCTCCCCCGGCCTCACGCCCCGCGAGAGGCGGATGACGGCCGGCTACACAACCGCCGCGATCGTCCTGTTCGCCGGCGGGTGCGCTCTCGGGTTCACGATCTTCCCGCACGTCGTGGAAGTGCTGACGAGCTTCTCCTCCGACCAGGACAATTCGATCCTGAACGCGAGCACCTACGTCGACTTCGTGGTGAAGCTCGTCGCGGCGACGGGCGTGGCCTTCGTCCTGCCCGTCTTCGTCGTGCTGCTCAACGCCGTGGGTCTGGTCTCGTCCTCGACCATCCGACGCCATTGGCGCATCGTCGTCGTCGCCATCGTCCTCTTCAGCGCGCTGGTGACGCCCGCGGCCGACGTCCTGTCCATGTTCCTGGTGGCCGCGCCCATGTCGGCGCTGTTCGCCGCCGCCCTCGTGATCACGCACCTCGCCGACCGTCGGCGTGCGCGTCGCGACGCCCTCGACCGGAGATGACCCCATGTTCGGAATGAGCCTCGAGAAGCTCGTCCTCGTGATGCTGATCGCCGCCGTGCTGATCGGGCCGACCCGTCTGCCCGACTACGCGCGTCGCCTCTCGGCGTTCACCCGCTCGGCCCGCGGACGCTGGGATGCCGCGACCACGCAGTTCGAGCAGGAGACCGGCCTCACGCGCGACCAGTGGAACCCCGACGAGTGGCGCCGCTACGACCCGCGCGAGATCGTGCGCAGCGCGCTGCGAGACGCCCCCGCCGAGATCGGCCCCCCGGCACCGGATGCCGAGACCCCGCGCCCCGCGAACGCGGCCGACGAGAGCGTGAGCGCGGCGGCATCCGACGCCCCCACGCCCGCCGATCCGTGGGCCGAGGTGCTCTCGGCACCCGAGACGCTCGCGCGGATCCGCCCCGGACAGCGGTTCATCGTGGTCGGCAGCTCCGCCCACCCCACGCGGATCGCGCTCGACGCGCTCCCCGAGCTGCACCCCGCACGTCTGGCCGCCGCGGTGGTCGACCCGGAGGAGCCGGAGCTTCCGGCGGCCCCCGCCGCCGACGCGGAGCGGAACGACACCGCGGAGAAGACAGCTTCCGTCGGCGTCGCCGCCTGAGCCGATCGGCGCCGGACCGCTATGCGGATCGGCGCCGATCGGCTTCGGCCTGGGCGGGGTCGTCGAGGCCCGTCCGCCGCCGACGTCGTCGGGCAGCAGCGCGGCCGCGGCCGCGATCGACGCTGCCCGAGCGTCGCCGCCCGAGCGGCGTCGACCCGAGAGTCGGCGGCCGGTCAGGAGTCGGCGAGCGCGCAGAGCCGTGTCGCCGGCTCCGCGAGTGTTGCCTCGAGCTCCCTACGCAGCTGTGCCCCCACCGTCTCGGGCATGAACCGCGCGGCGGCCCGACGCGCCCGCTCCGACGTCCGCGTCCAGCGGGCATCGTCGCCGAGGAGCGACACCACGGCCGCGGCGATCCCGGCGACGTCTCCCGCCGGGACGAGGATCCCGCCGTCGCCGATCACCTCGGCCGGCCCGTAGCGCACGTCGGTCGACACGACCGGCACACCTGCGGACAGCGCCTCGACGATCGCGAGCCCCTGCCCTTCGAACGCGCTGGTCGACAGGAACACGCGCGCCTTCGCCATCGCCGCGCGCACATCGTCGTCGTGACCGCGCAGACGGATCGCCTCGTCCAACCCGCGCTCGCGGATCATCGCGCGGAGGTGCTCGCGCAACGGGCCGTCGCCGTACACCTCCAGGCGGGCGCCCGGTCGCGATCGCACGACCTCCTCCCAGGCGCGGATGGCGAGGTCGACGCGCTTCTGCTCGACCAGCCGGCACGCCATGACCACCACGTCGTCACGACGCCGTGACGGGACCCGGCGCGTACGGCGCGGCAGGATCGCCGAGGGCACCGTGGCGGAGCGCACCCGGTGCGGGAATCGCTCGTCGACCTCTCGCGCCTGGGCTCGGGTGGGCCAGAGCACCAGGTCGAAACCGTCGAGCGCGTCCAGCCATCGTCGCCATCCCTCGTCGCGTACCGGCGCCGAGGCATCGGACGGGTGGGCGAGGTGGGAGTTGTGGACGGTGTGGACGATGCGCACCCGAGGGTCGCGCCACCGATCCAGCGTCTCTCCGACCTGCCGGGACTCGCAGATCACGACCAGGCGACGCTCGGCATCACCCGCCGCGTCGCGCAGGCCTTCGGCCACGTGCGAGAGCCATGCGACGTACAACGCCGCGAAGCCGGGAAGGACCCGGTCGCCCGCTCCCCCGTGCACCACCACGTTCGCCTTGGACAGGTGCCAGGCCGCGTCGGCGATGACCGGGAGCGACACGACGAGCGCACCGCGGTCGTCGCGGACCTCGCGGTAGGCCACGCCCGGCGTCGGTCCACCGGGGAAGGCCCGTGCGCGCAGCCAGCTCGGATCCCGAACGGCCTCGTCGAAGAGATTGCGCATCGTGAAGGATCCCGCCGGCACCCCGTGCGCGTGCGCGTACTCGACGGCGCGCTCGCGGTCGCCCGACGAACCGACGTCCAGGGTGAGGAGCAGGGGATGCCGCGCGCCCGCGCTGCGCAGGGTGAGCAGCCGCGAGAGCACCGCCACCGCGTAGCCCCCGTCGCGTTCGGGCGCGAATCGGCTGGTGAGTACCACTGCGTCGGCGTCGAGCTGTCCGGTCATGGCGGTCTCCTGGGGGTCGGGGGAACGGACTCCGACGGTACGGATCGGGCACTCTCCCCCGGCTAAGCGATCCTATGAACGGGCTGGGAACGTCGAAGGGGCCGTGGGACGGGAGTAGCTGCCCCGTTCCACGGCCCCGCGCGGTCGTTCAGGGGCGGCCGCCGCCCATCCCTCCTCCCATCCCGCCGGACACGGCCTGACCGGCCGCCACCGTCGTCGCCGTGCCGTCCACCGTCACGGTGTACGACTGACCGGAGCTGATCGCGGCGGACGAGAACACCACCGTCTGGAAGTCCTTCACACCGGTGTAGGACGCGATCACCGCGCCCGTGGCATCCGTGATCTGGATCGACGAGCCGTCGGAGCCGTCGACCGCGGCGGCGAGCCAGCCCTGCGCCGACGACGTCTCCGGGGATTCGGCCATGCCGCTGCTGCCGATCGCCACGAGCGTGCCGCCGGAGACCGTGATGCCGCCGTTGGAGTCGAGCGCGCCGTTGCCGTTCGAGGTCGGGCCGTAGACCGTGACCTCGCCCCCGGTCATCGAGATCGTGCCGTTGGAGTCCAGCCCGTCGCCGTCGGCGTCGATCCGCAGGGTTCCTCCCGAGATGGTGAGCGTCTCGCCGGAGTCCTGCATGCCTCCGCCTCCGCCCATGCCGCCACCGCCCGACGTCGAGTTCCCGGACGCGTTCACGCCGTCGTCCGACGAGGTCACGCTCGTCGCTCCGCCGGCGATGCGGATGTCGGCCGACTCGATTCCCTCGTACGAGCGGGTGATGTCGATCTGTCCGCCGGCGATGGCCAGAGCCGTTTCGGAATGGATGCCGTCGTCGTCGGTCGCGAGAGTGATCGCGCCGCCGGTGACGACGGCGTCGGTCTGCGCGTCGATGCCGTCGTCGCCCGCGGTCGCGTCGATGGTGCCCCCGGCGATCCAGACGTATCCCTGCGTGGCGTCGTCGGTCTGATCGCTCTTGAGCGCATCGCCGCCCGCGGTGATCGAGACGGCTCCGTCCTTCACCACCAGCGAGTCCTTGCCGCGGAGACCGTCGTCGGCGGCATCCACGGTGATCGTGCCGCCGATGATCGCGAGGTCGTCGGTGGCGGAGATCCCGTCGTTGCCCGAGTCGGTGACCGTGAGCGACCCCGAGCCCGAGATCGTCAGGTCGGTGTCGGCGTAGATCGCCGCGCTCGCGTCGGCGTCGGCCGAGCTCGCCCCCGTGATCGTGTTCGTCGAACCCGCCGCGAGATTCACGGCCACGTCGTCGGCGGAGACCACGTGGATCGCCGAGCCGTCGGCGTTCGTCACGGTCGCGCCGTCGAGCACGAGGACGACGAGCGCGTCCTCGGGCGCGTCCACGACCACCTGACCGTCGAGGGTGCCGCTCAGGCGGTAGACGCCGGCGGCGGAGATCGTCACGGTCGACCCGTCGACGGCGACCGCCGACGAACTGCTCGTCGCGGTGGCACCGGAGAGGGTGACGTCGACGGCATCCGCGATGCTCCATTCGTCGTCCTTCACGACCGTTCCGTCGGCGTTCGCCGCGAGAAGGTCGGCGGCCGCCGCGGGGATGGTCGAGTCCACCTCGGCGATGGTCTCGGTAGTGGTCTGCGACGTCGAGGTCGACGTGTCGGTCGAGGACCCCGGTTGAGCGGTGACGGCGCACCCGGCGAGGACGAGGCCGGCCACGGCCAGCGGGAGGGCGAAGGGGATCAGGCGGCGGCGCATGGCGCGTCCTTTCGGTCGGGGTCGGGAGTGGGGACGGCGGAGGCGAGGGGACCCGCGAGCACCCTCGCCCAGCGATTGCGGGGCAGATCCTGATGCAGGGCGGCGAGGCCCGTGGCGTACTTGCTGATACGCGCCGGCCGGTGACCCGCGCGCCACAGCGCACGGTCGAGGCGTCCGGCGCGCCCCGGCGACTTGGTCTCCACGATCGCGAAGCGGGGCAGGGTGAACCCGCCGCCGATCGCATCGATCCACTCGAGGTCGAGGTCGACGGTGGCCCGGGAGGACGGCGCTCCCCCGTCACCGGGCAGGAGCAGGGTCGCTCGCCGGTATCGGGTCTGAAGGCGGGAGTCGAGGTCGTCGGCGCGCGTGGCGGGGATGCCGATGGCATCCAGGGCGAGAGCGACCTCGTCGCGCGCCGCCGCCGTGAGACGGTCGGGCACGGCCGCCGGGTAGGCGTCGCGATCCTTCTGCGTCGCGCCCCGCGCTCCCCGCGTCTTCATCTCGAGGAACGTCGACCCGGTGTCCAGGTACGAACGCGTGCGCAGCTTGAACCGCCGCCGGCGCCCGTGCGCGGCGAGCCGGAAACTGAGCAGGTCGGGGGTGTCGAAGTACACCGACCGGTACGCCATCTCGCGCCGGGCGTCGATCTCGAGAACCCGCGGCGCGTCCGCCCTCCGACCGAGCTCCTCGAGCAGCTCCCCCGCGGCGGCGAGGGGCACGAGGTACTTGCGATCCACGCGCGTGAGCAGAGCGGCATCCTCGGTGAGTTCTTCGAGCGACACCGGCGGCAGGACATCCAGCGCAGCGCCGACGCGCTCTCGGGCGCTCATCGCCCGCCGCCGAGGAGGTCGGCGAAGCCGGTGTCGGCGGGCGCCGCCGCCCGCACCTCGGAGCCCAGTGCGGGATCCACCCGCGACGCGACGGGAGTCCCGGCGGGGCGCACCCGGTACCGCACGTCCACGAGCGTGGTGTCATCCACGAGATCCAGCTGCTGCACCGTCAGCGCGGTCACTTCGCCTCCGAGCAGACGACCGAGCTCCGCCCGCAGCTCCGCCTCATCGGCGATCGCCCGGTCCAGGTGCACCGTCTGGTGCCGCGCGCGCGACAGCAGACGCGGGTGGTCGGCGATCGCCAGGACGGCGACGATCAGTCCCACCAACAGCAACGGGGTCGCCAAGTCGGTGTGGGGCAGTCCGCAGATGAGGCCGATCGCCAGAGCCGCGAAATAGTAGGCGACCTCGCGCTGGCTGATCTCGCTCGAGCGCAACCGGATGATCGACAGCACCCCGAAGAGCCCCAGTCCGAGGCCCAGCGCGACCTCGGCCGTGCCGAGCACGGACGCGACGGCGAGCACGCCCACGTTCACCCCGAGGAACGCGACCACGAGGTCGCGACGGCGGTGGCGATGGAAGTACACGGCGCTGAGGACGACGGCGGCGACGAGATCGGTCGCCGCCAGCAGAAGGGCGGTGGTGGTCATCGGATTCTCCCTGTGATGGGTGTGGTGGTCATGGCATCCGGATCCGCGGTCACGAGGGGGGCCGTGTCGGCGCGGACGGTGCGGGCGGGCGGCGCGGCATCCGCGCGGGGGAAGACGAGCGCGCGTTGCACGCCGTAGCTCAAGACGAAGAGGACGCCCTCGGTGACGACCTTCGCCGGAAGCAGGGCGAGCCCGTTCTCGGTGAGGAAGGACATCCACGCGATGTTCGAGGCCAGGAGCGCCAGCGCCAGCACGCCGTAACGGACGGCCTGACCCGTCACCGCCTGGTCACGGGCGCGGAAGACCACGCGGCGGTTGACGACGAAGTTCACGGTCGCCGAGAGGATGCGGGCGGCGACGATCGAGGGCACCAGCCACCCCGTCACGAGGTCGAGGACGAAGAGGGCGATCGTGTCGACGACGAACGCCGCGAGCGACGACGAGGCGAACAGCAGCACCGGCATCAGCACCCGCAGCGAATCCCGCACGGGACGGAAGTGGCTGGAGGCGTTGCGCGCGAGATACACCGTCGCGATCGGCACCTCCCGCACCGCCACCCCGTCGGGCGCCAGACGCAGGAGCACCCGTTGCTCGTACTCGAACCCTTCCCCCGGGATGCCGAGGACCCAGGGGATCCGGTCGGCGGGGATGCCGCGCAGGCCCGTCTGCGTGTCGGTCACGCGGCGCCCCGTGGCGACGCGGAACAGGCTCCGCGCGACCGCGTTGCCGACCCGGCTGCGCAGCGGCACGTCGCCGCCGAAATCCCGGACCCCGAGGACGAGCGCACTTCGACCGCGCCCGGCGTCCTCGCGAAGCGCGTCGGCCACGCGGAGCACGTCGGACGGCGTGTGCTGGCCGTCGGCGTCGGCCGTGACGACATCGGCATCCGGGAAGTGGACGGCGATGTCGGCCAGCCCGGTCTTCAGGGCCGCGCCCTTGCCGCGATTGGCCTCGTGCGTCACGACGCGGGCGCCCGCCTCCCGCGCGCCCGCGAACACCTCGGCGAACGCCGGGCCGCTCCCGTCGTCGACGACGAGGACGTCGAGATCGGGATCGGCGCGCCGCAGATCGGCGACCAGTCCGGGGAGCGCGGGGCCGGGCTCGAAGGCGGGGATCAGGACGAACACCGGTCAGCCCGCCACGTACAGGATGTCGCTCGTGCCGCGCTCGCCGCCGTTGGACGGGGAGTTGACGACCCTGCCGTTGAAGTACATCGTCGAGCTTCCGCCGCCGTCGAGGTTGTAGGCCGTCGTGGCGCCCAGCGAGATCAGGATGTCGGCGAGCTCGGGGAGCGTGACGCCGTCGCTGTAGCCGGACTGACGGCCGTCGACGACGACGAACACGAGGTCGTTATCGCCCCGCACACCGATGGCCGTGCGCGGCTGATCCCCCTGGATCGAGTGGTTGCCGACGTTCGTGTCGATCTCCACGGAGTCGATCCCCGCCACCGCCGTGCCGTTCTCGACGATCGCCGGACCGAAGCTGAGGGTGTTCCACACCCCGGCCGCGACGAGGGCGTCGGCGGAGGTCTGCGTCTCGTCGTAGACCTCGACGTGCCCGTCGAGGAAGAACGCGAGCCCCTGACGTGCGGGCTCGTCGCGGTAGACCACGCCGTTGCGGATCTCGATCCCCGTCGAGCGGAACCCGTAGTAGTCGCCGTTGACGGCGAACACGGCGCCGTGCGCCTCGGCGATCTCGCTCGTGGTCTGGATGATGTTCTCGCCGAACTGGTCGTCGGCGAAGGCCGAGCGCAGGGCCGTGGCATCCCCCAGGGTCACCTCGGCCACGTAGTAGGTGAGCGCCGACGAACCCGACCCGGTCGAGACGGTGGAGAGGGCGATGGATGTCGCGCCGTCGCTGAACGAGGTGTCGGTCAGCGTGGTCTCGGCCGAGGCCGTCGCGGTCGCGGCGGCGTCCGCGGCCGCGCTCGCCGCGGAGCTGACGTGCTCGGCCTCGTAGGACGAGACGTCGGCGACCTGGACGTGCGGGATGAGGAACCGGTCGGCCGCCCACCACGCTCCGCCACCGACGGCGACGAGCGCCGCCGCACCGCCCAGGAGGACGGTGCGCCGGGTGACGACGCGGCCGCCGGCCCGCTGCCGACCGCCGGGGGCGTCGGGGGCCGGCGTCGACGGGTCGGGCGAGGTGCCCGGAGCGGGCTCTCGATCGCCCGGGGATCCGGGAAAGCGGGGTGCGTTGTCCATGCCCCCTGTCTACGGACGGGGAACTAACCGGTCCCTCCCCGCTCCTCGGCGTGGGCTGTGGAACGCTATGCGTCCGCTGTGACGGGGGAGGACCGGAACGCGGGCAGCCGCACGGTGAAGCTCGTCTCCCCCGGTCGGCTCCGCACCGCGAGCGAACCGCCGTGCGCGAGCACGATCGCCTGCGCGATCGAGAGCCCGAGTCCCGTGCTCCCCGCGTCGCGATTGCGCGCCCGATCCCCCCGCGCGAAGCGCTCGAACAGGGTGTCGGCCACGACCGGGTCGATCCCGGGGCCGGTGTCGGTCACGCTCAGCACGGCCTCGTCGCCCTCGCGGCGGATCGAGGTCGTCACGACGGTCCCGGGCGGCGTGTGGGTGTGGGCGTTGCGCAGCAGATTCGCGACCACCTGGCGCAGCCGATCCTCGTCACCCGGAACGGTCAGCGGGTCGTCCGACGCGACGTCCAGCCGCCACTCCCGCTCCCGGTCGACGGCCTGCGCGTCGCTGACGGCGTCGATCGCCAGCAGCGGCAGCTCGACGTCGTCCACCCGCAGCCGCTGGCCCGCGTCGAGCCGGGCGAGGAGCAGGAGGTCCTCGACGAGGGTCCCCATGCGCCGCGACTCCGACTCGATGCGCTCGAGCGAGCGCTGCTGCGTCGACGACATCGGTTCCGGCCCCGACAGCGTCAACTGCGCGTAGCCGCGGACGCTGGCCAGGGGCGTGCGCAGTTCGTGGCTGGCATCCGCGATGAATCGCCGCAGCTCGTTCTCGCTGTGCGCCCGCGCGGCGAGCGCGGCCTGCACGTGCCCGAGCAGGTCGTTCAGCGACGCGCCCACCCGTCCGACCTCGGTCCGAGTGTCGGTGTCGGCCTGGGCGACCCGGTCGGGGATGTCGACGTCGCCGCGACCGAGGGAGAGTCCCGACACGCGCTGCGCGACCGCGGCCACGCGGTCCAGGGGACGCAGGGCCCGGCGGACGAGGACGGACAGCCCCGCGATCGCCGCGAGCAGGGTCACCGCGCCCACCGCGACGAGGATGGTCGTCAACGCGGTCGTCGTCGCGGCCGAATCGGCGAGCGAGATCCCCGAGAACACGGTCGATCCGTCCGAGTCCCGCGCCGCGACGCGGAACGCCCCGAGGTCTTCGCCGAGGTCCGCCGTGACGGGCACCCCGTCGGTCGGGACGTCCGCCTGGAGGATCGCGACCTGGTCTGTCGAGAGGGTGACGACCGTTCCGTCCGATTGCGTATAGCTGGAGGACTGGACGCTCCCGTCCGCGGCGACGACGAGCTGGAGCGAACCGACGCGCGGCGACGGCCCCCGTCCGCCCGACCCGCTCGTGCTGGAGGGGCTCGGGCCCGGTGCCGGAGACGCGCCGGCGTCGGTGCCGGAGAACTGTCCGTGTCCGCCGTCGCGCTGTCCTCCCACCATCATCAGACCGCCCTGGACCTGCTCGTCGAGGCGGTCGTAGACGAAGGCGCGCAGCGCCGTGAGGGTGGCGACGCCCATGATCAGGAGGGCGATGGCAACGAGGGCGCTCGCGCCGATCACGAGGGCCCTCTGCAGCGTCAGCGGCCGGCGGGTCATGAGGACTTGATGGTGTACCCGACACCGCGCACGGTGTGGATCAACGGCTCTCCGAGCGCGTCGATCTTCCGCCGCAGATACGAGATGTAGATCTCCACCACCCCGCTGCTGCCGCCGAAGTCGTACCCCCACACGGTGTCGAGGATCTGCGTCTTGCTCACGACCCGGCGCGCGTTCTGCATGAGGTAGCGGAGCAGCTCGAATTCCTTCGCGGTGAGTTTGATGGCGACCCCGGCCCGCTGGACCTCGTAGGCGTCCTCGTCGAGGGACAGGTCGCCCACCCGCAGGAGGCTGTCCGCCTCGGCCGCGGCGGCCACGTGACGACGGGCCATGCCGCGCAGGCGCAGCACGACCTCCTCGAGGTTGAAGGGCTTGGTGACGTAGTCGTCGCCGCCGGCCGCGATCCCGGCGATGCGGTCCTCCACGGCATCCTTCGCGGTGAGGAAGAGCACGGGCACGTCGTTGCCGCCGGCGCGGACACGGGTGAGCAGCTCGACGCCGTCGATACCGGGCATCATGACGTCGAGCACGAGCAGGTCGGGGTCGAACTCGCGGATGACGTCGAGCGCCTCCCGGCCGTTCGTGACCGCCCGCGCCTCCCACCCCTCGTTCGCCATCGCCATGCGCAGCAGTTCGCCGAGGTTGACCTCGTCGTCGACCACGAGGGCACGGATCGGTGATCCGTCGGGGCGGGTGAGCGGATGCCGTGCGATGACCATGGGGATCAGCATGCCCTCTCCACGGGGGTGGGGCGAGCCGACCGCGCCGACATCAGCCTCTCCAGGTCAGGGCCAGGCGCGGGCACAGGGCGACGGCATCCCGGGCGTCGCGTTCGCGGCCCGCGGGGACGACGATGTCGGTTCCGCCCTCGGCGAGCGGGTACCCCCAGTCGTCGGTGCGCACCACGCCCGCCAACAGCTCCGCGCAGACCCCGCGCCCCGTGCAGGCGGTCCAGTCCACGTGCAGGTTCTTCGTCATGACCTCACCCTTCTTCCGGCGCGGCAGCGCCCCTCCGTGTGGGCCTGCGCATCGTCCGCGAACACCGTCAGCGCGCTCCGCAGCAGTCGGACGGTTCCGTCGGGGTGCGCGCAGGCGCCCCGACCGTCGACGAGGCCGGCGATGCGCCGCAGTTCGTCCCGGGTGTCCCGCCCCGCGGCGAGCGCCCGCATCGACGCGGCGATCGCGGGCAGGCCGTTCAGACACGGCCCGCACTGCCGGGCGGATGCCGCGGCGAGGAAGGCGAGCATGTCGGCCGTCGCACGGATGCCGCAGTCGCCGTGGGAGACGACGTGGAGCACGCCGGCGCCGGGCGACGCCCCCCATTCGTCGAGGCCGCGGGGCGAGAGGGGCGCGTCGAGCGCCTCGGGTGGGAGCCACGTGCCGTGGAATCCTCCGACCAGGACGGCCGCCGGCTCGTGCATGACCCCGGCCGCGGCCAGGATCTCGGTGATCGGCGTTCCGCCCTCGACCTCGCACACGATCGGCGCCGCTCCGGGCGCGCTGACGCTCACCAGCCGGGTGCCGGCGTCGCCGGCGCGGCCGTGACGCCGGTGCGCCTCGGCGCCGCTGCGCACGATCACGGCCACCTGGGCGAGCGACTCGACGTTCTGCACGAGCGTCGGCCGGCGGCGCAGGCCCCGCTCGGCGAGACGGACGACCCGGTCGGAGGGCACACCGGGGCGCCCGGACACACCGGCGACGAGCGCCGAGGCCTCGCCCCCGACGAAACCGTGATCGGCCACGTGCAGCCGGATGATCGCGGCATCCCGCCGTTCGCCCAGGGCCTTCTCGACCGCGAGTCGCGCATCGGCATGCACCACGAGGTGGGCCTCGTCGGCACCCAACGCCTCAGCGCAGATCAGCAGTCCGTCGATGACCAGGTGTGGGGCGCGTTGCAGCAGCACCCGGTCCTTCGCGCTGAGCGGCTCGCCCTCGCTGCCGTTGCCGACGACGATCGGGGCCCCGCCGCGGACCGCGGCCCGAGCGACGGCGGCGAGTTTGCGGTGGACGGGGAATCCGGCCCCGCCGCGCCCCTCCAGCCCCGCGCTCTCGAGCTCGCCGAGGAGACGGTCGAGGGACGGTGACGGACGGGCACCGAACGCCGCGACGTGGGCGGCGAGGTCGGGGCCGGTGGCCGACAAGAGGCGCGACGCGGTCACGAGGCCACCCCCACCCGTGCACGCGGACGTTCGACCGGGGCGACGGGATCGGCGGCGCGGCGCTCGCGGGCCCGGAGGACCAGACGCCACGACACCGCCGCCACGACCGCCACAGCGCACGCCGCGACCGTCGCGAGGAACCAGGGCTCGGCGGCATCCGTTCCCGCGCCGATCGCGTGGGCGAGGGCCAGGGGCCACAGCAGGTAGGTGCCGCGGTGGACGAAGCGGAACACGCGGGCACCGATCCGGTGCCGCAGCAACGCGGTCACCACCACCGCCAGCACGAGGTCGATCGCGAGCGTGCCGAGTCCGAGCCACACGGGCCGGTAGGCCGCGAGGAAGGGCACGAAGAAGTCGACGACGTCCAACTGGGCGTAGCTGTCGAAGAGCAGCGAGACCAGGTGGATGCCGATGAACACCGTCGCGAGGAGCGCGATGTCGCGGTGCAGGCGTGCCGCACCGAATCGCCCGAGGCCCGGCAGCGGGGCGCCGGAGCGGACCACGATCCCGCCGACGACGGCGAGGCTGAACAGCACGAGTCCGACGACCCCAGTGCCGCGCCCGAGGGCCCACAGCGCCTCATCCACGGCTCATCGCCTCCCTCGCGGCGTGCGCGGGAGCGTCGTCCGCCGGCCAGCCGCCGACGGTGTGCACCTGACCCTCGCGGTCCACCAGTCGTGCGGGCGCACGGTCGGCCAGCCATTCGCGGGCCGAGGCGCCGCGGACGATCGCGGCGGTGGCGTACGCGTTGGCGAGGACGCAGCGCGATGCGGCGACCGTCACGGTGCGCCAGATCGGATCCGCGGGCAGCCCCGTGCGGGGATCGACGATGTGGTGCATCGTCTCGCCGCCGCGGATCCACCGCCGCCGCAGGGTGCTCGACGTGGCCACGGCGTGGCCCGCGGTCACCCGCACGGTCGTCGCCGGCTCGTCGGGGAGGTCCTGGACGCGCACGTGCCATCCGTCGCGCGGTTCGGGGCCGGCCGTGGACACGTCTCCGCCGAGCGACAGCAGCACCGAGCAGTCGAGGCGCGCGGCGATGGTCGCCGCCACGCGATCCGCGGCGAGCGCTTTGGCCGTGGCGCCGAGGTCGAGCGTGCGGTCCGCCGGCACCCGGAGGCGTCGACCCCGCAGCTCCACCCGTTGCCATCCGGCGACGTCCGTCGCGATGGCGCGCACCGGCCGGTCGTCGTCGAGGACGAGCTCGATGTCGCGGTCGTAGCCGAGCGCGCTCAGGTGGCGGCCGAGGGTCGGGTCGACGGCTCCCTCGGTGAGGCGGGCGGCGTCGAGGGCCGCGCCGACGTACTCGGTGAGCAGCGCGCTGATCGGGGCTCCGGTCGGCAGGTCGGCGGCGATGCGGTTCAGCTCGCTATCGCCGCGGAAGCGGTTGAGGGCCGCATCGACGAGGGCGAGCTCGCGGTCGGCGATCTCGCGGGCGGCGTCGCGCAGCTCGTCGATGTCGCGGATGCCGCGCGGCAGCCGTTCCGTGTCGCCGTCGACGACGAGGACGGCATCGGTGGACCAGAGGCTCCAGAGGGAGGAGGCGCGCATCACGACCCGCTCGAGGTGGCGTCGGACTGCGTGGACTGCGACGACGAGACCGATCCGGAGGACGAACCGGAGGAGCTGTCCGAGGTGGACGCCCCCGAGCTCGACTCGGTCGCGGTGCCGGCGGTGGTGTCGGTCGTCGTGGCATCCGTCGTCGCGGAGGTGTCGGTCGTCGCGGCGTCCGACGTGTCAGCGGTCGCGGCGTCCGACGTTTCAGCGGTCGCGGATGCCGACGGCGTCGGCGTCGCGGTCGACACGGCGGTGTCGGACGAGGTGGTGGACGACGTCGCCGCTTCGGTCGCCGACGAGCCGTCGACCACCCCGGTGGCGATGACCGCCACGGCGCCCGCGCTGAGGGCCGCGACCATGGCGGTGGCGACCCGGGTGCGGAGCCACATTCTCTGCAGAGCACTCATCGGTGCCTCCTTTCGATGACCCCATGCTCACGAGGCCCGACAAGAGCAGCACTCACCGATCCGATGCGCCGTCTTTGCGATGTCTATGCGCCTGCTGTGCGCGGCGGTGACCGCGGATCGACCGCCGGGAGGCCGGACATACCGCTCGCATAGGAAGCGTGAGGGATCGGTGAGGGCGCCGTCCCTACTTTCGGGGCCACGGCCGCACTCCGCGCCGGGAAGGAGAACCATGTACTGGACGTACCTGCGGCGCGAACTCGCGGGCCGCACCAAACAGACCGTGATCGTGGCCGTCGGACTGGCCGTCGCGATCGCGCTGGTGATCGTCGTCAACGCCCTCTCCGCGGGGGTGCGCGACGCGCAAGCCCAGGCGCTCTCGTCGGTGTACGGCGTGGGCACCGACCTCACCGTCACCGGGGCGCAGACCCAGCCCGGCGAAGGCGACAGCGGCCCACGATTCGATTTCGGCGCCGACGACGGATCCACCTCCGACGGCACGACGTCGCTCAGCCAGTCGCGGCTCATGACGGACATGATGCGCGGAACGCTGGATGCCTCGACCGTGACGACCGTGGCCGGACTCGACGGCGTGGCCTCCGCCACCGGTGCCCTCGCACTCACCAACACCACGTTCTCGGGGGAGATCCCCGACCGCAGCGCCGACTCGGGCACGAGCACCGACGGCGCGCAGGGCGGCGGCATGGGCGAACCCCCGTCCGGCGGACCGGGCGGTGACGGTGGCAGCGCGTTCGACATCAACTCCTTCAGCGTGCTCGGCGTGGATCCCTCCGCGACCGTGGGCCCGCTGACCTCCGTCACGGTCTCGGACGGCCGGGCTCTCGCCGCCTCCGACGCCGGGACCGATGTCGCCCTGGTCGACGCGACGTACGCCACCACCAACAGCCTCACCGTCGGCGGGACGATCGACGTCGGCGGCACCACGATGGAGATCGTCGGCATCGTCGCCTCCGCCTCGGCTGAGGCCGACACCGCCGCGAACGTGTACCTCCCCCTCGATGTCGCGCAGTCGCTCGCCGGCGTGGGCGCGGTCGTCTCCACCGTCTACGTGCAGGCGGACTCCGCGGATGCCATCGACACGGTGCAGGCCGAGGTCACGGCCGCTCTCCCGGACGCGACGGTGAGCTCGCAGTCGGAGCTCGCGTCGACGGTCTCGGGCTCGCTGTCCAGCGCGTCCTCGCTGATCTCGAACCTCGGCACCTGGCTGTCGATCGTCGTGCTGGCCGTCGCCGTGGCGCTCGCGGTGCTCTTCACCCTCTCCGGCGTCTCCCGCCGTACCCGGGAGTTCGGCACGCTGAAGGCGATAGGCTGGTCCAACGGCCGCGTCGTCCGTCAGGTCGCGGGCGAATCGCTCGTGCAGGGGCTGATCGGCGGTGCCGCGGGACTGATCCTGGGGCTCGGCGGCATCCTGCTCGTCAACGTCATCTCCCCCACCATCTCGGTCGCCGCTTCCTCGACCGGTGCCACGGGCCCCGGCGGTCAGGGCGGCCAGGGCGGACCGGGGATGGGCGGTGGAGGCGGCTTCGGCCAGGCCGCGTCGCAGGCCACCGACATCGTGCTCAACGCCCCCATCACGCCCACCGTCGTCGTCGCGGCGGTCGGGATCGCCGTCCTCGGCGGCGTCTTCGCCGGCGCCTTCGGCGGCTGGCGCGCCGCACGGCTCAGCCCCGCCGCCGCCCTCCGCTCGGTCGCGTGACCGGCATCCGTTCCCACCTCATCCGCAGGGAGACATCATGACCATGACCGGTATTCCGCCCCTTTCCCCCGACCCCGTCGTGCCGACACCGGCCTACCGCCTGGAGGGCGTCACGCGCACCTACCGGCAGCGCGAGCGCATCGTGAAGGCGCTGGACGGGATCGACCTCGAGATCACGGCAGGCGATTTCGTCACGATCCAGGGCCCCACGGGCGGGGGCAAGTCGACGCTGTTGCAGATGCTCGGGGCGCTCGACCGTCCGACCGACGGCAGTGTGCGCCTCGGCGACCTGGACATCGCCCGGGCCTCCAACACCGAGCTGGGTCGTGTGCGCGCGGCCGAGATCGGATTCGTGTTCCAGGGCTTCAACCTCATCCCCACGCTGACGGCGGCCGAGAACGTCGACATGGGGCTCGAGCCGCTCGGCCTCGACCGCGATGAGCGTCGCAGCCGCGTCACGGAGGCGCTCGAGCGCGTGGGCCTGGCCGACCGGGGCGACCATCGCCCGACCGAGCTCTCGGGCGGACAGCAGCAGCGCGTCGCGATCGCGCGGGCCGTGGCCAAGCGGCCCCGCGTGCTGCTGGCCGACGAGCCCACGGGCAACCTCGACGAGCACATGCGCGATGAGATCCTCACGGTCCTCGAAGCGCTGAACGCCGAGGGGCTCACGCTCATCATGGTCACGCACGACTCGGCGGTCGCGCGGCGTGCGCGTCGACGGCTGCGTCTCGCGAAGGGCCGCATCACCGACATCACGCGCGGGTGATCCCGGCGGGGGTGAGCCGCGGTCCGCGGCCGCCCCCGCCGCCTATGCTTCCAGGAATGACCGCCTGGGCCATCCTCCATCTCGTCGCGACGGTCGTCGTGAGCGCCGCCTTCATCGCCAGCGGCGCCACGAAGCTCCGCGCCACCGCGAACACCCGGGAGACCATCGGCGCCCTCGGGCTGCCCTCGATCCTCCAACGCGACGCCGTCGCGCGCCTCTACCCGGTCGCCGAGATCGTCCTGGGAATCGCCCTGCTCGCCCTGCCCGCGCCCGCGTGGTGGATCGCCGCGGCGGGCGGTGCGGCGCTCATGGCCGTCTTGACTGCACTGGTCGTCCGGGTCGTCCGGTCGGGGCAGGCGGTCTCCTGCAACTGCTTCGGCGCGACCCAGGTGCTCAGCGGACGCTCGGTGGCACGCAACGCGGTGCTCCTGGCGCTGTCGCTGGCGACGGTGGCATCCGATCCGCTGACGACGGCCCCCGTCACGCAGGCCCTGCAGACAGCGCCCGACGAGCTGCTCGCGATCGTGACGGCCGTTCTCATCACGGCCGTCGTCACGGCGCTGATCACCCTCGGCCCCGGCCTCCCGAAGGATGCCGAGACCTTCGAGGACCGCGTGCTGGAGGTGCCCGAGGCGACGGTGCGCGACAGCGTCGGTCGTGAGGTCGACCTGCGCGGAGTCGTCGCCGGGGGTCCGGTGCTCCTGGTCAACGTCAAGACCGGATGCAGCCCGTGCGCCACCGTCATCGAGACCCTGCGCGACGGCGACCTCATCGCCGACCGAGTGCGCGTACGCCTCCTCGAACGCACCCCCTCCGACGGAACACTCGACCGCCCGCGCCTCTGGGACGATGCCGGCGCCGTGGCGCAACGGCTCGGGCTGCAGAACACCCCGTCGGCGCTCCTGATCGCCGCCGACGGCACCATCCCCGCCGACCCGGTGCGCGGTTCCGATCAGATCTTCGCGCTGGTCCGGGGCATCGAGGAGGCCGTCGCGGCGCAGCAGCCGCGGCCTCTCGACGGTGTCGACCTGTGAACTAATCATCGTGTAGACATCCCCTCCCCTCTTTTCCGCACCCCCCTAGCGTCGCGGTACCGGTCGGCCATCGACCGTCACACCGCACTCTCTGGGGGATCACCATGTCCGAGGCATCGACCGGGCTCGACCGTCGTACCGTTCTGAAGGGCGCCGCGTGGTCGGCCCCGATCGTCGCGATGGCCGTCGCCACGCCGCTGGCTTCCGCTTCGACGGGCCCGACCTGTCCGCCCTGCCTCACCGCGGGCGTGCTCGGCGCAGTCACGACGCAGGCCGTCGTCGTCGGCAACACGGGCGCCCTGGCCTTCGTGGGCGCGCTGGGGCTCGACTCCCGCGGCTGCGACCTGACGCTCTTCCAGCCGCTCTACACGATCATCCCCACGAGCGCGACGCTCACGATGAGCGACGGCACGACGCACAGCGGCACGGGCCTCACCGCCGGCACCGGCACGTTCGGCCAGATCGGCGCGCTGCCCGGGACCCTCCTGTTCAGCAACCTCAGCTTCCCCAGCGGCACCTACGTGCTCAACAGCAACCCGCGCCGCCCCACGAAGATCGTGGTCGAGGCGAACGTGATCCTGGTCGGTCTTCCGTCGCTGATCGAGATCACGTGCCCCGTCACGCTGACCTACAACCTCGACGTCTGGGGGGTCGGCGTCGTGACCCCCGCCTTCCTCGGCGGCACCGGCACCATCAACTTCACCGGCACCGCCACCCCGGCGTGAGCGCACAGGGCCCCCGTCCGTTCCGTTCGCCGACGGGACGGACGGGGGCTCCGTCGTTGCGCGGACGGTCGGATCCACCGATTCCGCACCAGTACGCGCCACATTCGATGCACACCACGCCACCGGTCCGGGCCGGCTCCCGACGCGGAAAGATCACGAAAGGTGCGGTTGGACTCGTCCCCTTCCCCCGTGGAAGGAGCCATGTCTTCCCGCCCACGGGGAACGGGGGGACGGATGCGACGATCGACGGGGAACCACGAGGTCGGAGACCGGCGCGAACCGCGCCGGGTGGTCGTCGTGACCGGCGCGTGGGCGTACCCGTGCGTCGCGATCAGAGCGGTCGGCGCGGAGTGCCCCGAGATGCCCGGCATCCCCTCCGGCGGCCGCGAGGCGGTGGGGAAGGGATGAGCACCCGCGCGCGCCCTCACGGCGCGTCCATCCACCCCTCCTCGATGAGCCGCGCACGCAGCTCCTCGCGATTCGCCGCTCCCAACGCCCGTCGGGCCCGCTGCAGGTGCGTGCGCACCGACGACACGGGCAGCCCCAGCCAGCGGGCCAGCCACTCCGCAGAGGGCGCTCCCCGACCGGCGAACAAACAGGCCAGCTGCAACTGCCGGTCGGAGAGCCGCACCTGGCTGAGCAGAGGCCGGATCGCCGGCTCCGCCGCGACGGCCGGCTCCGACCCGTCGAGGCAGTCGAGCAGGTCCGAGAGGTCGTGGTCGCGCGTGAGGACGGCCGCAGCCCCGACCTCGAGGAGGCGCGCGCGGTGCCGCGGAGACGGACGGTTCCCCACGACGACGGGACGCGCGCCCGCCGAACGCAGCGCACGGACCTTCAGCGCCGTCGGCACGTGGTCCATCAGCTCGGCGCGGACGACGACGCATCGGGCCACGCTCTCGATGGAGGTGACGTACTGGGCCCACGAGGAGGTCACCGCGCCCACCTCGACCGACGTGTGTCCCAGCGTGATCGCGGCCCGCACCGCCGGACCGATCGACAACAGATCGTCGACGACGTCGACGGTCGATCCCCGGACCTGCTCCCCGTGCCCCACATCGGGAGCGTAACAAGCCATGTCCACCGCGCGAACCACGCATGAATCGGCCGTCTGGGCCGCGAGCTCCCACAGGATGGCCGCGACCCTGATGGCCGAGTACTTGCGCGCCGCCCTGCGGCGCCCCGTCGTGGCGGGTCCGCCGGTCGAACCCCATCCGGCGCGGGTCACCCTCCTGATGGCCGAGCACGAGGACTCGCGCACCCTCCCCCGCACGCTGCGCGCGCTGAGTTCGGGGTCGAGCCGCGTGATCCTGCGGTACGACGGGGCGGAGCGATCGGCCGACATCCTCGAAACGGCGGACCGCTTCGGAGTGTGGGCCACCGTCGACGCGCGGGACGACGTGCGGGGCCTCGTCGAGCTGGTCCGACGCGGATTGACCCGGTCATCGGCGTCGAGCGGTTTCCACACGACGGCTCTGGCCGGATGGCATCACGCCACCGACCCCGAAGCCTCGGCGCTCACCGAACGCGAGAAGGCCGTCGTCCGTCTCCTGTGCGGCGACACCCCCCTCGACACTGCGGCGGCGGCGCGACGACTGGGCATCAGCGTGAACACCGTCAACGTGCACCTGCGCAACATCCGCCGCAAGCTCCGTGACCGATACACGGGGAATCGCCAAGCATTACGGGATGCCCTCGCCGACGCCGGTTGGTTGGAATGCTAGGGGGTCGGAAGAGTGGAGAGAGAATGTTGGATCGCGCACAGAATGTCCGTTACACGGAGAACCTCGCGATCCGCGTGCCCGAGGGAGGGAAGATCGCCCTCGGCCATCTGGTCATCCGCCGCACCGACATCTACCGTCTCCGCAACGTGACGCGAGTGACCCTCACCCTGCTCGAGCCGCAGCGCGACGAGGTGTTCCTTCTCTCCACGCTGTCACTCCCCATCGACGTGACCGTCGGGTCGGAGACGTCCGGGGCGCAGGTCCACGAGGTGGTCATCGTGAACGAGCCGCGAGTCGAGATCTCGACGCCGATTCCCACCGACGTCATCGTCGCGGTGTCCCAGGCCTGCGTCATCGAGGAGATGGGACTGCGCGCGGACGAACCGACGCCGTCGATCCGTCGTCTCGCCGTCAACAGGCTCGTCGGGCTCCCCCTCATCGCCGGGCTGACCCAGGCCTTCGACCTCGTGGAGGCGGGCACCGTCGGCCTCGACCCCCGGGTTCTGGACTTCCTGCACGTGCTGGGGCGCAGCGCCGTTCAGCTCCCCCACGACGTCGAAATCGACGACGCCGACCCCGTCCCCCTGCTCGCGCGTGTGCGCGCCCTGATCGCCGCCCTGCACACCGATCCCGCGCTGACCCCCGCGGGCGTCGCCGACGCCCTGGGCATCCCCCTGCGGACCGTCCAGAGGACCCTGTCGGCCGAGGGCACGTCGATCGCGAACGAACTGCGGGTCGCGCGCGCCCGGACGGCGCGATCGCTGAGGGAATCCGACGCCGGGCGGGCGAGCGGGATCGCGCGTGTCGCGCGCGATGCCGGATTCGGCAGCGTCTCCAGCATGCGGCGGGCGCTGCGCGAGCTCGACGCCCGCGACATCGGGTGAGGCCGCGGCATCCGTTCCGCCTCCCGCTCCGAATCACTCATATGGCGGTGCTCCGTGCGTCGTCGACGAGGAAGAGGGATGCCATGACCACCGACACCGCGGCCCGCACCGACGAGCCGACCACCGTCCGGCGTCCGCGAGGCTGGTTCTGGGCCTCTCTGGCCGGACTCGTGTCCGCGGCCGCGCTGCTGGCCGTCGCCGAGCTGTTCGCCGTTCTCGTGGCTCGATCGGCCAGCCCCGTGCTCGCCGTCGGGTCGTTCATCGTCGACATCGTGCCGCGCCCGCTGAAAGAACTCGCGATCACCGTCTTCGGCGAGTCCGACAAGATCGCCCTGCTCGCCGGCGTCGGCCTCGGAGCCGCCGTCGCCGCGGCGGTCGCCGGAGTGCTGGAGTACCGCTTCCGCCCCGTCGGCGCGATCCTGCTCGGTGTCGGGGGCGCCCTGGCCACCGCCGCGATCGTCACGCGCGCCGGAGCCACCGCACTCGCGTGGCTCCCACCGGTGCTCGGCACCGTCGTCGGCGTCGCACTTCTCGTCATCCTGAGCCGTCGCCTTCGGCGCTGGTCGTCCGCGGCCGCCGAGGGCGACGCCACCGCGGCCGGGGTCGACCGCCGCGGCTTCTTCCTCCTGTCCGGCATCGCCGCCGCAACCGCCGTCGTCGTCGGCGTGGGCGCGCGCGTGGTCAACGCGGCCACGGCATCGGTCGCCGCAGCCCGCGACGCGCTGCGCCTCCCGGCCACGCGCAGCACCGTCACCGTCCCCGAGGGCGCGTCGCTCGACGTCCCGGGCCTGTCGCCGATCATCACGCCCAACGCCGATTTCTACCGCGTCGACACCGCCCTCACCGTGCCGAACGTCGACCCGTCGACGTGGCGTCTGACCATCGACGGCATGGTCGACAAGCCGATCGAGCTGTCCTTCGACGACCTCGTCAACATGGGCCTCGACGAGTACGGCGTGACCCTCACGTGCGTGTCGAACGAGGTCGGCGGCGGGCTCGTCGGCAACGCGATCTGGCAGGGCGTGCCGATCCGCGACGTGCTGCGCATGGCGTCCCCTCAGGGCGACGCCGACATGGTGCTCTCCGAGAGCGTCGACGGGTTCACGGCATCCACGCCCCTGAGCTCCCTCACCGACGACGGCCTGGATGCCATCTTCGCGGTGGCCATGAACGGCGAGCCGCTGCCGTTCGAGCACGGCTTCCCCGTGCGCATGGTGGTGCCCGGTCTGTACGGGTACGTGTCGGCGACGAAGTGGGTGAGCAAGCTCACCGTCACGCGATTCGACCAGATGGAGGCGTACTGGACCCCGCGCGGCTACTCCGCGGAGGCACCCATCAAAATGTCCTCCCGCGTGGACACGCCGAAGATCGGCACTCCGGTCTCGGCCGGAAAGGTGCCTATCGCGGGAATGGCGTGGGCGCAGCCGATCGGCGTGAAGACCGTCGAGGTGAGCATCGACGACGGCGACTGGCAGCAGGCGACGCTGTCGACGCCCATCAACGACCAGTCGTGGGTGCAGTGGGTCCTCGAGTGGGACGCGCAGCCCGGCTCGCACTACATCACCGTCCGCGCCACCGACAAGCAGGGCAACGTGCAGATCCAGGAGCAGGCGGCGATCGCCCCGAACGGTTCCAGCGGCTGGCAGCGCACGCTGGTCACGGTGAGCTGACGTTGCGCGAAACGTCCAGCGAACGAGCCGTGTCAAGCGCTGGTCTTCGCCCGCACTGCCGGGCATGATCGGGGCATGCCCTCAGCAAGCATCCCGCCGTCCATCGGCCGCCCCGCATGAGCGTGGCCGAGGACGACGCCTCCCGTTACCTTCCCGCCGTACCCGCATCCGATGAGGTGAGACCCATCGCCAGTCTCCGACGCGCCCTCCCGCCGGACTGGGACGGTCAAGTCGACCAGTTCGCGATCGTCAAGCTCGACGGCGGCGGCATCGTGCGCGGGTGGAACGTGGGGGCCGAGCTCATCAAGGGCTACGCGGAGCACGAGATCGTCGGCGAGCACTTCTCGCGGTTCTACCGCGACGAAGACCGCCGCCGCGGTCTGCCGGACAAGCTCCTCGCCGCCGCGCAGCGCGAAGGGCATGTGGAGGACGTCGGCTGGCGCGTGCGCAAGGACGGCAGCGAGTTCTGGGCGAGTGTGACGATCTCGGCGATCCGCAGCGAATCGGGTCAGGTGCTCGGATTCGTGAAGATCGTGCGCGACCTCACGAGCGAGAAGCAGTCGACCGACGAGCAGGCGGCTCTTCAGCGGACCTTCGCGCACGATCTGCTGTCGCCGGTCACTGCGCTTCGCGGCTACCTCGAGCTGGTCGCCGAGGAGCTGCCCGCCGACCATCGGCTCATTCGACTCGCGGCCGAGGCGAGCGACCACCTCGTCGCGATGGCGCAGACGCTCATGGACGACGCGAACTCGCGCCCCGAGCGCGGTCGTCGCCGCGCCACGCTCGATCTCGTGGCGCGCGGCGCGGTCGCCCTCGTGCTCCCCGGCGACGCCCCGGACCGGGTCGCCTACGGGCAGATGGATGCCGTCCCGGTCGTGGGCGATGTCCTCGGTCTCCGCCGCGCGGTGGCCAACGTCCTCGAGAACGCCGCGAAGTACTCGGACGACGTCATCGAGGTGGAGGTCTACGAGACCGACGAGGGCGCCACCGTGTCGGTACGGGACCGGGGCCGCGGCATCCATCCCGACGACCTGCGGACCGTGCTCGAGGAGGGCGAGCGCGGCCGGATGGCGGATGCGCGCGACGGCGGCAGCGGGATCGGTCTGGCGAGCGTCCGGCACATCGTGCAGGAGCACAGCGGCACCGTGCGGATCACCAGCGAACTGGGTTCGGGGACGACCGTGACCCTCACGATCCCCCGGGCCGACGACGAGGTCACTCCGAGCGAGTGAGGCGGGCTCCGGCCGTTTCGATCTCGGCGAGGGCCGCGGCGCTGGAATCGGGGTGCACGCCCGCGACGAGGTCGGTCAGCACGCGCACCGCGCGTCCGGCACCCAGCGCGTCGAGCGCGGAGGCGCGGACGCAGTAGTCGGTCGCGATGCCGACGACGTCGATGTCGCGGATGCCGTGCTCGTCGAGGATGTCGGCGGCGGTGCGACCGTCGTCGGTCACGCCCTCGAACAGCGAGTACGCGGGCTTCCCCTGCCCCTTCTTCAGGTGATGGGTGACCCGGCGGGTGTCGAACACCTCGTCGTAGTCGGCGCCGTAGGTGCCCCCGACGCAGTGCACCGGCCAGGTGTCGACGAAGTCGGGCTCGGACGAGAAGTGGCCGCCGTTGTCGTCGTCGCCGTGGTGCCAGTCGCGCGAGGCGACGACGACCGCGTAGTCGTCGGCGTGCGTGTCGAGGTACCGCGAGATGCGTTCCGCGACGGCGTCGCCGCCGACGACGCCGAGGGCGCCGCGTTCGGTGAAATCGTTCTGGACGTCGACGATGAACAGTGCCCGGCTCATGTCCCGAGCCTACGCGCGGCCGCGACCGCCGGGCCCGTCAGCCGCGCAGGAACAGCAGAACGATGGAGAGGGCGGACGCCACCGCACCGAGCCCGAGGACCCCCGCGGCGAGCAGGGCGACGAACCGGACGAGGGGCGACGAGCGCGTCAGCCGCATGCGGTGCGCCGACCCGCGGCGGGCGAAGACGTCGGCCATGTCGGCGTCGCCGATCCGGGCGTCGTCGTGCGGGGAGAGCGGGGCTTCGTTGACTCCCCCGTGTTCGTCGAACCAGCGGACGACGCGGTGGTCGTCGACGTCCTCGACGACGGCGCGCACCGGCAACCAGGTGCCGTCGGCGACGTACAGGATCAGCGCCGCCACCGCGAGGAGGATTCCGGCTCCGAGACCCACCCACGTGAAGAGCTCGATGACGACATCGACGACGTTCGACACGGGGGCTCCTGCGGGCGGGGCGATGATCTCCGCGCCGAGGCGCGACGGTGGAGCTTCAGCCTATCGGGCCGTCGGCGCCCGCCCCGCGACGCGGTTCGGGGCGGGAACGCGAAAGGCCCGGGTAGGAAACCCGGGCCTTTCGGTTGTGCTGGAGCCGCCTAAGGGAATCGAACCCTTGACCTATTCATTACGAGTGCCACGGGGTGCACACGGCCCGCGGTTTCTCGCGTTTCTGACATTGGTAGCTGGGTGTCGCAGCGGGAGGGGCCAGCGCATCCCCGCCGCGTGTGCCGCTCGCGACAAACATGCCCGCCTCGGAAGTAAGCGCCTACCTCCACACGTGGGCGGATGTTGAATCGTAGAATTTGAGTCGAAGGGCAGCACCCCCGCCGTCGCGCCGCTCGTCTCGAATGCGTTTCGCGCGATCGATTACTCTTCGCGCTGCCCTCGTTCCGGGATCTCCATGCACCGCGACATACAGCGCTGTTATCTCGCTCTCGTCAGTTTCGATGAGTTCAAGAATGTGATCGTCGTTCGGGGACAGCGACATTCCGTGGATGAATAGCGAGTCGCCCACCTCACCAAAGCGGCGGTGGCTCGTACGCAGATAAGCGCTCTTCTCAATGTGCGCCTCCTTCTCCGTCCGCGTCCCCTCCGTCACGACCAATGGGTACTTGTCGTCGTTCAGCCGCTGTCGAAGCTCACTGATCAGTCGCCCATGCTCGAAGCCAGAAAGCTTCGTCAGTCGCTGATCCTCGACGAAAAGATGGAGCGCCCCATGCAGATAGAAGATGCGCTGCGCACCCTGAGTCGGATTGCGTTTCCAGATGAGCGGCCCCACACGCCAGGTCGGCCACTCAAAGCCGTCCTTCTGCCACACGAACGGCCCTACCGCGTCGCGCGTCACGGCCCAGTAGAGCAGCAGGTCGTAGTTGACTGTGAAGATCGCTTGGAAGTTCGCTAAGAATGTGCGCGCGTGAAGTATCTCGTCATTATCGACGTCGGTGGCCTTATCGGGGTGCCTCGTGGCGAGCGCCTCAGCAAGACCATGGCGAACAACCGCGGCATCACTTCGGAGTCTGCCAGCAAGCGCGCCGCCAGGCTTGTACAGGTCTTGCAGGTCCGCGGCAGCTTGAAGCTTGTCTACCACCGTCTCGAAGTTGTTAGATTGCGCAGCCGCAAACAATGCCGCCTTGGTGACGGACAGACCCGAAAGGGATGCTTGGGTCGCGAGCGAGTCGTAGTTAAAGATTCGATTGTCGTAATCGATACTGAACCCGTTCCCTAGCAGCACAGTTGGCTGCGAGCCTGAGAACGACACTGCATCCGAAACTGCCTCGTCGAACGTCATCAAATGCACCATCTTCGCCCCCAACGCCGCGTTCTCTTACAGCCGAACGTAGCGCGCATTGGGAGTCACCGTCCTTTGGGTGGACCTGGACCATAACGGCGCGGCGGCCATCCTGGCGCGATTCCGTTCGTTCGGCGTCTCGGTGGCGACGCTCAGCGATGTTCGCCGGTTCCGCCTCGTCGACGACGCCGAAGACGCTGACACGATCCGCGCCGTCGTCGCTGACTGCGTGGCGTGGACGCCGACCCTGGCCGTAATCGACCCCCAGGGCGAGTTGCTCCCGCTTTCGGCGCGTCCAGCGACTCGGCCGACGACTACACTCGCGTCAACCGCGAGGTGAGCGCGGCGACCAGCCGCACGGGAGCTGGCGTGCTCGTGATCGACCACATGGCGAAGGGGACCGAGTCCCGGAAGTTCCGTGCGGGCGGCACGATCGCCAAGAAGCGCGCTGCCGATGGCGTGGTTTATCACGTCGAGAACGTCGTTCCCTTCGCCCCCGGGTCGGGCGGGAAGACATCCCTCTCGATCGTCAAGGACCGTCACGGCGATATCCGCGCGAACACCCCCGAGCGGCTCACGTGAACCAGTCGCGGCGCCGTTCAAATCCTGCCGGGGGCATCGCACTGGAAGTTCGGCGCGCCCGGAATGTGGGAGGCCGGGGCGAGCACGCAGGATGACGACCTGATCGCGCTCTCCCTGTTGGACCCGCCGCCGACGACCGTCCGCGAGGTGAAAGAGCGTCTCGGGTAGGGTAGCGACCGGGCGAACCGGGCACTCGCGACATGGCGCGAAACGATGAGTGAGGCCGCATAACGGGTTCCGCTCCCGGCAGCCAGAACGCCCCTCTCCTCACTCGCTGAGGTCGGGGGCGTTCCTTGTATTCCTGGCTGTTCAGGAACACGAATTCCCCGGAATCACGCGGCAAAGCGGCCGTGTTCCTGACGTCCCTCTCCCCTATAGGGCGAGGGACAGGAACGGGGCAGCCGGAGGAACGGCTCACTCACTCTTGATGAAGACCCCACCCGGCTGAGCCCCGCCGACAACGGCCCGATATGCGTAAGCGGCGTCGCGAACCATCTCGGCGCCCGCCCGACTCTGCAGCGCGGCACCCCGCTTTGCGAGGGCCGCCGCCGCCTTGAGAATCTCTTCGTACGCGTCATCAACGTTAGACATAACTCACCCTTCTATTGGGGGCGAACCGGCGCCGCCCCAACGGGCGTGTCACGCTATCGCATGCCTCCGACATCGAGGAATACGCTCAACTCCCGGCTGCGATCGCGGCAATGACGACACCGACCCCCTGAGTGAGCATGTTCGCGGCGGAGCCGCTGGCTATAGCTGTCCACAGGGTGTGCCAAGTGCCACGTCCAGACGTGTCCTCCTGCTGAGCTGCTTGAAAGGCAACTCGAAGACGAAGAGCCGCCTCGGCAAAGTCGAAAGTCTCTCCCATTGCGTCGTCATCGAGCGCGTGCTCGATCTCTCTCAGCAGGCGATGAATGTACATACGGAGTTGCTGGCTGAGGCCCTCGTCCTCTTCAAGCAGCTTCCGTGCAGCGGCGACAACCGCGCGAAGGTTGTCGTAATGCTCAGGTGACAACGTACGCACGTAGAAATCGAGGAACGACGCGCACGCGTCGATCTCATCAAGATGCTCGGCCGTGATGATGCCGTCTGGTGGCACACCCTGTCCCGGTGAGTAGTCCGGAACGATCAGGCCGCTCCACCAATCGGGTATCTGATTTCGGTACGCCTTGACTCTGACGCCATCCCTCTCCAACTGACCGAGCAACGCCTCGATCTCGGATAGAGCGGTAGCGAGACGAACAATATCGGCTTGCTTACGCACCCCGATCAGAGCCGGGTTGTTGACTCCAGGCTTGGCGGTCGCCTTCTCGCGCCAGGCGGTCAGTATCTCGTGTGCCACGCGGGCCGGGTTCCCCATGGTGTGAGCCTAATCGGCACGCCGGACATGGACACCACACAGCCCCTAGACTCGGCGTCTCCGAGACCACAATCTGGGATGACGGCAAGCGCCTCGGGCTGAAGCGATCACGACCCCGCGTCGACCTGGCACAGCTACTCGTGCGCTGGGTCTGAGTTAGTCGCGAAGTGGTGGACGCGCCAGATCCTTCGCCTATCGACACCGCCGAAGTCTCGTACGCACGGTTTCAGTGTGGAGGAGTTCGCTCACCGAGGAGATCTGGCGCGCAGTGTGCATCTGCGGCTCTTCGGGTGGGCCTCGGGTGACCTCTCGGTCGAGCGCTTCCGTGATGAGTTCGACGACGAGTGGGACGAGATCGCGGGCGTTCGACCCAAGCCGTGAGGGGGGAGAAGATTTCGTCTGTGCCCAGTTCTGCCCTACGACCTCGATGAAGTGCCCCACGTTTGCCCCACGCCCACATCCCGGGCACGAAGAAACCCCCGGACTTCCGCAGAATTCCGGGGGTTTTTCCGAGCCGCCTAAGGGAATCGAACCCTTGACCTATTCATTACGAGTGAATCGCTCTGCCGTCTGAGCTAAGGCGGCGCGCGCCGCTGACGCGTGCACGATCATCGATCTTACATGCTCAGCGGCTCGCCCGACGAATCGGGGCCGGCTCAGTAGTCGCCGGTGGCCGACCGGTCGGCGAGGATGTCACGGCTCGACGACAGACCCAGGCGGGTCGCGCCGGCGGCGATCATGTCTTCGGCCGCCGCGCGGGTGCGGATGCCTCCGGATGCCTTCACCTCGGCGCGGTCGCCCACGGTCCGCTTCATGAGCGCGACGGCGTGGACGCTCGCGCCGCCGGCGGGGTGGAAGCCGGTGGAGGTCTTGACGAAGTCGGCGCCCGCGGCCACCGCGGCCTCGCAGACGGCGACGATCGCGTCGTCGGACAACGCGGCCGACTCGATGATGACCTTGAGCACGGTCGGGGCGGGGACGGCGGCGCGGACCGCGCGGATCTCGGCCTCGACGATCTCGTAGCGCCCCTCGATGGCGGCACCGATGTCGATGACCATGTCGATCTCGTCGGCGCCCTGGGCGACCGACAGCGCCGCCTCGGCGGCCTTGACCTCGGCGTGGTGCTTGCCGCTGGGGAACCCGCAGACGACGGCGACCTTCAGCCCCTCGGGCACCTCGACGGGGAGGAACGACGGCGAGAGGCACACGCTGTAGGTGCCGAGTTCGGCGGCGTCGGCGATGGTGCGCTCGACGTCGGCGCGGGTCGCTTCGGGCTTGAGCAGCGTGTGGTCGATGTAGGTGGCCAGGTCGGGCGTGGTCATGGTGCTCCTTCGGGCGGGGACGACGACAAGCCTACGTTCCGCCGGGGGCCGATCGCCGTCTCAGCCGCAGCGGAGACCGTTCTCGGGCACCGTGCCGTCGACGAGGTACGCGTCGACCGCATCGGTGACGCACGCGTTGCCCTTGTTGTAGCCGAGGTGCCCCTCGCCGACGTTGGTGATGAGGACGCCCTGCGCGAGTTGCGACGCGAGGCTCTGCGCCCCGTCGTACGGGGTGGCGGGGTCGCCCGTCGTCCCCACGACGACGATGGGCGGGGAGCCGGGTGCGGTGATCGGTTCGCGGACGCCGGTGGGCGGTGCGGGCCACGTGGCGCACGGGTCGCCGCCGCCGCCGGCCCAGTACGGGGCGACGACGGGAGCCTGGGCGTCGAGCTGCTCCTGCAGTGCCGCGAGGGCGGCATCCGTGCCCTCGTCGGGGTAGTCCATGCAGTTGTAGGCGACGAACGCTTCCATCGTGTTGCCGTCGTACTGGTCGCCCACGCGGCCGTTGTAGAAGTCGGCGAGCTGGAAGGCGACGTCAGCGCGCCCGTTGCTCACGTCGGTCAGCGCCGAGCGCAGGTACGGCCAGCTCTCTTCGCTGTAGAGCGCCGCGGTGATGGCCGTCATGAGCGAGTCGCCGCCGAGCTTGCGCCCGTCGGCCGCCGTGAGGGGGCGCGCATCGACGCGGGCGAGGAGCGTGGAGAGGTCGGACATGGCGTCGTCGACGCTGCCGGCGAACGGGCATTCGTTCGTCGTCAGGCAGTCGGCCATGAAGGTGCGGAGCGACTGCTCGAAGCCGACGGCCTGCCGCAGCGACGTGTCGGAACCCGAGACGCTGGGGTCGATGCCGCCGTCGAGCACCATGCGTCCGACGCGCTCGGGGAAGAGCCCCGCGTAGGTCGCGCCGAGGAAGGTGCCGTAGGAGTAGCCGAGGTAGTTGAGCTTCGAGTCGCCGAGCACCGCGCGGAGAACGTCCATGTCGCGCGCGGAGTTGTCGGTGGTGATGTAGGGCAGGATGCCGTCGCTGCGGTCCTGGCAGGCCTGTGCGAAGTCGGCGGCGCGCTGGTCGAGGGCGGCCCGTCGTTCGTCGCTGCCGCGGGCTCCGGGCGGGATGTCGTAGAGGTAGGCGTCGAGCTGCGGCGGGTCGTAGCAGGTGACCGCGGTGGACTCCCCGACTCCGCGCGGGTCGAAGCCGATGACGTCGTAGGCCTCGGTGAGCTTGTCGTCGACGAGGATCGACAGGGCCTGCTTCATCAACGAGACTCCGGCCGCCCCGGGGCCGCCCGGGTTGGTCAGGAGCGACCCGATGGGGGCGCCGGAGGTCGCGCGATGGCGGACGACGGCGAGCTGCAGGTCGCCCACGCTCGGGTCGCTGTAGTCGCGGGGCACCGTCACCGTCGTGCAGTCCAGCCCGGTGCCGCACTCCTGCCAGTCGAGGGTCTGGCCGTAGTACGGGAGTAGTTCCGCGGACACCCCGTCGGTCTGCGGCGCGAGCGAGGCGCCGCCGCCGGGCGGGAGCGGGGGGATCTGGGCGTAGAGGCATCCGGACAGCGCCACGGCGAGGGCCGCGACGCCGGCGACGGCCGTGACGAGACGGCAGCGGAGGCTCACGGGGCGGATCCGTTCGCAACGGTGATGAGCAGGCTCTCGAGCGCGAGGAGCGGGGCGGCGTTCTGCTCGAGGTTGCGGCGGGTGTCGGTGATGCGGTCGAGGACGCCCAGGGTGCGCGCGGGGGTCCATTCGGCGGCGAGGGAGCGCAGGTCGTCGATCCTTTCGGCGTTGACGAGATCGGCGTCGCGCCCGTACTGCAGCATGACGACGTCGCGGAAGAGCGACTGGAGATCGGTGAGGACGCGGTCGATGCCGTCGCGCAGGCTCCGGGTGGCCCGACGCTTCTGGTCGTCTTCGAGCGCATTGAGCTGCCCGCGGACGCTCGGCGGGACCGCGGCGCCCTCGGCGACGCCGAGAGTGCGGAGCAGGCTGCGACGCTCCTCTTCGTCACGGGTGGCCGTGAGGGCCTTGGCGTCGTCCGTCGCGAGCCGCACGATCTGCCCCGCGACCTCGACGGCGTCGCTGATGCCGCGGACCGCGAGCACCGCCGACAACGTCTCGGCGCGGCGGGCGCGGGCGTCGTCGTCGGTGGCGAGGCGCTGGGCCATGCCAATGTGGCGCTGGGCGTGACGGGCGGATTCTTCCGCGACGTCGGCGGGGACCCCGGTGCGTTCGACGATGAGCGACGCCACGTCGGCGACCGACGGTTCGCGCAGACGCAGCACGCGCACGCGCGAGCGGATCGTGGGCAGGAGGTCGGCGTCACTGGGGGCGCACAGCACCCAGACGGTCTGCTCGGGCGGCTCTTCGAGGGCTTTCAGCAGGACGTTCGAGGTGCGTTCGGCCATGCGGTCGGCGTCTTCGACGACGATGACGCGGTGGCGTCCGAGCGAGGGCGCGAACGACGCGCGCTCGACGAGGCGGCGGGCTTCGTCGATGCGGATGACGACCTGCTCGGTGCGCAGCGCCGTGAGGTCGGGGTGGGTGCGGGCGAGCACCTGCCGTTGGGCGGCCTCGTCGCCGGGGTCGGCGATGAGCGCGGCGGCGAAGGCGTACGCGAGGGTGGAGCGCCCGGAGCCGGGAGGGCCGGTGATCAGCCACGCGTGGGCCAGCGCCGCGGGATCGGCGGCGGCGGAGCGGAGCGTCTCGACCGCGTCGTCCTGACCCCAGACCGCGTCCCACGGGAAGGGCGCGACAGCGGTCTGCGAGGGGGACTCCACGGCGGCCGACATGGGTTCCACCCTAATCGCGGCCGCCGACATCGCCGCCGTCGATCGGCTGGGGGTCGGCAGGGTGATTCCGCCGCTGAGGCCATCCGCTCCCCCCGCGAATCCCGCGCGGCGGGCGGACCGGACGCGGCGCCGCGGCGGCGGCGTGCCGGACGGCCCCGGGTACGGGTCAGGCGAGCCGGGATGCCACGGCTTCGCGCACGCGGTCGGCGAGGACGGCGGCGGGTTCGGTGGCGTCCAGGACGAGGAAGCGTTCGGGTTCGGCGGCGGCGAGGGTGAGGAAGGCGGCGCGCACGCGTTCGTGGAACTCGGCCTTCTCGGCTTCGAGGCGGTCGAACGGTTTGTCGTCGGCGTCGAGGCGCGCCCGCGCGGAGGCCGGGTCGAGGTCGAGCAGGACGGTGAGGTCGGGCAGGAGCCCACCGGTGGCCCACAGCGAGAGTTCGCGGACGTCGTCGGCGTCGAGGACGCGGCCGGCGCCCTGGTAGGCGACGGAGGAGTCGAGGTAGCGGTCCTGGATGACGACGTCGCCGCGGGCGATCGCGGGCTGCACGACGGTTTCGATGTGGTGGGCGCGGTCGGCGGCGTAGAGCAGGGCTTCGGCGCGGGGCGCGATGTGACCGCGGTGGTGCAGGACGATGTCGCGGATGCGGACGCCGACGTCGGTGCCGCCGGGTTCACGTGTGCGCACGACCTCGCGGCCCTGGGCGCGGAGCCATTCTTCGAGCAGCGCGGCCTGGGTGGTCTTGCCGGCGCCGTCGCCTCCCTCGAGGGTGAGGAAGAGGCCGGGGCCCCCGGCCGTCGTCGCGCGGGGGGCGTGCGGCGGCCGGGGGGCGTCGGCGGTCACGACTTCTTCGCCGGGGCCTTGCGCGTGGTCGTCGTCTTCTTCGCCGCGGTGCGCTTGGGGGCGGGGCCCTTCGCGCGCTTGTCGGCGATGAGTTCGACGGCACGCTCGAAGGTGATGGCCATGGCGTCTTCGCCGCGCGGCACCGTGGCGTTGGTCTCGCCGTCGGTGACGTACGGACCGAAGCGACCGTCCTTGAGCTTGATCGGCTTGCCGCTGACGGGGTCGGCGTCGAACTCCTTGAGGGCGCTCGATGCGCGCCGGGCGCCGTACTTGGGCTCGGCGTACTTGGCGAGGGCGTCTTCGAGGGTGATGTCGAAGATCTGGGTCTCGGAGTCGAGCGACCGCGAGTCGGTGCCCTTCTTCAGGTACGGACCGAAGCGGCCGTTCTGCGCGGTGATCTCCTCACCGGTCGCGGGGTCGGCTCCGACGACGCGGGGCAGCGACAGCAGCTGCAGCGCGGTGTCGAGGTCGATGGTGTCGACCGACATCGAGCGGAAGAGGGATGCCGTGCGGGGCTTGGGCGCGGCCTCCTTCTTGGCGCCGCGCTTCTTCGGCGCTTCGACGACCTCGCCCGTGGCCTGGTCGACCTCTTCGGGCTCCTCTGCTTCGACCTCTTGCACGTAGGGACCGAACCGGCCGTCCTTGACGACGATGAGCTTGCCGTTCTCGGGGTTCTCGCCCAGGACGCGGTCGCCGGCGATCGGCGCATCGATGAGCTCCTGCGCCTTCTCGGGCGTGAGCTCGTCGGGCGCGAGATCTTCGGGGATGTTGACGATGCGCGGCTTGGCGTCTTCGGGGGCACCGGGCTCGACGACCTCGAGGTAAGGGCCGTACTTGCCGAAGCGGAGAGTGGCCGTGTCGGTGATGCGCGTGGAGTTGAGCTCGCGCGCGTCGATCTCGCCGAGGTTCTCGACGATGTGGCGGAGGCCCACCTGCTTGTCGGAGCCGAAGTAGAAGGCCTTGAGCCATTCGGTGCGGCGCTGTTCGCCACGGGCGATGGCATCCAGGTCGTCTTCGAGGGCGGCGGTGAAGTCGTAGTCGACGAGGTCGGCGAAGTGCTGTTCGAGCAGACGCACGACGCTGAAGGCGAGCCAGCTGGGCACGAGGGCCTGGCCGCGCTTGGTGACGTAGCCGCGGTCGAGGATCACGCCGATGATGCTGGCGAAGGTCGAGGGGCGACCGATGCCCTTCTCTTCGAGCGCCTTGACGAGGCTGGCTTCGGTGTAGCGCGGCTTCGGCGAGGTGCTGTGGCCCTTGGGCTCGACGTCGCTGATCGCGAGCTCGTCGCCTACGGCGACGGCGGGGAGCGACTGGTCGGCGTCCTCGTCGTTGCGCTTCTCGTCGTTGCCCTCTTCGTACGCCTCGAGGAAGCCCTTGAAGGTGTACACGGTGCCCGAGGCGGTGAACTCGGCCTGCTTCTCCCCCGCCTGGACGGCGAGGGTGACCGTGGTGGTCTCGTACTTGGCATCCGACATCTGGCTGGCGACGGTGCGCTTCCAGATCAGGTCGTAGAGCTTCTGCTCGTCGCGGTCGAGCGACGAGGCGAGCGACGCGGGGGTGCGGAAGTGCTCGCCCGAGGGACGGATGGCCTCGTGCGCCTCCTGCGCGTTCTTGGACTTGCTCTTGTAGACGCGCGGGTTGGCCGGCACGGCCTTGTCGCCGTACAGCGCCACCGCCTGCTCGCGCGCGGCCGTGACGGCCTGCGTCGAGAGCGCGGTGGAGTCGGTACGCATATAGGTGATGAAGCCCTTCTCGTAGAGACGCTGTGCGACGCCCATGGCGTGCTTGGCGCTCATCGAGAGCTTGCGTCCGGCCTCCTGCTGGAGCGTGGAGGTGGTGAAGGGTGCGCGGGGGCTGCGGGTTCCGGGCTTGGCCTCGACCTTGGCGACGGTGGCCTTGGCCGCGGCGATGATGTCGGCGGCGAGCGCGCGGGCCTGTGCCTCGTCGAGGACGACGACGGCCTTCTTGAGCTTTCCGTTGTCGTCGTAGTCGCCGCCGCGGGCGAGCGGCGCGCCGTCGAGGCGGTTGAGGCGCGTCGTGAACGACGAGCCCGACTTGGATGCCAGCGCCTCGACGTCCCAGTAGGTGGCCGAGACGAAGGCCATGCGTTCGCGTTCGCGCTCGACGACCATGCGGGTGGCGGCGGACTGCACGCGGCCGGCGCTGAGCGCGGTGCCTTCGCGGCCGGAGCCGACCTTGCGCCACAGGACGGGCGAGACGTCCCAGCCGTAGAGGCGGTCGAGGACGCGGCGGGTCTCCTGCGCGTCGACGAGCGACTCGTCGAGGTCGCGGGTGTGGTGGACGGCGTCCTGGATGGCGTCCTTTGTGATCTCGTGGAACACCATGCGGCGCACGGGGACCTTGGGCTTCAGGACCTCGCGGAGGTGCCACGCGATGGCTTCGCCTTCGCGGTCACCATCGGTTGCGAGGAGGACTTCGTCGGCGGACTTCAGGGCGCGCTTGAGCTCGGCGACCGTCTTGGTCTTGCGGTCGTTGACGACGTAGTAGGGGTCGAAGTCGTTCTCGACGTCGATGGAGTACTTGCCGTACGCCGCCTTCTTGTCGGCCGGGATCTCCTTCTTGGAGGCGAGGTCGCGGATGTGCCCGACCGAGCTGAGCACTTCGTATCCGTCGCCGAGGTATCCCTGGATCGACTTCATCTTCGTCGGGGACTCGACGATGACGAGCTTCTTGCCGTTTGCCACTGGGGTCCTTTCTTCGTTGCACACCATACACACGCCTCCCTGTCCGGGTTCCGGGAGGTCGTGCGCCGTCGAGACATCGGGTGGTCCCGCGCGGGAGCGTGCAGCGAACGGAATCCCACCGTACGCGCTGCCGACGGTGACCGTGGCGACGAGGCCGTCGACATCGCATTCGCTCAGGTTCGCGCCACCCGCCCCCGCGACCGCGGCGGCCGCCTCGCACGGCATCCCGGCGACCGCGCCGCTGACGGTGTCGGCGGCGGCGAGGGCCGCGGCATCCGCGATTCCGGCGAGGCGTTCCGACTGCACGACGGCGCCCGCCACGACGGTCAGGCCGAGCGCAACGACCGCGACGGCCGCGACGACGCCGACCGTCGCCGCGCTGCCGGCCATCACCCACCCCCGTCGAGTGCACACGACCGCGCCGAGAGGGGGCCGACGGGCAGGGGCACCGGGGCGGGCGCCGCCACGTCGACGCACACCAGCGCATCCGCGCGACGGACCTCGACGGTCGCGCCCACGCCCGCGACGACGGCGCGGGCACCGGCGTCGTCTCCGCGCCCGAACAACCGCGCCGACTCGGCGGCGGCGTGCTGCAGGCGTACCGCCGCCGCGCCCGCCGACAAGGCGCCGAGGCCGAGCGCCAACACGAGCACGACGGCGGGGAGCGCCACGGCGAACTCCGCCGTCACGGCTCCGCGGTCGTCGAGGCCCGCGGGCCTCATTGCACCGTCAGGGCGCGGCGGACGAGGTCGGTGAGGATGCCGCGCACCTCGTCGGACCTCATGATGACGATGAGCAGCCCCGCGAAGGCGACCGCCGCCATCGTCGCGATCGCGTACTCGGCCGTGGCGGCGCCGCGATCGTCGAGGAAGAGCCGTCCGGCTTGCCGCGATGTGAGCGGCGGCAGGACGGGAAAGCAGGGTGCGGGGCGAGACGTGCGAACGGACATGGGGACTCCTTCTCATGGGTGGACGGTTCAGAGGGGCAGGACGGTGGAGCGGACGACGCCGAGGACGGCCGGGACGACGCCGAGCAGGAGGAACGCCGGCAGCGTGCAGATGCCGAGCGGGAGGAGGAGTCGCGTCGACAGCCGTGCCGCGGTCTCCCTCCCCTGCGCGCGGGCACGCTGGCGCGCGAGCCACGCCTCGCCGCGCAGCAGTTCGACCGCGGGCGCCCCGGTTCGAACGGAGAGTTCGAGGGCCGCGGTGACGCCCGCTGGAACGTCGGCCGAGGGGGTCGCTGCGCGTTCGGCCGCGACCAGCGCCTGAGCCCGGTCGACGGACGCTCCGGACGACAGGGCCACCGCGACGAGCTCGGCCTCCCACCCGGCGAGATCGGTACCGGGTTCGGCGCGGCGGGCGAGGCGCCGTGTCCAGACATGAGACACCCCGATGAGCAGGAGGCCCGCGATCACGGCGCCGGCGCCGAGCGGCTCTGTGACCACCCGGAGCGGGTCGAGTCCGAGGGCGATGCCGAGGGGAAGGCCGAGAAGCGGGAGCCAGGTCAGGAGCCGCGCGGTGGCGACGGGTTCGGAGAGCGCGACGACGACGTCGTCGTGGACCTCGTGTGCATCGCGGAGCGCGGCGACGGCGGAACGCAGCGTGTCCGCGAGGGGTGCGCCGACAGCGACCGCCACGGCCCAGGCTCTCGCGATGTCGTTCCACGCCCCACCGCCGCGACGGAGCGCCGCGGCGATGTCTCCCCCGCTCTCGGCGGCCTGTGCCGCTTCGACGAGCACCGCCTCTCCGTCGCGAGCGAGATGTCGCCAGGCGGCCGGTACCGTCACCCCCGCGGAAAGGAGAACACTGAGTCTCATCGCCACCTCGATCACCGACGTATCGGCGCCGCCCCGCGTCGATTGCTTCATGTGCAGCGAACCTCTCGGACGCTCAAGCGATCACCGTTGAGCGTCAGGCGACCGATTCCGACGACCCGCCGCCGGCCGCCCCGACGCTCGACGTGCACGATCGCGTGCAGGGCGCTGACCGCCTGTCGCGCGAGAGAAGCGGCATCCATCCCTGCAAGCGCGCCCAGAGCTTCGAGCCGGGCCGGGACTTCGGCGATCCCCCGGGCGTGCAATGTTCCCGCCCCGCCGTCGTGCCCGGTGTTGAGCGCGAGGAGGAGCTCTCGGATCTCGGCACCGCGACACTCCCCCAGCACGAGACGATCCGGTCGCATCCGCAGTGCTTCGCGCACCAGGCGTTCCAGCGCGATTCCGCCCGCGCCCTCGAGATTCGACTGGCGCGCTTCGAGGGCGACGTGATGGGGGTGCTGAGGTCGGAGCTCGGAGACCTCCTCGATCGTGAGGATGCGCTCCGAGGCGGGAACGCGCGAGAGCAGCGCCGACAGCAGAGTCGTCTTCTCCACTTGGTGCATCTGACGCACCTAGTCAGTGGAGGTGATCGGCGTGGATGTCGAAGGCAAGAGGAACGTTGCGGTGTACGTGCGGGTTGCTCGAACGCGGCCCGTTGGCGGGGGCACGGGGGCGCAGCGACGAGCCATTGAGCGGTACTGCCGCGAGAACAACCTAGTGGTGGCGGTAACGCTGGGGAGAGCCCGTCTGACTGTCGATCGTTCCTCAACGGTGATGCTCCGGGCACTGACTCGGTGCCCGGTCGCGACGTCTGCAAGGCAGGGATTCGATCGGGGTGATCGCCATGCTCTTTAGGGCGACGACCACCAGTAGCAGCACGATCACGGAGCAGGTGCTGGTGTATCTGCGGATCAGTGAGGACCGCACCGGGGAGGAAGCCGGCGTCGAGCGACAGCGGGACGACTGTCTCGCGTTGTGCGCCCGGCTGGGCTTGGACGTCGCCGAGGGCGACGTGTTCATGGACAACGACACGTCCGCCTACCTCGACAAGAAGCGACCGGACTTCGCACGGATGCTCGCCCGGATCAAGCTCGGCCCCTCACGGGTCGTGGTGTGGCACGTGGACCGCCTTTACCGGCGACCCCGCGAGCTCGAGGACTTGATCGACCTCGTGGAGACGCATCCGATCCGCATCGAGGCAGTCATGGGCGGGGCGTTCGACCTGAACACTCACGAGGGTCGGCTGATGGCGCGCCAGCTGGTCGCGATGGCCGCCTACGAGTCCGGGCACAAGGCAGACCGCATCCGCCGCGCGAACCGGCAGAAGGCCGAGCGCGGCGACTGGCACGGAGCGGCCAAGTTCGGCTACGGCACCGGCGGCGTGCTGATCCCCGAGCAGGCCGCGGTCATCCGCGAAATGGCCGACAGGTTCCTGGCCGGCCAGTCCCTGCGATCCATCACCGCATGGCTGAACGAAGAGTCCGGGTTCCCCGCACCGCAGGCCAACACGGGGAAGACGCTCGGCGTGTGGCACGCGACCACGGTGAAGTCGATTCTCGTCTCCGCACGGATCAGTGGACAGCGAGCGTATGAGCCTGGCCGGAGGCACGGCGACGCCCCCAACGGACGGGAGATTCTCGGGCCGGGGAACTGGCCCGCGATCATCACCCCGGAGGAAACGACCCGCATCAGGGCGATGCTCTCTAACCCCGACCGGCGCGTCGGAGCGTCCTCGATCAATCTGCTCTCGGCGATCGCCACCTGCGGCAAGTGCGGGTCAGGACTTGTGTCCGGCAAGAATACCCATGGCCCCTCAGACGCCAAGCGTCGCTACTACCGCTGCATGCCCGTTCCAGGTCACCCCGAACGAGGCGGTCTGTCGGTCAGCGCCTCCGGTCTGGAAGCAGTCGTCAAGGAAGCGGTGATCGCCCGCCTGGCCGCGACCACGCTCCCGGCCGACACTCCCGAGACGGGTGGCGCGGTCGCGGCGGCTATGGGACGCATCCTGGCCGCGCGCGAGCGGATGGAAGACCTCGCCCGTGACTACGGGGCAGGAATGTTGAGCCGCAGCGAGTACCACGCCGGTCGTGTCGCGGCGCAGAGCGCCGTACACGACGCGGAACTTGCTCTCGGAAGGGTGAACCGTGGGTCGGCCCTCAAAGGGCTCCCAATCGGCGATGAGGCGGCTCTGCGGCACGCCTGGGACCACGAGTGGACGGTTCCCCAGAAGCGGGCGATCCTGACCGCGCTGGTCGACAGTCTTGTCGTGCAGCCCTACGCGAACGGTGGTTCCCGCTTCCGACCCGAGCGCGTCGAGCTCACCTTCAAGGCATGACGGCAGGGTGCTGGGTCAGGCCGGATGCTCCATGAGCGCGCAGAGTCGGCCCAGGACTACCGGGTCTTCGACGGCGAACGGCACCCCCGACGCCTCGCATGCCTGTCGCGTCCAGGCCACGACGTCGAAGGTCGGCGGGAGCGGATCGTTCGCGAGCCCTCCGGGAGCGGCATGGTCGGTTCTTGTCTCGCCCATGACGTACAGGTGCGCGCAACTCCCCCGCCTCGACGACGCGCACCTTCATGGTGCGGGCGTCTGCCCGCGGCGAAGAAGCGGAGCAGCATCATGGCGACCCCTCGATACCGGCCGGAGCAGTTCGTCGACTCGGGCTGGGGCTCGGGCACCCCGGAACGCAAGGCGCGGTTCGTGAACTCGCTGCTGCGGTTCATCGCCGACGACTTCCCTCGCGAGCAGTTCACGCGCCCGCTGTATCTGGGGCTCTCGACGCACGGCTACTTCGGTTTCATCGCGCACTACGACATTCACGGATTCTACGACGAGCAGTTGTCGACGCCGGCGAGGCGTGAGCGGTTCCTGAGCGACCTGGCTCGCGACTGCCAGAAGGACGCGCACCTGGACCGCCCGGATCTGTGGAGCGACGTCAAGGCGGTGCTGGCGAGCCGCCTCATGCCAGAAGAGCCGCTGCGCTCCCCACGCCGGCTGGCGCCGGCCTCGTCGTTCGGGGCGCGGCCGACCGCGGCCCGCCCGGACGCCCCGACCTTGTTCTGACGCACGGCGTCAGAGGCCGAACTGCGGTCCTTCACGCTGCGGGGCCAGCGAGCGTTCGACCACGGCGAGGTCGACCACCGCTCGGTCGGGGTCGGCCCGCACCCCGAGCGCGGGCCGGTGAGCGCGGACGGCCTCCACAGTGATCCGCGCCTCCTCGACGGCGGGCGGCTGTTCGCCGCTATCCTGCATCGCGGCCAGCTGTACCTCGACGCGGCTCAGGTCCGTCTCGGCATCGGCGAGGGCAGCCGCATAGCGGAACGGCTGGCCGATGCGTTCCTCGGTCTCCGAGATGGTCTGCTCGGCGACGGCGAGGTCGTCGCGCGCGTGCCCAAGCAGGGTGGGGATGCCCGAGACGCGGTTCTCGATGCGCTGGATCACGCCGACGCCTCCCTCGAGGAACAGCTCGCGGGAGATGGTAAAGCCGCTGCGGGGCACGTCGTCGAGCCTGACCTCCATGAGCAGGTCGCCGAGCATCGGGCGGGTGCCCAGGTGGACGTCGAATCCGCTGATGCGTCCGATGACGCCGTAGTCTCGGGTCGCGTACTTGGGCGCCCACTTCAGGTCGGAGTCGTGCGCCCACCGGGCGAGGGCGTGCCCGGCGTCGACCCGCGAGTCGTAGTGCGTGCCGCGCAGCTCGATGCGGAAGTTGTCGCCGGAGGTGTCGCGGATGCGCGGCACCGCGGCCTCCAGGTGCTCGATGTCGTTCTCGGCGCGCCGCGCGTCGCCGCGGGCACGGTCGCGGGTGTGGATGAGCATCGACTCGTTGCGGTGGTAGGCGCGTTCCAGCCGGCGCAGCCTTGTGACCTCGTTCTGGATCGTGGAGTGCTCCAGCAGCAGCGGGTTGCCGGAGCTGATCGCCTTGGCTTCCGCGGCGGACAGGGCCGAGGAGTCGATCTCCTCGATCTCGCGTGTGTCGAGCCGGCCCCGCATGAGCTGGGCGATGAACGTCGCCTTCCGCTCGACGCCTTGCCACATGTAGGAGTCGAAGGATCGCTCGGTCACGAATCGGACGATCGCGACCTCGGCGTTCTGATTGCCCTGCCGCATGATCCGGCCCTCGCGCTGGGCGATGTCGGACGGACGCCACGGGCAGTCCAGATGGTAGAGCGCGACCGCTCTTGCTTGGACGTTGGTGCCCACGCCCATCTTCTCGGTCGAGCCGAGCAGCACGGCGATGTGCCCCGCGCGGGCGGCGGCGAACAGGCGGGCCTTGTCGGTGTCGGTCTTGGCCTCGTGCATGAACCGGATCGCCTCGCCCGGCATCCCGCGCAGGACGAGCTGGGCGTGCAGCTCGTCGTAGGCGTTCCAGCGGTCGGGGTTCGGCGTGCCGATATCGGAGAACACAAGCTGCAACGCCCCGCGCACCGGCGAGGGCTGCCCGGTGATGACGTCGAGGTACTCGTTGTCGCGCGTGCGCTCCCAGACCCGGTGGATCGCGTCGGCGGCGGCGTCGATCTTCGTCGGGCCGGAGGGTCGGTTGGGGACGATCATGCGAATGTCAAGCGCGGCCTTGCGGCCGTCGGTGGACACGTTGAGCATGTTGTCCTCGTTGGGCGGGACCGCCTTCGCGGCGATCTTCTCCGCCCGCGCGCCCAGGTGCTCGATGAACCGTTCGAGCTCCACGGTCGGCTGCACCGGCACCGTGGCCGGCACCCGCTGCCCGTCGTCGCGGGCAACGAGGTCGGGGGTGGGCAGTTGCAGGTCTTCGGCGGTCTTCACGTCGGCGAAGATCGACCACATCTTGAGCATCTCCGGCACGTTGGAGAACTTCGCGAAGCGGGTTTTCATGCGGAACGTGTTGTTCCCGGTCGGGGCCATCTCCATCTGCGTGACGGTCTGCCCGAACGTCGCCGCCCAGGCGTCGAACGCCCCGATCCCGGCCGCGTCGAGCAGGTCGGGACGCAGGTAGCGCTGCATCACGTATGCCTCGGTGACCGAGTTGGAGATCGGCGTCGCGGTCGCCCCGGTGACGACCCGCTCACGTCCTTGCGAGCGCAGATACTCGAGCTTCATGTGCAGATCGGTCGCCCGGTCCGAGCCCTCAATCGAGGCGTCACGGATGTTGGACTCCGTCGCCAGGTTCTTGTACATATGCATCTCGTCGACGATCACGTAGTCGATGCCGGTGTCCTCGAAGCAGACCCCGACGTCGCGGGCGGTGTCGGTGCGGTCCTTGAGCTTGTTCTCCAGGGCCAGGAGCTTGCGCTGGATGCGCTTGACGCTCATCCGGTCCTCGCCCTCGGCCTGGTCGAGCACCTGCTTGACGTCATCGACCTGTGAGCGGATGTACGCCTGCTGGGTCTCCGTGCGCAGCGGGATCTTCGCGAACGCCCCCTGGGTCAAGATCACGGCATCCCACTCGTTCGCCGCAGCGCGGGCGACGAAGGTGCGGCGCTTGTCCGCGGTCAGGTCACCGCTGGAGACGGCGAGGATTCGCGCCTGCGGGTAAATCTGCAGCCACTCCCGGCCGACCTGTTCGAGCATGTGATTGGGCACGACGACGACGGGCTTGGCGATCAGGCCCATGCGGCGCATCTCCATCGCGCCCATCACCATCTCGGCGGTCTTCCCGGCACCGACCTCGTGGAACAACCCGGCCGAGGGCTCGGCGATCATGCGGGCGACCGCGGCGCGCTGATGCGGGCGCGGCTCGAAGCTCGCCGCCATGCCGGGCAGCGAGAGGTAGTCGCCGGCCTCGCTGTAATCGCGCAGCACGATCGAGTTGAAGCGCCGGTTATACTCGTCCACGAGCGCGGCGGCGCGGGCGGGGTCTTCCCACACCCACTCGCCGAACCGCTCCTGGATGAGGTCGGCCTTCTCCTGCGCGGCCGTCGTCTCGATCGGGTTCAGGACGCGACGGACCTTCCCGCCGACGTCTTCCACCTCGTCGTAGACGAGCAGGGTCTTCTGCTCCATGACGGCCTGGGCGATGTCGGGCGCGGGGCGCCGCTCGGTGCCCCATTCGCTCGTGGACAGCACGCCTGCCCGACCGCCGCGGACCTCCCACATGCCCGGCAGCGAATTCTCCACCCGCACGTCGGAGGTCTTCAGGATCGCGTTGAGGAAGACCTCGTGGATGCGTTCGCTGATCCACACGGCGCCCAGCCGGGCGGTGATGTCCTCCACGCCGAGCGCGGCCGGCAGCACGGCGGTCAGCGCGTCGACGTTCGCCTGGAACGCGGGCTCGTCGGCTGCGCGCGCCTTGGCGGCCTCGAGCTTCCCGCGCACGTCGCCGGACAGGTAGGCGGGGGCGTGAACGAGCTCGCCGCCGACCGGATCGGTGAACACCATCCCGTCCAGCGCCGGACGGGCCTCGTGCTCAGGCATCCCCAGCAGGTCGGCGATGAGGGTCAGGTCGATGCCGCCGGTGCGGTCCAGGCTCACCGCGATCGCGTCGGCGGGCGTCTCCACTCCCTGTACCTCTGGGCGCGGGGCGACGACGCGGCGGGTCATGATCGCCGCCGGAGTGGCCGTCTGCTCGGTGTCGTCGAACTGCTCCAGGGCGAGCACCAGGGGTCCGAACGGGTCGGAGCGCAGCAGCCGGATCGGGGTCGGCACGATCCGCGCGTAGGTGTCGTCCCCGGCCGGGTTCTGGCGCCCGGTCGGACGCAGCGTGTAGCGGTTGAGAGGGCCGTACTTGCCGAGGTACTTCTGGTAGTCGCGTCGCAGCGCGGCCCGCGCCTCGGTGACCTCGGCCGTGTCGTCCACCGTGGCCGATTCCAGGGTTAGCAGGGCCGTGGCGCGGTCGCGCAGCCCGAGGAGGGAGCGCAGCTCGGTCGCCGCCGACCTGGGTACGGCGAACGGTTCCAGCGCGCCGGAGGCGACGGTCGCGAACTCGCCGCCGTCGACCGGGACGATGCTGCCGTCCCACGCGGCCGGCGCCGACGGGGTGAACGCGGCACGGCGGGATTGCTGCGCCTCGGTGCGTTCGCTCATCGTCAGCCCGAGCCGGCGCCCGGCGAACACGATCTCGTCCACGGCGAGTGCCAGTGTGCTCTCCAGCTCGGCGAGGTCGCCGGTGACGGTGAGCGTGTCCGCCCCGTACATGCCCTGCTGCACGCCGACGGTGCCGAGCATCCGCTCTGGCCGGTGGTCGAAGTAGGCGTTGATCTTCACCAGCCGCCCGTCGATGTTGACCGGCGTGACGGTCTCCCACAGGTCGTCGGCTGGCGGTCGGTCGTCCTCGCGGCGGCGGAAGATGAGCAGGTCGGTGAGCACCTCCGTGCCTGCCGCGCGGCGGTGCGCGCCGGTGGGCAGGCGGATCGCCCCGACGAGATCCGCCAGGGCGTTCATCTCCCGGCGCGCGCCGGGGTTCTGCGCGTCCATCGTGTAGTGCGAGGTCAGCACCGCGACGAGCCCGCCGGGCCGGGTCAGCCGCAGCGACTTGAGGATGAAGTGGTTGTGCATCGTCTGCTTGGTGCCGTTGTGGACCGGATCGTGCAGGACGACGCCGGCGAACGGCACGTTGCCGATCGCGGCGTCGAAGTGCGCTTCGGGCATGCGGGTGTCGGCGAACGACTCGGCGCGGATTGTCGCGTGCGGGTAGAGGCCCTGGCTGATCGCCGCGGTCACCGGGTCCAGCTCCACGCCGGTCATCTGCGCCGTCGCCGGTGCGAGGCCGATGAACGTCCCCGCCCCGGAGCCGGGTTCCAGCACGGCGCCGCCGGCGAAGCCGAGCGCGCTCATCGCTCGCCACATCTGCCGGACGATCAACGGGTCGGTGTAGTGGGCGTTGATCGTCGTGCGCGCCGCGGCGTCCCACTCCGTCTCGTCCAGCAGGCCACGCAGCTCGGCGCGCTCGGCGTCCCAGCCGTCCTTGGCCGCGTCGAACACATCGGGCAGCGCCCCCCAGCTCGACCAGCGGGCGAGCACCTGCTGCTCCTCCGCGGTCGCGGCCCGGTCCTCGGCGGCCAGCGTGCGCGCGAGCCGGATCGCGGCGGTGTTCGCCTGGAACCTGGCCTTCTGCCCGGAGGGCGCCAGGTCGTCCTGCGAGGCGGGGACGAACCTGGCTGGGGCGGCTAGCTCAGTTCGCGCAGGAAGCGAATCGTCGCCGCCTCCTGAAGTACCGCCTCGTTCTCCCGCAGGTAGTCCCGCGGCGGCTCGGTCGCCACCAGGCCCTCGAGGAACGTCACCGGCACCGCCCAGTCGGCCGCCATCTGCTCCAGCTCGACCGTCGAGGGCATCAAGTCCGGGGAGTCCTGCATCCGCTCGGCCCAGGTCACGAGGTTGTCGTCTGAGGTCCGGGTCTGCTCCCATTCCTCGCGGGCCTGCTCCAGCGGCAGCTCCGGGTCGCCGATCCACACCAGCTGTGCCATCACGACCTCCTCCGCTATCCGCCGGGCCGTCACCAGCCGGGCGACCTCCTGCAAGTAATTCTGCTCCGAAGAGCGCGTCCCAGCCAGCATCGCCGTCAGGTCCGACACTTCCGCCTGCACCTGAAGGCCCAGGTTCGTGAAAAACTCCTCCGGGTTCTCCAGTGCGTGAAGCCTCGTCGGGGCCGTCTTCTCCCAATGCGCTCGGGCTGCTGCCGCGTACTTGTTCATCGGCGTGTTCCTCCCCGGCCGCCTCGTCCGGCACCTCGGATGCGAGCGCGCCGGCCAGCGACTCGTCGGCGGTGCGCTCGTCCAGCCCCCACAGGTCGAACGCGAGCTGACCCGGGTGCGGGTCGCGGTTGCGGCGCGCGGCCATCAGGTCGCCTCCGCGTCAGGACTGCGCGGCGAGACTGGCATGGATGCTCCCGTGATCGGACGCCGACGCTCAGGGGTGGATCTCGCCCGTGTCCGGGTCGAGGTTGCGGTAGAACTCGTCCTCGGCCGCCCGGCGTCGGGCAACGTCGTCGAGGACGTGCTGCACGAAGTCCGCGTCCCGGTCGGTGATCGGGGTCTCCTCGACCGGCGCGGCGGGTTCCTCGCCGGGCCACACGGTCTGCCGGGTCGGGCGGTCGCGGTCCAGGCGGGTGCCGGATGCGGCGACCCACTCGCGCAGCCGGTGCCGGGCGTCGGCGAAGTCCCGGTGCCAGCCCAGCGGCGCGGAACCGTTCTGCTCCGGGTCGTAGGCGCCCAGCCAGTGCAGGTGCAGGGCGCTCAGTTCCCATACGAGCTCGGGGTGCCGGTGCCACAGCGGCGGGATCACCGCGGCCGGCAGCCCGTAGGTGCGGCGCAGCCAGTTCACCCAGGCGTTGAGCTCCAGCCACTCGGTCTCGGCCTCGTCGGCGGTCAGGATGTTCCAGTTCACCGGGTGCGGCGGCTCCGGCAGCAACTCGGGACCCCCGTCGGGCGCAGGCTCGCGCAGGGTCTCGTCGGGGGTGCTCATGGCAGGCCCGTCCTTCAGAGGGCGACCGCGGTGGACTCTGCGGACGGGCGCTGCGGCGCGTCGCCGATCGGGGCCGGCTTGCGGCGCGGTCGCGGCGAGGGGCGCTCGGCGGCGTCCGCCTCCACGGCCTGCCCGGCGCGTCGGCTGCGGTCGACGCCGTACCGGGTGCGCAGGCTGTCGTGCCCGATCGCGGTCGCGATGAACTCCTCGTCGGGGACCGTCTTCCCGTCCCGCTCGTACGTGAAGGCGTGAACGCGGCCGCTGGCGACGAAGCTGTCGTCCTTTGCGAACTGGGCGTGAGCGCGCTTAGCGGCGGCGCGGAACAGGACGAGGTGGTGGAACGTCGGCTCGAGGTCGGTCGTGGTGCCGTCCGGCTCCACGCGCTGATGCCGCACACCGACCCTGGCGTAGAACCGGGCCTGGCCCTTGGAGGTCGTGGTCAGCTGCGGCTCGGTCGCGATGAACCCGGTCAGTGACTGCTGGGTCTGGATGCTCACGTCGTGCTCCTTGCCTGTCGTGACAGCCGCCAGCCGCGGCCGTTCCCATCAGGCAGGTGCGCGCCCGCTGCCAGTCATGCGGGACGACGCAGCGATGCCTCGATCTCGGCACGGTCGGCCTTCAGCGTCGCGGCGTCCTCGCGGCTCGTCCACGACCGCAGATCGGTGACGATGGGCGGGGCCGAGCGCAGCAGTGTGATCCCGGTGCCGAACGGCAAGGTTCTGATCGTCTCGGGCGGCATCACGGCCACGCGGCGCACGGAGCGTTGCGAGGAGCGCGATCCGCGGTCGCCGATCGTGTCCGAGTGGGTGGTCTCGTCCCGCTCCCCGATGAGGGTCGACAGGTCTTGCAGGTCGCGTGAGCCGGACGCGCCGCCGAGGACGATCTTGACGATGGAGGCGTCCCAGATCGCCGCGGCGGCGTTTTCGCCCCACTTCTCCCGCGCCTGGGCGAGGGATTGCAACACGGGCATGGTCGTGATCCCGGTGCCGCCCCCCTCCGCCATCAGCGTGGGCAGGCTCGGCAGGGGCGCGAGGTTCCCGATCTCGTCCAGCGCGAGCAGCAGCGGCGGGTCCAGGCGAGCGCCGGGTGAGGTCGCGGCCAGGTGCCTGGCGGTCTCCACAAGGTCTTCGACGAACGCGGACACCAGCGCCGAGGAACCGCCGGCGCCCGCGGAGGTCGCCAGCAGGTAGAGCGTCCCGCGCTGGGTGAGGAACGCCGCGGGGTCGAAGTCCTCGCCGGGGCGCGGGGTGACCGCTTCCAGCACGCGCGGGTCGGCCAGGCAGCTCAACGCGAGGGAGACGCCTTGCCAGATCGAGTCGCGGGTGCGGGGGTCGGCGTGGATCATCGCCTCCAGCGACTCGGCCCATCCGGTCGCCGCCTGCGGGTGGGCGGTGAGGATCGCGACGGCCTCGGCGGCGGCAGTCGGGTCCAGGGTCCAGCGGAACAGCTCGGCGGCCCCGCGGCCGTCGAGAGCCGCGGCGTGCAGCAGCGCCTGGAGCGCGGTGCGTGTCTTGCCCTCCCAGAACCCGCCGCCCTCGACTCCGCCCGAGGAAAGCCCGGTGCCGGCGGCCAGGCCCGTCGCACGGATCATCGCCGTCAGCGGGGTCTCGCAGCCGCGCACGGGCGACCAGCGCAGCCCCGCCGGCACGCCTTCGGCCAGGTGCTGCGGGTCGAACACCGCGACGGGGCCGCGCCGGAGCCTTGCGCGAAGCGTTGCGGTGAGGTTGTCGGGTCGGGTCGAGGTGGTCACGACCGCGCCCGGGGCGTCGAGGATGGCGTTGATCGCGACGAACATGCCCTTGCCCGCCCGAGGCGGGCCGATCAGCAGGATGCTGTCCTCCACCGACGCCCACACTTGGCGCCCGTGCGAGCGGCCGAGCAGGTAGCCGACGTCGGCCGGCTTCGGCTCCGAGAGGGACGGGCGAAGCGTGGAGGCGCGGCGCAGAAGCGCCCGGCTGGAGGCGGCCTGGGCGACCTCCGCTCCGGTCGCGGTGCCCTGGATGCGGTGTGGGTCGCGGCGGGTCGTCGTCGAGTGCCGGCGCAGCAGCGACCAGCCCCACCAGCCTGCGACGCCGAGGACGGCGAGCAGCAGGGCCGTGACGATCCAGTAGACGACCGGGTTCAGCCTCGGCGCGCCCAGTGGATCGCCGGGGTCGCCGGGACGCAGCAGCACGCCGAGGCCGGCCTCGATGCCGCCTGCCGGCTGTGGCGCCCCGGTCAGGAACGCCGCGATCGCCCCGGCGACCCGAAGCACCCCGGCGAATCCGGCGACGGCGACGAGTAGGCCGATGCCGAGGTTCGCGAGCAGGTCTTCGGGGCCGCGTCCCGTCGTCGTGCTCACGGGCGGTCCCGGTCGGGATGGTGGACGGACAGGGTGCCGGAGATGCGGCCTAGCAGCAGCACCTCGCGTGTCGGGGCCAGCTCGAGCAGGTGCCGTTGCAGCAGGGCGCGGCCGTGCCCGGTCGGGCCGGCGTCGGAGTGGGCGACGATGACGGCCAGGGCGACGTCCTCGCCGGGCACGAACCCGTCCGCGCTCACCTCGAGCAGCGCAGGGACCGCAGCCGCCGGAGCCGAAGCCTGCTGGGGAAAGGCAGGCTCGGGAGGGGCGAAGCGGCTCCGGCGGCGCGGTGGCGTGAGGATGTCGGTGAAGGTCGAGCCGTCCGCCTCACACACCTCGACGCGGATCGGCCCGTTGAGGGCGGTGGTGAGGTGGTCGGCGAGCGCCCCGAAGGTGTCGCGCCGCAGCGGCGACAGCGCCTCCGGTGGGGTGAGCGGAGCGCCGTCGACCGTGACGGCCAGGGCACCGTCGGGTGCGACGTCGACCCGGACGTGCGGGACGTGGATGATCGGCTGGGCGGTCATCGCCGTGTTGTCGGGCTCGTCGGCCGCGTCGCTGCCGCGCCGGTAGCGGGGCTTCACGCCACGCCTGTCCCAACTGCCGTGAGTTCGTTCGGCCATCTGCTCCCTCGATCTCTCATAGGAGCGAGGTACGCAGGGATCGCCACCGATACCCGATTCTTGTAGAGATTTCATGATTTCTGAAAGAATCTGTGTATTGTTGACGTATGTGCGGTGCTGATGAACTGACGGGCTCATGAAGCTCGCTGTGGTGCGAAGCATCGGCAGCGCCCGTGGCTTCCGCGACGAGCAGGATGTGGCCGACTTCGAGCAGGAGCTCGTCGACCAGTTCGCTCTGGCGATGGCAGCGGCCGGCCTGACCGACGGGCACATCCAGTCCTCGCGGGCCGCGGTGTTCGAGTTCCGGCAGAGCCTCGCCGCCCCGCTCTGGGCCGCGGCGCCGGACGACGCCGATCGCTTCCTCGCGGGTCTGCGTCGGGCGGGTCTGGCTGTGAGCACGCGGGCTGGCAAGGCGAAGACGCTCGCTCAGTTCTACGACTTCGCGATCGCCCGTTACCGGGCCGACGTGCATGCGCTGACCGGGTTCGTCCTCGAGCAGCCCATCGACGAGTACAACCGGCAGTCGAACAACTCGCTCGGCAAGATCCGCGTGCCGCCGTCGGACGCCGAGGTCGACCATCTGTTCGCGGGATGGCGCAGCTCGCTGTCGAGCGCGCGGAAGTTCCTTCCGGCGGCGCGGGACTACTTCGCCGCATCGCTCTGGCGGCGCTTGGGGCTGCGGATCAACGAGAGTGCCAAACTCGACATCCGCGACTGGCGGCCTGATCTGGGCGAGTTCGGCAAGCTCCACGTCCGCTTCGGGAAGGGCTCGCGCGGCCGCGGCGTGAAGCCGCGGCTGGTGCCGGCGATCAACGGCGCCGATCGGCTGATCGACTGGTGGCTCGCGGAGGTGCGGCACCTGTTCGGCCCGGACTGGGACAACCCCGACGCGCCGATGATTCCCTCGGAGCGGTTCGACCAGGACCTTGGACGCTGCTCACGGGCGAGCGACGACGTGCTGCGCCAAGGACTCAAAGCGCAGACCGTCGTGTTCCTGCCGGCCTGGGTCGGCCGGATGACCCCGCACGTCCTGCGGCACTACTGCGCCTCGTCGCTGTACGGCGCGGGTATGGATCTGAAAGCGATCCAGGAGATCCTCGGGCATGAGTGGCTATCCACCACGACCCGCTACATCCACGTCTCCAGCGACCACGTCGAGCAGGCGTGGCTGACCGCGAACCGGCGGCTGGAGACCCGATTCGGAGGGAGAGTGTGAACCCATGAAATGGAACCTGCGCATGGCCGCCGCCGAGCGCGGCATCTGGAAGTCTTCGGAGCTGCGGCGGCTGCTCGCGGACGCCGGCCTGGAGATGAGCGTCGGGAAGATGTCGGGCCTGTGGACCGGCACCCCGACCACGCTGCGGCTGGACGACCTCGACGTGATCTGCCTCGTGCTGGACTGCACGCCCGGCGACCTGTTGACCGCGGACCTCGACGGCGCGGCAGCGCGTCGACCGGCGAAGACCGTCGAGGAGCAGGCGGCGAACGGCTCGCCGTCGATCGTCAAGCCCCGCTACAACGGCAAGCGGCCCGAGCCGCCGCTGTGAGCACCAAACCGGGAGTGACCTCCCGGTTCCGGCCGCCGAAGTTCTGTTTCACCTGCGGCGTGAACCGCGCGGCCTGGCACTGGCCGAGCGTCGACTACTGCTACGGCTGCCTCCCCGGCGGCCCGTTCCCCGCTCCGTCGTGCGAGCGGTGCGGCTCGCCGGACTACTTCAGTCAGGGCCTGTGCGAGCGGTGCCACCCCGGCAGCCCGCACTACATCGGTCAGTGCAAGGACTGCTACGCCTGGGGCGTCTATCGGGGGCACCAGTGGCGGTGCCGGCATTGCGCCTGGTGGGCGAGTCACAACCCGGTCGGCGACTGCCGCTTCTGCCATCGTCGCCTCCCGATCGGCGAACGTGGTGCCTGCCGGCTCTGCATCGAATCCGCGCGGCGTATCCAGCAGCCCGGCCGCGACATCGACCTCGACGAAGGCACCCGGCACGGGCTCCAGCTGTTCTTCGCCAACATGCCCGCCCGCCGCAAGCTGCCCCTGCCCGCGCAGTCCACGCGGGCGTCGCGGATCGTGCTCGATGCCGAAGCGAGCCTGGAGTCCCGCGGGGTGGTGGTCTTTCGGGCCCGCGGCGTCGTGACCGCGACGGGGTGAGCCATCGTGCGATGGTCAGTGAGAACGACCAAGAACTCACACAGAAAGACGACACCGCACGATGGCTCTTGACCAGTCTGCCCTCCTCGAGCTGCTCGGGGAACTGAAGCTCACCGGCACCACCGACCGCATCCGAGCCGCGACCGAGCGGCTCTACCAGGAGCTGATCGACGCGGAGACAGCCGCATTCATCGGCGCCGCCCCCTACGAGCGCACGAGCGAGCGCACGACTACCCGCAACGGTTCCCGGCCGCGGGTGCTGTCGACCACGGCTGGGGATCTGGAGTTGCGGATCCCGAAGTTGCGGCAGGGGTCGTTCTTCCCGTCGCTGCTGGAGCGGCGCCGCCGGGTCGACCAAGCCTTGTTCGCGGTCGTGATGGAGGCCTACCTCCACGGCGTCTCAACCCGGAAGGTCGATGACCTCGTCAAAGCGCTCGGCGCTGACACTGGCATCTCGAAGTCCGAGGTGTCCCGCATCTGCCAAGGGCTCGACGCCGAGGTCGCATCGTTCCGCGACCGCTCGCTGTCTGACATCGCCTACCCCTACGTGTTCCTCGACGCGACCTACTGCAAGGTCCGCATCGACCACCGTGTCGTGTCCCAGGCGGTCGTCGTCGCGATCGGCGTCGCCGCTGACGGGCGGCGGGTCGTGCTGGGCTTCGATGTCGGAGACAGCGAGACCGAGGAGTTCTGGAAGCAGTTCCTGCGCTCGTTGAAGACACGAGGTCTGGGCGGGGTGAAGCTGGTGATCTCCGACGCCCACGCCGGACTGAAGAAGGCCGCAGCGACCGTGTTGCAGGGCGCCGCCTGGCAGCGCTGCCGCGTCCACTTCATGCGCAACGTCCTGACCGCCCTCCCGAAGGGCCGGCAGGAGATGGTCGCCAGCGTGATCCGCACGATCTTCGCCCAACCCGACGCCGAGCACATCGATGCCCAGTTCGACGAAGTCGTGCGCATGATCGAGCGCGTCCACCCCAAGACCGCCGTGATGCTCACCGACGCCCGTGACGACATCCTCGCGTTCAAAGCGTTCCCCGCCCGGCATTGGCGACAGATCTGGTCCACGAACCCGCTGGAACGCCTCAATCGGGAGATCAAGCGCCGCACCGACGTCGTTGGCGTGTTCCCGAACAACGCCGCCCTGCTCCGCCTGGCCGGCTCCGTCCTCGTCGAGCAACACGACGAATGGGAAGCCGCCGACCGCCGCTACTTCTCCGAAGCCTCCATGACCGAGCTCACCGCGACCACCCCCACCATCGACGAGGCGGTGATACTCCCCGAGATCACCGCCGCCTAAACTAACGACAGCTGATCATCGCAACGAAGCGAAAGACCACCACTCAAACGGACGCGGCCCGAAGCGAGCGTCTGGGAGCAGCCGGCGCTGTTCGAGCTCGCACCGGACCCCGAGGTGCTCCGGCAGCGGGCGACCGCGCAGGCCCGGGACTGGAGCTACCGCACCGACGGGATCGTGTTCGAGCACGCCCGGCAGTTCGGCTGGTCGAACCGGCAGACCAATCAGGTCCGTCGCTCCTTGAAGATGCTCCAGATCCTCGCCCCCGACGGCACGACGATGGTCCGCGCCACCGAAGTGATCCGGCTGCGCCGCTATGACGCCGAGGGCAACATCGTCTCCACCCTCGATGTCCTCGACGCCGCCGGCCTGCTCATCGACGACCGCACCCCGCACATCGACCGCTACTTCGACGGCAAGTTCGCCGGCCTCCCGCCGGCGATGCGGACCCAGCTCGAGCTCTGGTTCGACATCATGATCCACGGCAGTCCTATCCCACCGCGGCGGAAGCCCCGCGACCCGGCCACGGTGAAGATTCAGATCCTCGGCATCGCCCCGATCGTCACCGCCTGGGCCGAAGACGGCATCGAGTCGCTCGCCGAGATCAGCCCCGAGCTGCTGCTCGACTCCCTGCCCGCCGACGCAGGTAAGCGGCACTGGGCCGAGCGCGGATTCCGTGCCCTGTTCGGCATCCTCAAGGGACGCAATGCGATCTTCGCCGACCCGACGACCGGCATGCCCCTGACCGAGCCGCGCCGCAGCACACCGCTGCCGGCCGACACCGAGACGATCCTCGCCGCCCTGAACCACTCAGATCCAGCGGTCGCCCTCGCCACCTCGATCGTCGCCTTCCACGGCCTGACCAACCTCCAGATTCGTGCGCTGCAGCTCACCGACATCATCGACGGCCGGCTCACCCTGCCTGACGGGCGCGTGATCCCGCTGGCCGAGCCGGTGCGAGCCCGGCTGCGGACCTGGCTCGACCACCGAGCAACGAGATGGCCGCGCACGATGAACCCGCACCTGTTCGTCACGATGCAGACCGCGCCACGGCTCAGCGCCCCGAGCCGGCAGTTCCCCTGGCTCAAGGCCGGCATCTCCGCGCAGACGCTGCGCACCGACCGCGTCCTGCACGAAGTCCAGGCCAGCGGCGGCGACGTCCGCCGCATCAGCGACCTGTTCGGGATCGGCATCGAGTCGGTCGCCCGCTACCTCGGCGTCCTCGACCCCGACCTCAGCGGCCACCGGCCGGACTGACCTCAGTCGCCTGATCGACGGCGCTCGATCAGCACAGTGTCGCGCCAAGTGCCAGCCAACGGGCCGTAACCCATAAGCGCGATACGTTCGCGGGTGCCCACCGTGCGGAACCCGTGGCGGTCGTGCAGGCGCAGACTCGCGGTGTTCTCGGGGAAGATCGACGACTGGATGGTCCAGATGCCGGCCGTGTCCGCGGCAGCGATGAACGCTTCCAGGAGGGCGGCTCCGGCGCCTTGCTCACGGGCGGCATCGGCGATGTAGATCGAGTGCTCGACCACGCCGCGGTACACCGGCCGCGATGACACGGGGCTGGCGGCCGCCCACCCCACGACGAGGCCGTCGGTGTCTGTGGCGACGAGGCGCAGATCGGGGAGCTTGCCGCTGTCGAAGCCATCCCAGTCGGGTGGCTCTGCCTCGAACGTGGCGTGCCCGGTGGCGATGCCTTCACGGTAGATGTGCTCGACGGCAGGCCAGTCCGCGGGCGTCATCGGACGGATGCCGACGCGGATCATTCGGGCAGGAGGGTGCGGGCTGCGTTCTGGAGGGCGCCGTCGACGACGCGGAAGTAGGCCCACTTGCCGCGCTGCTCGCGGGTGGCAAGGCCGGCTTCGACGAGCTGCTTCATGTGGTGCGAGACGGTGGGCTGGGCAAGGCCGACGGGGTCGGTGAGGTCGCAGATGCACATCTCCCCGGTGTCGCTGCCGCCGATCAGGGACAGGAGCTTGACCCGGGTGGGGTCGCCGAGAGCCTTGAACAGGCGGGCGATCCGTTCGGCCTGCTCCGATTCGAGCGCGCCACCGGCCACAGTGCCGCAGCACGCGGTGCCGTCTTCGGTGAGGAGCGGGAGCGCGATGGTCACGGTGCTCATCCTCCCAGTCGTATTGACATCTGTCGATGTATCGAGGATTCTCGATGTATTGATGTTAGTCGATGTGAGGAGTGGGTGGTGGATCTTCCTGTCGTGGTGATCGGCGCGGGACCGCAGGGGCTGGCCGCCGCAGCGCATCTGCGGGAGCGCGGCCTGGAACCGCTGGTGCTGGAGAGGGGCGCGGGTCCCGCGGCGGCGGTGGCGGAGTGGGGGCATGTGCGGCTGTTCTCGGAGTGGCCCGAGCTCGTCGACTCCGCCGCGGCTCGGCTGCTCGAGCCTTCCGGGTGGCAGCGACCCGAGCGGGGGTATCCGACCGGCGGCGCCTGGATCACCGGATACCTCGCGCCCCTCGCGCAGGTTCTTGGGGATCGCGTCCGCTACGGCGCAAGGGTCACCGGCGTCGGTCGCAAGGGACGTGACCTGCTGGTGGATGCCGGGCGCGCCGAGCAGCCGTTCGTGATTCACGTCGAGGAGGCCGACGGCTCGCAGTCGCGGATCGAGGCGCAGGCGGTGATCGACGCCTCGGGCACCTGGACGAGCCCGAATCCTGCCGGTGCCGACGGGCTGCCTGCGCTCGGCGAGACCGCCGCGGCCGGATTCCTCACGTATCGGATTCCGTCGTTCGCCGACGCCGAGCCGTATGCGGGGCGGCACACGGTGGTGGTCGGCAATGGGCACTCCGCGGCGACGGCGATCACCGAGCTGGCCCGCATCGCCCGCCAGCACCCGGACCCTCGGATCACCTGGGTGCTGCGCCGCGGGACGGTCGGCGACACGTTCGGCGGCGGGGAGGCGGACGAGCTTCCCGAGCGTGGCGCACTCGGCCAGCGCGCTCGCACCGCGGTCGACCAGGGCCTCGTGAGCCTGGTGACCGGGTTCCGTATCGAGCGGATCGACACCGCCGATCAGGGTGCGGTGCTGGTTGCCGAGGACGGGCGCGTGCTCGAGCCCGCGGATCGGGTGGTGGTGCTGACCGGGTTCCGGCCGGATCTGTCGATCCTGTCCGAGGTGCGGCTGGAGCTGGATGCCCGGTTGCAGGCGCCGGTGCGGATCGCGGCGGACATCGACCCGAACATCCACTCTTGTGGTTCGGTGCGCGCCACCGGCGCTGTGGACCTGGCCCAGCCCGAGCCGGGCCTCTTCATCGTGGGGGCCAAGTCCTACGGCCGCGCCCCGACCTTCCTCGCCCTCACTGGGTACGAGCAGGTTCGCAGCGTCGTCGCCGAGCTCGCCGGTGACCACGAGGCTGCGGCCCGGAGCGAGCTGGTGCTGCCGGGCACGGGCGTGTGCGGCGGCGCGGGACTGTTCGACGACCCGACCGGAGCCAAGGGCGGCGCCTGCTGCGCACCCGCAGCGCCGCAGGTGATCCAGCTCGGACGTGCCCCCGCGGGTACTGCGGTCTAGGTTCTCGCGGGGACGCCGAGCTCGGCGAGCAGGTTCAGGACGCGAGCCTCGATCTCGTCGCGCACCGGCCGGACGCCCTCCGGGGTCCATCCGGCGGGGTCGGGCAGGGTCCATTCCTCGTAGCGTTTGCCGGGGAACACCGGGCAGGCGTCGCCGCAGCCCATCGTGATCACCACGTCTGCGGCGCGCACGACCTCGTCGGTCCAGGGCTTGGGGTACTCGCCGGCGATGTCGATGCCGCGCTCGGCCATCACCTCGACGGCGACCGGGCTGACCTCGTGGCCGGGTTCGGAGCCGCCGGACCAGCCGACGGCGTGCTCGCCGGCGTGGTGCTGGAAGAAGCCGAGGGCCATCTGCGAGCGGCCGGCGTTGTGCACGCACAGGAACAGCACCGTCGGCTTTCCGTCGACGTGGAGCCCGTCGACTTTGGCGAGGGCGCGCAGGCGTTGCCTGGCGAACTTCTCGGTCAGCAGCGGCAGGTAGTTCGGCACGGTCGCACGCTGGGCGAGGTCGGTGTAGGAGGCGTGCAGGAAACGGTCGATCGTCTCCCGCCCGAATGTGCCGTCGAACTCCCGGGTCAGCCGCTCCGCGCCGGAGGCGAGGGCTGCCTCCTGGTCGATCGTGATCGTGGCGTGCGGTTCCTGGTGCGGTGACATCGTCGTCATCCCTTCGTCGTGGTCAGCCTCGGGGCAAGGCTCTGGATACGGGCGGCGATGTCCTCGAAGGCGGCATCGAATGCGGCATCCGATCCGTCGCGCACCGGGTCGGGCACCGACCAATGCACCCGGCCCTCGCCGGCGAGTTCCTCGTGGGCGGTGTCGCAGACCGTGACCACGAAGTCGTCGACGTCCAGCACCTCGGCCAGCGTCCGCGGTCGGGCGGCACGGAGAGTGAGGCCGTGCCGGTCGGCGGCGGCGATCGCGCCCGGCTCGATGGCGTCTGCCGGGTGCGTGCCGGCGGAGGCGACCGGGATGTCGCTGGCGTCGTGCCAGAGCGCGGCGGCGAGCTGCGAGCGTGCGGAGTTGCCGGTGCAGACGAACACCACCCGCCGCACGCCGAGGGCCGGCGACGGGGTCAGCCCCGTGAAGGCGCCGGGGGCGAGGTGGAGGTAGGTGCGGCGCCGGTCGGCCTCCGACCGCGTCCGCAGCAACAGCCCGGCGTGCTCGAGCTGGTTCAGGTGGTGCGCGAGCAGGCTGGAGGAGACGCCGAGCTCGGCTTGCAGCTCGACCGGGGCGGCATCGCCGAGGGTGAGCAGGTCCATGATCCGCAGCCGCACCGGATCGGCCAGCGCCGCATATCGCGCCACCCGCCCCGCCAGGTCAGTTCGCTCAATGTTCATTACCTCAATAGTGACTGAGCAATGTATCGTCGTCAAGGTGACCCACGAAAAGAGCACGACATCCGCCCCCGCCCCGTTGTGGCGGCGCGCGGTCGCCGAGTTCCTCGGCGCCGGCCTGCTGGTGACCGTCGTGGTCGGCTCCGGCATCGCCGCCCAGCGTCTCTCGCCAGACGACGTCGGGCTGCAGCTGCTGGAGAACTCGCTGGCGACGGCGCTCGGGCTGACGGTGCTCATCCTGATCTTCCAACCCGTCAGCGGCGCGCACCTCAACCCCGTCGTCACCCTCGCCGACCGCTTCCTCGGCACCCGCCACGCTCCCTCCGAGATCGTGGTCTACCTCGTCGCGCAGGTCACCGGCGGCATCGGCGGCGCGATCCTCGCGAACCTCATGTTCCAGGCGCCGACGGCGGTGTCCACGACCGATCGCCTCTCGGCGGGCCACCTGCTCGGCGAAGTCGTCGCCACCGCCGGGTTGGTGCTGCTGATCTTCGCCTTGGCCCGCACCGGCCGCAGCGCCGTGGTCGCCCCCGCGGTCGGCGCCTACATCGGCGCCGCGTACTGGTTCACCTCCTCGACCTCCTTCGCCAACCCCGCCGTGACCATCGGCCGGATCTTCACCGACACCTTCGCCGGCATCGCCCCGACCTCCGCACTGTGGTTCCTCGCCGCCCAGCTCGTCGGCGCCGCCGCCGGCGTTGGCCTCGTGCTCCTGCTCTTCCCGAATCGAAAGGCCCAGCCATGACCCACCTGATCGCCATCGGCGGCTCCGACGCCGGCATCTCCGCCGCCCTGCGCGCCCGCGAGCTCGACCCTGACACCGACGTGACCGTCGTGGTCGCAGACGAGTACCCGAACTTCTCCATCTGCGGCATCCCCTACTACTTCACCGGCGAAGTGCAGCCCTGGCAGTCGCTCGCGCACCGCACCAGCGCCGACCTGGAAGCCACCGGCATGAGCTTGCGGCTGAACACCTTCGCCACGGGCATCGACGTCGCAGGTCGCCGGCTCACCGTCCGCACCCCGGACGGCGCGTTCGAGGAGCTGGCCTACGACGAGCTGATCGTCGGCACCGGCGCCCTCCCGTCCCACGCCGGCATCACCGGCCTGGAGGTGCTGACCCCGGCGGACGGGGTGCATGTCATCCACTCGATGGGCGACACCTTCGCCCTCGATCACGACCTCACCGCCCGGCAGCCGCAGTCGGCGATCATCGTCGGCGCCGGCTACGTCGGCCTGGAGATGGCCGAGGCGTTCATCGCCCGCGGCATGACCGTCGTCCAGCTCCAGCGCGGCCCCGAAGTGCTCTCCACCCTCGACCCCGAGCTCGGCGCCTTCGTCCACGAGGAACTCACGACCCACGGCGTCGAGGTGGTCACCGGCTCGACCGTGACCGGGATCGAGAAGACCCCAGCCGGGCTCACCGTCACGGGCACCCGCGACGGGCAGCCGTTCACGCAGACCGCGGACCTCGTGCTGGTCGTCGTCGGGGTGCGGCCGAACACCGAGCTGCTCGAGCAGGCCGGCGCGAGCCTCGGCGCGGGCCGCGGGGTCGTGGTCGACGAGCACATGCGCACCGGCCTCCCGCACGTCTGGGCCGCCGGGGACGGCATCATCACCCATCACCGCCTGCTCGGGGTGACCTACTTGCCGCTGGGCACGACGAGCCACAAGCAGGGCCGCATCGCCGGGGAGAACGCCCTCGGCGGTGACCGGGCCTTCGCCGGCTCGGTCGGCACCCAGGTCGTGAAGGTCTTCGACCTCATCGCTGCCCGCACCGGCCTGCGTGACCACGAGGCGATCGCCGCCGGGTACGCGCCCGCGACGGTGAGCTCTGCGGCGGACGACCACAAGCGCTACTACCCCGGCGCGCACCCGATCCACTTCCGCATCACCGGCGACACCGGCGACGGGAGACTGCTCGGCGCGCAACTCGTCGGCAGGCGCGGCACCGAGGTCGCCAAGCGCGTCGACACCTTCGCCACCGCCCTCTACGCCGGGCTGACTATCGAGCAGTTCGCCGACCTTGACCTCTCCTACACGCCGCCGCTGGGCTCACCGTGGGACGCGGTGCAGGTCGCCGCGCAAGCGTGGGAGAGCCAGCGCGCGAGGGTGCTGGTCTAGGAGCCGACGTTGAGCGCGGCGAGCTGGCGAGGAGCCGGTCGAGAAGGTTCCCGATCGCGCCGCCCCCGACGAGCATCCAGGTCGCGTTGGTGCCGAGGGACATGACGGTGCCGGGGTTGAACGCGAGTTGCAGGCCGAGCACGTTGCCCACCGGCGAGAAGCGCTCGTGCTCGCTGAGTTGCGCGATGGTCTTGGTGCCCTGATCGACCGGCGCGGCGGGCGCAGGCGAGCAGGAACCAGCGCGGCCGGACGCGGCCCGTCGCGGCGCGGCGCGGCGCGGCGGGGAATCGTCGCCTCCGTGTCCGTCGCACTCGTTGCCGCTGGGGCGATCCCGCGGTCGAAAGGGCGACTCATGCCTTCCGCCGTCGGGCTGCCCGCAGACCGTTGAGGATGACCACGACTTCGGCGATCTCGTGGACGAGGACGACGGCGGCCAGGCCAAGCACTCCGAGGATCGCCAGTGGCAGCAAGGCGGCGATGATGAGGATGGAGAGCACCACGTTCTGGTTGATGATGCTGCGGCCGCGGCGTGCGTGGGCGAGGGCCTGCGGGATGAGGCGCAGGTCGTGGCCGGTGAACGCGACGTCGGCGGATTCGATCGCCGCGTCGGCTCCCTTGGCTCCCATCGCGATTCCCAGGTCGGCGGCGGCCAGCGCGGGGGCGTCGTTGATGCCATCGCCGATCATGGCGGTGGGCTGGGACTTCGACAGCGCGGCGACGGCGGTGGCCTTGTCCTCGGGGCGCAGCTCGGCGCGGACATCGGTGATGCCGGCTTGTGCGGCCAGGGCGGCGGCGGTGCGGGCGTTGTCGCCGGTGAGCATCGTCACTCCCACTCCTCGCTTGAGGAGCGTCGCGATCACCTCCGGGACTTCGGGGCGCAACTCGTCCCGGACCCCGACGGCGCCCACCGGCACGCCCTCGCGGTGGACAATGACGACGGTCATTCCCTCAGATTCCATCGCCTCGACCTCGCCGGCCAGCGTTCCGGCGTCGAGCCAGCGGGGGCTTCCCACGGCGAGCCGGGCACCGCCCAGCGTCCCGGTGATGCCGTGCCCTGCCGTCTCCGTGACCTCCTGCGCGGTCGGAGGTTGCCGGACGGCGTTGGTGATCGCGGCGGCCAGCGGGTGCGTGCTGTGCGCCTCCAGGCTCGCCGCCCATGCGAGCACCTCGTCCTCGGCCACGTCGGTGGTGACGACGCGGCTCACAGTGGGCTCGTTGCGGGTCAGCGTCCCGGTCTTGTCGACGGCCAAGTGCCGGATGCCGCCGAACCGCTCGAACGCGGCGCCGGACTTCACCACGACGCCGAACTTGGAAGCCGCCCCGATCGCGGAGACCACGGTCACGGGAACGGCGATCGCCAGCGCACACGGCGACGCCGCGACCAGCACAACCAGCGCGCGGGTGATCCACAGTTCGACATCGCCGGTCAGCAGCGACCCGAGCAGGGCCACGAGCACGGCGAGGATCATCACGCCCGGCACGAGGGGGCGAGCGATCCGGTCGGCCAGGCGGGCGCGGTCGCCCTTCTCGGCCTGGGCCTGCTCCACCAGCTCCACGATCGTGGTCAGGGAGTTGTCGGTGCCGTCCGCGGTGGCCTCGACCTCGAGCACGCCGGAGGTGTTGATCGACCCGGCCGATACCGCGTCGCCGGGCTCGACCTCGACCGGGATCGACTCGCCGGTGATCGCGGACGTGTCCAGGCTGCTGCGCCCGACCCGCACGATCCCGTCGGTGGCGATCCGCTCGCCAGGTCGAATCACCAGCAGGTCGCCGACGCGCAGCTCCTTCGCCTCGACCTCGGCCGTGGCGTCACCTCGCTTGACCAGCGCCGTCTCGGGCACCAGCTTCAGCAGCGCCCGCAGGCCCGCGCGGGCGCGGTCCATCGCCTTGTCCTCCAGCGCCTCCGCGATGGAGTACAGGAACGCCAGCGCCGCGGCCTCCTCGACATAGCCGAGAATCACCGCGCCCACCGCGCTGATCGTCATCAGCAGCCCGATGCCGAGCTTGCCCCGCGTGAACAGCTTCCGCAGCGCACCCGGCACGAACGTGGACGCGCCCAGCAGCAGGCCGATCCAGAACAGCACGAGGGCGGCGAGATCCGCGCCGGTCCACTCGCACACCAGCCCCGCGGCGAACGCGACACCGGAGCCGATCGGGATCAGGACGCTCGGACTCCGCCACCACGGCCGGTCGTCATCGTCGTCATCGTCGAGCTGCGCGACCTGGGAGCCAGTCATCGTGCTCACGCGATCGCTCCCGGCTCGCAGCAGCCGACGACCGAGCACGCCGGGTCGATGCACGGCGCGTTCTCGTCCACAGCCAGCGTGACCTCCACCAGCGCATCCAGCGCGGCGGCCAGGTGCGGGTCGGCGATCTCGTAACGCGTCTGGCGGCCCTCCGGCTCGGCCACCACGATCCCACAGTCCCGCAGACACGCCAGATGGTTCGACACGTTCGATCGGGTCAGTTCCAGACTCCGCGACAGCACCGCCGGATAGCTCGGCCCGTCCAGCAGTGTCATCAGAATCCGCGACCGGGTCGGGTCGGCCATCGCCCGGCCCAGCCGGTTCATCACATCCAACCGCGAAGCAATAGTCAGCATGAGATGACTATACAGCAGGCGCTGACGTATCTGAGCCCCACGCCGATCACGGTCTTGCACAGCCCGCCGATCCTGCCGTCCGCATCGACACAACCATCACCCCCCTACAAGCCACGGAACTCACGGCCCCAGATACCCTGAACCAGGCCCTCATGCCGTGAGTTCCTGCATCAACCGACTTCAGGAATCGTGAACTTACGGGGTTCCCCGGTCATGCGGGTGGCCGTGTTGAACAGTTCGAGCTCGGCCGGGTGCAGCTGATGCTGCGTGACGTAGGAGTGATCCTTGACTCGCCAGAGCCCTTGCCCGGTGCCGAGGGTGGGCAGCAGTTTCTGCTCGGTGCCGGTCAGCCCGAGGATCTCGCCGGTGACGCCGAGTTGGTCGCTCTCCTGGCGGTAGATAATCCTCGTCTCCGCATTGGCGAGCAGCGAGGAGGCCAGGGCGCGCATCGCCGAGCCGCTGTCGCCTACGTTGTCCAGGTCGGTGAGCTTGTGGAACACGAGCGCATTTGCGATGCCGTAGTGACGGGCGAGCCGCCATTGTGCGTCCATGCGGCGCAGCAGCGGGGCATGGGACATGAGCCGCCATGCCTCGTCGTAGATCACCCACCGTTGCCCGCCGTTCGGGTCCAACAGCGCGGCCTCCATCCACGCCGAGGAGCACGTCATCAGCACCGAGATCAGGGTGCTGTTCTCCGCGACGCGGGATAGGTCGAGGCTGACCATCGGCAGCGACGGGTCGAAGCTGACGGTCGAGGGGCCGTCGAACAGCCCGGCGAGGTCGCCGGCGACGAGCCGGCGCAGCGCGTGCCCGGCCAGACGTCCATCCTCGGCGAGACGTCCGTCCGGGTCGTCAGCAGCAGCCGGGTTCAGGATGCGGTCCACGACCATCGGCAGGATCGGCGTCTCGGCCGATCGCACGGCGTCGGCCAGGGCGATGTCGATCGCGGTGTGCTCCAGCGGGGTCAGCCGCCGGTCCAGCACCGTCTCGGTCAGCGCACCGATCAGGTCACGGCGGCGTGCGGCGACCTGGGTCGCCCATTCGCTGTCGGACACGTCGGAAGGCCGGTGCCCCTCGTCGAGCGGGTTGAGCCGGTTGCGCAGCCCGTGCCCGAGCACGATCGCCTTGCCGCCGACAGCCTCGGCGACCGCGGTGTGCTCTCCCTTGGGGTCGCCCGGCACGTACACGCGACGTCCGAACGCGATCGACCTCGTGTAGAGGGACTTCACCAGGGACGACTTGCCCGAGCCAACGATCCCGGCCACGACGATGTTCGGGGCCGTGATGACGCCACGCGCGTATAAGACCCACGGGTCGTAGACGAAACTGCCGCCGGAGTAGAGATCCTGCCCGACGAAGACACCGGCGGAGCCGAGGCCGCCTTCGGCGAGGAACGGGTACGCCCCGGCCAGCGTCGCCGAAGTGTCCTGGTGGCGCGGCAGCCGCAACCGGCCGGGGGTGCGCAGCGCCGCCGGGCCGGCCTCCCCGGCAGGCGGGAGGTAGGTGGTGCGTCGGCGTTCGGTACGCTCGGCCTCCCACCGCTGGTGCGCCTGCAGCTTGCGGGCGCGCTGTTGCTCGGCGAGCAGCTCCGCTGCGGCCCGCGCGCGGGCCTTGCGGTGCTTGCGGCGCTCGTTCTGCGGCGAGACGAGCACGCTGGTGTGCAGGCGTCCGTCATCCTGACCGGTCACAGCGCGAGGCCCTGACCGGGCCGTGCGCTCTGCGCGGCAGCACCGAACAGGCGCGGGTCGGCGGGCCGCGTCCGCCCGGCCGGCACGACCGGCGCGGGCTCGGCGAGCGCCGGGTCCGGCGGGGCGTCATGCGTTCGCAGCAGGCTGACGTGCCCGAGGGTCGGGTTGTAGGTCAGCGTGTACTCGGCGACCGTGACCGAGCGGTCCAGCGCCCCGACGGGCGGGGCGTCGTAGACGTACCCGTTGACCAGGGCTGCGTCGGTCGTCTCCCGCCCGTAGTCCCACTGGGCCAGGTGCGCGACGGCCGCGTCGGGTCCGTCCCGGTCGATGAGGGTCAGCACCTCGTCGGCCTCCTCGCCCTGGAGGAACACGACGCTCACCCACCGTGGCGCCGCCTCCGGCGCGCGGGTCGGGCCGTCGACGGCGATCCCGGCCAGGTCGACGCCGGCGGGCTGCCAGGCGATCCGGGAGGCGTGCTGCGAAGCCAGGTCGAGCCGCACCTGCACCTCGTCGAGCGCGTTCGCGGCGAGGTTGAGTGCGTCGGCGGCGGCGAGCGCGTAGACCCGGCCGAGGAACGGGTCGCCGTCGTCGGTGCGGGCGAGCTCATGGGCGTCGACGTGGCTGCGGGTGAGCTGGTCGAGCACCTGCCGCAGCGACCGGGTGCCGGCGATCAGCTCGCCGAGGACCGGGTAGGTGCTGGTCGGCGGCATGTCCCGCGTGGCGTGCGCGAGGCCACGCAGCGCGACGGCGCTCTCCTTGGCGTCCGCGAGCGGGTCGGTCAGAGTCGGCATGGCGTTGTCCTCCGGTGGATGGGCTGTCGGAAGACAGGTGCGCGGGGCCGGTCAGACGGTGCGGCACAGCGGCAGTGCGGCGGCGGCGAACGCGGCCGCCTGCTGCCCGACCAGGCGGCGCGTCTCGCACGACGCCTGGATCGCTGCCTGCTCGAGGGCGGACACGGCGCCCTCCAGCTCGTCGAGGGTCGGCGCGGACACGGCGATCAGGCCCGTGTAGCGCAGGATGCCGTGGCCGCTGGTTAGGTCCGCTTCCTGCTGGAGGACATCCTCGAACTCGGCGGACTGCTGCGCATCCTCGATCTGGCCGATCCGCTGACGCTGGTGTGCGTCGCTGATGTACTCGGTCTTCTTCTTGCGGATGTCGCGGGCGGCCTGGTCGGAGCGGATCGGGGTGGCGATCAGCGAGAACGCGCGCCGCACGCCCGAGGACAGCAGGATCGGGGCGAGGAACCCCGGATACACCAGCGACCGGGGCCATTCGGTGATCCACAGCACCGCGTGGAAAGCGGAGTCTGAGCGCAGGTGCTGCCAGCTCTCGGTGAGTGCGACGGGGCCGGCTGTGGCGAGGTTGCGGCCGAGGTCGCGGTGCCGTTCCAGGGTCGCCGCGACGGCTGGGTCATACGCCGAGCGCAGCATGACGGCGATCTCGCCGGGGCCGGCCCACTCCGAAGGGGTCAGGTCCGCGGCGCGCAACGCAGCGGACAGGGTGGTCATTTCCTGGCGCAGCACGGCGGCGGCGCCCCTCATCCCGCCGCCAGCGGTGCGGATCGCGCGGGCTGCGGCGCGCATGTCGAGCGCGACCGAGAGCGTCGTGGCGTGCAGCTCCCCGGCGGGGCCGGCGCGGTCGATGAGCTCGGCGTACACGGTCGAGGTCCACGAGCCGTCGGCGCGGCCGTGCTCGGACCACCACTCGGCCAGGCCGCTGCCGGAGTCGGGCAGCGTGCGCTCCAACACTTGCACGCGCGCGAGCCGTCCCGACCGGCAGCAGGTCGCCAGCACCCGACCCCAGCCCGTGACGCGGCGCTCCTGCTCGCTGGGGTCCAGCAGCACGAACGCGGGATGGGTTACGGTCAGCACCGCCGTCAGGGTCTGGGCGTGCGGGTCGTGGATCATCGCGGCGTCAGTCGCCGGGTCGAGGTACTCTCGCAGCGCCGCGGCGTCGCCGGGCAGAGCGAGCGTGCCGGCCGGGCGAGGCTTGACGATCCGGGCGCGGAACAGCAGTTGCCCGCCCGTGGTCCGCCAGACCCAGCGCAACGCGATCGGCACCCACTCGATGAGCTTCCGGCCGCCGGCAGGCACCCAGGCCAGCACGGCGCAGAGCAGGCAGATCGGGGCGGCGTAGGCCAGCAGGATGCCGCCGCCCATGTAGAGGGCGACGACGATCGACAGCGCCGCGACGGCGAGGACGAGCAGTTGCGACAGCGACAGGCCCAGCAGCACGCCGCGGCGGGTGAGCCGGCTGAACTTCACGGGGTGCAGCTCGGGTTCGTCTCGATGGCCGCCTCGGGTGCGAGATGCCATGACCTACTCCTTCTTCGCCGGGGGCTGCGGACGGGCCGGCGGGTCGGGCTGCCGTGGCGGCGGCGATGCCGGCGCGGCCGGCCGCGCCGGAGCGGACGGCGGGCTGCTCGGCGGTGCGGCCGGGGTGGGCGCGGTCGGCTCGGCGGCGTCTGCGTGCCCACCGACTGCGGCGGCGACGGCGTTGCCGGCCTTGGGTCCGGCAGTCGCGGCGGCTCCTGCGACCTTCGCGCCGACAACGACGGCCGCGCCGATCGGACCTGCAGCGGCCGCGCCGCCACCCGCCGCGGCCGCACCACCGCCCGCAGCACCCGCGCCGGCGCCTCCGCCCGAGGCGGCGGCGCCACCAGCGGGAGCGGCGGCTCCAGCCTGTGCGCCGGCGCCCGCTCCACCCGCTGATGCGCTGCCACCCCCGGTCCCGCTCGGGGGTGCCCCGGTGGGGGCCGCAGGCCGGCCGCCACCAGAGGGGGCGTCGCCGCCGTCGAGGATCTTCTTCGGGGACGCGCCGTTACCGCCCCCGCTCGGGACCGGCACGGGCCGGTTCATGGCGGACTTGGCCTCCTGTTCGGCCGACATCGCGTGGTACATGTCGAACCCGACGAAGGAGATGAACTTGTAGGTCATGTACGGCGCGAACGCGGCGACGAGCATGAGGACGACGCCGGCGATCGGGTCGCTGATGGAGGCGAGGTCGAGGTCGATTGGTTGGGAGACCTGGGCGACGGCGACGAGGAAGACGACGACGAGGACGAGTTTGGACAGGATCAGGGCGATCACGAACGTCGCCCACTTGCCGAACCAGCCGCGGGTCGCATCCCATGACGCGCCGGCCAGGGCGACCGGGGCGAATACGATCGCGACCAGCAGCAGCGCTTTGCGCACGAGCAGGGAGAACCACACGATCGCGGCGGCGGAGATCGCAAGCCCTGCCAAGAAGATCGTGATGATCGCGCCGACGCCGGGGGCGGCGATGTTGATGCCGGCCAGCGCCCCGCCGAGGAGGGCGATCTTGTCGCCCATGTCTTCCATCGAGTTGCCGGTGGCTTGGACGATGCCGATGCACAACTGGTCGGTGATTTCCAGCAGCGTCCCGGTCAGGGTGAGGACGACGAAGGAGCCGAGCACGGATTTCGCCAGCCCCAGCGCGGCACGGGGCAACGCGCCGGGGTCGCGGCGGATCAGGCCGGTGATGAGCTGGAGGCAGAAGAAGATGAGCATCACGAAGATGGCGACGCCGAACAGCAGGTTGTAGACGCCGACGTACTCGGCGCCGGTGACGTCGACGAGGGTCGTGGTGTCGAACACGGACCACACGGCCTCGAACAGCCATCCCGCGGCGGCGCCCATTGCCTGCGCGAGCCAGTCGAACGGCGCGGCGACCAGGGAGGCGACGCCTTCGCCGACGGCGTCGCAGACGCCGGAGATCACGGGGATGTCGCACACGCTCATGGGCGGCGCTCCCGGTGCGCGCTCGGGCGGCCCGTCATACGCTCTGGCCCACGTTCCAGAAGAAGTTGATGAGGGTGACGCTCGCGCCGCAGATGATCGCCGCGCCGCAGCTGACCAGGACGCCGACCTTGCCGCGGCTGGCGAGGTGGGGGTTGCTGCTGTTCGCGCCGAAGCCCCAGATGATCGCCGAGACGATCAGGGCCAGGACGCTGAGGATCAGGCCCACGGTCATGATCGCGCCGACGATGGTGCGCAGCTGCTCGATACCGGGCAGGCCGGTGCCGTTGGGGTCGATGTCGATCACGGTGGGCTCCTTGACGTTCGCGAGGGATGGGTTCTCGCGAGTCAGGTGCGCGGGCCGTCCCGCGGGGGCGTCAGAGACCGGAGCCGAGGGTGATCAGCCAGTTCAGCCACGCGACGCCGGCGCCGGCGAGCACGGCGGTGCCGAGCGCGACGAGCAGTCCCGTCCGTGCGCGGGTGGCTGTCTGATAGTTGCCGTGTGAGGACGCCAGCGCCCAGGTGATCGCGCAGACGATGAGCATCAGCACGGCGATGATGAGCACGAACATCAGCAGGGCTCCGATGACCTGACGCAGTTCCGTCGCGCCCCCGGTGGCGCCGAAGTCGGGGAACACGTCCATCAGGCCACCCCCGCGCCAGGGCGACATGCAGAGGTGCTGGCGGCGTCCAGGTCGAGCGCGCCATGTTCGGCCAGCCACGGCTCGGAATCAACGGCAGCGGCGTTCGACCCGCCTTCGCGGATCTCGAAGTGCAGGTGGGCTCCGGTGGACTGCCCGGAGGAGCCGACGTCGCCGATGTGCTGTCCGGCCGTCACGGTCTGCCCATCGGTGACGTAGATGGCGTTGGCCCACATGTGCGCGTAGGCGGACGCCACCCGTTGCCCTCCGACCGTGTGCTCGATGACGATGAGGTTGCCGTAGCCGCCGGATGGTCCGGCGTGGGTGACCACGCCGTCGGCGATCGCGAAGATCGGGGTGCCGTCCGCGGCGGCGAGGTCGGTCCCCGTGTGCATCGACCGCTCACCGGTGATGGGGTGGATGCGCATCCCGAACGGGTCGGATCTCACCCAGGTTCCGGTCGGCAGCGGAAACACAATCCTGGTGGTCTCCGGCACGATCGGGGTGGCCGAGCCTCCGCCTCCTCCGCGTGGCGGGGTGGTCAGGACGCGCAGGATCGTCTCGGCCACCGGCCGGTAGTTCTGATAGCGGTCGGGGTAGGCGCTAACCTCGACCGCTTGCGCAGCCTCGCCGGGGTCCATCTGCTGCCAGCCGGGGATGTCGAGCAGCCCGCGCGGGCTCGGGTAGTTGGGGCCGTCAGGTCCGCCGTAGAACGCGCGCGCCTGGTAGTCGGGGTCCATCAGTTCCGCGACGGTTCCCCAGCCGGAGGCGGGTCGCATCTGGAACAGCCCGAGGCTGTCGTGGTCGGCGCCGTTCCCGTCGTTCGGGTAGTCGCCGGACTCGGGATAGGTGCCGGTGTTGGCGAGCATCCGCAGCCGCGATTCGGTCAGGGCAGCCATCAACGCGATGACGACGCCCGGCGCGCCAACGCCACTGGTGCGCCCGCCGACCGTGATGATCGTGGCCGCATGGGTCAGCTGCGTTCGGGTCAGCGTGATCGAGGTGCCGTCCGCCGCGGTCGCGGTCAGCTCCTCCGGGATGGCACCGACCGTCAGGGAGCCGGGCAGGCATGCCGCGGCCTGCATGGCCGGGTTGACCAGTAGCCCGACGGCCAGCAGCGCCGGCGACGGGCCGAGGAAGATCAGCAGCGCGAGGGCGAGGGCGAGCTTCTTCACGCCGATCACCGCAGCGGGTTGTCGAGCTGCGAGAGCCGCAGCAGCCGGCACGGCCCGGTGGAGAACTCCGGCGCCGGTGGGGAGCAGACGATGAACACGGTGAACGACACCGGATGTTCGGAGGTGATCTGCTGCCCGTTCCAGATGCCGGTGCGGTGCCGGGTCGCGTCGATCGTGAACGCGGTGGTGCCCGGTAGCAGTTGGCCGGGCCGGGCCTGCGCGAGTGCGTCCGCCCACCCATCCGGCACGCCGATGCTGTCGATAGTCAGGCTCTGCCGGGTGGCGTAGCCGCGCAGTTGCGCCCAGGCGGAACTCGTCGGCAGGTAGCCGGTGATGTCCGAGGCGAGGCCGTTCTGCTCCCCGGTGCTGGTCTCGACGACCTCGAGCAGGACGTCGGCGATGTCCAGCGGCCCGTAGCCGGCTCCGGCGTCCCAGGTGAACAGGGTGGCCGCGACCGACCGAGCGAACTGCTCTGGGTTATGGGTGAGCCGCACGGCGGCGGGCTCGTCCGCCGTCGGGAATGTCTCGGACGGGTTCGGTGTGGAAGAGGTGCTCGGGGCCGGGGCGGGCGGGGCGTCGCGGCGGGGGCCGGCCAGCAGCCCGTACACGCCGACACCCGCCAGGATCAGCAGCAGGCCGGCGGCGATCAGCGCGAGGATCAGGCGGGTGCGGCGTCCGGGTCGGGTGGTCAGCTCCATGCTGTCCAGGTGCGCGGGGCGTCCCCGCGCTCGCTCAGAGGGCGATCAGACGGTGGGCGCGTGCCGAGCGCATCTGCTCGGCCATCTCGTTCAGCGCGTCGAGCACGGCCTCGAACCCGGCCCACTGCTCCTCGTCGAGCGCGGCGGCGAGCTCGACGGGATCGAAGTGCGAGGTGAAGCCCTGCAAGTCGTCCACGGTGGCGACGAACACCCGCACCGGGTAGCGGGCTGCCTCATCCGGCCCTGCGGCTGTCAGTGTCTGGGCGGGGCGACGCTTGGTCGCCCCGCGGACGCGGGCGAGCGTCTCGGCGGCGACGCGCTCCAGTCCGGCCGCGCGGGTGGTGGCCTGCTGGCTGCGCAAGCGGGCGAGCGCGCGGGCCGCGGCGTCGCGGACCCCGCCGGGCTCGGTGTCGTCCTCGGCCAGACGCTCCAGTTCGGCGAGGGACTGCTCGGCCTGCGCCCGCCGGTAGGCGGGGCTGACGGGTCCGCCCTGGCCGATCGCGTCCAGCCCGGCCTGGGCGGATTCGCGCACGGACGCCGGCTGCGCCGCATCGGCGGCGAGTTCCTCCAGCCGGCCGATCTGCTCCAGCTTCGTGTATCCCTTCTTGCCGGTGACGATCAGCGCCGCCTGCTCGCGGGTGTCACCGGCTTCAGTCTGCGGTGCCGTCGATTCGGCGGCACCGTCTGACCTGGGGTTTCTTCCTTCCGCGGTGAACCTGCTGGCCTCCTGGCGGCGGGCGGCGTCCGCGGCGAGCTCGGCGCGCAGCTCCCGGTACAGAGATGCCTTTTCCAGGTCGGTGTAGTCCAGGCGGAGCTGGTTCTCGTCCTGCTCCGCCAGCAGCAGGGAGAGCTTGTCGGAGATCCCGGTGCGCACCCACACGTTCACGGTCTTCAGCCCGAGGTACTGCGCCGCCAAGTAGCGCCGTCCGCCACAGATGAGCAGCCCGTCAGGGGCGATCGTCAGCGGGTGCAGGAACCCCTGACGACGGATCGACTCCGCCAGCTCCGGGATGTTGCCCTGCTCGCGCCGGTGCCGATAGCCCATGCGGATCGCGTCGAGAGACCACTCCAGTTCGATGTGCCCGGCAGTCGGGTCGCTCTCGCTCATCACACCTCGCCCCCGCGGACGGTGATCGGGTTGGCGAGGATGATCGTCAGGGCCAGGTCGTCGTCGGCGGCGATCTCGGCGACCGGATACCCGCGGGTCAGGCGCAGCAGCACTCCGCGGCCGGTGTTGGTCGCCGCGAGCGTCGGGTCCGGGCTGCCGAGCACGACCCGCAGCAGTGTCGTCCACGACACCCGCGGCATATCCAGCAGCGCGCGGGCGTGCTTGTCGCGGCGCAGCGACTCGTAGGCGGCTCGCCGCGATCCGGTCTCGATGAGCCGTCCGCTGATGTACTCGATCGCGGCGCGGGTGAGGTCCTCGGGCCAGTCCAGCGCGACGAACAGGGCGATGGTCTCCTCGAGGGCGCGGCGTGCCTGCTCGGAGCGGTCGTCGCTCTCGTCGTCTGTGTCCTCGGGTGCATCGACGCGGAACGCCGGGTGGTACTCGGTGATCGAGGTCTCCCGGTCGGAGAACCGCTCGGCCTCGTGGAAGCCGGAGTATTCGGCGCGGCGGGCCTGATGGGTGGAGCACAGCATCCCGGCGGCCTGCTCGTCGGCCTTCAGGGTGATGTCCACCGCGCGGGTGACGACCGCCCACGGGTCGTCGGCACGGCGCACCGAGGACGAGCGCATCGCGTCGAACGCGGCCGGGGCGGCGTCCTCGGGCTCCTGCCGGTGCTTGCGGGCCAGGCCCGCGTACTTGCGGATCGTGTACTGCATCAGCGCCGCCGCCTCCGGGTCGGAGCGCCATGCGCCAGGGCCGGCGTCGTGCAGGCGGACGAGCAGAACGCGAAGTCCCTCGCTCGTGGCGAACGCGGGCTGAGTGGTGTGCAGCATGATCGGGCACCTCCTGTGTGACAGGTAGGTGCGCGGGCACTCCCCAGCGGCCGGCCGGACGCTGAGGAAGGTGCGCATACTGGGGCTCCGGCCTACTTCAGCCCGAGGGGTTCGAGCGAGGTCTGCGCGGCCGGGGTGTTCACACCGAACGCGGTCACCGGGGCGAGCCGGTGCGAGCGGCGCGCGATCCCGCGACGGGAGACCGCGACCGCGTTGGACGGCAGCCGCCGGGTCCGGCGGGCCAGCTCCGCCTGGAAGTCGATGCCCCGGCTCGATGCGCGCCCGCTCAGGCTGACGAACAGGTCGGTCGGACGCACCCACGCCACCGTGCTGCGGGCCGACGTCGCGGCCGGCGACGTGCCCGCAGCCTGACGGGACGGGTCGCCATGCACCGCGAGCTCGGACACGTCCGGCTCTGACCGCTCGGCGGCCGGGCGAACCAGCTGCGGGCCGGCCGCGCGCAGGTGGTCGTGAGACGGCTGCCCGTCGTGGATCGCGTCGCTCATGAGGGCGTTCCTTCCGTGTCGGCGGTCGCGGTGATCGCTATCGGAGAGGTGCGCGCTCCCAGCCACCGGCCCACGGTCGAGGGATGCACGCCGACGTGCCGAGCGATCCGCTTGTTCGACCAGCCCTCGTCGCGCAGCACTACGGCGAGCTCCCGCCCGGACGCCGGCGGCTCCGCCGGTTCGGCCGGCTCCGCACTAAAGTGCGGCATGGGTTCCGGGGCCGGCTCGGAAACGGACGGGCGGGCCCGGGTAAGGGCGACGGTGAGATGGGTGATCGCGAGCAGCACGAGCGGCGGCACGGCGGCGACCGAGGCGGCGAGTACTGCCGGCACATCCGCGTCGGCGGCGACAATCGCGTGGATCGCGTTCGCGGTGACCGACACGAGGGCGCCGGCCATCAGCAGCAGCCACGGATACCAGGCCGTGCGCTGCCCGGCGAGGGCGACGACCGCGACCGTGGCGACGACGATGATGCCGTCCACGATGAGGGGCCAGGCCCATGCCTGCGCATCGTCGATCCCGGAGCGACGCGCGAGATCCGCCAGTGCGGTGAAGGACAGCCAGAACGCACCGATCGCGATGAACACCGTTCCCGCAATCGCGGTGCCGACGACGAATCGCCGCACCTGGGGCTGACCGTTCACAAGGCCGCCCGGATCGGGGGCTGCGCCGCTGCCGCCGACCCGCCCGCGAGCGCGGGCCGGGCCGGCGCGTGCGGCAGTACGGTCCGGTATGCGGATCGGATCGTCGTGGTGATCTCCGGCACCGGCAGGCCAGCCCGTTCGGCCGCCGGCCCGAGGACGGCGTGCGCGTCCGCGGACGAGACGCCCGCCTCGGCGGCGCGGCACGCCGCCCAGAACAGGGCACGGTTACGTTCGCCCTCCCCGCGCGCGGCGACCCACCGAGCCAGCCGCTCAGGGTCCAGGTCTCCGACACGATCCCTCGGCCCCGCCCACGGAGCGGGCGCCGGACGCGGGTCCAGCAGCTCACGCAAGGCGGGCGCGTCGACCGGGAGCGCGTCGGAGCTCGCGGTGGCGATCACGGCGTAGGAGCGCTCCCCGTTGTGGCCAACCACCGTCGAAGGCGGCACGACGATGTAGCCGCCATCGCCGCGGAAGTCGACGTGCGCGGCCGGCGCCTGCCAGGAACGGTGCGGGACGCCGGGGGTCGCCGGGTAGTAGGCGTGCAATCCGCCGGACGGGGAGCGCACCAGCGCGGCCCATCCGTCGATCAGGCCGGCGCGCTGCGCTCGACCGAATGCGGCGTACCCGGTCCCGGCCGGATGGACGTCGACGTCGACCACCTCGAACCCGGAGACGGCGCCGGTCGGAACGCCGATGTTCGCCGTCGGCCATCGCCGCCACCAGGCAGCGACCTGACGCGGCTCGGCGCTCGCGTCGTGGAAGCCGTGCTCAGTGCGCGGCTCCTTGCCGCGAGGCCGGCACGGAAAGGCGGGGACGCCGGCCTCGGCGAGCGTCCGTGCCGCGTCCGGCAACGGCATCAAGGCGACGGCGCGCAGCACGGTGCCGATGTCCATAGCCGACCTCCTCCCTGCGCCCCCGATCCGAGGCTCGCTTCATGGCTTGCGACCATGAGGTGCGCGAGGTTCACCTCGCAGCGGGCAGACGGACGATCGGTGAGTGCGCCGTCAGGCGCAGCGGTGAACCGGACGTATCAGCCCGGCCTACCGGCAGGGCGCAGAGGTCGTCTAGGGAAGACGCCGAATGTGAGCGTCGCGGCGCGAATCACGCGACACCGCACGCGTTACGGGCTCAAGGACCGGGGTGAGGGCGCACACGCCACGGCACGACTCACACGGCATCGCGCCGGTGCAGGAAGGATGCGGATGCCGCCGGTACTGCCTGGGGGTGATTCCGAAGCGCTTGCGGAACCATACTGCCGCAACTCGCGCGTCCTTCCATCCGACTTGCCGGGATGCGTCGGCGATAGGCAGGTCGGTTTCCTCGATTAGTCGCGTGAACTCCGTCAGGCGGATCTCGATGAGGAACCGCATGGGGGCGACGCCGACCTGCTGGGTGAACCCGCGCGTGAGATGGGCGCGGGAGACGGCCACCTCCGCGGCTAGCCTGCCGACCGTCCACGGCTCGGCCATGCGCGAGCGCAACAGCTCGACCGAGCGGCGCACGGGGCGAGCGATCGGCGGCTGCGCGAGCCGGCCGCGCACTGGGAGGACTAACCTGTCCGGCACGGCGCCGTCCTCGGCGAGCAGCGTTGGCAGGGCGATCTCAACAGCGCGGGAGAACAGAGAGATCAGTCGCGTGGTCGCGACCTCCGGTGGCGCGGTCTCGTTCACGAGGCTGATCTGGCGCCAGAGCGGTTCGATGCGGTGCAGGATGTCCACGCCGGGCTGCAGCACGAGTGCCGAGCCGTCCCACGCGTCGGGATGCAGGCCTGGGCGGACCCGCGTGATGTCGGCGAGCACCCATCGCATGTGCGAGCGGAGGAAGGATTCGTCGAAGAACAGGGTCCATAGCCGCACAGTTGGCGCCGGACGCACTGAGCACCACATGCCGGCCCCGAGAGTCATCGCGAAGCCCGGCGTCAGCTCGTGGATGCCTGTGGCTGTCGCGATATGTGCCGCGCCCTCGAGGACGTGGACGATCTTGGCGTGCCCGAACACCGCGCGGTGGATGCGTTCGGTGCGCACGCTCTCCACCGCCGACAACGGCGGCCCGGCCGGCCTGCCAATAACGTAGCGGCCGCCGGTGCCGTCAAGATCCTGCAGGGGTGCGGCCGCATCCCGTCGGTTCACTGGCGCCGTCACGCGTTCATTGATGCGACCAGCTGGGTGGCCTCTGGTAGGTTGCGCCGTGGTCACGACCGATAGCCGATGACAGTGGTCATGCCGGTTTCGGCGTGGTAGATGTTGTGGCAGTGCGCGATCCAGAGGCCGGGGTTGTCGGCGTCGAAGTCGACGGTGAGGGTCTGTTTCGGCAGGATGATCGAGGTGTCCTTCCGCGGGCCGTCGTCCTGGTGCTGGTATGTGTGCCCGTGCAGGTGGAACGGGTGCCACATCTCGGTGTCGTTGGTGATCGTGAGCCGAACGCGTTCGCCTTCCCGGATCTCGTGCGCTGCGTCCAGGGGCTGGGTCATGTCGAACCGCCGCCCGTCGATGCCCCAGTCGTAGTCGGCCATCCCTCCGGTGAGCGCGATCGCGATGGACCGGTCAGGCTGCCGGGAGGACAGCGCCGCACGGCTGTCGGCGGCCAGCAGCTGCGCGGTCCCGACTCGGCTGCTGCTCAGCTCCGGGATGCTCACGTCGGCCGCCGGGGCAGTGGCCGCGGCGGCGGTGCGGATGACCGCAAAGCCGCGAGCTCGCTTCCCCTCGGCTTGAGCGATGAGCGGGAACGCCCCGTCGCCCAGAGTGATGGTCGCGTCGTAGCGTTCGCCCATCCCAATCAGGATGCTGTCAACCTCCACCGGGGTCACGGGGAACCCGTCGCTGTGGGTGATGGTCAAACCGTGGCCGCCGACTGCGAGACGGAACGCAGTGTCGCTGCCGGCGTTGATGATCCTCAATCGGACCCGGTCGCCGGGCTTGCCGGTGAACTGGGTGGGGTCGTCGACCGGCTTCCCGTTGATGAGGTAGAGGGGGTAGTAGACATCGCCGGCGTCGCCGCCGAGCAGGTCGGAGGTGGCGCCCATGAGCGTGTTGCCCATCCGCATGAACATGTCGTCCATTCCGCCCATGTCACCCATCCCGGCGGAGAGTTCTTCGAGTACCTGGTCGGGGGTGGCGGTGACGCCGTCGAGCCAGTCGTCGAGGATGATCACCCATTCGTCGTCGTAGGCCAGCGGTTCGTTCGGGTCCTCGACGATCAGGGCGCCGTAGAGGCCGCGGTCCAGTTGCACGCCGACGTGGGGGTGGAACCAGTAGGTGCCAGGGTCGGGGACGATGAACTCGTAGTCGAAGGCTGCGCCGGCGCCGACGGGCTCCTGCGTGACGGGGGGCACCCCGTCCATGTCGTTGCGCAGCGCGATCCCGTGCCAGTGCACGGAGGTGTCGGTGTCGAGCTGGTTGCGGACGGTGGCCTGGAGGGTGTCTCCGGCGCCGAGGCGGATCACTGGGGCCGGGGTCGAGCCGAAGGCCCAGGTGGCGGCTGTCTTGCCGGCCAGGTCCAGCACGAGCGGCGCGGCGGCAAGGGTCGCGGTGGTGACCTTGCCGGTGCCGCCACGTCGCCGCTCCGCATCCTTCACTGGAGTGCCGTCCGGTTGCACCCAGGTCGCTGCCGGCGCGCAGGACGCTAGGGCGACGGTGGCGAGCGCGCCGACGCTGACGCCAAGGAAGCCACGGCGGGTGAGGGACGCGCTGAGCACAGGACGACTCGTGCTCACGGCTGCACCTCGTTCTCGAGCACAGCCGTTGGCGCGGCGCTTGCGCTGGGTTGTGCCGGTAGCCGCAGTCGCTTGAGGAGGAGGGCGTTGACGGCGACGATGACGGAGGAGCCGGACATGCTGATCGCCGCGATCTCGGGGGTGAGCATGATCCCGAACGCGGGGTAGAACACGCCGGCCGCGATCGGCAGGGCGATCGCGTTGTAGCCGACGGCCCAGCCGAGGTTCTGGCGCATCTTCCGCAGCGTGCCCTTGCCGATCTTGAGCGCGATCGCGACATCCAGCGGGTCGGAGCGCATCAGGACGACGTCGGCGGTCTCGATCGCGACGTCGGTGCCGGCGCCGATCGCGATGCCGAGGTCGGCTTGGGCCAGCGCGGGGGCGTCGTTGACGCCGTCGCCGACCATCGCGACCTTCTTGCCCGTCTTCTGCAGCTCGGCGATCTTGGCGGATTTGTCTTCGGGGAGCACGTCGGCGATCACGGTGTCGATGCCCAGCAGTGCGGCGATGCGGTCGGCGGTGGGTTTGTTGTCGCCGGTGAGCATGGCCACCTCGATGCCCTGTTCGTGGAGGGCGTCGATGGCGGCTTTGGCGGTGTCGCGGGGCGCGTCGGCCAGAGCGATGACGCCGGCGATCTGCCCGTCGACGGCGAACATGATCGCGGTGCGTCCACCGTCGGCGAGGGCCTGCTGCTGCGCGGCGACCGGGGAGATGTCGATGCCTTCGGCGGCCATCAGGCGGGCGTTGCCAAGCACGACCTGCTTCCCGTCGACGGTGGCGGTCGCGCCTTGGCCGGTCACGTTGCGGAACGCGGTCGCGGTGCGGCGGGGGATGTCACGGCTGTCGGCGTACTGCACGATCGCTTTGGCCAGCGGATGCTCGGACTCCCGCTCGAGTGCGGCCGCGAGGGAGAGCAGCTCGAGGTCGTCCATCCCGACCGGGAGATAGTCAGTGACCTCCGGTTCCCCCTTGGTGAGGGTGCCGGTCTTATCCAGCACCACCGTGTCGATGTGGGCGGCGGTCTCGATCCCGGAGGCGTTCTTGAACAGCACCCCGCGCTTGGCACCGAGCCCGGTGCCGACCATGATCGCGGTCGGGGTCGCCAGGCCGAGCGCGTCGGGACAGGTGATGACGACGACGGTGATGGCGAACAGGATCGCCATCGGCAGCTCGGCCCCGGCGAGGAACCACACCAGGAAGGTGAGGGTGCCGCCGATCAGGGCGACCAGGACGAGCCAGAACGCGGCCCGGTCGGCGAGACGCTGGCCTGGGGCTTTGGAGTTCTGCGCCTCCTGCACGAGCTTCACGATCTGCGCCAGCGCCGTGTCGGCGCCGACCTTCGTGGCCCGCACCCGGAGGGTGCCGACGGTGTTCACGGTCGCGCCGATCACCTCGGCGCCGGGGGCCTTCTCCACCGGCATGGATTCGCCGGTGACCATCGACTCGTCGACCTCGGATTCGCCCTCCTCGACGGTGCCGTCCGTGGGGACTTTCGCACCGGGGCGGATCAGCATCAGATCGCCCGGGACGACCTCGGAGGTGGGGATCTCAACCTCGTTGCCGTCGCGGAGGACGACCGCGCGGGCCGGCGCGAGCTCCAGCAGTCGGCGGATCGCGTCGTTCGCCCCGCCGCGGGCCCGCATCTCCACCCAATGGCCCAGGAGCACGAAGGTGGCCAGCACGGTCGCAGCCTCGTAGAACACCTCGCCGCCGCCGGTCAGGGTGATGATCAGACTGTAGAGCCAGCCGGCGCCGACCCCCACCGCGACCAGCACCATCATGTCCAGCGTCCTCGCCCGCAGCGCCCGGTAGGCGCCGTCGAAGAAGATCCACGCCGAGTAGAAGATCACCGGCAGCGACAGGATCAGCATGAACACGTCATCGCGCAGCCCGAACGGGGCCGGCACCTCGAACCCGATCACCTCCCGCCCGATCGGGGACCACAAGGTGATCGGGATCGACAGGATCAGGGCGACCAGGAACCGGTTTCGCATGTCGCGGATCATCGACTCCATCGACATGCCGCCGTGGTGCCCGCCGTGCCCCATCATGTCCTGCGCGCTATGGCCCGCCGCCGCACTCCCACCGTGATCGTGCCCGCCGGCGACGGCCGCCCCGGCGTGGCCCGCGTGCGCGGCCGCTTCCCCCGCGTGGGCGTGGTCGTCGGAGCCCGAGCCGCTCGGGTGTTCGGCAGCGGCGCCGGTGCCGGCGTGATGCTGATGGACCTCGGGTTGGTCGGCGTCAGCGTGCGCATCGTGCCCTGCGTGCGCAGCGTCTCCGGCGTGCGCACCGTGGTCCGCGTGCTCGTCGGGTGCGGCCTGGGCAGGGTGGGCGTGCGGGTCGTGCGCGGGATCGCAGATGTGGTCCGGGACGGACTGGCCGGCGCAGTGGTAGCCGCAGTCGATGACCCATTGCTGCAGGTGCGCGACCGAGGTGGTCTCGGGGTCGTAGGTGACGGTCGCGGTCTGCGAGACCGGGTTCGCGTCGACGCTGATCACCCCGGGCTGGCGCCCCAGGTGGGCTTCGGTGACGTTCTTGGAGGTCGCGCGGATCATGCCACCCACCTGCAGGGTCACGGTTCTGGTGTCGCTCATTTCGGTTCCTTTCCGATGGCGGGGTCGGTGGTGTCGGGGTGGGGCCAGTGCCAGTCGGCGACGGCGGGAATGTCGGTGCCGTGCTCGCGAGTGTGGGCGCGGGCATGCAGGCGGGCGTCCTGCAGCTGCTGCCGCAGCTCCGCGTGGCGGGCGGCCAGGCCCGGGACGTGGTCGAGGACGTCGATCGCGAGCCGGTACCGGTCGAGGTCGTTGAGCATGACCATGTCGAACGGGGTCGTGGTGGTGCCCCGCTCCTGGAAGCCGTGCACGTGCAGGTTCTGGTGCCCGGCGCGCTTGTAGGTGAGCCGGTGGATCAGCCATGGGTAGCCGTGGTAGGCGAAGATCACCGGCTTGTCGGGGGTGAAGATCGCATCGAACTCCCGGTCCGGCAGCCCGTGCGGGTGCTGGTCCTCGGATTGCAGCCGGGTCAGGTCGACCACGTTCACCACCCGCACTCTCAGATCGGGGACGTGCTCGCGCAGCAGCGCCGCCGCGGCGAGCACCTCGAGGGTGGGGACGTCGCCGGCGGCGGCGAGCACCACATCCGGCTCGGTGCCCTCGGTCTCGGTGCCCGCCCACGGCAGGATGCCCAGCCCGCGGGTGCAGTGCTCGATCGCCTCGTCCATCGTGAGCCACTGCGGGGCGGGCTGCTTCCCGGCGACGACGACGTTGATGTAGCCGGCCGAGCGCAGGCAGTGGTCGTAGGTGGACAGCAGCGTGTTCGCGTCGAACGGCAGGTAGACGCGGACGATGTCGGGGCTCTTGTTCAGGGCGAGGTCGATGAACCCGGGGTCCTGGTGGGAGAACCCGTTGTGGTCCTGCCGCCAGACATGGCTGGAGAGCAGGTAGTTGAAGCTCGGGATCGGGTCCCGCCAGGCCACCTCCCGGGCGGCTTCCAGCCACTTGGCGTGCTGGTTGAACATCGAGTCGACGATGTGGGTGAACGCCTCGTAGCAATTGAACAGCCCATGCCGGCCGGTGAGCACGTAGCCCTCGAGCCAGCCCTGGCACTGGTGCTCGCTGAGCACCTCCATCACCCGCCCGGTCGGGGCCAGGTGCTCGTCGACGGGCTCCACAGCCGCGTTCCACTGCTTGCCCGTCGCCGAGTAGACGGGTGGGGCGAGCCGGTTGGAGGCGGTCTCGTCCGGGCCGAAGATGCGGAAGTTGTCCGGGTTGTCCCGGATCACCCCCGCCAGCCACTCGCCCAGCACCCGGGTCGCTTCCCCGGTCGACGCGCCGCGCGCGGCGGGGTCGACCGGGTGGGCGTGCTCCCGGAAGTCCGGGAGCCGCAGCGGGATCGTGAGTTGTCCGCCGTTGCCGGCCGGGTTCGCGCTCATCCGCCGATCCCCCTCCGGCGCGATCGCGACCGTGGCCGGGCGCGGGGCGCCGGTCACGTCGAACAGCCCGTGCGGGCGGTAGGACGCCAGCCAGTCCTCGAGGATCCGCAGGTGCTCGGGGGTGTCGCGGACCTCGGCGAGCGGCACCTGGTGGGCCCGCCAGGTGCCCTCCACCGGCAGACCGTCGATCACCTTCGGGCAGGTCCACCCCTTCGGACTGCGCAGCACGATCGCCGGCCACGCCGGCCGCCCCGCCAGCGTCCCGGCCGCCGCGGCGGCCTTGATGTCCGCGATCTCATCCAGCACCGCATCCAGCACCGCCGCGAACGCCGCGTGGGACTCCTGCGGGGTCTCGCCATCGAAGCCGACCGTGACGACGTGGGGGTCGTGGCCGTAGCCGCGCAGCAGCGCGACCAGCTCCTCCTCGGGGATGCGCGACAGCACGGTCGGGTTGGCGATCTTGTACCCGTTCAGATGCAGGATCGGCAGCACCACCCCGTCATGGGCGGGGTTGAGGAACTTGTTGCCGTGCCACGCGGTCGCCAACGGCCCGGTCTCCGCCTCCCCGTCCCCGATCACGCAGGCGACCAGCAGGTCCGGATTGTCGAACGCGGCCCCGTAGGCGTGCACGAGGGAGTAGCCCAGCTCCCCGCCCTCGTTGATCGACCCGGGCGTCTCGGGGGACGCGTGCGAGGGGATCCCGCCCGGGAAGGAGAACTGCCGGAACAGCGCCCGCAGCCCGTCCTCGGTGCGTTCGATGCCCGGGTAGCGTTCGCTGTAGGTGCCGTCCAGGTAGGCGTTGGCGACCATGCCCGGGCCGCCGTGCCCCGGCCCGGTCACGTACAGGGTGTTCAGGTCGCGGTCGCGGATGGCACGGTTCAGGTGGGCGTAGAGGAAGTTCAGGCCCGGGGTGGTGCCCCAATGCCCCAGCAGCCGCGGCTTGATGTCGTCCCGGCTGAGGCGGTGGCGCAGCAACGGATTGCCCTGCAGGTAGATCTGGCCGATGCTCAGATAGTTCGCCGCCCGCCACCATGCGTCCACCGCGTCCAGTGCCGCGGGGTCGACGGGTCCGGCGCGGCGCGCCCAGCTGCTCGCCGCTGTCGTAGGGGTCATGGTCGGTCTCCTTCCGATCTGCGACCGGTCGGGCCGCTGCCGTGGATGGTGGTCATGATGCACTCGCCGGGAGGGCGGTGGTGGACACGGTGCCGCGGATCCAGACGATGCCGCGGTCGTCCAGGAGCACGATCGCGCCGTCGGCGGTCACGCCGAGCGCCTGGACGGTGCCGGTGGCGGTGCCCAGGCGTGTCCACGAGCCGTCGACCAGGCGCCACAGGCTGCCCTCGGTGTCGACGCCGACGACCCCGCCACCTGAATCGGCCTCCAGCAGATACAGCAGCGGGGCATCCGGGACGGCGGTGAAGGTGGCGCCGGCGTCTCGGCTTTCCTGCACGCCCTCCTGGGTCGCCGCGTAGAGGGTGCCGTCGGCGGCGACGGCGAGGTCGGCGGCGGGCAGCTCGGCCCCGTCGATCCAGGTGGCGCCGCCGTCGGGGCTCGTGCGCACGGTGATCGAGCTGGACCCGATCCCGTAGATCGCCCCGGCACCGCTGGCGGTCAGAACGTGGAAGTCCTCCTGCCCGGTGAACGCGACCGGCTCCCACGACTGCCCCGCGTCGGTACTGCGCAGCACGCCCAGGTTGGGCGCGCCGAGCTCCGGCGGCGTGGTGGGGCCGGGATGGCCGGAGGCGTAGAAGATGTCGCCGGCGCGGGTCAGGCCCATCGCGTCGAAGTCATGGCCGCCGACCGGTCCGGCAACGGTGCCGTCCTCGGTCAGCGTGTACAGGCCGGTGTGGGTGCCCAGCAGCACCGTGCCGTCACCGGCGTCGACGATGCCGTGCACATGTCCGAGGTCCTCCAACCTCGGCGACGCGGACGTCTGGGGCGTCGGGCTCGTGCAGCCAGTGACCAGCAGCGCCACCGCAGCAGCGAGCGTCGTGATCGTGAGACGACGGTTCATGCGATCGCCTGGATGACGAGGATGGTCCCCGCAGACAAGATGACCAGGGCGAGGAAGATGGCCACGAAACAAGCGGCGAGGGTCCGAGAAGTCATGACGGCCTTTCGACAATCCGACGCGGCCCGCGGCGGCGGGCACGCGGTCGGGTCTCGGGCGGAGCGAGTCGGGGTAGTGACCGCTCCGCCCGAGGGTCCGGGTCAGAGGGTGGCGAGGATGCCCTGCATCGTGGTGATCTCGGCGGTCTGCCCGTCGATGATCTGCTGCGCCAGCGTGGCGACATCCGGGTTCTGTCCGTTGTCCAGCACCATCTGCGCCATCGTGACCGCGCCCTGGTGGTGGGTGATCATGCCCTCCAGGAACAGCCGGGTCGCCTCGACGCCGGTCGCGGCATCCAGGGCGGCCATGTCCTCCTCAGACATCATCCCGTCGCCGTGGTCCATGCCTTCCATCCCGCCCATGCCGGACATGGAGTCGTCGTAGGGGATGCCCCAGTCCTCCAACCAGCCCTTCATGGTCTGGATCTCGGGGTCCTGGGCGGCCTTGACCTGCTGCGCGAGGTCGACGACCCGCTCGTCGATGCCGTCCTTGGCGAGGATCTGGTCGGCCATCTGGATGGCCTGCTCGTGATGCGGGATCATCATCGTCACGAACATCTCGTCCGCGGCGTTGAACGCGGCGTCGGCGGTGGCCGAGGGGGTGCTGCTGGTCATGCCGCCGGAGCCGTGATCCATGCCGGGCATGGAGCCGCCGGTCGGGGCGCAGCCAGCGAGCACGAGCGCGGCGGTGAGCGCGCCGGTCGTCAGCGCGAGAGTGCGGAAACGCATGGTGGGTGTCCTTGTCTGTCAGTCGATTGGGGTGAGTTGATTCCTGCTGCCGCGAGTGGGCAGGCCGAGGCATCCTGCCGGGCACGAAGATCGCGCCGGGCAGGCCGGGAATCAGGTTCGACTGATCGACAGGACGAGGAGGGAGGGTGGTCGCGGATGCGGCAGCGCCGCCAGCACGGTGCGCCCGTGCAAGCGCAGCAGCGCCAGCGCGACGCCGAGCCGCGCCAGGAGCACTGGGGCGAGCAGCACGATGGCGGCGGCCAGCAACGCGAGCACGCACACCATCATCAGCATCGAATGATCCGGCACCCCGCCCGAGGCCCCGCAATCCCCTGAGCAATGGTCGGCGGTGGCGCCAGTCCCCATCACGGCCGCACCATCGAGGGTGCTCGCCGGGTGAGTGGTGGACCCCATGTCGGAGCCGGGGGCATAGGAAGCCCCGACACCCTCGCTGGCAGCTACGCCAGCGGCGTCGTGCCCGAACGTGAGCGTGCCGGCGAGGGTATGCATCGCCAGAAGGCCGGCGATCAGCAGAAGCGCGGTCGCGAACGTCATCAGCAGTCGCCGCAGTCCCGATGGGGACTGCACAACGCGCATGCGGTTCACGGCAGAACTCCTTCCCGCTCCCAGACTACCGCGGCGCGCTCCGAGCGCACTGGCGCGGGCCCGCCCGCCAGACTGCGCGCCATCACTACCGGTCCGCGTCTCGGCGGGAAGCGCCGGTCGCGGCCCGGTGGGCCTTCTCCCGCAGTGCCAGCAGGGCGAGGGTGTCGTCCTTGATCTGAGTGCGGCCGAGCATTCCCCAGTGCGCGCTGAGGTGGTCTTCGAGGTAGCGCAACACCTGAGTGAACGGGACGGTGTGCCACGGCATCCCCGAGCCGGGCGGGGAGGTGGGGTTGCCGAACACGATCGTGCGGATCGTGTGCCCTTCCGGGGCCACCGTCCGTCCCGTCTCCAGTAGCTCGGCGACCAGCCGGGCGGCATCGTCAGGTGCACAGCACCCGAACCGGGTGAACGCGGCTTCCAGCACCGCCGGGTCATGCATCGCCGGATTGGGGTGCGGGCGGCCTTCCTTGACCTCGCCGACGATCATGTCCGCCCCGCCCCCGGCGCCCAGGGCCGGGTCGAGCGGTGCGTCGGCTGTCCCGGACGCTCCCGGTGACCGGTGCAGGCGCACGGCGAGGATGTCGAGGTCGGTGATGGTGCGCGGCCCGGCGGGCCCGGTGGCGTCCAGCACCGGGTATTCGGCGACGGTGAAGTAGCCGTTGACCCGCAGATAGGCCTGCACCAGCCCGACCGCCGTGTCCACGTCGCGCGCCGTCCTTCTTCAGTGGCGCGGGTCAGGCGGCGTGCGTGTAGCGCGCGGGGTCGGCGTCGAACAGCGGCCCGCACTCGGTGCAGCAGAACCAGTACCGGGTGCCCTGGTAGTCGCGGAACAGGCCGCGCTGCTCGGCCCAGGCCGGGTCGACCTGGTTGCCGGGCATCACCGGACAGGTCACCAGGTTCGTCGCTCCGGCCGGCGGCTCATGGTGGTGATGCTCGTCGTGAGCGCCGTGGTCATGCGAGCCGTGGTCGTGGTGATCGTGCGACCCGTGCTCGTGGTCGGTGTGGTCGTGGGTCATGGTGTGCTCCTTCTGATGCGGGCGGTTCAGACGCGAACCGGGGCGGATTCCCGGGCCACCGGCGCGGCGGCGGGTGTCGGGGTGGGGAGGGGACGGAAGCGGCGCAGGCGGAGGCTGTTGGTGACGACGAAGACGCTGCTGAACGCCATCGCAGCTCCCGCGAGGATGGGGTTGAGGAGGGCGAGCATCGCGACCGGGAGGGCGGCGACGTTGTACGCGAACGCCCAGAACAGGTTCCCCTTGATCGTGCCCAGGGTGCGGCGGGCCAGCCGGATCGCGTCCGGGACCAGCACGAGGTCGCCGGAGACGATGGTCAGGTCCGCGGCGGTGATGGCCGCGTCGGTGCCGGTGCCCATCGCAATGCCAAGATCGGCGGCGGCGAGTGCGGCGGCGTCGTTGACGCCGTCGCCGACCATCGCGACCACCCGGCCCGCGGTCTGCAGATCGCGGATGGTGTCGAGCTTGCCCTGCGGAGTGACCCCCGCTCGCACATCCCGGATGCCGACCTGGTCGGCGATCGCCCGGGCGGCACCGGGGTTGTCGCCGGTGAGCAGGATCGGGGTCAAACCGAGCTCCCGGAGCCGTGCGACCGCCTCACGGCTGGTGGGTTTGATGGTGTCGGCGACGCTGATCGCCCCGCGCACCTGCCCGTCCCACGCCACCACCGTCACCGTCGCCCCCGCCGCCTCGTCCGCCGTGATGGTGTCGACAAGGTCGGCGGGGATGGGGAGGGACCATTGGGTGGTGATCCAGGAGGCGCGGCCGGCGGCGACCAGGCGGCCGTCGACGATGCCCTGCACGCCCTGCCCGGCCTCGGCTTGGAACGATTCCACTGCCGCGAGCGGGCTGCTGGCTGCTGCGGTGATGGCGCGGCCGATGGGGTGTTCGGAGCCGTGCTCGAGCGCGGCGGCGATCTGCACCAGTTCCGTCTGGTCGGTGCCGGGAGTCGGATGCGTAGCGGTGACGGTCATGGTGCCGGCGGTGATGGTGCCGGTCTTGTCCAGCACGACCGTGTCGATGCGGCGGGTCTGCTCCAGCACCTGGGGTCCGCGGATGAGGATGCCCAGCTGCGCGCCACGACCGGTGCCGACCAGCAGCGCGGTCGGGGTCGCCAGCCCGAGCGCGCACGGGCACGCGATGATCAGCGTCGTCACCGCGGCGGTGAACGCGACCTCCGGGGAAGCGCCGACCACCAGCCACACCGTGAACGCGACGATCGCGAGGGCGATGACGATCGGGACGAAGATCGCGGAGACACGGTCGGCGAGGCGCTGCACCTGCGCCTTCCCGGTCTGCGCCTCCTCCACCAGCCTGGCCATCCGGGCCAGCTCCGTGTCCGCGCCGACCCGGGTGAGCTCCACCAGCAGCCGGCCCCCGGTGTTCACCGTGGCGCCGACCACCTTCGAGCCGGGGGCGACCTCGACGGGGACGGACTCGCCGGTTAGCATCGACTCGTCCACCGCGGAGACACCTTCGGTGACGACACCGTCGGCGGGGATCTTCTCCCCGGGTCGCACCACCACGATGTCGCCGGGGATCAGCTGGGCGACGGGGACGCGCTGTTCGCTACCTGCGCGGAGGACGACGGCGTCTTTCGCGCCGAGCTCCAGTAGGGCGCGCAGGGCTTCCCCGGATTGCCGCTTGGCGCGGGTCTCCAGGTAGCGGCCGAGGAGGATGAACACCGTCACCAGGGCGGCGACCTCAAGGTACACCTCGTGACCGCCGGCCTGCGGGGTGCCGACGAAGGTGACGCTCATCCGCATCCCTGGCATGCCGGCACCGCCGAAGAACAGCGCATACAGCGACCAGCCGAACGCGGCCAGCACCCCGACACTGATCAGGGTGTCCATCGTCGCCGCCCCGTGGCGGGCGTTGATCGCCGCGGCGCGGTGGAACGGCCACGCCCCCCACACCACCACCGGCGCCGCCAGGGTCAGGGTCAGCCACTGCCAGTAGGTGAACTGCAGCGCCGGGATCATCGACAACACCGCCACCGGCACCGCCAGGACCGTCGAGACGATCAGCCGCTGCCGCAACGACACCAACTCCGCATCCCGCGGCGCTGTGGCCTGTTCGTCAATGGCCTCGGTGGCCGGTGGGGCGGGGACGGATGCCCCGTACCCGGCCTGCTCGACCGCCGCGATCAGCTCCTCCACCGGCACCGCGGACTCGGCGTGCACGCGGGCCTTCTCCGTGGCGAAGTTGACCGTCGCCGCCACCCCGGGCAGCTTGTTCAGCTTCCGCTCCACCCGCGTCGCGCACGACGCGCAGGTCATCCCGGTGATGTCGAGATCCACATCCGTGGTCGTGGTCATGAGGCTGAGGCGAGGCTGTAGCCGGCCTCCTCCACCGCCGCCCGCACCCGCTCCGCATCCACCGGCGCGGCGCCGGACACCGTCACCGTGGACACGCCGCCGGCGTGCAGGTCGACGGCGACATTGGAGACGCCGTCGATCGCGGAGACCTCTTCGGTGACGCTGCGTACGCAGTGCGAGCAGGTCATCCCCTCCACCAGGAACTGCGCCGACACGGTGTCACCCGCCGCCGTCTGCTGCACCGGCGTGCCGGTGTCGGTGGCTGCCGTGCTGTGGGAGGTGGGGCTGCAACAGGCGCACCCGCCCCCGCTGGTCGCCTGCAGGCCGAGGTCCTGGAATCCCTGTCCGGTCATGATGTGCTCCCTTCAAGAGCCTTGCGTGAATGTGAGTGGGGGGAGATGTCTTAGGAGCGCACGAGGCGGGCGATCGCGGCGTTGGCCTCACGGAGCTTCTCCTCCGCGACCGGTCCGCCCTCTGCGGTCGCCTGCGCGACGCAGTGCCCGAGGTGGTCTTCCAGCAGTGTCAGCGCGACCGACTCCAGCGCCTTGGTCACCGCGGACACCTGGGTGAGGATGTCGATGCAGTACACGTCCTCATCGACCATCCGCGCGATCCCGCGCACCTGTCCTTCCGCGCGTCGCAGCCGCGCCAGCAGCGCCTGCTTGTCGTCGACATATCCGTGTGCCATTCCGACCACCTCCGATCCCGATGCTATACCCGCTGGGGGTATAAGGTGCTTTCGCGGTCGGATATTCCCGACCGCACAGACAGGAGGGCGAACGTGACCAACTGGTACGTGATCACGGGTGGGCCGAGCTCAGGGAAGACCACCACCGTGAATCTGTTGCGCGACCGCGGCTACACGACGACGATCGAGCACGCCCGCCACTACCTTGACCTGCAGCGCATCGCCGGTCGCACCGTCGAGGAGGTCCGCGCCAAGCAGCGCGAGTTCCAGCGCGGCGTGCTGGACATGCAGCTCGCCGAGGAAGCCGCCCTCGATCCCGCCACGACGGTGTTTCTGGACCGGGCCATCCCGGACTCGCTGGCCTACTACCGCTTCCTGGAGCTCGAACCCGACCCGATCCTGGTGGCCGCGCTCGAGCAGGTGGACTACCGCACGACGTTCATCTTGGACCTGCTGCCGCTGGCGCCGGACTACGCGCGCACCGAGGACACCGCCGCCCAGCAGCGGATCCATCACCTGCTCACCGAGGTATACGCGGCGCTGCCGTTCCCGATCGTGCACGTCCCAGTACTCGGGGCGCAGGAGCGGGTCGACTTCATCCTCGACCGGCTCTAAGCGCCGGTCGCCACTCCCGGGCGGCTACTGCCCGGGTGTGGGAGGCAAGACTCCTCATAACATACCCCCCTAGCGTATGCAAGCCGGTCGCCGACCGCTGCCGCCCGGCCTACGGTTCTTCGCAACCGGCCCGATACGGGCCGACGAGAAGGAGGACTGAGATGACCATCGCAGATCAGATGCTCCGGACCCACCCGAAGGATCTGGGAGACCTCGATCAGGCGGCACTGCTGGCCTGCATTCAGGCCTGCATCGAGTGCGCCCAGGCGTGTAGCGCGTGCGCCGACGCCTGTTTGAGCGAGGACATGATCGCCGACCTCACCAAGTGTGTGAGGACCAACCTCGACTGCGCGGACCTGTGCGAGACAACCGGTCGCATCCTGTCGCGGCGCACCGGCTACGACGCGAACGTCACGCGGGCCACCCTGGAAGCCTGCCGCACCGCGTGCGCGGCCTGCGCCGACGAATGCGAACAGCACGCCGGCATGCACGAGCACTGCCGGGTGTGCGAGGAAGCCTGCCGGAGGTGCGAGCAGGCCTGCGAGAAGCTGCTCGGCCTGCTGTGAGCGACCACACCCCGCACGAACGGGCCTCGCACGCCGGCGGCGCGAAGAGCTACCTCCGCCTGCTCATCGCCCTGGCCCTGAGCCTGGTGGTGATGTACTTCTTCACGTTCGCACTGATCAACGTCGTCGGCGATCTCTACCTGAACATCAGCAACCTCTACATGGCCCTGATGATGGTGTTCCCGATGGGCATCATCATGATCGCGATCATGTGGCGCATGTTCCCAAACAAGCCGCTCAATATCGGGCTCATCATCGCATTCGCCCTGCTCACGGTCGGCGCGTTCTTCATGGGAAGGGCCGCAACGTTCGTGGGAAATCAGCAGTTCCTGGACTCAATGATCCCCCACCACTCCCGAGCCATCCTGCTTTGCGAACAGTCGAACATCACCGACCCGGAAATCAAAGACCTCTGCGGCGAGATCGTCGAGTCCCAGCAACAAGAAATCGATCAGATGAAGGACATCCTGCAGCGGCTCGGGAACTAAACGGGCCCTGCTAGATCAGCGTCGGGCCGAGTCACCGCGGCGAGAGACTGCCGGGCGATCTCGAACTCCTCGTTTGTGGGCACGACCAGGACGGCGGTCGAGGAGCGAGGGTCGGAGACCGTCCGCGGCTCCCGCCCCGCCGGCGCGCGGTTGCGCTCGTCGTCGAGGCAAATCCCGAGACGCTCCATGCCGGAGACGGCGGCGGCGCGAGTCGCCGGGGCATTCTCGCCCACACCGCCGGTGAACACGATCGCGTCGGCGCCGCCGAGCTGGCCGAGGTAGGCGCCGAGGTAGTGCCGCAGCCGGTGGTGGTAGACCTCCAGCGCCGCGGTCGCGGCGGGATCGCCGGCGACCGCGGCAGCGTGGATGTCGCGCATGTCCTCGGTGCCGGCCAACGCGCGCAAGCCGCTCTCGCGGGTCAGCAGCTCCTCGAGCTCGTCCCAGCCGTGGCCCGCTCGGCCGAGGGCGATGAGCACTCCGGGATCGACGTCGCCGGCGCGGGTGCCCATGACGAGTCCTGCCAGGGGCGTCATGCCCATCGAGGTGTCCACGGACCGTCCGCCGGCGATCGCGCAGGCGGAGGCGCCGTTGCCCAGATGGAAGACGATCAGCCGCAGCTCCGACAGCGGCCGCCCCAGCAGCTCGGCCGCGCGGACGGAGACGTACTGGTAGGAGATGCCGTGGAACCCGTACCGGCGGATCCGATGCTGCTGGACGAGCTCCGGCGGCAGCGCGTAGACGGTGGCTGCCGGCGGCAGGGTGCGGTGGAACGCAGTATCGAACACCGCGACGTTCGGGATGCCGGGGAACACGGCACGGGCGGCGCGGATGCCCGCGAGATTGAGCGGGTTGTGCAGCGGCGCCAAGACGGCGAGCTCGTCGATCTGCTGCTCCACCTCGTCGGTGATCAGCGTCGCGGAGTCGAACCGGCTGCCGCCGTGCACCACACGGTGGCCGATGATCGCGACGGGTTCGTCGCGCAGCTTCGCAAGCAGATCTCGGATCACGGCGTCGTGCGCCGCCGGCTCGCCGCGATCCGTGTCGAGCCGTTCCACGAGGCCGCCCCGGATCGACGAGCCCGACTGCCCGTCGACCAGCTGCCACTTGACCGAGGAGGAGCCCGCGTTCAGCACCAACACGACGGTCATCCGCAGCTCCCCAGGTGCCTCATCGTCATCGTCCTCGGATTCTACGGGGGCGCGCACCCCACGCCTTGCGCCCTTCGACCAGTCCAACCTGGCCGCCGCCCCGGCCCCGGATCGCTTGATCGGCTCGGGGCTGGGTGCCACCGCGGGGATTCCGTCGCGTGAGGGCTGTACCCGGAGGGGGTACTGTTGGGGTTGGAAAGGCGGACAGGAATGCGAGGAATCCGGGCGGCGCTGCAGCCAGCCGGCGCCACACGTCGCATCGCCTTGCTCGGCTTCGGTGTGGCCATCGCCGTGATCGCCGGCATCCTTGCCATGCATTCGTTGAGCCTGGAGGACAATCAGACCGGCTCCGTCACACCGGCCGTGTCGGTCGTGTCAGCCCAGGCGGAGCCCGTCGCGGCGACCGCGCCAGTGTCGTCATCCGATTCGGAGGGATGCGACACCATCGTCTGCACGCCCGGCCATGCGCTGGGCGCGATCGCCTGCGTCCTGGCCCTGCTGCTGACACTGTCGCTCCTGATCCTGGTGGATCGGTCCCGTTGGGACGAGCTCCTTGCGCTGCTTCGGCGTCACCTGTCGGTGATGCCGACGCCGCGGGGTCTTGCGTTGCGGGCTGCTCCTTCCCTCGTCACCCTGTCGATCAGTCGCACCTGATCCACGACGTCGCGCCGCGAATGGTGCGCGCGAGAGCTCGGTGCGTGTTGGTTCACTGATTTCGCCGGAGTACGCGCCCGGCTGAACCGCCGCCGGCTGCACTAGGGCGTCGCCGCGAGTGGGTGGCTGCGCGAACCGTTCACGCACAGCCCTGCCTCTCCGACCTCGCCGCCCGCGGCCGGCGCACCCCCGGCACCGCGATCCGTTACCTGCCCCCGAGCATCGGGACGCCGTCGCCGACGCCGCGGCGGCCACGCCCCCGATCTACGACCCGTGAAGGATCTGATGTTCCGTTCTATGCCCTTCGTCCTCACCGCATTGGTGCTGCTCGCGGTACTCGCTGGTGCTGCGATCCTGTACTTCGCATTGGCGGTCCTCGCATGATCGCGGATACCGCCGAGCACGACATAGCGCCAACCCGTCGCCGCATTCGTGAGCGCGCCGCCGCAGCGCAGCAGGCGGCGCACGCGGCGCGACGACAGTCGCGCGCAAGGTGGCTACGCCGTCGCGCGGTGGCTCTCGTGGCGATGGCCGCGGTGCCCGCGCTTGCCGTCCCGCTGTCGTTCCCGTCGCCGTCCCCGGCCGTGGCTCTCGCTGCCCAGCAGCCGGAGACGGTGAGCTCACAGCCGCAGTCGCTCACAGTCGGCGACCGCGTCGCGCCGGTGGTGCTGGACCGCGACGGCTTCTCCGCTAGCGTGCCGCTGCCCGATGGCGCGGAACCGTATGCGTTCACTGCGGCCACCTTCGTGAACGATCCCGCCTCGCCGGTGCAGTGGCCGTTCACCACCGGGGTCCCGGTCAGTAGCCCGTTCGGCTATCGCATCCCGCCGTGCTCGTCGTGCTCGAGCTACCACAACGGGGTCGATCTGACCCCGGGGATGGGCACCTCGATCCAGGCGATGGCGGATGGAGTCGTGACGGTCGCGACCGACGAGGGCGGCAGTTACGGCACCTATGTGGTGATCCAGCACGAGATCGACGGGCAGCTGGTCGAGAGCCTCTACGCACACCTGATCGAGGGCTCGATCGCGCTTGAGGTGGGGGAGCGGGTTCGGGTCGGGCAGCTGGTGGGTTTGGTGGGTAACACGGGCCTGAGCACAGGGGCGCATCTGCACTTCGAGGTGCGGCCCGACGGCGAACCGGTCGATCCGTTCGTCTGGCTGCCGCCGAGGGTACGGTCGTGATGCCGCTCGACGTGCTGCCGGCCCTGATTCCGAGCCCGGACATCAGCTACATCCAGCTCGGGCCGCTGCGAATCCACTTCTACGCCGTGTTCATCCTCACCGGCATCGTGCTCGCCGTCGTCATCGCGGCGCGGCGGCTGCAGCGCGCGGGGCATCCGCGTGGCGCGGTGCTGGATGTGGCGATGTGGGCGGTGCCGCTGGGCATCGTCGGCGCCCGCATCTATCATGTGCTCACCCATCCGGGCGATTACTTCTATCCGGGCGCGGACCTGCTGCGGGTGCTCTACCTGTGGGAGGGCGGCCTGGCGATCTTCGGGGCCGTGCTCCTCGGCCTGGTCGGGATCATCATCGGCACCCGCCGGGCCGGGATCCCGCTGCTGCTGTTCCTGGATGCGCTAGCCCCCGGCATGCTCGTCGCGCAGGCCGTCGGGCGGCTGGGCAACTACTTCAACCAGGAGCTGTTCGGTCCGCCCACCACGCTGCCGTGGGGGCTGCAGATCGACCCGGGCAGCCCCGCGATCCCGCCCGGCACCCCGGAGGGCACGCTGTTCCAGCCGCTGTTCCTGTACGAGCTGCTGTGGAATCTGCTCGGCGCCGCGGTGATCCTCATCGTCGAGCGCATCCGCCGCCTCGACGGGCACCCCGCAGCGGGGACCGGGCTGAGCCTGGGCCTCTACCTGCTGTGGTACGGGTTCGGGCGGGCCTTCCTGGAGTGGATCCGGCTGGACCCGACCGAGCTGCTGGCCGGCGGGATCAAGGCGAACATCGTCACCGCGGTGATCGCGGCCGTGCTCGGCGTCGGCGTCATCGTCTACGCCCAGTGGCGCACCCGACGGGCCGCGGCCGTACCGGCCGGAAACGAGGCGGTGCATGCCGACGCCGAGTAGCACACCCGAGACGGACACCACCTTGCCGGGCGACCATATCGACCGCGCGGGAGAGTCCCCGAGCGGCCCGCGCCTGGGCGTGGTCGGCTGGTTGCGGTGGGGGTGGCGGCAGCTGACCTCGATGCGCACCGCGCTGATCTTGCTGTTGCTGCTGGCTCTGGCGGCGATCCCGGGGTCGTTGATCCCACAGCGGTCCTCCGATCCCAACGGGGTCATCCAGTTCGACCGGAACAACCCCGGCTGGGCCTGGGCGGTGCAGCTGCTGCAGCTGCATGACGTGTTCGGGTCCGTATGGTTCTCCGCCGTCTACCTGCTGCTGTTCGCCTCCCTCGTGGGGTGTCTCATCCCGCGCATCCGCCACCACGCCCAGGCTCTGCTGGCACAGCCGCCGGCGACACCCCGCAACCTCCAGCGCCTGCCGGCGCACGACCGTCGCCGCGTGGACGGCCCGCCGGAAGATGTGCTGCGCGCCGCGGAGAAGGAGCTGCGCCGCCAGCACTACCGGCTCCGCAGGCTCGACGCGGGCGGGGAGTGTTCGATCGCCGCCGAACGCGGCTACCTGCGCGAGACCGGGAACCTGCTGTTCCACCTCGCCCTGCTCGCGGTGCTCGTCGTCCTTGCGGTCGGCACCGGCTACCGCTTCACCGGGCAGCGCATCCTCGTCGAGGGGCAGACCTTCGCCAGCACGCGGATCGCATACGACTCCTTCACCCCTGGCCGGTTCGTGACCGACGCGCAGATCCCGCAGTTCACCCTCACCCTGGACCGGTTCCGCGTCGACTACGTCGAGGACAATCTCAACGCGCTGGGCATGCCGCGCGACTTCGACGCCCAGGTCACCGTCACCGCAGACGGCACGCAGCAGTCCTCGAGCATCCGGGTGAACGAGCCGCTGTCGGTAGCCGGCACCGACATCTACCTGCTCGGCAACGGCTACGCCCCGACCCTCACCGTCCGCAACCCGGCCGGCGACGTCGTCTTCAGCGACTCGATCCCGTTCCTCCCGCAAGACGCCAACCTCACCAGCCTCGGCGTCGTGAAGGTCCCTGACGGGCTGGCGAAGCAGGTCGGGATGATCGCCCTGTTCTACCCGACCCGCGCGATCGCGCCCGGAGGCGCCTCCTACTCCAGCTACCCCGACCTGCTCGACCCGGTCGTCACCCTGGACGTGTATGTCGGCAACCTGGGACTGGACAGCGGTGTTCCCGTGTCGGTCTACTCGCTCGACACCTCCGCGATGACCCAGGTCGCCGGCCGCGGCACCGCGACCCCGGCCCTCGAGCTCACGCCCGGCACCACCGCCCCGCTGCCGGACGGGCTGGGCACGATCGAGCTCACCAACATCCCGCGATTCGCGTCGCTGGACATCGCCCACGACCCGACCCAGGCGCCCACCCTGATCGCCGCGTCCGCCGCGGTCGCCGGCCTGGCCCTCTCGCTGTTCGTGCCCCGGCGGCGCATCTGGGTGCGCGTCGCCGCCCGCGGCGACCAGACGCAGCTCGAGGTCGCCGCGCTCGCCCGCGGCGACGACCCCCGCCTGCAGTCCACTGTCGACGCCCTCGCCGCCCGCCTTGAAACCGCGCCCCGACCACCCGGAGGATCCGATGACCCCGTTCCTTGACGCCCTGTCCCTGCTGCTGGTGTACTCGGCGATCGCCGTCTACGCGGCCGGCTTCATCGCCTACACCCTCGACCTCGCCCGACGCACCGCCCCGCGCCCCACGTCGGCGCCGGCCAAGGAACGGGTCCTCGCCGGGCCAGCCACGATGCCTCCTGCACCGCCCGGGGCCACGGAGCCCACGACGGAGCCGGCACCCGGCAGGTCGAAAGCGATCCGGGTCGGCTACGCGCTGACCGTGCTCGGCTGGGTGCTCCACGTCGCGGCCACGGTGCTGCGCGGCATCGCCGCCGAACGGGTGCCCTGGGCCAACATGTTCGAGTTCTCCCTGACCGGCACGGCGCTGATCATCGGCACCTTCCTGGCCGTGTCCATCCGGGGTCGCCTCGCGTTCCTGGGGACCGCGGTCCTCGGACTGACCGTGCTGCTGCTGGGCGTGGCGACGGTGAGCTTCTACGTGCCCGTGGTGCCGCTGATGCCCGCACTGCAGTCCGGGTGGCTGGTGATCCACGTCCTGGTCGCGCTGCTGGCCACCGCGTTCTTCGGCCTGGCGTTCCTGGTCAGCATCACCTATCTGCTCAAGTCCCGCCGCCATCCCGAGCAGACGACTCGGCTGCAGCGTCTCCTGGAGGCCACCCCGTCGGCCGAGGACCTCGACCGCCTCGCCTACCGGCTGACCATCGTCGGCTTCATCCTGTGGACCTTCACCCTCATCGCCGGCGCGATCTGGGCCGGGCGCGCCTGGGGCCGGTTCTGGGGGTGGGACGTGAAAGAGGTCTGGACCTTCATCATCTGGGTCCTCTACGCCGCCTACCTCCACGCGATGGCCACCCGCGGCTGGCACGGCCGCCGCGCCGCCGGGCTGTGCATCACCGGCTTCGCCGCCGTGCTGTTCAACTTCGGCGTCGTCAACGTCTTCTTCACCGGCCTGCACTCCTACTCCGGCCTCTGACCACACTCCCGAAAGGACCGCACCCCATGACAAGAAAGACCACCCCGCGCCCGAACAAGCCCGACGACTTCGAGGCCCGCTGGCGCAAGCACCGCCTCCTCGTCCGCCTCGGCCAGGTCCTGATCGGCGCCGGCGCGCTCGTCGCGATCATCCACTGGCTCGCCCACCTCGAAGCGTTCGGACCCGGCCAACCACCCGGCTGGCTCGACCTCGCCGCCGGCTACCCGACCGGGCTCGTCCTCGTCATCGCCGGCGCCATCCTCGCCGGGCGCAAGCGCCCCACCGCCAAGTCCTAGACCACCGGCTCACCACCGCTGCCTGAAAGCCCATAGCCATGCCCCCGAAACCCGACTCCGCCCACCCGCGCCGACGCTGGATCGCGGCACCAGTCGGTGGCAGCCTCGCCGCACTGCTCCTGCTGGCCGGATGCGCCGCCCAGCCGCCCGACATCACCCTCCCGCAGACCCCGAACGGGTACACCTCAGCCGACGACACGGTCGTGGAGATCCCCGCCGCCGAGCGCGACGCCCCGGTGACCTTCGGCGGTCCGCTGGACACCGGCGGCCAAGCCGACTCCACCGACTGGCTCGGCTCGGTCGTCGTCGTCAACTTCTGGTACGCCGCCTGCCCACCCTGCCGCGCCGAAGCCCCCGACCTTCAGGCGACATATGAGCAGTACGCCGACCAGGGCGTCGTGTTCATCGGCGTGAACGTGCGCGACACCGGCGCGACCGCGACCGCGTTCGCCACCGAGTTCGACATCACCTACCCGTCGATCCTGGACGCCGCGACCAGCGACGTGCAGTTCGCGTTCGCCGGCAAGTCCGCCCCGAACGCCGTGCCCACCACGATCGTCCTCGACCGTGACGGACGGATGGCCTCCCGAATCCTCGGCCGCATCCCCTCCCGAGGCACCCTCGCCGCCCTCATCGACACCGCCTTGACCGAGAGCCGCACCCCGTGAACGGCATCGTCGCCAACGGCGAACTCTGGCTCGCGATGCCGATCGCGTTGCTGGCCGGCCTCGTCTCCTTCGCCTCGCCCTGCGTGCTCCCGCTCGTACCCGGCTACCTCGGCTACGTCACCGGCGCATCCACCACCCGCTCCCGCTGGAGACCCCTGATCGGGGCCGGCCTGTTCACCCTCGGGTTCTCGCTCGTGTTCATCGCCTACGGCGTCGCCTTCGGCGCCGTGGGCAGCTGGCTGATCCGCTGGCAGGACATCCTCATCCGCATCCTCGGCGCCGTCGTCCTCATCATGGGGCTGGTGTTCATCGGCCTGCTGCGCGTCTTCCAGCGCACCGCGAAACCCGCCATCAAACCCCCTACCGGCCTGGTCTGGCTCTGTCAGTCTGTTTTGGCCCCGGAGTGACGGCTAGGAGTGGCCCCACTTTCTGACTTGCCGGGGCGGTTCTGACGGTTTGATCTGGCCCCACCTGAGCGTGTGTTTCGTGTTGCTTCAGGATGAGCGGGCCCGGCAGGGGTCGAAAGTGGAATTGTTCGCGGATATCCGCCGTGCCTCGCGCGTCGACGGGCTATCGGTGCGCGCGTTGGCAGACAGGTTCGGGGTCCACCGTCGCACGGTGCGGCAGGCCTTGGCGTCGCCAATTCCGCCGCCGCGGAAGATACCGTCACGGATGTCTCCACGGCTGGGGCCGTACAAGGCGGTGATCGACGCGATGCTCACTCAGGATCTGGACGCGCCTCGTAAGCAGCGGCACACGGCGACAAGGGTTCTCGCGCGGCTGGTCGACGAGCACGAAGCGGCGGGACTGTCGTACTCGACGGTCCGCGACTACGTGCGCGTACGTCGTGCCCAGATCGATGCCGCAGCCGGGCGCCGCGTCGAGGTGTTCGTCCCACAGGAACACGCACCTGGTGAGGAAGCCGAAGTCGATTTCGGCGAGGTCTGGGTGATCCTTGGCGGGGTGAAAACGAAGTGCCACATGTTCACGTTCCGGCTCTCGCACTCGGGGAAGGCGGTGCACCGGGTGTACTCGACGCAATCGCAGGAAGCGTTCCTGGAAGGACATATCGACGCGTTCGACGAGATAGGTGGGATCCCGACCCGGCACATCCGGTACGACAATCTCACTGCCGCGGTACAGACGGTGCTGTATGGGAAGGGCCGTAGCCGAGTAGAGAACGACCGATGGGTACTGTTCCGCTCGCACTACGGGTTCGACTCGTTCTATTGCCAGCCCGGAATCGACGGCGCCCACGAGAAGGGTGGCGTCGAAGGCGAAGTTGGTCGGTTTCGCCGCACCTGGCTGTCGCCGATGCCGGTCATCGACTCGCTCGCCGAGTTGAACGAGCAGATCCGCCGGTGGGACGCCCGCGACAACGAGCGACGCATCAACACCCGGATCCGCACTGTCGGGCAAGACTTCATCGACGAACAAGCCCGCCTTACGCCATTGCCAGGCGAGCGGTTCGATCCTGGCCTGGTGCTCTACCCGCGGGTAGACCGCTCGAGCCTGATCACCGTGCGGATGGCGAGGTACTCCGTGCCCGCCCGTCTGATCGGGCGGAAGGTGCGGGTCTCGTTGCGGGCGTCTGAACTCGTGGTGTTCGACGGCCACGCCGAGGTCGCTCGGCACGAGCGGGTCGTGGCCCGCGGCGGGGAGTCGATCAACCTTGACCACTACCTCGAGGTCCTCAGGCGCAAGCCCGGCGCGTTGCCCGGGTCCACCGCGCTGGCCCGTGCACGCGAAGCCGGCGTGTTCACGACAGCGCATGACGCGTTCTGGCAGCAAGCGCGGAAGGTCGATGGCGACAGCGCCGGCACAAGGGCTCTGATCGATGTGCTCCTGCTCCACAGGACCATGCGAACCGTCGACGTGATCGCGGGGATCCGTGCCGCCCTCACGGTCGGGGCGGTGTCCGCCGACGTCGTCGCGGTCGAAGCCCGACTGCACGCCGCCGGGCCCGAGTCAGACCGTCATCGCGTTGAACAACCACGACGTGACGTGCAGCGAGTTGTCAGCCTGACCCAGCGTCGCCTCATGGATCCGGCCGCGGTGATCGCCGGACTCCCAGCCGACCGGCGGCCACTGCCATCCGTCGCGCACTACGACGAACTCCTTAACCGACGTTCCGAACCAGAACCGCCGGTCACCGATGAGAGAGAAGGAATCGCCGGATCATGAGCAACCCCACGAATGTCACCACGATCCTGCGTCGGCAGCGCGGGCTGACCGAAGAAGCCGCCGCGGCCGCAGTTGACCAAGCCTGCCGCAGGCTCCGTTTACCCACCATGCGGGCGGTGATGCACGAAGCGATCACGGCCGCGGAACGTGAGCAGCTGACCTACCAAGGGTTCCTTGCCGAGCTCCTCCTCGCCGAGTGCGACGACCGGGACCGCCGGTCCGTTGTCCGCCGCGTGTCGGCAGCCGGGTTCCCGAGGAACAAGTGGCTCGGGGACTTCGATTTCGACGCGAATCCGAACGTCAACCCTGCAACGATCCATACGCTCGCGAACGGGGACTGGATCCGCCGCGGCGATCCGCTGTGTCTGATCGGGGACTCCGGCACCGGGAAGTCGCATCTCCTCATCGGCCTCGGCACCGCCGCTGCAGAGAAGGGCTTCCGCGTCCGGTACACCCTGGCGACGAAGCTCGTGAACGAGCTCGTTGAAGCCGCCGACGAGAAACAACTCACCCGCACCATCAACCGGTACGGACGCGTTGACCTGCTCCTGATCGACGAGCTCGGCTACATGGAACTCGACCGACGCGGCGCCGAACTCCTGTTCCAGGTCCTCACAGAGCGGGAAGAGAAGAACTCCGTCGCGATCGCATCCAACGAGTCGTTCAGCGGGTGGACGAAGACCTTCACTGACCCGCGCCTGTGTGCGGCAATCGTCGACCGGCTCACGTTCAACGGCACCATCATCGAAACCGGCACCACCTCGTACCGCCTCAACCACACCCGTCAGCGGCAGTAGCGATCCGAAAGTCATCAGAGGTAGCGGCAGATGGACTCCGGCGTGCAGGCTTCGGACGCCGTTGCCGTCGCGTGCGCCCGAAGCTCGACGATGCTCCCTCGTAGGGCGCGCAGCTGCTCGAGCTGCTCATCAATCTCCACGAGCCGGCGGTCAAGGAGATCCAGCACGTGAGCGCACGGCGAACCACCCGTGTCGCGAACATCGAGGATCTCCGCGGTCTGCGCAAGGGTGAGCCCCGCCGCGCGAGCCCGATCGATGAACTCGAGCCGCTGCACCGTCTCGTCACCATAGCTGCGGTACCCGGCCGGGGTGCGCTCCGGCGGTTGCAGCAGCCCGCGCTCCTCGTAGTACCGCAGCGTCGACGGTCTCGTCCTCGCCTTCTCCGCGAGTTCTCCGATCCGCATCGTGACACCTCCACCGTCAGTTTGACCTTCAAGCATGCTTGAAGGTCCATTCTGTCGCATAGGGCCGCACGTGCGGCCCGGTCCACCCGAGGAGGCATCATGACTCAGCACAACGAGTTCGATCTTGCGGTGGTCGGGACGGGCGGCGCGGCGATGTCCGCGGCGATCCACGCCCGACTCGAGGGGGCGAGCGTGGTCGCCATCGAATCGGGCACGCTCGGTGGCACCTGCGTGAACGTGGGTTGCGTGCCCTCCAAGACACTCCTCGCGGCCGCGCACACCCGCCACGCCGCGCTCACGAACCCGTTCCCCGGCGCCGCCACCTCCGCTGGGGCCGTCGACCTCGGCGCGCTCGTGCAGCAGAAGGATGAGCTGGTCGGCATGCTCCGCCAGACCAAGTACGCCGACATCGCCGCCGCCTACGGGTTCGACATCCTCCCCGGCACCGCAACATTCACCGATCCCTCAACACTGCTCGTCGATGGACGACCGGTTCGCGCCAAGTCGTATCTCATCGCCACCGGCGCCGAACCGACCATCCCAACGATCCCCGGCCTCGAGCAGATCGATTACCTCACGTCGACCACGGCGATGGAACTCACCGAGCTGCCCGCTTCGCTCGTGGTGATCGGCGGCGGATTCGTCGGCCTCGAACAGGCCCAGCTGTTCGCCCGGCTCGGGGTCGAGGTCACCATCATCGGCCGGCTCGCCCCGCACGCCGAACCAGAACTCTCCTCCGAGCTCCGCAAAGCCTTCCTGACCGACGGAATCACCGTCATAGGCGACCGCGCCGCAACGATCACCCCACACGACGACCTGGTCCGAGTCCTCACCCGCACCGGGAAAGTAGCTACCGGTGAACGCGTCCTCGTCGCCACCGGCCGCACCCCCCGCACCGACGGGCTCGGCCTCGCCACTGCGGGCATCGCGACCGACACCCGCGGCTTCATCATTGTCGACGAACAACAGCGGACCACGAACCCGGCGGTGTTCGCCGCCGGCGACGTCACCGACGTGCCCCAGTACGTGTACGTCGCCGCGAGGACCGGGAAGATCGCCGCACACAACGCCCTCGGTCACTCTGAGCAGGTCGACTACACCGGGTTGCCCTCCGTCCTGTTCACCTCACCCCAACTCGCCTCGGCCGGGATCACCGAAGCCGAAGCCATCGCCGCCGGATACAGATGCGCCTGCCGATACCTGCGACTGGCCGACGTGCCCAGAGCCATCGCCAACCACAACACCCGCGGCGGCATCAAGATCGTCGCCGACGCCGACACCGGCAAAGTCCTCGGAGTCCACGCCCTCGCCGACACCGCCGGCGAGATGATGCTCGCCGCGACCTACGCCATCAAAGCCGGATTCACCGTCACCCAACTCGCCGACACCTGGGCCCCGTACCTCACCATGGCCGAAGGCATCCGCCTCACTGCGAACCTCTTCCGCAACGAACTCCCCACTTCCTGCTGCGCCTGACAACAGACAGCCACCCACATCGACCCGCCGCCACGACGGGGCCACTTCAAACCGTCACCCCGGGGCCAAATCAGGTTGACAAAGTCACTGGTCGGCGCGCCGCTGCTCGGCATCGCCTTCGGCCTCGGCTGGACCCCCTGCCTCGGCCCCACCCTCGCCGCGATCTCCGCACTCAGCATCAGCACCGCATCCGCCGCCCGCGGAGCACTCCTGGCCGTCATCTACTGCATCGGCCTCGGTCTGCCGTTCCTCGCCGTCGCCGCCGGCCTCGGATGGGCAACCACCGCCACCGGGTTCCTTCGCCGACACATCCGCGCCATCAACATCGCCGGCGGAACCGCCATGATCCTCACCGGCATCCTCATGATCACCGGACTCTGGACAATGCTGATCTACTCACTCCAAACCCTCATCGGCGGAACGCTCCTGCCGATCTGAGGATCGCGGCTTAGGTTGCATTTGCGTCCACGGACGAGCGAGGTTCCCGGAGGGTTGGCTAACCTCGAAGGAGATCCCGGATTTCATGCGAAGAGGAACTGGTTTCGCCTAAGTGTCAGGATTCCACTGAAGAACATGAAGGGCTCGGACCGCCTGGCGAGGTAGAACGCCGTTGCCGAGCGCGGTGAGCTGTTCGCTGCTGCTCAGCTCGAGGTCGGGGTCGGTGAGCCAGCCGTCTGGCAGGCCCATGAGCCATTCCACGAAGCGCGGCGCGGGACGGAGCTGACCGTCATGGTTCAGCACCGCCGGAGCTGGGGCGGGTCGTCCGCTGAGGTGTTCCCATCGTCGGATGGCTCCGGCGTAGTGTCCCCATCGTCGAACAGCTGCTCGATCAGCGGCCACAGTCCGACCGGCTCCTGGCCTCGCCTGCGTCGGGGGCCATTCTGCGCCAGGTCGATGATCTGATGCGAGAGGGCGATCGTGCCGCGTCGGGCTCGCACCTGTTCCAGCGTCTCCCCACCGCGGGCGACGTCCGAGGCTAGCGGGGTGCGGAACAGCGCGCCGAGCGAGGATGAAGATCCGAAATCGGGTGTGTGGTGCGCCGACGTGGGAAGCGGGTAGGCCAACCCAGCGAGCGTCGTACCGGAGGTCGGCCAGATCGCCGAGTACGGCTCCAAGTGCCCGTAGAGGTCGGGCTGGTGCGTCTCCCAGATCCCACGGGTCGGGTTCCATTGCGCGAAGGGCAGCCCGTGTCGCGGGGGTTGCGCGTTCGAGGACTGCGGAGAGGGGGTTGCGTTCATCGTGGTCGTCCTGCGGGTCGGGGCGGCGTGCGGTGGCGGAGAGCAGGCCGCGGACGTTCTCGGCGACGACCCACTCGGGTTGCAGCACGTCGATCGCCGCCGCCATCTGCGCCCACAGGCCCGAGCGGGTGCCCGGTGCGAGGCCGGCTCGCTTGCCGACCGTGGAGACGTCCTGGCAGGGGAACCCGCCGCAAATCACGTCGACCGGCGCGACCTGCCGCCAGTCGACCTGCGTGATGTCGCCAAGGTTGGGGATAGCGGGCCAGTGATGCGCGAACACGCGGGCCGGGGCGGGGTTGAGCTCGGAGAACCAGGCCGTGCGTCCGCCGAGGACGTGCTCGACGGCGAGGTCGAGGCCGCCGTAGCCGGAGAACAGCGATCCGATCCGCAGCGGGGCGGCCGGGGCGGGGGCTGAGTCGGGCATCGAGGTTCCTGTGCGGTCGGCGCGTCCCGGTTGAGGCACTCGCCGGGCTGGTCACCTTCCAGGTGCGCGCGACTCCCACAAGCTCCGCGGCTCCGCCCTCGTCTTCCCGGCGTCGATCGTTCGGCGCGGTGGCCTCGGATCGCGTTGCTGGGAGCACTGTTCGGCGCGGGCGGTCAGCCTGCCTTCGGTCGGCCCACGCCTCTTGCAGACGAGGTTCGGACCCGGCGCGAGCGCCGGGTCCGAAGGCGGTGGTCCCGTTCGCACCTGACGGGCATGACGGTCTCGATGCGGGTGATGAGCGCGGGCGAGGGTTACAAGTACCTGCTCAAGACGGTCGCCGCGGGCGACGGGAACCGTGCCTTGTCGACCCCGCTGACGCGGTACTACCTCGAGGAGGGAACCCCGCCCGGTCGTTGGATGGGCAGCGGCGTGCCTTCGCTTGGCGGCGGCAGGATTGTTTCTGGCGATCAGGTCTCCGAGGTTCAACTTCAGCTGCTCGTCGGCATGGGCCGTGATCCGGTCACGGGCGATCCGCTCGGCCGCGCCTACCAGGACTTCTCGACTGCTGCCGTTCGTGTCGAGGCGCGGATCGCATCGCTGGACCCGAGCCTGGGCCTGGTCGCTCGGGCGGAGGCGATCGCGCAGATCGAGGCCGAGGAAGCTGCGCGCGGGACGCGGCGCGCGGTCGCCGGGTTCGACTTCACGTTCTCGATCCCGAAGGCTGCATCCGTCGTGTGGGCGGTTGCGGACGCCGGCACGCAGGCGATCATCGCCGACGCGCACCATGCGGCCGTTGCGGAGGTGGTTGCGTTCATGGAGCGGGAGATTGCGGCCACGCGCGTCGGCGCAGCCGGACGCGACGGCGCCGTTGCACAGGTCGGCGTCGGTGGACTCATCGCAACCGCGTTCGATCACTACGACAGCAGGGCCGGCGACCCCCACTTGCACACGCACGTCGTGATCTCGAACAAGGTGCAGACGTTGCTCGACGGCAAGTGGCGGTCGCTGGACGGGCGGCCCCTGCACGCGGCGGTCGTCGCCCTGTCGGAGCTGCACGAGGCGGTGTTCGCCGACCATCTCACCCGCGTTCTCGGCGTCGAGTGGGAGGCGCGATCTCGTGGCCGGGACCGGAACCCGGCTTGGGCGATCACGACCGTCCCGGAGTCGCTGATCGCCCTGTTCTCCAGCCGGTCACGGCACATCGACGAGGAAGCCGACCGGCTGATCGAGCGGTACATCGCCGAGCACGGGCGGCGTCCGTCGCCGGCGACGATCGTGAAGCTGCGCGCGCAGGCGACGTTGACGACGAGACCGGACAAGCAGGTGCAGTCCCTCGCGGCGCTGACGGCGCAATGGCGTCGTCGTGCGAGCGCGACCCTGGGCGAGGACGCGACCGAGTGGGCGCGCCGGATCACCGACGCCTCGTCGCCGCCGCTGTTGCGCGCCGACGACATTCCCCTAGACGTGATACGCGAGCTCGGGCAGAGGGTGGTCGAGGTCGTCGGCGAGAAGCGGGCGACGTGGCGACGGTGGAACCTCTACGCGGAGGCCGCGCGGCAGACGATGGGCTGGCGGTTCGCCAGCACGACCGATCGCGACGCGATCGTCGGCATGGTCGCCGATGCCGCCGAGGCGGGGTCGCTGCGGCTGACCCCGCCGGAGCTGGCGAGCAGTCCGGCGATCTTCCGACGCTCGGACGGGACGAGCGCGTTCCGTCCGAAGCACGCCACGGTCTACTCCTCCGAGCAGCTCCTCGCGGCCGAGGATCGGCTGCTCGAACGGTCCCGGATGCTGACCGCGCCCACGCTCGACCTCGCCCAGCTCGAGCGCGTCACCCGCAGGCCCGACCGTCGTGGTCTCGTGCTCGGCGACGACCAGGCCGCCGCCTTGGCGACGGTCGCGGTCTCCGGTCGCGTCCTCGACGTGCTGGTCGGCCCGGCCGGCGCCGGGAAGACGACGGCCATGAGCGCCCTGCGGCGGGCCTGGGAGATGCAGCATGGGCACGGATCGGTGGTGGGATTGGCGCCGTCCGCGGCGGCGGCGCAGGTGCTCGGCGACGACCTTGGGATCGTCACCGAGAACACGGCGAAGTGGTGGCAAGACCACCTCGTGCGTGGCACGACGTTCGCAGCCGGGCAGCTGGTCATCATCGACGAGGCATCCCTCGCCGGGACACTCACGCTGGATCGGATCACCGCGCTCGTGGCACAGGCCGGCGCGAAAGCACTGCTGGTGGGCGACTGGGCTCAGTTGCAGTCCGTAGACGCCGGCGGGGCGTTCTCGATGCTCGTCCACGACCGGGACGACGCCCCCGAGCTGGTCGACATCCACCGCTTCACGCACCGCTGGGAGAAGGCGGCGTCCCTTGGGCTGCGCCACGGCGACGCCTCCGTGATCGACGAGTACGACGCCCACGGTCGCGTCCACGACGGCGACACTGACGCCATGACGGACGCCGCCTACACCGGCTGGCGCGGCGACATGCTCGCCGGGCGCGAGTCGGTGCTGATCGCGGAGACCCACGAGTCGGTCTCCGCGCTGAACCAGCGAGCACGCGCGGACCTGATCCTCGACGGCGCCGTGACGCCGCTGCGCGGCTCGGTCCAGCTGCACGACGGCACCCTCGCATCACCGGGCGATGCCGTCATCTCCCGCCACAACGACCGGCGCTTGCGGGCCGGGCGCGGCTGGGTCCGCAACGGCGACCGCTGGACGATGACCGCCGTGCGCAGCGATGGCTCGGTCACCGTCCGCCGCGCCGGCCGACGCCGCGGCGCGTCCCTGGTGCTGCCGGCCGGCTACGTCCGCGAACACCTCGATCTCGGCTATGCGGTCACGGCACACCGGGCGCAGGGACTCACCACCGACACCGCGCACGCCCTGATCGAGGCGACGACGACGCGGGAGAACCTGTACGTCGCGATGACGCGCGGACGCGACGCGAACCACGCCTACGTCGCCACCGGCCGACCGGACGGCGTGCATGCCGGCCCGCATCCCGGCGACAACACCGCGGCGAGCGCACGCACGGTGCTGTTCGGCGTCGTGCAGCACTCCGGCGCCGAGCTCTCCGCGCACGAGACGGTCACCTCCGAGCAGGAGGCATGGTCGTCCATCCGGCAGATCGCGGCGGAGTACGACACGATCGCCACCGCCGCGCAGCAGGATCGCTGGGTCGCCCTGATCCGCGCCAGCGGCCTCACCGAACGCGAGGCCGAGGACGCCATCGCCTCCGACGCCTTCGGCGCGCTCGCCGCCGAGCTGCGCTACGCCGAGGCCAACCATCACGACGTCGCTACCCTGCTGCCACGGCTGGTCGCCTCCCGCAGCCTCCACGACGCCCAGGACGTCGCGGCGGTCCTGCACGCGCGCCTGTCCGCCGTGACATCCAGGCCAGCCGGCGCGGGCCGCGCCCGCCGTGCGCCACGACTGATCGCCGGGCTCATCCCCGAGGCGGCCGGGCGGATGGACGCGCAGATGCGGCGCGCGCTCGATGAGCGCCGACAGCTCATCGAGGACCGCGCCCAGGCGCTCGCCCGCGCCGCCCTGGCCGAGCACCGGGCCTGGGTCGGGCACCTCGGGCAGCCGCCGGCCCGGCCGGCGCCGCGCGCCCGATGGTGGCAGGCGGCCGCCACCATCGCCGCCTACCGGGATCGGTACGAGGTCACGGCGGACACTCCGCTCGGGCCGGCCCCCGACGCGGCCGCACAGCGACTCGACGCCGCACGGGCGCGCGCCGCTCTGGAGCGTGCCCGCACGCTCGCCGACACGGGCGAGCGCGACACTTGGACACCGCCGGACCCTCGCGCCGAGCGCACCGGACCCGGCCTGTGATCGGCAATGCGCTTCCGATGTCGCACCTGTCGGCGTATTCTGCCTGCAGGCAGTTCCTTTCGGCGCCGTCGCTTGTCGCGAAGGCATGACCGCACCGTCAGCCGGCCGGTCCTTCTAGTTACTCGCTGCCGAGTCACTAGGAGAGGACCGCCCTCATGATCCGGCTACTCTGGACCCTCAGCGTCCGTACCCGTGCGTTCCTGCGCCGCTACATGCCGACCAACATCCTGCTCGACCGGATCCGCACCCGTCGCGGCCTCAAGTGGGGCGTCCCCGCGATGCTCATCGCCGTCCCCTACCTGCTCATCGCAGCGACCCTCGCCGCCGCGGTCGCCGACGGCGGCCCCGGCTGGCTGAACTTCCTAGTCGTGCTGTTCCTCTGGAACGCCGCGAAGTTCGCGTTCATCGGCCCGGTCAGCCTGATCCTGCTGGCCCGGACCCGCCTGCACGAGGCCCGCGCCCGCCGCGCGCAGGCCCGCTACGCCACCGCTTGACAGGACGCTCCCACCCATCTCTGGGCAACCCCTCGCCTAGTGGATAACGGTATTATCCCCTTGTGGGCGAGGTGAGACGACAAGGCGACTCCGGCAGAATGGACGGGTGCCTGAACACGTTCGCCCCGACCTGCCTCCTGCGGTCGGTGACGCCGTGAGCGCGTTCGGCTACGGCGTCCGGGTCGCCATCATCGGCTACATCCACGAGCATGGCCCCGCCACCCGCGGACAGCTCGCCACCGCCCTCGGCCTAGTGCCCAAGACCGTGCAGTTCCATCTCACCGGGCTCACAGCCCTAGGCGTCGTCATACCTGACCCACCCCCTGAACAAGCCCGACGCGGCCAGCGCACGCGCTATGAAATCGACGCCGGTCGAGTGCTGGAGCTGTACGCCGAACTCGGTAAGCATCTCGGCATCGGCGGCTGAACGCTCCCGAGGCGTTTGGCGCTTCGGTCTCGACTGCACGAGTCCCACTCCGACGCTGGACGCGACAGTGATTCGGGTCAGCTCTGCTCGTCAAACAGCGCCAAGAAGTCTTCGTCCTCCTCTCGCACGTAACCGTGACGCTCGCGGTAGATCGCCAGGCGTCGGCCGAACCACAGTGTGAGGATGCCGGCCAAGGCGAAGATGCCGCCGGCGATCCCGAACGGGAACATCCAATCCCCAGCGCCGGTCAGCGCCAGCGACGGCGGCAGCTCCGGGGTCTTCGGGACGGTCGGCACGGAGACGACGGTTGTGGTCTCGTCGGGCGCTCCGCACAGCCCACGGTGGATCTCATCGCCGTTCGCGTCGAACAGCGTCTCGATCCAGTAGTACGTGCCGGCCTGCTCGAAGACGACAGCCTCGGAGGTGTAGTCGCCTGGACCGTCGAGGGCGATCGGGTCGCTGCGGAACGCGAGCTCGGCGTCCGTGCAGGTCGCGGTCTCCCCGTCCTGCCGGTATGCCTCGAACACGAGCGTCGAACCGTCCGGGACCGTCCCGCTGACACGGGCGAGGTCATGCGCGGGCTCGCCGAGGGTGACCTCGGCAACGGCCTGTGTCGTGACCGTCAGCTGCTCGGGCTGCTCGGTGATGACGGTCGTCTCGCCGGGCGCCCCGCAGGTGCCCTCGACGAGGATCGTCCCGTCCGCGTCGTAGAGCGTCTCGATCCAGTACACGTTGCCGGGCTGGTCGGTCGTGGTCTGGCCCGAGGCGTAGACGCCGGGCTGGGTGACCGCGATCTGCTCGCTCTGGTAGAACGCGCTCGTGCAGTTCGGCTCCGCGTCGGCCGGCTCGGGGCCGTAGGCGCGGAACTGGAGATACGCCCCCTCGGGGATCGTGCCCTGCACCAGGGCGGTGTCCGCGAACGGCTCGCCCACCCGCGCGGTCGCCGTCGCCTGGGTGATGACCGTGACGGGCAGCTCGACCTCCGGCGTCGGCGGGACGAAGAACCTCTCGAGCACGTCGGCCGGCGACGAGCGATACGGCTGCACTCGGTCGTCGCCGTCGAAGGTCGTGACCAGCACGTAGAAGCCGGGCTCAGACGGCTCGATCCGGTCGGCATCGGTGTAGCCGAGCCGGTAGACGCCGTTGCGCGCCGGGGTCGTGATCGAAGTCAGCAAGGGCGCGTCGGACAGGTCGAGGTCGTCCGTAAGCACGGCATCCGTGGCGAACGGCCCATAGACCGTGTGGGTCACCTCGTCGTTGTCGGCCTGCCAGTACCCGTCGCCCGCGAACTGCCCGTGGTTGGCGGGGAAGCCCGTGACCGTCACCGTGTCGAACGCCCTGCCGCCCGGATGGACGTTGTACTCGCGCATCAGCGAGGTCGTCACGATGGGCCAGCGCACCGAGGTCGTCTCGACCGTGATGCCGTACTCGTCGGTCCAGTCCGCCGCGAGGTAGTCACGCACCCACTCCGGCTGTGTCGCCTTGTGCGCCCGCCACACCCAGGTCACGAATCCGCCCTGCGGTGCCACGACCTCCGGCGAGGTGTAAACGCCGGGACCGTCGGCCGTGATCGTCACCGTGCCAAGCGGCACCGCGCCCGTCTCGGCGAGGACGGCCTGCGTCGGCGGCAGGGTGCCCGGCACCTGATAAGCGGTTCCCTCGAACACGACGGGGATGAACGCCCCGTCGCGCTTGAGCCACGCGCCGTTCGCGCTGGACACCGTGATCGTGTCGGTCAGCGCGTCACCGGGCACGGCGAGGTGCTGATCCGCCTCCGACATGGCGACCGGCTGGAACGGCACGACGCTGCTCTCCGGCATCTGCCCGAAGCGATCCGCGAACGAGTCGGTCAGATACCGGCCGTTCACACCCTGTGCCGCCTTGTCGATCGTCCAGACCCAGGTGTAGAAGCCGGACTCGGCCGCGACGACCGTGCCCGGCGAGGTGTACGAGCCCGCGCCGGTCAGCGTGACCGTCTCCTGCCCGGCCACCGGCGCGCCAGCAGGCGCCGCGTCGGCCTCGGCGGGCTGCTCGTCGAACGGGCCGAACAGCGTGCCGGTCGCGGTGATCGGAATCGGCACGCCGTCGAGCCTGATCCACGTCCCCTTGGAGAGCGTCACGAAGAGCTGGTCGGTGAAGGCGTCGCCCTCGGCGACGTAGCGAGAGGACACCTGCGTGGCGATCTGCGGCTGGAAGTCCAGGTCGATCATCGGCGTCTGCGCCTGGACCGACAGCCCGGTCGAAGAACCGGCGACGGCGGCGATGAGGCGCTGCGCGCCCGGTGTCGTGTAGAGGTCGACCTGCGCCCCGTAGCCGGCCGCGGCGACGCTCATGCTCGCCTCGATCCGGTACGACGGCACCCCGTCGGCCGGGGTGCCCGTGATGCCGTACTGCCCGACGCCGAGCGTGCGCGACGACGACCCGTCGACGAACACCGCGCCCGTCAGCGCCGCCCCGCCCTGCAGCGACGCGGGATGAGCGGCGACCGTCACCGTGCCGGCGTACTGGTCCGACATGGCGATGCTCACCGACAGCGACGGATCGGTGACCGCGTTGACGGCGGCCTCCTGCCGCATGACGGCGAGGTTCGCCAGGATCGTGCCGCGCACGCCGACAGGCGCGCGGGCCACGTAGTAGTCATCGCCGGACATCCCGTGGCTGTTGTAGACGCCCGGATCGGCGACCGACCACACATACAGCGCGACCGCCGCCGTGAGATTCGGGTCGCCGGACTGCCCCCACCTGTCCAGCACGTAGTTCAGCTCCGCGAGCTGCTGACGCGAGAGCGAGTCCAGGGAGGTCACCGTCTGCGGCCCCGATGTGGGATCGAACGGGGAGTTCGCGCCGAGGTCGATGCAGTACCCCTGCCTGCCGTCGACGTCCGTGTTGTACGCCCCCAGGAAACCCGAGTCACCGTAGTAGCCCGTCCCCAGGCTGCCCGCGTGAGCCGGCACCGCACCGAGCACGACCGTCCCAGCCAGCACGAGTAGCGCGACGAGGACCGCAGCGAGACGACGGATCACCGCGCCGGGCGGATGCACACCTGGGGGCTCGGGTGGGGATGCGATCGACATTGACATGGGCCGTCCTCCTGACTCTGCAAAGGACGGTGGGAAGCGACCGTCCTCAGAGCAGGTGCGCGGATCGGCCCACGCGACGTCGCACAGCCGCAGCCGAGTTCTGGCCTCTGCGGACGACCTGGCTGTTGCTCAGAGCGCCCGCAACTACCTGGGTCAGAGATTCCATGTGGTATTCGCTGCAATACCCCCTACATTTTCTCCGCTTAAGTAGCCTCTGATCGGGACTTACCCGCTCCTAGAGATGGCCGGAGAATCGCCTGGATTCTCAGCCATCCCTGTAATGGAGCTGCCGGAGCGGGAGCTTGGGAAGGCTGGTTCCGAACCTCGCCCAGAGGCCACTGCAGACGTGTAGTCCCTCTGTGACGTCGCGGTCCTCGTACCGATACATGAGCCAAAGATGAACGTCCACAAGGGGCGGATTCAGTTGCGGGGGCATCAGGTCGCGCGGATTGGGCGGGGGCGAGTAACGGCTGAACGCTGCCGTCAGGTTCCCGGGCGGACCGAATGGGTACATCACGAGGTGCTTATTCGGGTACCCGTCCAGCTTTTCACCTATGGCTCGCACTCCCCCTCGCTGCTCCTTATCGACGATGTGCAATGACTGTCGAATCAACGCCCATGGATCATCGGGCAACGGTGCATGCGTAACAGACCACCTGATCTGATGAGGCTCCGTGTGCGGATGCTGGCAGCGCTGAGCACACATCACTTGGACACCGTCGTCGTAGACCGCGAGTCCGAGGATCGGGACAGGATCTACCCCCGGGAGCAACAGTCGCTCGTCGCGAGATGACCAGTGATATTCGCAGCCGGCTTCGACAGTCCACCGAAGGACATCCGCCCTGATCTTGCTGCGCACGTCTCTAGTTGCGCCTCCCAAGATCATGTACGGGATCATCACCCACACGCAGTGCGGCAGTGTCGGCTCCGCCGTCGGAGCGAGGCGTTGTTCTGCTTCGCGAATGGCAGACGGTGTGGTCGTGATCACTTCCGCGACGTGTTTCCCGTCCTCGGATAGCAGGTCGGGCATGTTCGACTTGGAGCCGTCGTCATACAGTCGAAACTCCACACCGAGCTCATCCGACAGCATCAGCCTCGCGTGTTCTTCTTCCCTTCTGGACACCAGCCTCACGCCTTCCTCGCACACACAGCGATCGTCAGGGCGTGCGCCAGATGGGGACGCCCGCGGCTCGCAGCGCCTCGGGCAGACGGTCGTGCACGTCGCGCATTGCCGACGAGAGTGCTTCATAGCCGGCGTGCGTCTCGGTCACCACCTCTTCGAGCACGGGCGGTACGTAGTCCGAGAACGTCGACACGCTCAGGGTCAGCGTTCCCGCGGCCTGGTCGGTCGCCCACGGGTTTACAGACGGCACCCCGCCTTCGATGCTCTGGGGTCGCAGGCGGTGATATCCCGCGTCTCGCCGGGCTGCCAGCGCAGCCCAAGCTGCGCTTTTCACGAGATCGTCCAGCGGCTCGACGAGATCCGCCAGCGCGACCTTTCCCGTCTGCCGGGCAGCCGCCAGGATGTACTTCACTGTCTCCGGATTGAGGGAGAGGTTTGCGAGTCGTCCGGAATCGAACGGCGCCGGGAGGCCGGTCCAGCTAAGCTTCACGTCGAGACCCGCAGCTTTGCTGTGGATGCGGACGACGCGAGCCACCACGTTCACTACGGCATGGCCGGCACTCACAGCCCACAGCCCGGATGCTTCGGCGACTGCACGGCCGGCGATATTGCGATGGTTTGCGGTCGCGGGCTCTGTAGCGGTATCGCGCCAAACCTCAGCATCACGGAGCGCAGCGAACGCGAGTCCAAGCTGCTCACCGGCGGCGGCCGCACGGCCCAACAGATCCGCGAAGTAGCCGTGAGGCAGTCCCTTGCTCACGCCGTGTATTTCTGCCCACTCGTACTGAGCACCCAGCATCTGCCAGTCGTGCGAGACCATCGCTCGTATCCGGTCAGCGTCGGTGAACGGCTTGCCCACGTCGCCGGGCAACAGCGTCCCCACGACCGCGGCCACCACTGGGCCTTTCGACTCCGGCTCACTCATAGAAAACATCGTGACGCGACCGACTCCCCCACCACAACCGATGCCGAGGCCCATGTCGCGTTCGCTGTCATCCCACCGTCGGGGATACATAATAGTTGAGACACGTCAAACCATTTCCGTGGTATACTTGTTCTATGGACAACAATTTCGAGGGCTGCGGGAGCGGCTCATGAGGCTCGGCGGGCTGAGCGAAGTGGCGGAAGAACTGGGAGTGACGCCCCAGCGGATCGCTGCGCTGCGACAGCGACCCGACTTCCCGGATGCGGTCGGGGAGATCGCTCAGGGCCCGATCTGGGATCTGGACGTGGTCAAGGCCTGGAACGGATCCGGCCTGCGTCAGAGGAAGGCCGGACGCCCGAAGTCCGACCTCACCGTCAGGACCCTGGGCGGGCGGTTCATCCTCGAACTTCCGGCAATCGGAAGCGGCGGATTCGCCGACGTCTTCCGCGCGACCGACCGGAAGACCGGGAACCTCGTTGCGGTCAAGGTCCTGCGGGACACGGCAACCGTGGACCCGGAGGCGATCAGCCGCTTCAAGCGAGAACTGCGGCTGCTGGAAGGGCTTACCCATCCCAACGTGATCTCCGTGATCGCGCAGGGCGAGACAGACGAGCAGGACGTCTGGTACGCGATGCCGTTGGCGCAGGGCAGCCTGGCGGACTTCATCGAGAAGGTCGACGGCAACCCGCCACTGATCGTGGACATCATGCGCCAGATCTGCGCCGGACTCACATACATCCACAGCAACGGCGTCTACCACCGTGATCTGAAGCCGGCGAACGTGCTCCGTCTCGAGAGCGGCGAATGGGCCGTCTCCGACTTCGGGCTGGCGGTCGAGGCCGAGCGGGGCACCACGCCTCTGACATCGACGCTCCGGGCAGGCATGGGCTCCTGGGTGTACGCAGCCCCCGAGCAGTGGGCGCGAGCGCGCAGCGCCGATCACCGCTCGGACGTCTACAGTCTCGGCAAGATCCTGCAGGAACTCGTGACCCAGGAGTACCCGGTGAATACCGAGATGGCAGCAGGGCCCCTGCGACCCGTCGTCGAGCGCGCCACCGCGAACAACCCTGCCAGCCGGTACGGTTCTGTCGCCGAGTTCCTCGAGGCGCTCGAGCGTTCGCTCGGCACTCACCAGGAGTACGAGACCTGGGAATCGCGCGAACAGACCGCTGAACGACTCCGCGACCGGATGCTGAGCCCGTCGACGACACCGGCCGATCTGATCGAGATGCTCGAGTGGGCCACGCTTCTCGACGAATCCGACGAGGATGACATGAAGGCGCTCAGCCGCGTCCTGCCGTGGTGCACCTCGTCGTCCATCGAGTTCCTGTGGAACCGGGACCGTGGCGCGTTCCGTCGTCTGTTCGAGCGGTTCACCGACTACGTCAAGCGCACAGGCTTCTCGTTCGAGTACTGCGACGTGCTCGCGAACTTCATGCGCCGCGCCGTCGATGTCACCGGCGACTCCAGCATCCTGCGCATGGCGGTCGCCGCCCTTGCCATCCTCGGCCCGGACCACAACCGCTGGCACGTGCGGGACGTGCTGGTCTCAGTCCTGCAGGACGTCAAGTCGGAAGAGATGTCGATGGCCGCCATCGAGGGGTTGCGATCGGTAAGCCGCAACCAGGTCGCCTGGTCGATCACCGACTTCACCGTTCGCACGCTGCCGCCGGCGATCCGGATCGGCATTGCGGACTGGATAAGCGAGGCCAGTTGATGACCCCTCGCACGACCTCAAGGAAGGGGGTGACAGACATGCCCAAGGGAAGACCGGCCGCGTCACGCGGCCACGCGCGCAGCGCCGTCTCGGGACGCTTCGTGAAGCTCAGCTACGCGAAGCGCAACCCGAGAACGACGGTAGTCCACAAGAAGAAGAGCTGAGCGGCTGAGACTTCGCGTGAACCAAGCGGGGCCGCCTTGGAGGGCGGTCCCGCTCCCAGCATAAACAACAACCCATCAGCATCATGTTCGGAGCAGTAAGTGAAGACCGACCAGTACGTCGTCGTGCAGCCCACGGTTGCCGGCAATCCCGAGCTGCGCGAGCCGCAGATCCTCGCCTATGAGGCGATCGAGAACCACGACTTTCAAGCTGCCGACGCCCGCGAGGTGTCGGTCGTCCTGCCAGTGGGGTGCGGCAAGTCCGGACTCCTCGCCCTCGCGCCCTTCGCCGCGAGGTCGAGGCGCACCCTGCTCGTCGCGCCGAACCTGAAGATCGCCGACCAGTTGCTTGGCGACCTCACACCGAGCAACCCGAAGTATTTCTACACGAAGCGGAAGGTCCTCGACCGCGAGCCGTTCCCTGAGCCCGCGGAGATCCGCGGCGCCTCGAGCAACGTCGGCGACCTCGAGGAAGCCGACATCGTCGTCACGAACATCCAGCAGCTGCAGCGCGAGAACAACAAGTGGCTCGCGAAGCTCCCCAGCGACTTCTTCGACCTGATCCTCTTCGACGAGGGCCACCACAACGTCGCCGAGAGCTGGGACGTGCTGCGACGCAAGTTCCCCGATGCGCGAATCCTGAACGTGAGCGCGACCCCGGCTCGAGCAGACGGAAAAGTGATGACCGGCGAGGTCATCTACAGCTACCCGATCTCCAAGGCCGTCGAGAAGGGGTACGTCAAGCGCATCAACGGATACCGGCTGAACCCGACGACGCTGCACTACGTTCGCCACGAGGGAGACGCCGAGGTCGAGGTCTCTCTGGATGAGGTGCGCCGTCTCGGCGAGGAGGATGCCGGCTTCCGACGCAGCATCGTCAGTTCCGAGGCCACCCTCACCACGATCGCCGAAGCATCCATCCGCAAGCTCCAGGAGATGCGAGAGGCCACCGGACAGCCCCGCCTGAAGATCATCGCCTCCGCTCTCAACATGGAGCACTGTAAGCAGGTCGTCGCGAAGTACCGCGAACTGGGGATGCGTGCCGACTTCGTCCATAGCCAGCTCGCGGAGAAGGCGAACGAGCGCATCCACGAAAAGCTCGACAACCACGAGCTCGACGTCATCGTGCAAGTGCGGAAGCTCGGCGAAGGCTTCGATCACCCGTACCTCAGCGTCGCCGCGGTGTTCAGCATCTTCAGCAACCTTGGCCCGTTCATGCAGTTCGTCGGCCGCATCATGCGCACCATCCCCGGCGTGGATCCCTTTGACCCCGTCAACGACGGAGTAGTGGTCTTCCATGTCGGAGGCAACATCACCGGGGTCTGGACAGACTTCCAGCAGTTCGCCGAAGCCGACCAGGCGTTCTTCGCCAACCTGATCGACGAAGACCTCATCGAACCCACCCCGACCCGCGAACCCGGCCCCGGAGGCAACGGCGGAGGCGGCAGCCTTCCGGTGATCACCGCTCAAGACGATGTCCTGCTCGAGAGCCTCACCCTGCTCACCGCCGACCCCAAGGTCGCAGCGGCGCTCGCAGTCCTGAAAGACGCCGGCATCAGCACGGGTGAGCAGTTCGACCGCCTGCAGCGGATCACCCCCACCAAGCAGGCGTCCCGCAAGGCGAAGCGGGCGCTTCTCGACGAGCTCGTGAAGACCGCCGTCGGCAAGCTCCTCGCCAAGCACAGCCTCAAGCACGCCGGCCGCGACTTCGATAAGACCCGTGAGAACTTCAAGGTCGTGAAGTCCGCGATCGACCTCCGGATCAAGAAGACGGTCCCCAGCGGCGCAACCACCCGCAGCGAGTACTCCGCCGCAGACCTGGACCATCTCATCAACGAACTGCCGAAGATCGTCGACAGCGTGGAAGAGGAGTTGCGTCATGGGTAGCCAACGATCCCTGCTCAAATCGCTCACTGCGGGTGTCGCGGGCAAAAAGCACTACTGCAAAGGGAACAAGCGCCACGTCCTCCTCAAGGGCGACCGCATCTTGGTGATCAAGATCGAGCGCGATAGCTTTCACTATTGCCTCGACTGCGGGCTCAAGTTCATCGCCACGGCCCGGAAAGACCTTGCCGCGCTTGAGACCGACCTGCTGGCGACACCATGACATTCGGCCCGCACCCGACAGCCTGGACCTTTGCTCTCGACAAACGATCCACGCACTCGTCGATCGTTGTGACCGGCAATGAGTCTGGCCCGATCTTCATGACCCCTGAGACGGTGTCAGTACACGCCCAGACCTTCCCTCGCACGACGAGTACCCCCGCGAATGTAGCCGCGCTCCTTCAACTGTCCGTCGACCTGCTCGAAACGAGTGTTATCCACTACGAGTTCGCGGCCCTCGCGATGGAGAAGAGTTTGCAGGCTGTCGAGGCCGCTCTTCGTCACCGTTTCACCGCGGGCAAGAACACCACATATAGCCAACTGATTGCACGTTTCCAACGAGAGACTGACCCTGAGTCCGATGTGGTTGAGACGCTGACGTTTGCCCGAGAGTTGAGGAACATGGCTGCGCACCCGATGACTGCCCCGGCCTTTCCGATCGTCGTCACCGTTTCCTCCGTTCGCCGCTCCCACGACCTCGTGGCTGAGATCTTTCCTGAGCTCTGAGGTGCCATGAACGTCGTCCTTTATCGCGTCGCGGACGGCGCCGAGCTGGATGCGTTCCACCGACGGGCTCAGTTATCGGAACGCATGACCGTCGCCCTGCGTCGGGATGAAGTTCCTGGTGCCGGCAGCGTGCGGCTATGCATCGTGCTCGCTGACTCCGATGCGATGGAGTACTCCGACGGGGGCGCCGCCCCGTCCCCTGGGGTGTACATCGTCGGTGCCGGCGTTATGCGACCCGCGGGTCGCGCCACTACCGTGCAGACACGGTATGCATTCGATCCGCTGATCATGTTCGACTTCTTGCTCGATGTCGAGGAATTGCGCGCAGAGATCGATCTCACGACAGACCAGAAGCGCGTCTTCGAGGAGGGGCTCGACGGTCGACTCCTGTCGCCGAAAACCTCGCAGCTGGTTTGGGACGGACTTCTTCGAATCGCGGAGCCCACCCGCGCGAGGCTGAGGTTCTTGTCTGATTCCGTTCGTCCCTTCACGCCCCCAAGCGCTGCAGAAGGGCGCATACTTCTCCAGGAACGCGACGCTGTGATGGTCGCCACGGAGATTTTCGGAGGCAGCACCAATCTTCGAGGGGGCCTGCGATACATGTCGCGGGAGACCTCCTCGGCCCCCTTTCTCGCCCGGCTTGCGGATGCTCATCAGCTTGAAGACCAAGTGATCGATAAGGACGCCCGGAACTTCCTGGACTGGGTTGGCCTCGAGACAGAGCACGCAGCGGCGATGACCTTTCATAGCGGGCAGCGGACGCTGACTGTAGTGAACGCAAACAAAGGTCCGATCGAAAAGGCAACCGGCGCCGATCTCATCTACTACAACCACTCGAACGAATCGTTCGTGCTCGTCCAGTACAAGATGATGGAGCACCGCACCGCCGAGTGGGTCTACTACCCCGACCAACAATTCGAACTCGAGCGCCAGCGGCTCGTTGCAGTGGAGTCGATCCATCAGCAGGCCGCATTCGACTCGTCGAACCACTTGAACTACCGGCTGGGCGCACCCGTCACCTACTTCAAGTTCTGCCGCCGAAATGCGGCATTCGACGTAAACGATCTCAAGCTGATGCCAGGCAGCTACGTGCCCACCGACTATGTCCAATCGCTCATGGCGTCCATGCACGGCGAAAGAGGCGCCGCCCGCATCGTAGAAGGACCACTCAAGGCGAGATCTCTGGGCAACACATCCTTCGCTGCGCTGGTCAGCACGGGACTTATCGGGACACGCGGAACGGCAACCGAGGACCTTGTATCCGTCGTCCAAAACGCTCTCGACGCTGGCCGCAGTATCGTCATCGGGGTGGAGACCGGGGCACCGGACTCATGATCACGTGAACGACTTGAACCTGGACAGGGCCGAACGGGCCGCTGCGGCGGTGTATCTACGGATCTCGCAGGATCGCGCCGGGGTGCGTGCCGGGGTGCTGCGCCAGCAGGAGGACTGCCTGGCCTTGGCGGCGCGGTTAGGTTTCGATGATCCGCCGGTATTCATCGACAACGACGTCTCGGCGTTCGACGGGGGCCGGCGCCCCGGCTATGACGCCCTCATCGCGCAGGTGGAGGGCGGTGTCACCCACATCGTGGTGTGGCATGTCGATCGCCTCTACCGGCAGCCGCGCGAGCTGGAGGGCCTCATCGACCTGGTCGAGCACCATCCGGTGCGGATCGAGTCGGTGCAGGGCGGCGGGTTCGATCTGAACACGAGCGAGGGCCGGCTGATGGCCAGGCAGCTCGTCGCGATCGCCGCCTACGAGTCCGGGCACAAGTCCGACCGGGTCAAGCGCGCGAACCAGCGACTGGCGGAGCAGGGCCGCTGGCACGGGCCGGCCCGCTACGGCTACGGGCCGGGCGGGGTGCTCATCGCGGAGCAGGCCGCGGTGATCCGGCAGATGGCCGACCGCTTCCTCGCCGGCGAGTCGATCCGATCGATCACCGCCTGGCTGAACCGCTCACAGATCCCTCCGCTGCGCGCCGGGAGCGACACGTCGGGGCTGTGGCACCCGTACACGGTGCGCAGCGTGCTGGCCTCTGCGCGCATCTCCGGGCAGCGCGCGTACTCCCCCGGCACCCGCGCGGATCCCGCCGGCGGGCGGGAAATCCTCGGTCCTGGTGATTGGGAGCGGATCATCACCCCGGAAGAGACGGCGCGGATTCGTGCGATCCTCGCCGACCCGGCCCGGCGGCGCACCACGACGGCGCGGCCGAGCCTGTTGGGCGGGATCGCACGGTGCGGTAAGTGCGGTGCAGGCCTGACAATCGCCGGCCACACATCCGCCCCCGGCGCGAACCCAACCCTCCGATACGTCTGCCAGAAGGACCCTTCCCATCCGGAACGGGGCGGTCTGAGCATCAGCGCCCCATTGCTTGACGACGAGGTCACCAGGGGCATCCTCCACCGGCTCGGGCGGCCCCGGCCTGCCTCCGACACCTCGCCGATCAGTGCCCTGGTGGAACAGATCGTGGAGACCAACCAGCGGATCGCACTGCTTGAGCAGGACAGCGCCGCGGGGCTCATCACCCCAAGGGAACGTATGTCCGGGCAACGGGCAGCCGAGGAGGCGCTGCAGGCGGCGCACCGGCAGCTCGCCGCGGCCGGCGCCGTCGGGCTGCTAACGGTGCCGATCGGCGATCCTGCCGGGCTGGAATCCTGGTGGCGGCGCCTGAACGTGGCCGATCGACGCGCGGTGATCACGACGCTGATCCGCAAGCTCACCATCGCCCCCGGCCGCCCGGGTCGCGGCTTCGACCCTGCCCGAATCCGCATCACCTACGCGTCCTGACCTCGCGCCGCTGCGCACCCTCATGCCCCACAGCGGAGTGGCGACCAGGAGTGCGCGGCGGCGCCGGAGCCTGCCATCCAGCCCGACACCGCCCTGATCTACCTACGAATCTCCGCCAACCGCACCAGCGAGCACGCGTCCATACAGCAACAGCGCGACGATTGCACCGCCCTCGCCGCCCGCCTCGGCTACATCCGCACCGTCGAGTTCGTCGACGAAGCGGTCTCCGCCTACGGAGAACGAACCCGCCCCGGCTACCAGCAACTGCTGCAGCGGATCGCGGTTGCGCCGGCGACGGTGGTCGTGTGGCATCTGGATCGGCTCTACCGACGCCCGAACGAGCTCGAGCAGCTCCTCGATCTGCTCGACACCAGCCAAGTGCGGATCGAGGCGGTCCAGGGCGGCTCGTTCGACCTGAACCGACACGAAGGGCGACTGTTCGCGCGGCAGCTCGTCGCGTTCGCGAACTACGAGTCCGCCCACCGGGGAGCTCGCGTCGCCCGAGCCCAGCAGCAACGTGCCGGACGCGGGCTGCTACACGGCGGAAGCCACTACGGTTACCAGCACAACGGCGCGCTCGAGCCGTTCCAGGCCGGGATCGTGCGGCAAATCGTCGACGACTACCTCATCGGGCTCTCCCCCACCGCGATCGCCCACGAACTGACCCGAGACGGTGTGCCCGCCCCACGAGGCGGAAAGTGGAATGGGACAACCGTCAGCGAGATCCTCACCAGCGACCGACTCCACCACCGGCGCTTTCATCGCCCGACCGCGAACCTCATCGTTGCCATCTGGGACCAGCTCATCTCCGACGATGAATCGACGCTCGTCCAGCTAGGACTACTCCTCCCGCCGCGCGATGCAAGCCGCTCCTCAACCACCCTCCTGGGCGGCATCCTGCGCTGCCGAGGGTGCGGTCGGCGGCTGGTTGCTGGGGTGACCCGATTCGGGCGACGGATCTACAGCTGCCGCACTGCGCTCGCCCGATGTCCCGGCCCAACTCTTGATGCCTGCCAGATGGATGAGCAGATCACCATCGCGGCCGTGGAGCAGTTCAGCCACGCGTGGCGCCCTCATGTGCCACCCCCGGAAGAGCTGCTGCAGACTATACGAACTGCCCGCGAGGACCTCGCTTCGTTCGCCATCAGCTTCGGCGCCGGTCGCCTCGACCACAACGGCTACCTGACCATGCGTGATCCGCTCGACCGGGTGTTGACCGTCGGCGGGATCGGCTTCGCCGCGCACCGCCAAGCCCGGGTTCTCCGTCTCGCGACCGCCGAGTTTCACCACCGTTGGGCGACGTCGCTGCCCTTCCGGAGAGCGGTCATTTGCGCCCTACTCCCCGACCTCGACGGCACTAGTCCGCTCGAGCCGCGCGCTGATCTATCCGGGTGAAGGATCGGTGACAAGCTTCAACGTCGGCCGGGGATCGTCGACACCCAGGACTTCGCGCACCCGTGCCGGGTGCCAGCGCAGCTCGCGGGCGAGGTCGATCTGGGCGAAGCCGATTTGATCGGCAAGCCGGGCAGCCTCGGCCAACATCGATGGCATCTCACCCGGGTACGCGTTCACCGGCTCGGAGGCATCCAGTGAGGAGCTGCGCAGCTGGTTCAGCTTCTGATAGCCCCGACGGATCGAGGCGTCGGAGACCGTACCGGTCTCCTTCATCCGCAGCAGCAGCGAATCCACCGACACACCCCAATGTCGCGAGAGCTCATCGAGCCGGGAAAGATTCACCGTCCGCGGCAGCAAGTTCACGATCTGGGAACGTGGCGTCAGAAACTCAGCAGCGAACTGATCGGCTTCACGCTCCTGTTGCTGATCGCCCGGCACAGCCTCGCCATGCAACAGCAGGTGCCCCAACTCGTGGGCAACCGTGAACCGATAGACGAACACCGACTTCGCACGCTCGGGCGTCACCACGATGACCGGGCGAGCCAACCGAGACGTCGAAAACGCACCCACCCGGGCCACATCGGCATTCGCCAGCGTCAGCAGGCTCACGACGATCCCATGCGACTCCGTCAAAGCCACCAGATGCTTGACCGGCTTCACGCCCAGGCCCCAATGCTGGCGAAGCGCCCGCGCCGCGGAAACGGGATCTGCTTGCTGTCGATCCACCGCGGGCAAGTCGACCTCGGGGAACCGAACCTTCTTCTCCAGCGCGAACGTCAGCTCCCAGACCTGCTCAATGAACGCGATCGCCTTGGACCGATCCCGTGCAGTGGTCGAGCGCAGGCTACGGAAATGCGCCTCGGAACCGTCGACACGGCCGATCGGCCGACCCGTCGCGAAGTAGTCCACGGGAACATCGAGCTCACGCGCGAGCACCGGCAGCAAGTCACGACGCGGCGTAACCACCCGCGACTCGTACTGACCGATCGCCGCAGGCGTGACCCCGACAAGCTCGGCCAGTCTCGCCTTCGACAGGCCGGCTGCGAAACGTGCCTGTGTCAGACGGGCCGGATCGAACGCATCAGCGACGGCATCAAGATCGGGACGGTCGGCTGATCCGAGGAGCGAGAACAGGGTGTCACGGTCGTCCATCAGCCTCTCCGTCCACCTCGTCGCCCTTCACCCCCAGATCCGGGCGCGGGATCGGCCCGTCGGAGAACGACTCGTCCGTCAGGTCCACATCCACCAGCGAGCCCGTGCCCACCTCAAGCAGCGACTCCATCGATGCAAAGGTGAGATACCCGTCCCCACCCAAGGTCGCCTCGCCCCAGTTGACGCTGTAGAGCGCGAACGGGTTGCTCGCGTACGGCACGACGACCACGCGGGAATGCGTCGACAGCGCCTCCTCTAGCGCCTTGCTCTCGGTGTCGAGTAGCTCCCGTTCTTCCTCGGTCAACTCGGGGTGCTCGAACTCGATGTCCAGCTGCTGGGACGACTCACGCTCCTCACCGAAGAGGGAGACCCGCGTGTCCGACACGGCGAACGGGCGCGACCCGATGTCCGTGGACCGCTCCCGTGCGAACCGCCACGGGAACAGGATCACCCCGTTGAACGAGACCAGCTTGTAGCCCCGACGCGGAACGATCTCGGCCGAGGGCAGGCGGCCGAGCACAGTGACGAACTCGTCCAGGCACTTCCGCCAGATCTGCCCGTACACGCCGGTGTGCTTCATCTCGGCTTCCGCCTGCGCATTCGCCATCTTCTCGTGGCAGTCACGGATGATGGACGAGATCTGCTCTCGCACCAGCACACCGTCGGCTCCCAGCGTTCGCAGCGCCCACGCGCGCCCCTCGTCGATCGTCACAATAGGCTCCCTTCATCCGGATGCCCAAAATCTACCACATTGCTTTAGTTTTCGACGCCAAACGCTCAAATGGGGCTGTCGCGGGTCGCCGACGCGGTGTCTAGTGGAGTCAGAGATGCCATGTGGTATTGCCCGCCCCGGTCGCTCCCGCGATGAGGACGTTCGAGCGTTCATCCACCATCGCCTCGAGCTGCGCGCGGACACCCGGCGGGAACATCCCCGTCGCATCCAGCGCCTCGAGGTCGGGGGCGTCCCACCGCGGAACCCGGATCGAGATCGCCGTCCCGCGCACGGCCACCGGCGCGAGGACCGCGTGCACCCTCACTCCCCGTTCGAGCCGGACGTCGACGCAGGGAGAGGCATCGTCGAGATGACGACCCCCGAGCGCGATCAACCGCACGGCGAGCCGGCGCACCTCGGATTCGCTCGCCCGCCACGACGGCACGCGTTCGGCTCCGCGCCCCCGGTCGATGAAGAGGCCGTCCTCGCCGTTCACGAACACGTCGCTGACGGCGGGGTCGTCGAGGAACGGACGGAGGAAGGCCAGTCCCGGGTCGGCCCAGGCCGACGGCATCCCGGCGAGCGGGGAATGCGGCGGGGTGGCGGATTCCGGAACGGGGAACAGGAGCGGGGAGATCACACCGACGACGGTAGGAAGACCGCGCGTCCCGGCGCGGTGCCGATGGACTCATCCGTGGAGAGGTCCGCGACTTCGCGGCCTGGGGAGGAACCGACGGCCCGTCGAAACGGGCCCGGAAAAAAGAGGGGGCGGCATCCCGTCAATGGGGGGCGAGGGATGCCGCCACGCGCCGGGGAAAAATTGGGGGGCTCCCCCCGACGCGCTGCCGGAAGCGATGTTCGGGCAGGGACAAGACTAACCGTCTCGCGCCCCGGAAGGAACCGAATGGCTCGAAAAGCGAGTGATATATCAGCTGGGCCGTTTTCGTCGGATGCCAACTATCGGAGGTAACCGCCCTTCGCGGCGGAGGGATAGCGTGACCGTGGCGCGAGGACGCGCCGTGCCTCGACCGCGAAGGAGCGCCAGATGAGCAGCCAGATCGATCATCTCCTCAACGAGACCCGCCGTTTCGCCCCCTCGGCGGAGTTCGCCGCGAACGCCGTGGGCGACGCGAGTCTGTACGAGCGCGCCGCCGCCGACCGCGAGGGGTTCTGGGCGGATCAGGCGCGCGAGCTCCACTGGCACACCCCGTTCACGACCGTGCTCGACTGGTCGAACCCGCCGTTCGCCGAGTGGTTCGCCGACGGCGAGCTGAACGTCGCGTACAACTGCCTCGACCGTCACGTCGAGGCCGGCAACGGCGACCGCATCGCGCTGCGGTGGGAGGGCGAGCCCGGCGACCGGCGCGACGTCACCTACGCCGAACTCACCGACGAGGTCAAGCGCCTCTCGAACGTCCTCATCGACCTGGGGATCGAGCGCGGCGACCGCGTGGCGATCTACCTGCCGATGATCCCGGAGGCCATCGCCTCCATGCTCGCGGTCGCCCGCATCGGCGCCGTGCACTCGGTCGTCTTCGGCGGATTCTCGGCCGACAGCCTCCGCTCCCGCATCGACGACGCCGGAGCCAAGCTCGTCATCACCGCCGACGGCGGCTGGCGCAAGGGCAAGGTCTCGCCCCTCAAGCCCGCGGTCGACCAAGCCCTCGCCGACCGTAACGGATCCGGCATCCAGGAGACCGTGGAGCACGTGCTGGTCGTCCGGCGCGGGAAGAACGACGTCGAGTGGACGGACGACCGCGACATCTGGTGGCACGACGTCGTGCCGCAGGCCTCCGGCGAGCACGAGGCCGAGGCATTTCCCGCCGAGAACCCGCTGTTCATCCTCTACACCTCCGGCACCACGGGGAAGCCGAAGGGCATCCTGCACACGTCCGGCGGCTACCTCACCCAGGCGGCGTTCACGAATCGGGTCGTCCACGACGTGCACCCCGAGACCGACGTCTACTGGTGCACCGCCGACATCGGTTGGATCACCGGCCACACCTACGTCGCCTACGGCCCGCTCGCCAACGGCGCGACGCAGCTCCTCTTCGAGGGCACCCCCGACACCCCGCACCCGGGCCGCTGGTGGGAGCTCATCCAGAACCACGGCGTCACCGTCTTCTACACCGCGCCCACCGCGATCCGGTCGTTCATGAAGATCGGCCGCGACGTACCGCAGAGCTTCGACCTGTCGTCGCTGCGGCTGCTCGGCTCGGTCGGCGAACCCATCAACCCCGAGGCGTGGATCTGGTACCGCGACATCATCGGCGCCGACCGCGCGCCGATCGTCGACACGTGGTGGCAGACCGAGACCGGCGCGATCATGATCTCCGCCCTCCCCGGGGTCACCGAGACCAAGCCCGGCTCGGCGCAGGTGCCGCTCCCCGGCATCTCGATCGACGTCGTCGACGACGCCGGCGCGCCCGTCGGCCACGGCAACGGCGGCCTGCTCGTCATCACCGAGCCCTGGCCGTCGATGCTGCGGGGCATCTGGGGCGACCCCGACCGCTTCGTCGAGACGTACTGGCAGAAGTTCGCCGACAAGGGCTACTACTTCGCCGGCGACGGCGCGCGCCTCGACGACGACGGCGATGTGTGGCTGCTCGGCCGTGTCGACGACGTCATGAACGTCTCGGGCCACCGCCTCTCCACGGCCGAGATCGAATCGGCTCTCGTCGGACACGAGGGCGTCGCCGAGGCCGCGGTGGTCGGAGCGTCGGACGAGACCACCGGACAGGCCGTCGTCGCGTTCGTCATCATCAAGAGCCGCTACATGAAGAAGAACGGCGTCGACGGCCTCGGCGACGAGCTGCGTCGCTGGGTCGGAGAGCAGATCGGCCCGATCGCCCGCCCGCGCGACGTCTACATCGTCGGCGAACTGCCCAAGACCCGATCCGGCAAGATCATGCGGCGTCTCCTCCGCGACGTCGCCGAGGGCCGCGAGGTCGGCGACACCACGACGCTCGCCGACACGGCGGTCATGAGCGTCATCAGCGCCCAGGTGAAGTGACGCGGAAGGATCGTGGATGCCGGGCCCCTCGGCATCCACGATCCTTCTTTGCGCGATCACACGGTGTATACCAAGAACGCAAGTGACGGGCCCGGGCGCCCTCTTCGACTCGTTTTTGTATACACTGAGGGGAATCGACGCCGGGGAGGGATGCTATGCGCGCCAGCGACCGCGCCTACTCCGCGCTCCTCGAGGAGATCCAGACCGGCGTGCTCGCCCCCGGCACCGTCCTGGGCGAGGTCGAGCAGTCCGCCCGCCTCGGCGTCAGCCGCACCCCCCTCCGCGCGGCGCTCGCCCGGCTCACCGCAGACGGGCTCGTCGCCCAGACCTCTCCGCGCATCACCGTCGTCACCGCGGTCGACGGCGACGACATCCGCGCGCTGTTCGTCGTCCGGCGGGCGCTCGAAGAGGCCGCGGCACGGCTCGCGGCCGCCTCCCCCCGCGCCGCCGAGTTCGCGGCCCTGACGGCCGCCTTCGACGCCGCCCATCTCGACGGCGAGGCCGCACGCGACGACTATTACCGCCTCATCGCGGACTTCGACGCCGCGCTCGACGAGGCGGCGGCCAACGACTACCTCGCTTCGGCGCTGCGCTCCGTCCGCACCCACCTCGTCCGCGTGCGACGTCTCGCCCGCTACCAGCCCGAGCGGCTCGCCGCCTCGGTGTCGGAGCACCGGCTGATCGCCGCCGCGATCGCCGCGGGCGACGCCGACCTCGCGGCCCACGCCACCCACGTGCACCTGCACAACGCCCTCACCAGCATCCTCGAGTCCCTCGACGACGCCGCCCCCTCGCCCCATCGAAAGGCCCTCGCATGACGATCACCCACCACCTCCGCGTCCACCGCAGCGACGAGAACCTCGCGCGCGAGGGGCAGCTGGCGTGGGCCCTGGCGCGCATCGCCGTCGACCCGGTCGCGGTCGACGACGACGTCGTGGACATGATCATCAACCGCGTCATCGACAACGCCGCCGTCGCGGCCGCCTCGCTCACGCGGCGTCCGGTGAGCGCCGCGCGGCAGCAGGCGCTCGACCACGCCGTCTCGATCGGCGGGGTCGGCGGGACCGTGTTCGGCTGCGCCCTCGAGCGTCGCTCCAGCCCCGAGTGGGCCGCGTGGGCCAACGGCGTCGCGGTCCGCGAGCTCGACTACCACGACACCTTCCTCGCCGCCGACTACTCGCACCCGGGCGACAACATCCCGCCCGTGGTGGCGGTCGCCCAGCACACCGGCCGCGACGGCGCGGCGGTCGTCCGCGCCCTCGCGACGGCCTACGAGGTGCAGATCGACCTCGTGCGCGCCATCTCGCTGCACAAGCACAAGATCGACCACGTCGCCCACCTCGGCCCCTCCGCCGCCGCCGGCATCGGCACCCTGCTCGACCTCGACCAGGAGACGATCTACCAGGCGATCGGTCAGGCGCTCCACACCACCACTGCCACCCGCCAGTCGCGCAAGGGCGAGATCTCCACGTGGAAGGCGCACGCACCCGCCTTCGCCGGGAAGATGGCCGTCGAAGCCGTCGACCGCGCGATGCGCGGCGAGACCAGCCCCTCCCCCATCTACGAAGGCGAGGACGGCGTCGTCGCGTGGATGCTGGGCGGACCGGACGCCACCTACGACGTGCCGCTCCCCGCCGAGGGCGAGTCCAAGCGCGCCATCCTCGACTCGTACACGAAGGAGCACTCGGCCGAGTACCAGGCCCAGGCGTGGATCGACCTCGCCCGCCGCCTCGGAACCGAGCGTCCCGAGTTGCGCGACCCCGCGAACGTGGCATCCATCGTCCTGCACACGAGCCACCACACGCACTACGTGATCGGCTCGGGCTCGGGCGACCCGCAGAAGTACGATCCCACCGCCTCGCGCGAGACGCTCGACCACTCGATCCCGTACATCTTCACCGTCGCCCTGCAGGACGGCGCGTGGCACCACGTCGACTCGTACGCGCCCGAGCGCGCGGGCCGCTCCGACACCGTCGCCCTGTGGCACAAGATCACCACGGCCGAGGATGCCGAGTGGACGCGCCGCTACCACTCCGAGGATCCGAACGAGAAGGCGTTCGGCGGTCGTGTGGTCATCACGCTGACCGACGGGTCCGTGGTCGAGGACGAGATCGCCGTCGCCGATGCCCACCCGCTCGGCGCCCGCCCCTTCGCCCGCGAGGACTACGTGCGCAAGTTCCGCCTGCTCGCAGAGCCGGTGCTCACCGCCGACGAGATCGAGCGGTTCCTCGCCCTGGCCCAGCGCCTGCCCGAGCTCACCGCCGACGAGGTGCTGCAGCTCACGATCGTCGCGAAGCCGGGAGTCCTGGCCCTCGCGCCGGCGCCGAAGGGCTTGTTCTGATGCTGTACGCCCAGACCACCCCTCAGCAGAAGCGGCGCGCGCTGCGCGAGAAGCTGGCATCCGGGGAGCTTGTCCGGATGCCGGGCGCCTTCAACCCCCTCTCGGCGCGGCTGATCGAGCGCAAGGGGTTCGACGGCGTGTACATCTCAGGCGCGGTCATCTCGGCCGACCTGGGGCTGCCCGACATCGGGCTCACGACCCTCACCGAGGTCGCCGGCCGCGGACAGCAGATCGCGCGCATGACGGAGCTGCCCGCGATCATCGACGCCGACACCGGCTTCGGCGAGCCGATGAACGTCGCCCGCACGATCCAGACGCTGGAGGATGCGGGCCTCGCCGGCACCCACATCGAGGACCAGGTCAACCCGAAGCGCTGCGGCCACCTCGACGGCAAGAGTGTCGTGGATGCCGACACCGCGATCAAGCGCATCCGCGCGGCCGTCGACGCCCGACGCGACCCGGACTTCCTGATCATGGCCCGCACCGACGTCCGGGCCGTCGAGGGCCTCCCTGCCGCGATCGACCGCGCGAAGGCCCTGGTCGACGCCGGCGCCGACGCGGTGTTCCCCGAGGCGATGCGCGACCTCGGCGAGTTCGAGGCCATGCGCGCGGCGCTGGACGTGCCGATCCTGGCGAACATGACGGAGTTCGGGAAGTCCGAGCTCTTCTCCACCGCGCAGCTGCAGGGCGCCGGCGTGAACATGGTCATCTGGCCCGTGTCGCTCCTGCGCCTGGCGATGGGGGCCGCGGGCCGGGGCCTCGACGCCCTGGCATCCGAGGGTCACCTTCGCGACCAGCTCGGTGAGATGCAGCACCGCGCCGACCTCTACGACCTGATCGACTACGAGCACTACTCGCGCTTCGACGCGAACGTGTTCGACTTCACGGTCGCCGACAGCCGAGCCACGAAGGAGTGAGCATGAGCGACGCAGAGATCAAGAAGGGTCTGGCCGGGGTGACGGTGGACTACACCGCCGTCAGCAAGGTCAACCCCGAGACCAACAGCCTCCTCTACCGCGGATATCCGGTGCAGGAGCTCGCCGCGACGCAGTCGTTCGAGGCCGTCGCGCTTCTGCTGTGGAACGGCGACCTCCCCACCGCGGAGGAGCTGCGGGAGTTCGAGGAGTTCGAGCGTTCCCACCGCGACCTGGATGCTGCCGTCCGCACCACGATCGATCTGCTCCCGCTCGACGCCCACCCCATGGACGTCGCCCGCACGGCGGTGTCGGTGATCGGCGCGCTCGCCCCCGCGGCCGACGTGGCCGACAACTCCGTGGCCTCCGACCTCGCGAAGGCGAAACTGCTGTTCGCGAAGATCCCCGCGATCGTCGCGTACGACCAGCGTCGCCGCCGCGGCGAGGCGCTCGTCGAGCCCCGCGCCGATCTCGACTACGCGCGCAACTTTCTTTGGATGACCTTCGGCGAGGAGGCCGACGAGGTCGTCGCCCGCGCGTTCGCGGTGTCGATGGTGCTGTACGCCGAGCACTCGTTCAACGCCTCGACCTTCACGGCGCGCGTGATCACCTCGACCACGGCCGACCTGTACTCCGCGGTCGTCGGGGCGATCGGGGCGCTCAAGGGCGCCCTGCACGGCGGAGCCAACGAGGCCGTGATGCACATCCTCGACGAGATCGGCTCGGCCGAGAACGTGGGTCCGTGGTTGGACACCGCCCTCGCCGAGAAGCGCAAGATCATGGGCTTCGGCCACCGCGTGTACAAGAAGGGCGACTCGCGCGTCCCCACGATGAAGGCGGCGTTCGACACGCTCGTCGCGCACTACGGCGCCGACGACCTCGCCGCGCTGTACGACGCCCTCGAGACGGAGTTCGTCGGCCGCAAGGGCATCTACCCCAACCTCGACTACCCGTCGGGGCCCGCGTACCACCTGATCGGTTTCGACACCCCGACCTTCACGCCGCTGTTCGTCGCCGCGCGCGTGACGGGCTGGACGGCGCACATCATCGAGCAGGCGGCATCCAACGCCCTCATCCGCCCGCTCTCGGCCTACAACGGCGTCGACGAGCGGCACATCGACGGATACATCGCCAGCGACGCGGAGCGGGAGGCCGCCGAGCGCGACGAAGAAGCGCAGTGACTCCGCCGCCCCGACCCGGGGCGGTGAGGTCGGCCCCGCACCCGGGGCCATGACACGGATCCCGCGACGCGGCGGGATCGGACGAGGAGAGATCGATGAAGATCGTGGTCCTGGTGAAAGATGTGCCCGACACGTGGGGCGAGCGCAGACTCGACCTCGAAACGGGGCTCGCGCGGCGCGACGAGAGCGATCACGTCCTCGACGAGATCGACGAGCGCGCCCTCGAGGTCGCCCTGGCCTTCGCCGACGGGCATCCGGATGCCGAGGTCGTCGCCGTCTCGATGGCGCCCGAGGCCGCCACGGCCACGCTGCGCAAAGCGCTCGCGATGGGGGCCCACTCCGCGGTCCACGTCGTGGACGACGCCCTGCGCGGAGCGGACGTCGCGCTCACCGCCGAGGTGCTGGCGGCCACGCTGTCGCGCGTCGGCTTCGATCTCGTCGTCGCCGGGAACCTCTCCACCGATGGCGCGGGCGGGGTGCTCCCCGCCATGCTCGCCGAGCACCTGCGCGTGCCGCACGCCACGTCGCTCTCGGACGTCGAGATTGGGGATGCCACGGTGTCGGGCACCCGGACCACCGAGGCCGCCACCGCGCGGGTGTCCGCGCCGCTGCCTGCCGTGATCTCGATCACCGAGGCGCTGCCCGATGGCCGATTCCCCACGTTCAAAGGCATCCTGGCGGCGAAGAAGAAGCCGTTCGAGACGCTCTCGCTCGCCGACCTCGGGGTCGACGCGGATCCGGCGCGGGCGCCGTGGTCGATCCTCACGTCGGTCGCCGCGCGGCCCCCGCGCTCCGCCGGGACCACGCTCGTCGACGAGGGCGACGCCGGGGAACGGCTCGCGGCGTTCCTCCTCGAGAACCGGCTGGCGTGAGGAGGCGACGATGACCGACACGATCCTGGTCCTGCTCGAGACCGCCCCGGGCGGCGGGCTCGCGAAGACCGCCGCCGGCCTGCTCGGCGCGGCGCGCGGCATCGGCTCCGCCGTCGCGCTCATCGTCGCCGACGGCGACACCCGGGCGCTCGCGGACGACGCCCGCGCCGCGGGTGCCGAACGCGTCCTCGTCGCACCCGACGACCCCACGGCCCTGAGCGGCCCCGTCGTCGACGCCCTCGACGCGGCGTTCGCGCAGCTCTCCCCCGCCGCCGTGCTCCTCCCGCACACGGTCGACGGACGCGACGTCGCGGGACGCTTCGCCGCCCGTCGCCGTCTACCCCTCGCGATGGATGCCGTGGGCCTCGACCGCGACGACCTCGGCGTCCTCGCCCGGCACTCGGTCTTCGGCGGCGGATTCGACGTGACATCCGGCTCGACTCTCGGACCGCTCGTCGTGACCGTCCGCCCCGGGGCGATCGACGCGCGCGCGGAGGCGGTGCCGGACGCCCCCGTCGAGACGCTCGCCGTGACCCCTTCGGGCCTTCCCGCCGCCCGTGTCGAGCACGCTGAGCCGGTCGTCGCGACGTCGACCCGTCCCGAACTGCGGGGGGCCGCCGCCGTCGTGTCGGGCGGGCGCGGCCTCGGCTCGGTCGAGGGGTTCGCGCTCGTCGAGCAGCTCGCCGACGCACTGGGAGCCGCCGTGGGCGCGTCGCGCGCGGCGGTGGATGCCGGCTACGTCGCCGCCGCGGCCCAGGTCGGTCAGACCGGGGTCTCGGTGTCGCCGCGGCTGTACGTCGCGCTCGGGATCAGCGGCGCGATCCAGCACCGGGCGGGCATGCAGACGGCGCAGACGATCGTCGCGATCAACAAGGACCCCGAGGCGCCGATCTTCGCCATCGCCGACCTCGGCATCGTCGGCGACGTCTTCACCGTGGTGCCCCAGGCGATCGCCGCGCTGGAAGCGAAGCGCTCATGAACGGCGTCCTGCGCCGAGGGCTCCCTCGCGTGCCGGGCGGGGAGCCGTGGCCGCCGGCGGGCGACGGCGCCGATCCTTCCGGCGGAGTTCTCGCCCGATCCGCCGTCACGGACGGGGCCTCCGCGGAGAGTCGGCCGGGGAGTCCGCAGGAGGGCGCGCCGTCGCGGCCCCCGACGACGGATGAGGTCCTCCCCGTCACGCCCACCGTCGTCGCGCCCGCGTCCGCCGAGACTGCGGCCCCGGGCCTTCGGCGAGGGCTCCCCCGCGTGTCCGGCGGCGAGCCGTGGCCACCGGCCTCCGCGCCACCCGCCGTCGCTCCCGCGCGCCCCGCCGCCGCTTCCACGGCCGCGCCCGCGCCCGCGCCCGTGCCGAGCAGCACGGCCACGGCATCCACCGGTTCCGTGGCATCCGCTTCCCCACGCCCGCCGCTGCGAGGCCGACAGAGCGTCTTCCCGACGGCGTCGTCGGAGCGGTGGATCGCCCTGCGGGCCGAGCGCATCGGACGCGAGCGCACGCGCGACGTCGCGGCTCCCCGGCGAACCGGGATCGTTCTCGTGGCGGCCGTCGGTCTGGGGTTCGCCGCGGGGATGGTCGTGCTGCTGACCCGCTGGCTCCTGAGCACACCGGCAGGCGTCGCGTTCCTCACCGCCTATCCGGGCGAGTACCCGCTTCCCGCCGCCGCCCCCGTCGGCCTTCCCGCATGGCTCGGGTGGCAGCACTTCCTCAACGCGTTCTTCCTCGTGCTGATCGTGCGCTCGGGTCTCCAGGTGCGACACCAGAAGCGGCCGTCCGCATTCTGGTCACCGCGCCGCGATCCGAAACGGAAGATCAGCCTCACCCTGTGGTTCCATCAGGCGCTCGACGTGCTCTGGATCGCGAACGGCGTCCTGTTCCTCGTGCTGCTGTTCGCGACCGGGCAATGGATGCGGATCGTCCCGACGTCGTGGGAGGTGATCCCGAACGCCCTCAGCGCGGCCGCGCAGTACGCGTCGCTCGACTGGCCCACGGAGAACGGATGGCTGAACTACAACGCCCTGCAGCAGCTGGCGTACTTCACGATCGTCTTCGTCGCGGCCCCGCTCGCGATCGCCACCGGGGTCCGCATGTCGGGGGTCTGGCCGCGCAACGCGACCCGCCTCACCCGTGCCTATCCGGTCGAGTGGGCGCGCGCCGTCCACTACCCCGTCATGCTGTTCTTCGTCGCGTTCACCGTGGTGCACGTCGGACTCGTGCTCGCCACGGGTGCGCGCCGCAACCTGAACCACATGTACGCCGCGCAGGACGGTGACGGCTGGCTCGGAGTGGTGCTGTTCGCGGCGTCGATCGCGGTGATCGCCGCCGCGTGGCTCGCCGCGAGACCTGTGGTCCTCGCCCCGATCGCCCGCCTGTTCGGCAGCGTCGCGACGCGCTGACGGCGGTCAGGCGACGGTGAAGACGACCTCGACCTCGACCGGGCTGTCCAGCGGAAGCACCGGGACGCCGACCGCGGAGCGGGCGTGCGCACCGGCGTCGCCGAACACCTCGCCGAGGAACTCGCTCGCCCCGTTGATGACGCCCGGCTGACCGGTGAACTCGGGCACGGATGCCACGAAGCCCGTGATCTTCAGGACACCGGTGAGGTTGTCGACGCCGCCGACGAGCGACGCGGCCGCGGCGAGGGCGTTGAGCGCGCTCTGCCGCGCGTAGGTCTTGGCATCCGCGGGAGACACGAGTCCGTCGCCCTCGCCGACCTTGCCGGTCGCGGGGAGCGCGCCCTGCACCATCGGAAGCTGGCCGGAGGTGTACACGAGGTCGCCGTGACGCTTCGCCGGGATGTAGGCCGCGACGGGCGGGACGACACCGGGCACCTCGACACCGAGCGCCGCCAGGCGCTCCGAGACGCTCACTGCTGGCCCTCGAACTGGCGAGCGGCGGTGGCGGCGGCACCGAGGCCGGCGTTGGCCTCCCCGCCGCCCACGGGACGCTTGAAGTACGCCACGAGGCCGCCCTCGGGGCCGGTCACGACCTGGACGAGCTCCCACCCCTGCTTGCCCCAGTTATTGAGGATGGCGGCGGTGTTGTGGATCAGCAGCGGCGTGGTGAGGTATTCCCACGTGGTCATCGGGGCTCCCGGCGGGTCGGCTCGGCGGTCGAGCGAGAGGGTGGACGCGTACGCGCGCGAGCGCACGCCTTCAAGGCATCGCCCAGCAACGTCGCTTAGCATCAAGCCTATGCCTGAGAACAAACGTACGGCCAGCGGCGCCCTCGGGGGCATCGTCGGTCTCGTCGGCCTGAGCGCAGCCGCCGGCCTCCTCGTGACCGCGGCCGTCACCCCGGCGATCGCCGTTTCGGGCCTGGCGGCGTCGAGCGCGATCACGATCTTCGACAACATGCCGAGCTACCTCCAGCCCGACAAGCTCATGCTGCCGACGACGCTCATGGCCGGCGACCAGGTGCTCGCGAAGTTCTACGACCAGAACCGTTCGCCGGTGACCTTCGACCAGGTCAACCCGGTCATGTACGACGCGATCCTCTCGTCGGAAGACCCCCGCTACTACCAGCACGGCGGCGTCGACCTCATCGGCACGACGCGCGCGCTCCTCAGCAACGCGGCCGGCGGCGCGACGCAGGGCGGGTCCTCGATCAGCCAGCAGTACGTGAAGAACGTGCTCGTGCAGCGATGCGAGCGCAGCGCCAAGGCCACCGACGCCGTCGAGGCGACCGACACCACCCCCGCCATCCCCGCGAAGACGCGCGACGAGGCGCTGCAGGAGTGCGCGCTCGAGGCGATCCAGGCCGACGGCGTCGAGGGCTACCAGCGCAAGCTGCAGGAGATGCGCTACGCGGTGCAGCTCGAGAAGCAGTACACGAAGGACGAGATCCTCCTCGGCTACCTGAACATCGCCAACTTCGGTGGCGTGACGTACGGCATCGACGCCGCCGCCAAGCGGTACTTCAACGTCTCGGCCGCCGACCTCAACATCGGTCAGGCCGCGGTCCTCGCCGGCATGGTGCAGAACCCCAACCGTTTCCGCATCGACCTGTCCGACGGCTCGATCGTGGATGCCGACGGCATCGCGTACAACAAGGCGGCCGACGGCTCGATCGACGACGTGGAGCAGAGCACCATCCAGGCGCTCTACACGCTGCGCGACAACGGTGAGATCACGCAGGAGCAGCTGGTCGCCGCGGCCGACGGGTACAGCGAGACGAAGGGGCGTCAGCTGTACGTCCTCAGCCGCATGGAGGACGACGGCAAGATCACGCACGAGCAGTTCGTCCAGTACGCGCTCGAGCCGATCACCCCGAACCTCACGTCGACCTCTCAGGGGTGCGCGGTGTCGGCGGCGCCCTACTTCTGCCAGCTCGTCGTGGCCACGATCCTGAGCGACCCCGCCTTCGGCGCCGAGGACGACGATCGTGTCCAGGCATTGCGTCAGGACGGACTCACCATCCAGACGACGCTCGACCTGCGGATGCAGGAGGCGGCGCAGAACGCCATGAACAACGTCGTGCCGTCCAGTGACGACAGGCTGAAGCTCGGGTCGACCGCGCTCAGCCTCGAAGCGAAGACCGGGCGCGTTCTGGCTGTCGCGCAGAACACGAAGTTCCCGGAGGATCCGACGCAGTCGGAGAACGATCCGTCCTACAGCTCGATCGTGTTCGCCGGCAACAGCGAGCTCGGCGGCTCCATCGGCTTCAACGCCGGATCGACCTTCAAGATCTTCACCCTGGTCGACTGGCTCGAGAAGGGGAACTCCCTCAACGCACAGTTGAACGGGCGTCTCCAGCCCGTGCCGAACATGAAGAACTCGTGCACGGGTCCCTGGGTCAACACCGACCGGTACCAGATCGAGAACTTCGATCAGAATCCGGGTTACTACGGCACACCCCTGCGCTTCACGAAGGAGTCGTTGAACACCGGCTACCTGGCGATGGCCGCGCAGCTCGACCTCTGCGACATCGCCAACGTCGCGAAGAAGATGGGCGTCGGCACCACCGGCGACGGCAAGCCGATCACGATGGAGAACGCCAACGAGGTCATCGGTAGCGACAACGTCTCGCCCCTGGCCATGGCCGGCGCCTTCGCCACGGTCGCCAACGGCGGGTCGCACTGCCAGCCGAAGCTGATCGACAAGGTGACGGATGCCGACGGCGCGGAGCGTCCGATCCCCGATCGCACCTGCGAGACCGTGCTGACCGCCGAGGTCGCCGCCACCGCCGCCTACGCCCTGCAGGGCGTCATGAGCAGCGGCGGCACGGGCCAGACCGCCAACCCCCAGGACGGCACTCCTGTGCTGGGCAAGACCGGTACGCACGAGGCCCACGAGACGTGGATGATCGAGTCGTCCACCAACGTCACGACGGCCGTCTGGGTCGGCAACTGGGACGGTGGCAGGGAGACGCTGTTCCGGAAGTACGCCAACGGGTACCAGATGAGCGACATGCGCTACGCGGTCGCTCGCCAGGTGCAGAGCGCGGCCGACGAGTTCTACGGCGGAGACCGGTTCCCCGACCCCGCGCAGAACCTCTTGCGCACGGTGACCAAGGACGTGCCGAACGTCGTCGGGCGCAGCATCGACGAGGCCCGGTCGACGTTGCAGAGCGCCGGCTTCTCCGTGACCGTGGGCGACCCGGTCGACGCGGAGTTCGGCGGCGACCGCGTGGCCGCGCAGAGCCCGAGCGGTTCCGCTCCCGCGGGCGCGTCGATCACCATCAGCCCCGGCAACGGCCAGGGCGGAACGGTGCCGGACGTCTCCGGCCAGAACCTCAACGCGGCCCAGTCCGCCCTGAAGTCGGCCGGGTACAACAACCTGTCGGTGAGCTGCAAGGACGACAGCGGGGCACCCGACGAGGGTCGTGTCACGGCCACGAACCCCGCCGGCGGCACCTCGGCGAACAAGAGCACCGCGATCGTGCTCGACGTCGTGAAGAAGAAGTGCCAGTGACGCGTCCCGTCGCGACGGCCGCCCTCGCGCCCCTCGGGGTCGCGGGGGCGGCCGCTGTCGGCGCCGCGGTCTGGGGCATGGGCGTCGAGCGCTATCTGTTCACCGTCCGCTACCACGCGCTGCGCGTGCTCCCCAAGGGCGCGGATGCCCTACGCGTCCTGCACGTCTCCGACGCGCACATGGCTCCCTGGCAGCATCGCAAGCAGGAGTGGATGGCACGGCTCGTCGAGCTCGCGCCCGACCTCGTCGTGAACACCGGCGACAACCTCGGCCACCGCGACGGGCTCAGCGGCATCCGCACCGCTTTCGCCCCGCTGCGCGGCGTGCCCGGCCTGGTGGTCCACGGGTCGAACGACTACCAGGAGCCCGCTCCGCGCAATCCGCTGCGGTACTTCACGGGGCCCTCGGGGAGCGTGCCCGACCACAAGCACCTCGACATCGACGCGCTCGATCGCTTCTTCACCGACGACCTCGGTTGGAGCATCCTCGACGACACCGCCGTGTCCTTCGACGTGAAGGGTCTTCGCCTCACCGCGTTCGGGGTCGACGACGCCCACCGCAACTGGGACAAGCCCGAGCTCATCCCGCCGGTCCTGTCGACCCTGGATGCCGCCGATCTGACCCTCGGCGTGATGCACGCCCCCTACCGACGGACGCTCGACCGCTTCGTCGATCTCGGCGCCGACGTGCTGCTGGCCGGCCACACGCACGGGGGCCAGGTACGCGTCCCCTTCAGTCGGAAAGCGCTCGTCTCGAACTGCGACCTTCCGCTCGACCAGGCGCGCGGGCTCAGCGAGTGGTCGCACGGCGGCCGGACCGTTCCCCTGAACGTCAGCGCCGGGCTCGGGCACTCCATCTACGCACCGGTGCGGTTCGCCTGTCGGCCCGAGGCCACGCTGCTCACGCTGCTGCCGCGCTGACGCCTTCTCCCCCGTCGCCGAAAGGGTCGATCCATCCACGGATCGGCCCTTTCGCACGTCGCGCGAACGCGCCCGGATCGCATGATCGAGTCTCCTCGACCGAAGGGACACTCGATGCATCACCCTCCTCCCCCGCGCCGCCGTCTTCTGCGCACCGCGCTCACCCTCGCTCTGATCGCCGTCGCGACCGTTCCCGTCCTCGCCACCGCGCCCGCCCACGCCGCCGAACAGGGAACGGGGTTCGGCACGTGGGCTCCGCTGTCGTGGACCGGTTTGGCACGGGTCCATGCGGGTCGGCGACGTCCACACGTACTGCATCCACCCCGGGCTCCCCGTGGCGACGGGGACGACCACCGACAATGGCGAGACATCCGACGTGAACGGTCTCACCCCGCAACAGCTCGTGTCGATCAACCACCTCGTGACGACCTACGGGCAGACCGACGACCCGGTGCAGGCCGCCGGCGTCGGCTGGGCGGTGAAGGCGATCGTCGACCGTGACACGACACTGCACTCGTGGGGGTACGAGGGCGACTCGCTGCGCGAGGCGATCGACGGCATCATGCGCCGCGCCAGCCCGGAGAACAGTGCCGCCGTGCAGGATCGCGCCGAACGGTACCTCGCCGAGGCGGCGACGATCCGGGTCCCGCGCGTGGGCGGAGCCCTCCTGCTGACGGTCGACGACGACGATCCGACGCGCGGAACCGTCACCGCGGACGTCGACCCGGATGCCACCGGCGGTGTCCACCTCGACGGAGCGGTCTTCGCCGACACCGGGTCGGCCGATCGCACCGCGGTGACTCCGGGCACGTCGTACCCGATCCTCGCCTCCCCGCCCGCGAACTCCGACGGGCGCCCCTACACGGTGCGCGCACGCGGCGCCTTCACCGTGCGCGCGGCCGCCATCCGCTACTTCACCACCCCCGGGCAGCAGGAGTCGGCCGGCCCCGCCGCCCCGGTGCGCTTCGACCTCACCGCGGAGGACGCGGCGGCGCGCCCCGTGCGCTTCTCGCCGCGCATCCAGACGCACGCGCGCCTAGAGGACGGCCGGTTCGTCGACGAGGTGCTGTTCTCCTCCGGAGAGGGCGTCTGGCCCCGGCGGGCCGATGGCACGTTCGTGACGATCCGCGCGCGCGCCGACCTCTACCGGACCGGGGCCTTCCCCGCCGAGTCCCCCGAGGTCCCCGGCGGCCTGCAGCCCATCGGCCACCTCGAGCTGACCACCGATCCGACCCGGGGTGCCGGGACCTACACCGCCACCACCGACGACCCGCTCCCCGGGCCGGGCGTCTACACGGCCGTGTGGCGCATCGAACGCGCGGATCAGGATGCCGCGACGGTCCCCCATCTTCCCGGACGTTTCGCCTGGGTCGAGCGGTTCGCCACACCGGCACAGACCCAGCAGCTGGTCGCCCCTCCTCCGTCCGCCCCCTCCCCGGCTCCCACGGCGACCCCGGCGGTCGCCCCACCGCCCCCGCTGACACCTCCGGCCGCGTCCCTCGCGATGACGGGGCTGAGCCCCACGGGCCTGGCCGCGAGCGGAACCGTCGCCGCCGCTGCTCTGGCCGCCGGGATCGCAGCCCTCGTCGTGGCACGTCGTCGAGGGGCCGCCTGCGCCTGAGACGGGGACACCGGTGTCGGGCGGGCGAGGAAGTCCCGGCGACGCGCCCGCCCGACGCCCCGGTTCGAAGCACGGCCGCGAACGGGGTAGACTTACAGGGTTGGCCACGGGGTGTGGCGCAGCTTGGTAGCGCGCGTCGTTCGGGACGACGAGGCCGCAGGTTCAAATCCTGTCACCCCGACCATGTCATGGATGTTCCAACCTTCGGACGAAAAAGTCGCCTGAAGGGACGATAGAAGAGAGCCTTCCGCGGAATCGCGGGAGGCTCTCTTCGTCTTGGTCGATGTGCTGCGCGTGCTGTTACGACGATTAAGCACATGGACCGCTTCGTTGATGACGGTTCGCTCACCATCGAGCGCGGGAATGCCCTCTTCGTCGATGAAGACAGTGAACCGGTTGAAGAGTCCAGCAATCAGGTCACGCCGCACGTTCTCCCCGGCGCTTTCGTAGACGGTTCCGATGCGTTCGAGCAGGTCAAGTTGAGCACCGGCTCTCTCCGCTCCAGCCGCAAGACGCTCAATCGTGTGCGTGAGCTTCTCTTCGATGACACGCTTCTTCATCGTGATGTCGTTCAGTTTCTCCCGAAGCTTGGGGGTGGAGACACTACCCTCTGTGGCGAGTTCGATTAGACGCTCCTCCTGGCCTTCGAGCTTGCGAAGCTCTGACCGCAGCGACGCTTTCACCTGCCGATCATGCGCCTGCATCTCATCAGCGGTTTCCTGCAGCTGCGCGCGCATCACCGCGATCTCATCGACCGTCAGCCCTTCGCGCTTGACCTCCTGAGCGACCGCCTCTTCGATGGCTTCCAGTCGTAGGGAGGGAAGGTGGCAGTGGTCGCGAGTCTTTCCCGAACAGACCCAATACTCGTACACTCCCCCGTTGCCCTGACTCTGGGTGTAGACGAGCCGACGAGTGCGGCCCTCGGCCTTGCAGAGTCCGCAGTACAGCAGCCCCTTCAAGTAGTGGAAGTGAATGAAGTCGCGGTCACCGCGGCGATTCCGACGATCCAGAATCACTTGGCAAGCCTGAAAGGTTTCCTGCGAAACAAGAGCGGGGTGGCGCCCCTCGTACAGCTCACCTTTGTAGGGCAGCATGCCGGTGTAATAGCGGTCCCGGAGAATCTTCGCGAGCGCGCTGGTCGACACCGCACGCGTTGGCTGGTCCCGCGGGCCTCGACTGGTCAGGCCCATGTCGCCCAAGAGGTTGGCCAGTTGCCATACCGAGTACCGGTCGGATGCGTACTGCTCGAACGCGAACCGAATGAGCGGAGCTCGTTCTTCGTCAAGGCTGATCGTGTTGACGAGACGCCCGTCGAACTCCTTCCGATCATTGATGTATCCGAGCTTGGCGCGCCCGATCGTCCCGCCGTTGACCGCCTTGTGGCGCATCTTCTGTCTGATGTCCTCCCCGCTCTGACGGACCTGGACTTCGTTCATGATGTCGGTGACGGCTTCCATGGCGTCGGCCATGTAGCCCTCGCCGAAATCCTCCTTCGCTGAGATGAGCTTGACGCCCATGCTGGCGAGGATGCGCTTTGTGATCGCTGCGTCGGCAAGGTTGCGGAACGCCCGGGATCGCATGTAGATCACGAGGTAGCTGACCTCCGGGTGCTCCTCGATGTAGTGCAGCATCTCGCGAAACACGGGGCGCTTCGCGATGGACTGCGCCGAGTTCCCCGGCTCGACAAACTCCGCGGCGATGGGAGCCTTTGCGCGCTTGGCGCGTAGAACGCAGGCTTCGCGTTGGGTGGCGATGGAGTTGCCGTCGGCATCGATGTCGATCGCCGTCAGCATCTGGCGAGGGTCTGAGACCCGGAGGTAGACGACCGCCTGCCCATCAACTGCCTGGTCGACGGTCGATGGCGCAGAGCCGTCCAGCCCCAGCAGGCTCTCCCATCCGGAGAATGAGGTGCGGCGTCGAGCCGCTTGTTGTTGGGTCATGTTGTCCTCCTTTCTGCCCTTGGTTCGGGCGGACTTAGCTCCTTGATTTACGCTCACTTCACCTCTTAAGTCGAGATGTTTTGCGTTGTGAAATTGTCATCGCTGACCTGGGGAAAACTCAGCGAAGCCAACATCCGGATTGATGGTGCGGTAGGTGTGGGGCCAGGCAGCTGGCTGCGTGTCTGGCCCCACACGGTGACGGTTAGTGTTGCCTCCTCCGGTCGATAGCGGGGATGAGCGTGATCTGGCTGTCCTTGAGCAGCGTCATGAACAGCCGGAAGTCGCCTGCCCGCCGGGCCAGGTACTCTTCACGGGCGACGAAGAGGTCTGGGACTCCGGTTTCCGACATGAAGGTCACGGCGCTGGTGAAGGCGGGCCGGTACCCCTCGTAGTCGGCGTACTCGATGTACTCGGCGACGATGATCACCCCGTTAGCTCTGGCGGCTTTGGCGATGAACTCTCGTTGCCGGGCGAGCGAGTAGTCGCCGACCCGGCGGGGTGCCCGGTCGTCTTCCTCGCTCCGCGCCCTCAGGTAGGCGACCCCTGTCCGGTAGGTCTCTCCGAGGTAGTGCTCTTCGTAGATTGACGTGATGTGCATGGTGCGCCTCCTTTCGGCTGAAGCACCGAAGCCGTTCCCTACCGTCTAGGAACGTCCCCGGTCTGTTTGGTTGTGGGTTCCCCACCCGCGGGAGGTGGAGCCGGTGCCGCCCCGCCGATGTCTCGGACGGGGCGAAGTCTGTGGTCGGGGCTACTTGTTGAAGACGTGCCACCAACCGTCGAGGCGGACGACGTCATAGGTGTCGAGGATGTTCTTGTCGACGGCGGCGTAGTTCCAACTGAGGTGGTCGTCGGGGATGCCCTGCTCGCTCATGACCTTCTCCAGCGCTTGGAGCCAGCCGAGCCCCTCGAGGACATCGCGGCGAAACTCGGCGAAGGTTTCCCAGGCGTCGGCATAGCTGTTGTAGAAGCTCTCGAGGATGTCGGGTGCGGCGAGGTTGGTGTCGGGGAGGAGGAGGTAGGCGGCGAAGGAGGCACCGGCCTGTTCGATGCCGTGCAGGATGCGGAGGGCGTCGTCGGGGTCGTGCAGCGTGGAGAGGGAGCGTTCGGCGGAGGCGGCGGCTTCCGGGCCGAAGGGTGCCTGCCCTCCGCGGCGTGACGGCTCGTTCTCGGGCTGTGCTGCGGGTGGTGTTTCGGGGCTCATGATTCCTCCTCTCTGAGTTCAGTTGCTGACGCGCTCTCCGGGTCCGCGATGGTGGCGGGGAGCTGCTGCGGGGTGATGACCGTGAACAGCCGGTCCGGAAGGTTCTGCTCGGCGTGGATGGTGGCGGTGAGACGATCGGCGCGCCGCTGGGTGGGCACGATCCACAGCACCCGGGGGAACACGCCGTGCTCGGCCTGGGCGCGTCCAGTGGCGCGGTAGGCGGCGTACGCGGTGCACTTGTCGCGCAGGACAGGGACGACGCTCTCGGTGCCCAGGTCGACTTCGATGTACCAGTGGTCGTCGTAGTCCGCTCCGCTCAGGCGGGCGTAGAGGTCGGGCTTGAGGATGGTGGCCGTGCCATGCCGGGTGAGGAAGCTCCGCCAGGCTTCGGTCTCGATCTCGAGCTTCGTGAGCCGCAGGTCGCTGTTCTGGGTGAGCTCGCCAAGGACGACGGCGGTCTCGGTGATCTGGAGGCAATGTTCGAGGAACGGCAGGCTCGGGTCGATGAACCGTCGGCGCGGTCCACCGTCGCGCCTGGTGAGGCGTTCGCCGGCAGCGTCGAGGTGCCAGATGTAGGACGCCGATCCGCGGGTGTGCCCACCGATCTTCCGCTCCAGCCGGGTCACGAGCCGCTGCTGCAGGAGCCGGTCGAGGACGCGGACGGTCGCGCGGGTGGCGGCGCTGGGGGTGGCATGACCGGTGAAGAACTGACGCCGGAGCTGCTTGGTGGTGGCGTAGCAGTGGCGGCTCAGGAACCGGAGCAGCGCCCAGTCCCGCTCCGACAAGTCGCTGCGGAGCTGTTGCAGCTGGGTGGACGTGACGTAGCGCGAGGGCCGCATCGTGGGAGTCATGCCGTCCCCCTTCCGGTGGCCGGGTTGGGGGTGTTGGTTCCCGCTATAAGCGGGACAGTCGATCCCCAATATGGCTGTGGATCGCCGATCTGACGGGCTTCATGGGTGGTGATTGTGCATCGGACGGGTCGATCGACCGGACGCACTTGCTTCTCTTCAAATGCGCTCATTTCGGGCTCCGTTTCGTGCGCCCGATGGGCTCGTTATCACCCTCGTCACCCCGCCCATCACCCTGGGCGTCATCCCATTCGTCACCCTCAGCCGTCACCCTGGACGAGCAGTCGGGAGTGTGTACAGCGTGGCGGGTCCCGTAGCGGGCTTCGGCCTCAGCGGTGACGGCCTCGACGGACGAGACGGCCTTCGGTGGCGGGAGGACGCGACCCGAGAACCAGCCGGTGCGAGCGCCGCTGTTTTGGAGGCTGGCGTAGATCTCATAGGGCGGGAGGCGGGTGAAGTCCTCCGGATCAAGCCCAGTGGTGCGGGCAGCGAGCTTGGCGTCGTCGTCCTCGAGGCCGAAGATGATCTTGTTCCGCGCATTGGCATCAATCGTCCGCAGCAGCTTTTCGGGCATCTGCGCACGGTTTTGGTGGGCCAGGTGCCACGCGGCACCGAGCGATCTGGACTGTTCGAGGGCTTCGCCGAGGTCGCCGATGTGGAGGAAGTGTTGAGCCTCGTCGATGTAGATCGAGACCGGCTTCCGCTTCTCCGGCGGTACGGCGGCGCGGGCGAGGATGAGTTGCCATAGCTGGCTGACCACTAGTGAGCCGAGGAGGCTGGCCGCCTGCGTACCGAGCAGGCCCTTGTTCAGACTCACCACCAGGATCCGGGGCTTCGTGAACAGGTCCGCGAGATTGAAGGCGGGGTGGGTCTGCTCCAGCACCGCTCTCACGCCCGGGCGGAGCAGGAACTGCCTCAGCCTCGTCATGACCGGCCCGACCGCGGCGGCTTGCTGTCCGGGGCTCTTGGCGTCGTACTGCGCCCAGAAGCTCTGCAGCGTCGGATCCTGGATCCGCGCGACGACCTTGCGCCGGTATGCGGGATCCGTGAGGAGCCGAGGCAACACCGCGAGGCTGGCGTCGGGCGCGTAGGTCAGAGTCAGGAACGAGGCGTGCAGGGTATCGGCGGTGAGCGGGCCGAAGGCGCTTGGGAAGAGCCCGCGGAAGAGGTCGAGCATGATCTCCGCCACCAACGGTCGACGCTCATCAGCATCCAGCCCGGTGAGACCGGCGAACGGGTTGATGCCAGCGGGGCGCCTGAGGAGCGGGTCGATGATCACGACTTCGCCCGTCCGGTTCGCCGGTATGAGGCGCAGGACGTCCTGCGCGAGATCTCTCTTCGGATCCACGACCACGACCGACCGACCGGCGTCGATGTCGGCCTTGATGAGGTGTAAGAAGAGCGTGCTTTTCCCCGACCCCGTCGGCCCATACACGTGACTATGCCGCGTGGCGTCCTCTATCCCGATCCCGATCGCGGCGGTCAAGCCGGGCGCGGTGGTGGTGGCGAACACACGTGACTTCGGCGGCGTGTAGGTGGCGGGAGGAGCGAGACGGCGCGGGTGACGATCCGGCAAGCCCGGAAGGTTGCCATCCTGGATCGGCCAGGCCAGCAGCGGCAGTAGTTCCTCGCTGGTCAGCGCCAGGGGCTGACGCAGCGGGATAAGCCCGGCGTCGAGGTTGGCCGGGTTCTTCGTCGTAAGCGAGATCTTTACGCCGCTGGTCTGCAGGGTGCGGATGGCCGCGAGAAGACTGTGGACGAGCAATCGGCGACGCACTGGTGAGGGGCTGGTGACGCCGATGCGGATGACGGCGCGGAATCGATACTGGGCGAGTTTGTCCTGCATCCGGGAGCGCAGCCCCGACGAGGCCGGGGTCGTCCCCCTTAGCAGTAGCGCGCCGAGCGAGGTGCCAGGATCCGGTGCGGCAGATGGCAGAAGCTCCGGAGCCAGTGCCCGCCCGAGCACAACCTGGAGCACGAGGACATCGTCCTTCCCCGTCGCGCCGGACAGGGCCGCCAGCACGGCCCGCAGGCTCTGCCCATGCGCGTCGACCGAGAGCGCGAGGTGGCGACCACTCATACGGATACGGCCCGCCCGCTCCACCGTGGCGCGCGGCTCGGCGGGAGTGACGACGGTGCCGGGTATGAGACGGCGCAGTGTCGATACGGCGGCGGACAGGTCGGTGTCGCCGCCAAGAAGATGGCGTGTCTTCCCGGCCTCGGTGCGGGCCTCCCAGACCAGCCCGCCCCGACCCGGGTCTGCGGCCAGCGCCTGGAGGAAGCCGAGGAGTTGCTGACCGTCGACGGGCGGCTGGAAGTGGAGGTCACGCCAGACGGTGCTGATCATGAGGCGCCGCCTTCCTCGCCTTCGGTGGACACGTCGACGGAGGGCCGCGTCTTCGAGGCGGTGTCGGTTTCGCGTCGCTCGCGTTCTTGCATGGCGGCGTGTTCGAGGAGGGCGCGGGCGAGCTTGTCGTAGTCCGGGATCTCACGCCGCTCGCCGCGGACACGGATGCGGTACTCGCGCTTCGGACGACCGCGACCGCGCTTGTTCGGTGCGCTCATGAGCGGCCTCCTACCGGAACCAGCGGTCGCGCCGGTACCGGAGGAAGATCACCGTCACGGTGATCACCCCGGCGAGGACGATGGCGATGAGGAGCCAGACCCAGATCTGCTGGATGAGCCAGACGGCCAGCCACAGCAGGAACGCTGCGAACGCGACCATGGCGCAGACCGACACGAACCGGCCGAGGACGGTCTTTTCGGATGAGGACATCAGGAACCTCCAAAGGGATGAAGGACAGCTGGATCAGGTCAGGCACGCTCGGCCTCCGAACGCGGATCCAGATCGCGCGGCGGCAGGGAATCGCTGGGGACGGGATAGCCGGGGATACGGATGTCGGACTCGACCTCGTTGCCCCAGATGTCCCAGCCGTGCGTGGGCCGGCGGGCGAAGAGTTCCAAGTACGGGCCCGGGCTGAGGCGCTCGATCATGACGTGGACCTCCTCCGGCTTATGGGAGTGGTCCTGCCGGGGCAGCATCGCGAAGGAACGCTGACCCCGGAATTTCACGGGAAGCTTTCCCTTCACTCCGAGGAGCAGCGTTTCGTGAGCGTGACGGAAGTACTGACCGAGGCCCATCTGGTCTTTGCCCCAGACGAACTCGTCCTTGAATTCGAACCCCCAGGCGCGCATCACGTCCTCGGCGACGTAGCGGGTGGCCGGGTAGCACCACAGGTACAGGTGAGCGTTCTCCTCGGCGAGTTCGCCCACGGGCATGGCCTTGATCGCGTCGAGGTGCATGAGGGGGTACTTTGACTCGGCGCCGAACTTTCCCTGCTGACCCGCCATCCAGGCGGGGTCCGCGAGGATGGTTTGGTACCGCTTCAGGCAACCCGGCGGTGAGCTTTCCTCACCCTCCTCGGGTGCGTCGGCGGTGACGACATTGGTGTTGGTGGTGTGCATGGAACCCTCCTTCCTGCAGCGGTCTTCTTCATTCGCCGGACGTTCGACGTGGAGTCCCGGCGGCTGCCCCATCACGTATGAGGCATCAGGGCGGAATCGCCAAGTGTCCGATCGGGACGGTCTGGGGGTGAAGAAGCCCGGGACGGTGCACGCCAGGAAGCTCCTGATGTCACCGCCCCGGGCGCGGGGTGGGATCAGTCCTTCGGGATCTCGCCGCGGGCGAGGAAGGACTCCCGGATGAGGGCCTTGCGGGCCTCGTGAGCGTTGCCGTTCAGCTGCTCCGACAGGCTGAGGATGGTGGCGCGCAGCTCGGCCTGCTTGCGGTCGAGCTCCGCCTCGATGGCGACGCGTCGGCGCTCCTGGCGGTCGAGGAAGTACCTCACGAGCCACTCACCTCCGGTGCACAGACCGTAGATGATCCAGCCGACGAGCATGAACGGCAGCGCGAGCAGCCCGAGGACAGCCATCTCACGACCACCGCCGGATCGCCGCGGAGGCGCCGAGAGTGAAGCTGTCGACGATCTCGCGGTAGCGGGCCTCACCGAGCGGTGCGACCGTGATGAGGTGCTGCTCGAGCGCTGTCAACGCGCCGACGTGCTCTAGGGCGGTGTGCGTCAGGAACGCCCGACCGTCCTCGGTCAGCTTTGCGACGATGGCCCGAGACTGCACCCGCTCGACCTCACGACGCGTCTGACGCTGGAGGCCGAGGCTCAGCTGCGTCTGACCGGACGAACTGAGACCGCCACCGAGGGATGACAGCTCCTTCGAAGTGTTCAACATCTTGTGTCTCCTTCCTGGATGTGCGGAAAACCCCGCACATCCAGGCTCCGAGACCTCGAAGATGCAGTCACTGACACGAAAATGACACGATGGGACCGTGAAGGACGACCCGCTGCGTCGCGAGATCGAAACGGAGTTACGAGCGCTGCGGACGAAGCCGGTCCCGCTCTCGCTGGAGAACATCGCCACGTCCTACGCGCTCACCGACGCAATCGGACGCGGGAGCACCGAGCGAGCACTGAGCGTTCTCATGGACGCGCTGGCGCAGCACGGCAGCGAGTCCGCCAGCGACATCCGCGCCTACTTCGAGACATGCGGCGTCGGACTCGACGGGGAGAGTTTGAACCAGCGGCTGGAGGCCTACGAACGGGTTCACTTCGTGGATCGCCGCACGGGACTTCGCCGCAGTGACCGTGGCGCGAACAAGCTCAGTGTCATCCTGAGGGATACGGCGGCACTCGACCGTCCGTGGGCGAAGCTTGTCGTCACGGAGATGGACGGCGGTGTCACTATGGGCTTGTTACTCGATATCCCGAAGAGCGCGCAGTGGCGGAGGCCACACGTTTACATCAACGGTGAGCAGGTCGAGCGGGAGTTTGAGCTTCACGATTCGAAGAAGGGCGACCGGTTCCTTAGCGCAAAGGAGCGCTTCGACGATGTTCCCCTTCTGACCGTAGAGCCGGGCGAGGATGAATTCGAAGCGCATGTGTTTTGGACCATGCCCATCTGGCCCGTCTGGGGGATCAGCGCCAGTCTGCGGACGCCAGGCTTGGGATCGGCGTTCGTCACAGAGCGTGAGTCAGGTGCGACGCTCGCACTGTGGCGTTAGGTGGATGCGGAACGCTCCCTAGCCCACCACACGAGCTACCCCGGATGCTGGGAGGGGGTGCGCCACGACGAGTCAATAACGAAAGAACGAGACTGCCCCCTCACGCTACGCCATTCGCGTCGATCGACCTGCCCCACGCGCACCGTCATTGATTCGTGCGTCGATGTATTTTGATCGTGCGCGAGACATCTGATCGACGAAATCCACGTGATCGGATCCCAGGGCCGGGGGGGTCAGTCCGGTGTTGGCATAGTTTGTAGGACCGCCTTAGCCAGCGAGGAGAAGGCCTTTGCGGCTCGTTGATTCGGCGCAGTCGCACCCGACCCGCTTACAACCCCGGCAAGAGTAGACAACTGCCGGATTGAGGCTTCCACCTCCGGGCTTATCAGCCCCAGACGGCGGGCCTCAATCGCCAGCGCGTCCAGAGAAAGGTCATTGGCGGGTGCTCCGTGGTCCGCAAGCAGAACTCGCAGACGTTCAGATACCGCCTCGCGAGCCAGTCTTACTTGTTCTACGGGCTCCGCCGCTGCTTCTGCTGGAGCGAGCGCTTTGGTCGCTTCCTCGATCACAATCGGGCTGGCCGGTGGTGACGCCCGCAATATCACGTCACGCGACGCGATCGCCGCTTGTTCAATAAATCCATTCGCGGCCGCGCGCAGAGCCCCGATTTGTAGACTCAACTCCTGCGAACTTAGGATCCTTTTCCGAATTGCCCTTAGCGCACGGGATGTATCTTTCCGGAAGTAGATAGCAAGAAACACCGCCACTAAAGGCCACGCGACGGCACCCAGAAGATCTGAAAGTTCGCCAATGATGGCCGCAGCATCACTCATGAACGTGACCGGTTGCGGGACTCGAGAAAGCTCTGCCTCCGCTCCGAATCGACTTCAACCCGACCTGTGGAGGGAGAATAATGTATTAGCGATCCGAACGATATGTAACCTAACGCGAGCGCGACCCGGTCGGCTGGTAGCCCATCTCCCAACTCTCGCCTCGCGTATTGCAAGCATTCTTCGTCTGTTGTGACACCGAGATCATTCTTTATCAGGAAGTCGACTATGACTCCTTCGACACTAGGTTTGCGCCCGCGGCTCCCTTCAGCTTTTTCCATCTCATTTTTGACTCCATCAACGTTTGTATCTTTCACCATTATACTCCCAATGCAAGGACGTTGCCCTCATTCAAGGTACGTCCCTATCGCAAGTAGGTTGAACTCGTTGTGCACCCAATTTGGAAATACGGACAGGAAATGCTCGATTGCCGGTAGCCTCAGCGCTTCGAGATCGCCAGAACTGCCAGCGGGAAGTACCGCGAAAACGAACAATTGTGGATACCGGGCGGTCAGATCATTGAGGCCTTTTGCCATTGCACTGAAATCCGATATCCTTTCTGTTCTGTTTCCCTTGAAAATGGCCACCGCGTCTGCATCCTCCTTCACGGCGGTAGTGGATTGAAACGAAACCACCCATTCCACGATGGTTCCACCGGGTTGAAGCGGCGTTTCCGCCAGGCGGTCTTGGAGTCTCCGCTCCGCCCGCTTTCTCAATTCAAAGCTGGGTAGGCGTGCAACTTCATGCCATGGCTGTGTCCCGACACCCCCGGCGTCTTCACCATCACCGCCTGAGTTCGGTACATCATGGAGCAGGCGCTTGGCGAGTCGATTCAGCCCCTTGCCAGCATCATCTTCCATCTTCAGCTGGATCGCTGACAAGTTCATGATCTCGAGATTTAGCTCGCTCGTCTCGTCCGCATCGGCGTCCCCTTGGGCATCGCGAATATCCTCAAGGGTTTTCCCCGTATCCTCGAGGATCGGAAGTAGCGAAAGGCGCAATCCTTCCGCGGCGCTTACAAAGTCAGCCTCATCTTCCCAGAGCGATAGCCAGCCCTGCTCCCTGAAGGCAATCGCACCATAGAGCGACTCGAATTTTGCAAGCCGCCTTGAGTGTGTCGTGTGTATTTTCGACTCGCGTATTGCACGTGCGCGGCGAGCAGCCTCCTTCAGCCAGACGGTTACGACACTGTCGTCGACCTCCGCGGCGGTGCGAATCGCGTCAGAGTCGCTCGCGTTATGAATTCCAGCCGCGCCCTTTGATTCTGCCGTCTTAATTGGGTACATCCGCTTTTTGGGGCCGCCGAAATAGCTGAGATTGGGACGCAGGCGTCGGAATAGCGCGGAGATGTTGGCGTCGTTCGCATTTGTAGGGGTGGCATTCTCCACTCGGACGATTTCTTCCAACGCCTCCTCAAGAAACTTATTGGCAGCCACCACTCGATAATGGAAGAGCACCCACTGGTAATACCTCATCCTGTTCGTCAGGAAGGTCTCAATGGCGCTTCTGCCCCGGTATTCGTACCCCACACGCCACGCCGCCTCGCCCTCTGGGCTGGCGCTTCCCACGGCACGCAGCTTCAGCGACTGGAGTAGCCGCGTCGAGTCAACCGCACCGAACTCCGTTCCAGCGCGATTGGCGTCTCGAACGATGTAATCGATCCGATCCACATCTATTTCGCCCGAGATGATCTCGTGTAGAACGGATACCCAGGAGTCGGCGGGACCGCCAATGAGAATACGGAGTACTAATTCCCGGGATATTTCGGTCGCCGCGCTCCAATTCAGGCTTTTCACCAAATGCAGTCCGGCGATTTCGTGGAACTGAGCACTAACGCCAAGCGCAGCTTCTGTCCGCAACTCTTCAAGGGTCGATTTTGTTTCAATTAACACGCCCATATGCCTGGCGAAAAATGACTCGAGCGCGTGCGAAAACGGAGGGTGGCCCAGATCGTGCAGAAGGCCGGCGGCGGCTAGCGCGAAGCTTACGGATCGCTCAAACTTCTTTTTGAAGACACTCTCATTTGCGACCCATTCTTCCGTGTATTTGTCGAGCTGTTTGCCCCCAACTGGGGGCTTCGAGATCAAGTCTTTTCGCACCGCTGCGACAAATCCGTCCGGGTCGTCCACATCGTCGACTCTGCTCCAGATTTCGCGCCAGGCGAGACGTGCTAAATGCATCGCGCCGAGACTGTGCTCGAACCGTGTGCCCGTTAGCGACGGGTATTGAATGCTGGCCAGTGAAGTCTGTGCGATACGGCGTAGCCGATGGACGGGCCACTGTCCCAGGAGACCTTCGAGCTGCGCAGGCAGCACGAAGTAGTCGTGAACCGGGTCCCTGAGAATAAGCGTTCCTCGCTCATCAGGCGTGTCGGCCCGCTCGTCGTCATCGTGCGCCATTTCAACCCCCTGGGCGAGACACTAGCGGTACGGCGCAACAGGGCACCAGCACGGCGCGCCACCACAAATGCGACGGCCTGGACAGGGGATGCGACAGCCCTGAGCGAGGCAAGAGGCAGAAGTCCTGGGTTCGCATTGGTTCTACCTGTTGTGACGTCGGTCTGTGGGTGTGGGTACTGTCCCGAGCTACTTCCCGAACAGCGACTGATCGGGTGGCGATGAAATCTCGATTGACTATTACACGCCGTCCACATCCGCATCGCCAAGAGTCTCGATCTCGCCGCGGTCTGGGCGGTAGACCTGGCTGAGTTCCCAGCCCGGCGCGGGCTGCCTCTATAGTGAGCGTGAGGGTGGCCCCTTGTATGAAGGGTCCACTATGCCTTTGAACACCCCCTCTGGCTGCGAGTCATCCTGCCCCGCTTGGTGCTCCGGAGATCACGAGGGTCAGGATCTCCCGTCGGATCGCTACCACCAGAGCGTGCAAACCCTCGTGCCGGTCGTCATTCCCGTGCGCCTGTCCAACGCGACTCGCGACGGGGAGCAGCGACACGAGGCAGCCGAGTTCTCCTTGCAGGCGTCGCAGTCGGTCAGCGGCGATCGTACGGTCTGGGTCGCCATCGTTGGCGAGCGGCAGTTCATCGATGTCACGCTCGAGAGCGCAGCGCGCATACACACTGCGCTTGGCGCCCTCCTCGACCAGCTGCGAGGCGCCTCGTAAGTCCGTGCCGAGCATCAGCCCGCTGGAGCTTCGCGGAGAAGCTCCAGCGGGTCGATGTCGAGGTCCGCCGCCAGGCGTTCCACGGAGCGAAGGCTGAGGTTGCGAAGGCCCTGCTCGATGCCGCCGATGTAGGTGCGGTGGTAGCCGAGCCGTTCCGCGAACTGCTCCTGGCTGAGCCCCAGCGCTTGGCGGTGTGCACGCAGGTTCTGCCCGAGTCGGCGCTGAAGCTCTCCTTCCATTCCTCCACGGCATCACCTGGCTACTTATCGGTCTACATACTTATAAGTCGCTTGGCGCTGGAGTATGTGCTACTTATGAGTAGCGTTGCCGCGCTTCCTGCTCACACTCACGCCCTGGGGGACCCTCGCCATGACCCGACCTCGCCCTGCTCTTTCGCGCTCCTCGATCCGCGCCACGACCATCGGCTCGACCCTCGAATCTCGCCTTCCCCGCCGCTGGAAGGCCCTGTCTCTTGCGATCGCCGCTGGTCTCGGGGTGAGTCTGGCGACCTTTGGCGGCATCTCAGCGGCCAACGCTGCGTCTACCACCATGACCCTCGACTGCACGAGCACGGCAGGTGGCGTCATCGACATCTCCACGGACTACGGCCCAGCGCCCGACGGTGGCTACCCGTCGCTGTCGGTGTCGGTCAACTACGGGCCGAATGAGCAGTCCGCTGTTCCGAACGCGGACGGCATCTACACCGCCCAGGTGTCGTACGACAATGCCACGTTCTCGCACATTGTTGTGGGCTTCACCGACGACCCGAATCGCTACCTCGCCTACCAGGACTTCGAGGCCGGAGCCTGTGATCCCGAGCCGACCCCGACGCCTACACCCACCCAAACCACCACCCCGAGCCCGACGCCTACCCCAACGGAAACGGTGACGCCGACACCGGAGCCCACGCCGTCCCCGACCTTCTCCCCGTCGCCCACGGCATCCCCGACCGACACCCCTTCCCCGACCCCGAGCGCGACGCCCATCAGCGTCCCGTCCCCGTCGTCGACGCCGTCAACTCCCGTTCTGGCCGTCACGGGTATCGATCCGGTGGCAAGCAGCGTCGGGGGCGGTGTGGGAGCACTGCTTCTGGCTGCGGGGATCGCGGTGGTGCTGTTCGTCCGGCGACGTCGCAATGCCTAACCGAAGGACGTCACGTAGGCGGATTCTTCTGCTCGGACTGCTCGCTGGAAGCCTGGTGTTTAGCGGGTGCGGCTCTGCCGCCGCGCCGGAACCGGTTGAGGAAAGTACGGCGCCGCCGCAGCGGGATATGCCGTACCGGGCGGTGAACCTGGGAGCAGTGACGCCACCCGTCTTCGGGAGTGGCACCTTCCCTCTCTCCGATACTGACGGCTATACCTTCACGGTCGTGGTGTCTGCGATGACGGTGAGCACTACGTCGAGCATCGAAAACGCCAAGCCCGGATTCGTGACTGTCAGTAGCACCTTCCTCGCGGACGTGACGCTCCGGAACACCACGTCAGGTCGTAACGCTCCGGTGGGGCCAGCGCTTAGCAAACTCAGCGTCAATCCGCTGTGGTCTCCGTCATCTCCGGTCTGTTCGCAGAAGGGACTCATCGACGTCGCCGACGCCGAAACGGGAGCGACCACTGGGCTCTGCGCGCTGACGAGTTGGTCAATCCTCGGTGATGCGACTACCTCCGTCACAGCCGGCGGCTCCGTGACGAAGTCCGTTCCCGTGACCACGAAATTCGAAGTCGAGGAAGCATCCGCTCCCGCGCTCATCACGGCCCTCGATACACCGCTCGGATGGGCCGCTGGAGCTGGAAGCGGACTCTCCTCGACGAGCACACCCAGCTGTCTGCTCCGCGGCACGGGCGGTATTAACGGGGATCAGCGGCTGTACTGGGCTTCCACGCCTATCGACGGCTGCGCTATCCCGACGATTTCTAGCTACACCCCACCGACCGTCGACAGCACGACCATCGCCCGAGCGACCGCGACCATCCGGACGGTGTCCTCACGGGCCACTGATGAAACCCTCACCCTTGGCGACTGTCCAGCAGGCAGCGTGGCCGACATCACCCAGGGCATGAGTGGTATCACGACGACGCAGTTTGACTCCACCGCCAACAACACGGATGCCTACGCCGTGTCGTGTGACACCAATCAACTGAACATCGATTTCAGCCTCGACGGGGAAAGCAGCGGCAGTCCCCAGCAGCGGGCAAACCTCTACGTCGGGGCGGACGGCACAACGGAGACCGACCTGGCCGGAGGAAAGCTCTACGCCTTCTGCCCAACCTCTTCGGAGAACGTTGCCTGCCAAGCCGTCTGGCACGACGGTGACCTTGTCGTACGGGGCATCATCAGCCAACTGGCCGACGCCACCATAGCCGATAAGCTCACGCGGCTCCGCAACTGGTTCACTCTCAATATCCCGGCGATCCTCACCAACCTCGCCAACCGGTAGCCGCCAGCATCACGAGAACCGGTCGCCAACCAAACGAAGTCTTGAGTTATTCCACCGTGCGGCACAAAAGGAGTCTGTGATGACGGTTGCCAACGACTCCGTCGAAGTCGAAGTTCCATCGTCGCGCCGCGTTCCCATGACCGAGCTCGAGCCAGGGATCGTGGCAGTCCTGGGCATCGGTGCCAGCGTGGTCGGGGTGTTCGTCGGCGTCCTGACAGCGAACCTGCTGTTCGCCTACATGATGCTGTGCCTTCCCGTCGCGCTGGTGCTCCTCTTCGGTGCGTTCGTGCCGAGCAAGAGCACCAGCCGGCCCGTTCCAGGCAAGTACGGCATCGCGCTCCCGGTCGCGGCACTCATCCTGAGCGTCGTCGGCAGCCTGCTCGGGATCGTGCTCGGTCACGTCAGCCGTCACATCATCCGCGCCCACGGCGGTGACGGCGGAAAGATCGCCCTGGCCGCGTGCGTCGTCGGCTATGCCGCGCTGTTTCTCCAGATCGCAGTTGTCCTGTGGTTGGCGACCGCCGTTCTGCGGGCATAGCGCTTTCGCGAATCCGGGCAAGAAGCTGCAGGGTTTCGGTGACTCAATCACGCGAAAACGTCGGGGCTGCTCATAAGGTCGAAGATATGGCTACGCGACAGATTGCTCAGGTTATCGACGACCTCGATGGCACCACCCTCGATGAGGGAGAAGGAAAGCAGATCACCTTCTCGATCGAAGGTCGCTCCTACGAAATCGACCTGTCCGAGAAGAACGCCGACAAGTTCTACGCCGCATTTGCTCCCTACGTCGATGCCGCCCGCCCGATCGGTTCCCCGAGTCGCCGCACCACCCCGGCCCGTGCTTCGCGCGCGAAGAGCGACCTCGACCTCAACGCCATCCGCGAGTGGGCGCGGGCCAACGGTCACTCCGTGAGCGACCGTGGACGCATCGCGGGACCCATCATTGAGGCTTACCAGGCTGCACAGGCCTGACCCGCTCGAGAAGCTCCCATTGAGCGGCTCGGCCGACCAGGTGTCCGTCGAGGACAGCCGCGTGGCCATGTGCCTGCCACTCGCTGTTACATTCCCGGTTCTATTCAGTAGCATCCAGGTGTGGAGAAGCAGTCGCCCGATCCCGACGCCGCGATCAGCGAGATCATCGAACGCCTTGAGGAGCGCTATCCGCAGATCGCGCCCGCCGAGGTTCGTGCCGCGGTCGAAGCCGCCCGGCAACATTTTGCTCGCGCGAGGGTGAAGGACTTCGTCCCACTGTTCATCGAACGCGACGCGCGGGCACGTATCGAGAGGCCCGTCACCTGATTCGCGCCGGTGATGCGCTGCTCCGCGGCGTGGGGGGTTAGATGACGCCTTTGTGGTGAAGAAATTGGGCGGTGCGTTCGTGGGCTTCGGCGCTGACCGGCTCTCCGGTGACGCGGCGGACCTCCCCGAGCAGGACGATGATCTCTCCGGTCATTCCGAACCGGTGCTCCGTCAGAGTGACGTCGACCACTCCGATGCCCGGGACTTTGTAGAGCGTCATGCTCGGAGGGTCCGTGGCGGCAAGGGAAGAAGCCGTGGCGTCGCCTTGGACACGGTCAACTGCACATCGAAGCTGTCCGCTTGGATACTGCAGGCGCGGTGCGGCGCGGGTGTGCCGGACCGAGTGAGGGGAGATTCCATGGAGGCTCACATGGCGCCGAGGTGGACGGCGACCGCGTACCACTCATTCTGATCCTGGATGGGGTGACCGCTGTCTGCGTACCGAGCCTCTACCAGCGCTCGAAGAACTATGCTTCGATCTCTGTTCGCGCTTTCCTGCATTCGATAGGTGACCTTCCCCACCCCTCGGACCTGGACCACACCCGTCACCACCTCAACCCCCATGTCGGCACCGTACGTCGCTAGATCGCCTCTGGCATGAACGGCTGAACACGATCTGTCGCCGACGCCGGATTCGAGATACTGCGCGGCACCGGGTACTCACGATGTCTGTGCCCGGCGCGGTGCGGCCGGACTTTCAGCTGCCAGCGCGAAATTCGATGCGGGCGGCCCGGCGGATCACGTCGTCGGAGCGGACGTGTTCGATGTCGGCGGCGTGCTCGGCCTGCTGTCGTGCGTTCTCACGTTCCTCGCGGACGTTGCGTGAGATTCGCGCGAGAACATCGGCGAGCACGGTCGAGAGGCCGCTCTCGAGTTCTTCGAGGTTGGATTGGTGGATCTCGAGTCGCCGGTCGGAGACGGTCAGGGTGACCTCGGGGTAGCCGGCATCCGTGAGGGCGGCGGTCTCCGCGCGCAGAGCGGTGAGTTCTTCGGGAAGGGGGCGGCGGTTGAACACCGCGTCGATCTGGTACCGCTGCGGGGCGTCGGCGGTTCCCAGGCTGTTCGGGAGCGAGCCAGGGAGGACAGAGGTGAGCCCCAGGTCGCTGTCGGAGGAGATGGTGGCGGGTTCGGTGATCATGAGTGAGCGGACTCCTCGTTCGTTTCGGTGGCGCTGCTGCTGGTGACTGGCCGCCCGAACGCGGGCGCGTCATTGGCGGGTGAGGGTCGGTCGGATGAGGACGCCGTCGCGGCGCGCGCAATCTCCGCGTCTCGTCGCGCCTGGGTCTCCACCGTGGGGGCGTACCCCTGCCAGTGCTCTCCGGTCGCGTCCGCCCACCGTCCTCGCCGGGCGCGGGCCCGACGAGACTCGTCCGAGCTATTGCCGCCGTCATCCGACCAATGCTCAGACGCGGTCTCGTCCTCGTCGTCCGTCGATATGTCGCTCATAGCCGGACTCTACGCGCGCGACTGTCGCGGGGATAGGAGGGGTCTGACACCGGCCGACCCCGCGCGGATCAGCTCGAACGTCGCGCGGCGCTGCGGCGCACGAGACCGAAGATTACGGTCCCCACGAACAGCACGATGCCGATGATCCCGAGCCAGAGAAGCCCCTGGAAAGTGAACCCGACGATCGAGAGCACGACCCACAACACAAGAAGGATGATCAGCACTGTCCACATGTTCGCGACTGTACGCGTCCACCGGCCGATGGGGAGCCCCGCACCCGAGCGCGATGCGTTTCCCGGCCTTCTCGGCGCCATCCGAACAAATAGCGATAGAACTCGCGCGGCTACCAGTCCCACCACTCTAGGCATGTGGGTGCCGGCGCCGACTCATCCTCGAACACCGCACTCTGCGGCTGTGAGGAGAACGGGTACTGCGCGTGCATGCGCAACATCGTGGAGGCCGTGGAGAAATCCGGCTCCGCCTCGATCCACGCAAACGGAACACTCATCATCCCCACCCCCGGCCCTACGACCAGCTCCGCGGTCGTCTCGCCGCCGCGACCGTCGCAAATCGGGATGCGGAGCACATCGGTGACGCCGGCCATGGCCAGGCCCCGGGCGAGCTGCGTCAAAGCCTCCGACACATCGTTCGTCGTGATAACGGAAGATCCCGAAAAGCTGATCGCGCGCATGCTCCGAGACTGCGCCTCTCGGCCACGATCATCTCCCGCCTATCCGCATACCCGCAGACGTGATAGACCCGCTTCGTGAGAACCACCCCGGTGACCAAACTGCGGCACTTCCCGAAACAGAAGCCGCGGTAGCTATTACTGGGGAGAGAACGGTGACCGACAAGGAACGGAAGCCGACCTCGCCGTCTGTGCATGCGACAGCCATACGGCGTTACCGACGTGTGAACCATGCTCCGAGTGCGGACGGCGACGTTCAGATCAGGTCGTAGGGGCTCTGCTCCTGGTAGGCGGGATCGAAGTCCGGCCGCCAGGAGGTCGATCCCCTATCGGCTGCCTCGCCATCCAGCACCATCGTCTCCACGGTGATGACGACGGGAACGATACCCGTGATGAGGAAGCTGAGTCGCTGTCCACCGTCGAGGATGGCGTCGACGAAGTCGCCGCCGCTTCGGACCGCCTCGACGATGGCGCGTTTCAAGACGACGGGATCCTCCGTCGGAGCGAGCGCATGCGTGACACCGGAAACTGGCTCTGTCACGCTTAGCTGGCCCAGGCTTGTCGCTTTGATTTGGCCCAGCTCGTCGGCTGCCGGGGTGTCGTTGTCGGTCTGATTTGGCCCAGGGCTGAGGGTGTCCTCGTTCGGTATCGAGCGAGGAGGGG